>JANRIC010000018.1:0-7766 GCA_033765345.1 Microscillaceae bacterium
GGAATATTTTGCCTGGCTCATTACCGAGCGCGAGAACCTGCCTTACAACGAGGATAAAATCCGTGAAGGAGTCAGAGCTATGCTTCGGGGTAATATCCAGCCTTTTATGAAAATGGTGGAAGATGTACTCAATATCCTCTCTAACCGAGACTATCAAAACTTTGACGAAAAATACATCAAAGTACTCATCATTGCTTATATCATCCAGACCAATACTTACTACACACCCAGCGAAAGGGAAACCCCCGCTGGATACATCGATCTGCTTTTTATAGCACCTACCGATAAAAAAACTGATTATGAGTACATCTTTGAACTCAAATATCTCAAAAAATCTGATGCCAGCGAACAAAAAATCATTCAAGCGAAACAAGAAGCCAAAACACAAATCCTGCAATATGTCCAGGCTGACCCTACACTCCGAAATCGCAAGTCGCTTTATGCCTTTACACTCGTATTTGTCAAAAATAAACTGCTGATTGATCCGGTGGAGCTTTAAAAGCATTCAATCTTTCCTGAGAAGTTCTTATCGAAGTGTTAAAATTTGCTGATTAACAGGGGAATATTCTATATTTGGGCCATTATTTTTATCTAAAATAGTCTAAAAAATGAACAAAACGTATAGAAAAGCCCTTTTGCTAATCGCAGTGATGGGTGTGTATGTCTCAGCTTTTGCACAAATCCAAACTCCAAGACCTAGCCCCGAAGGAAAGGTTTATTCCAAAGTTGGTCTTACAGATGTCACCGTTGATTACTTCCGCCCCAAAGCCAAAGGAAGAAAAATCTTTGGTGCTGGTGAGGGTTTTGTAGCTCCTTACGGACAAATCTGGCGCAGTGGTGCTAATAACGGCACCAAACTCACCATCAGTGGCGAACTGGACATTATGGGAACAAAAATTCCAGCAGGTGAATACCTCATTTTTACGATTCCTGGTGCTACCGAATGGACAGTGATGCTTTATAAAGACTTGAGCATCGGAGGTAATACCGCTGCTTATGATAAGACTAAAGAAGTAGGTCGTTTTACTGTAAAACCGGGCAAACTGACCGAAAAAGTAGAAACGCTCACCTTTAACATCAGCGATATCAGCGATGATAATAAAACCGCCAACCTGGAGCTTGCCTGGGAAAATACTTCTGTAAAACTTCCTCTCAAATCAGATTTTGACGCTCAGGTGATGAAAGCCATTGTAGGTAATTATCTGGCTGCTGCCAATTATTATTTTGAGACTGGTCGTGACCTAAATCAGGCCATCCAATGGATGGATATGTATTTGGCAGAAGGTAAAAATGCAGAGCAGTTTTGGAATGTACACCAAAAAGCCAAAATGCTTAAAGCTAAAGGTGACAAAGCCGCCGCCCTGGCCGCCGCTCAAATGTCGCTTGACTTGGCTAAAAAAGCTCCCAGTGATTTCGGATATATCAAACTGAATGAAGAGTTGATTGCCTCTTTGAAGTAATTTTATTAAAAAAATATAACCAAGAATCCCTGAAACGAAAAATTTCAGGGATTTTTTTGTATCTACTGAAACTTTGAGCAGGTTTAATCAGATAATACAATGAACTTTAACATAAAATCCAATGAAAAAACTTTTTTACACGAGTCTTGTACTACTCTCAATCACTTGGTCTCATGCTCAGGTGAAGGAGATTCCGAGTGGAAATTACACAAATATTCAGGCTTCTTATGAATATCAATTGCTTAAAAAAGTAGAGAAGAAAAAAATCACTTTTGATGAGTATTATCTTAAAATGACCATACAAATCAATAATCCTCTGCCACTTTATGCCACTCAAAATACGCTGGTAGATTTTAAAGTACTGAATACCGAAAAGACTTTTTATGACTGTTCCTCAGCAGCCGATTATGGTGGTAAATCAACCGGGCTGACTACCCGCGATGGTAAAATACTTTATGAACTGAGTAACGGTACTTTTAGCACCACCTGCAATTTTCGTGTTCCTGTGGGCGTGACACCTATCATTGAAGCGAGCATGGTTGATGGCTTCAGAACGCTGGACAATTTTGATGTGATCATTACCAATGCAGCTTTGGTAGGCACCTGGAATCTGATAGGAACAGAAAATAACATCAGTATCAAAGCCATAGAGCAGGATATTGAGATCACAGGCTTGAATTATAAAAAATACATCTGGAAAAAAATTGACTCAAAAAAGTATGTGAGAGAACTGACAGGAGTCAATGGTGAATTATACTCCTCTACCTTACAAATCATAGACCCCAATACCATTGCATACAGCAACAGTGAAGGGGTACATTGTCTTTGGAAAAGAAAGTAAAAGATAAAATAGGTATGAAGGTCAAAAGCTACTCAAACAAATCCACATCCCTTTCTATCATCAGAATGGCGTGTTGGGGAACGATAAAGTATTTTTCACCTTCATACATCACTTCATAAGCTGCTTTTTGTAAAAAAATAGCCAAATCGCCCTCTTGCACCTGCAAAGGAATGTATTTGATGCGCTCGTCCTGCTCTTTCCAACTTTCTTCAAAGTCGTCTGCTGGAAGCGGTATGGGATAACCCGGGCCTACTTTCATCACATAACCGCTTTGAATTTTTTCCGATTCCTGTACCCCTGGAGGTAGATATAAACCGCTTTGAGTTTGTTCGCTTTGTTTTTTAGGTTTTATCAGAGCCCGATCACCTACAATAATCAGATTTTTCAGTTTGTTATCCTCCGTTACAACCATAGTTTATTTTCATATTTTTAATCGTTAAAAGAATACTTTGTCTCTTTGAAAGTTTGCGAATCTATAAAAAAATCCATTCCTTCAAAAATTATCCGCTATTTCTTTGCTTTATTCTATCTGTAATACCAGCCCTTTGAGATACTCTCCTTCGGGGTGATAAATATTAATTGGATGATCCAAGGGCTGGGACAATTGATGAAGAATGCGTATGTTTCGCTTTACCTCTGCTGCTGCCGTAAATACAATCTTTCGAAATAAATCCCGATCAATACTCCCTGAGCAGGAAAAAGTAAACAAAAGCCCGCCAGGTTTGAGCTTGCGTAATCCCAATTCATTCAGGCTGATATAGCCTCTGGAGGCATTAGGGATAGCTTTTTTGTTTTTAGCGAACGCTGGAGGGTCCAGTACAATTATATCGTAATCAGCCGAACTTCTTTTCAAAAAATCAAAACAATCTTCTGTGTATGATTGATGTGGAGCTTGGGAGTCAAAATTTTTCCGGATAATTTCATCTCCCAAGGCAATCGCTTCCTTAGAAATATCTACGGAATGCACCTCCTTTGCCCCTCCTGCCAGGGCATAGACCGAAAACCCACCGGTATAGCTAAAGGTATTTAATATTTTTTTACCGAATGAATATGTTCTCAGCAATTGACGATTCTCACGTTGGTCCAGGAAAAAGCCCGTTTTTTGACCTTTTTCTACGTCAATATAAAAATTTAGTCCGTTCTCAAGAATTTCTACCTGCTTTGGAACACGGTCATCTACCCAGCTTCCCGGCAAGTTCAAATCTTCCAGAAATCGGGAGTTATCCTTGGTTTTTAGGTAAATATATTCAAAACCCAAATTTTGCAAAGCTTCGGTGATTTGCGGATAGATTTTTTCTGTGCCTTTGACGAGTAATTGCACTACGGCACAATTTTGATAAATATCAATGATCACTCCGGGGAAAAAATCCCCCTCAGCGTGCAAAAGACGATACGCATTTGTATCGGCCTTTTGTACATAAGCCTGTCTGATTTGGTAGGATTTTTGGATTTTGAGCATCCAATAAGACTTATCCAATATAAGCGGCTGCTGTGTAAATTCAAAAATTCGGGCTGTAATCTGACTTTGGGGAGAATAAAAGCCGTAGCCCATCAATTTACCCTGATGATTGTGGATTTGGATCATATCTCCGTTTTGGGCATCCGGCAATCGCTCCACGGCTCCTGAAAAGACCCAGGGGTGCTGTTTTAGGAGTGATTTTTCCCTTCCAGATTTAAGTTCTAAGATTGGATACATATATTTGCTTTGTGCTGTCGTTATTCCAAAGTATAAAGAGGTCAAAGATACGTTTTTTTGCAAAAGGTTTTTTACATCTAGCGGATTTATGAAAATTAGAAATCGCATTGTCATCTTTTTGATTTTACAGGAATTGTTTTTTTGTGTTCAGGCAGAGGCACAGAGAAAGCCCTCTCGTTCTAGTTCTTTTCCAAGCCGAGAGACCGAAGGGTATGTAAGTGCAGGCTTTCAACTCAATGCCATGAATTATTTCGGGGATATTCCTTCGGGGGTTAGTTTTACGCGCCCAGGAGCAGGAGTTTTTGTGATGCGGAAGATCAGCCCCCGCTCACACCTGCGCCTGAGCCTGAACTGGGGCAGGTTAGAAGGTGATGACTTTTCGAGTGCAGAAAATAGCGGCACGTATGCCCGAAATCTTCATTTTAGAAATGACATCGTAGAACTCACCTTGGTTAACACCTGGGATTTGATCGGGAGTTATGGAAAATATCGCAAAAGAGTACCTTTTACGCCTTTTCTTTTTTTTGGATTCGGTTTGATACACCATAATCCGCAAGCCAAGATTATCCTCAATCAAAGCACTGAATGGGTAGATTTGCAGCCCCTCGGTACAGAAGGGCAAGGCAGACCAGGCTATGATGCTCCTTACAGCAAAATACAGTTGGTTTTGCCGTTGGGGGTGGGTTTTAAATGGTCAGTCAATGAACGCCTGGATATAGCCATTGAATCCGGTATAAGGTTTACATTTTTTGATCACCTGGATGATGTCAGCGGCGAATATCCCAATCTGGATGACCTAGGGAATCCTCTGGCGGCTTCGCTATCTAACCGAACGCTGGAATCGGTATCAGCCCGAACGAATAGCACCCGAAATCTTGAGCAAGCCATTGCACAGTTTGGGGTAGATGCATACATAGGTTTTGACGGCATTCGTTATGAGACATTAGGCAGTTTTCGCAGAGGAGAAAGCACCCGTGGGAATCCCAGCAGCCATGACTTGTATTTTACTACGGGGATTCATTTTAGCTATATCATCAATGTGGGTTTGAAATGCCCGCAATTTGGATGGTGAGAGCATCCCTGAACGAATATGTAATTAGACAACAAAAAAAGGTCTGTTATCCAAACAGACCTTTCATTTTTTTAGTCAATTCTTCTTTTAAGCCGCCTGCATTTCTTTTTTCTTGCCATAGCGCACATAAATTAAAGAAAATGCTACAACCAAAATCAAAGGCATAATAGCAATATATCTCAAAGTAACTGCCCCAGTGAGTCCTTCATATAATCCACCAATGATAGGCAGCGCCACAGCAGTAGAAAACATACCGGCTCCTCCCATAATAGAAAGCCCTAATGCACCACTTTCAGGGACCTTTTCAGAAACAAAACCTAACATCGTAGGCCAGAAATAACAAATACCCACCGCATAAACAAAGGCCGCTACAAAGGTAGTTGGTCCCGTAGCATAGCTCAACCAGAATAACCCTATCGTTGAAAATACAGCTGAGAAAAGTAACATGCCTGAAGAAGATAAACTATGTACTATCGGACCCGCAAATGCTCTACCCAAAGCCATAATTCCATTGATAAATGCCAATACTAGAATCGGTTTTACTCCTGCCCCTGTAAGTAGTCCCTCAATCGTCTGACCAGTGCCCAACTCTGTGGCCGCAGTCATAAACATACAAATCACCATCAGGATAAACAAAGGACTTAAAGTAGCTTTGTACATATCAGTCGTACTAACCCCTGACGTAACACGCTCAGTCTGTGGGAATTGTAAAGGTATAATCATTACACCATATATTACCAAAGGAATAAACAAAGTACTTACCATGATCTGCCAGCTCAGACCCATTACATCCATCACCAAATAGGCTACCACACTACCGATCACAATCCCACCGGGAAACCATACGTGAAAACGATTCAGCATTTTGGTTTTTTCTTGGGGAAACAAACTGGCTACCAGAGGGTTACAAGCAGCTTCCACCATACCGTTTCCAATACCAATGGCAAGTGTACCGATAAAAAGCGTGATAAAATCCCGTGCAAATAAAGTAATGATAATTCCGATAAAATGCCCTATAAAGGCAATCCATAATATTTTTTTGGCACCCAGAATATCTACGAGCGGGCCGCCGAATACCATTGCCAAAGTAAATCCCCAAAAAGCCGGTCCAAAAGCAAAACCGATTTCTTCGGCAGTCAAGCCATAACCGTCCGCCCCAAATACGGTACCTAATCGTGCCCTAATGGCAAAAGTCATCGCCGTTACAATCAAAGCCAGGCAACTGGCATTAAACAGCAGGGTAGGTTTCATGTCTTTATTGTTTGTCATCTCTCAATTTTGATTTGTGCAATTTATTCTAATTATAATTTCAAATATGGTAAAAATTTCAGAATAATATAATAAAGTCTCTTAAAAATATAAATTTCTGCCTGAGATACCTCTCCAAGTAAATATTTTTTTTGAATGCAGAATTAATTTGATAATTTTAAGCCTCGTACAATTAAATCTAAGCTAAATACAGCAAATACCTACAAAAATGAACAGACGCACGTTTACCCAATCCCTGCCAGCTCTTGCGCTGGCCGCTTACATTGATCCTCAAACATTCACACTAAAAAAAGGCCTCAAAATGGGTGTTCAATTATATACTGTCAGAGATCTCATTTCTAAAGACCTTTCCGGTACACTTCAAGAAATAGCCCGCATCGGTTATCAGGTCGTAGAATTGGCCGGCTACAACAATGGGACTTTCTACGGGCAATCACCTGAGAATTTTAAAACTTTACTCGGTGATCTGAACCTTGAGGCACCAAGCGGTCATTATACCTATGGCAAACAGATGCCCAATCCGGGTACGGTACTCAATGGCTGGGAAAAAGCCGTAGAGGATGCAGCCAAACTAGGTCATAAATATATGGTCTGTGCTTACCTCTTCCCCGAAGAAAGAAAAACCCTAGACGATTACAAAAAAGCCATTGAAGATTTCAACAAAGCCGGAGAAGTCTGTAAAAAAGCTGGTATTCAATTCTGCTATCACAACCACGACTTTGAGTTTATGAAACTGGATGATCAGCTTCCTTTTGACCTGATGATCAAAGACCTAGACCCTGAACTGGTTAAATTTGAACTTGATTTGTATTGGATTACCAAAGCAGGTTTTGATGCCGTTACTTATTTTGGAAAAGACCCCGGAAGATACGTCCTATGGCACGTAAAAGACATGGCCAAAACTGCCGAAAAAGAATTTACCGAAGTAGGCAATGGCAGCATTGATTTCAAAAAAATATTTGCAGCCAAGAAAAAATCGGGCATGCAATACTTCTTCGTGGAGCAAGATGTATGTAAAAATAACCCACCTCTCAAAAGTATTGAGATAAGCCTCAATAATCTTAAACAAATGAAAATAGTTTAAATTAATTAAGGAATTAAGAGAATTAAGGAAATTAGATTAATTAAAGAAATTAAATTAATTAAGGAATTAAAAAAATTATAAATTTACCTTGTTAGAAATCGGATTTACTTTCAAAGAAAATAGTTAATAAATTGTACTATTCCAATTTTTAGTTAATGAAAATATATTTTTAATTAGAAATTATAAAAAAACCATAATTTATAATGTTACTACTCAGGTACTTGTTTCAGAATTTAATTTTGTTTTTTATATTATTAAGATATAAAATTTTTATTTTTTTTATTTTATCATAATAAAATTTCTGGATAATTTTGTTTGTGTAAACTTACTTATTACACAAACAT
>JANRIC010000028.1:0-25783 GCA_033765345.1 Microscillaceae bacterium
TACACGGAAATGCCTGCTCAATACACGGAAATGCCTGCTCAATACACGGAAATGCCTGCTCAATACACGGAAATGCCTGCTCAATACACGGAAATGCCTGCTCAATACACGGAAATGCCTGCTCAATACACGGAAACGCCTGCTCAATACACGGAAACGCCTGCTCAATACACGGAAACGCCTGCTCTGAGCGAAGCCATAAGGCAAATTATCGTTTCGGAAACCAGGGAATCAGCGTAGAAACACGTCTCATTTTTTCCTGATAGTTATTTCTGCGCTCAAGCATACGCTTATCGATCATTGGCAAGCTGATAAAAACAAACATCAACGTAATGGCCAAAGCTCCTGCACCCATCCACCAGTTATCCAGACTCTGAGCCAGGGCAAAGAAGAAAAGCCCCCACCAGAACATAATCTCACCGAAGTAATTCGGATGGCGCGAATAAGCCCAAAGCCCTTTATCCAGATATTTTCCTTTTTCGGTATTGCTCAGGCGGAACTTACGGAGTTGATTATCGGCTGTTCCCTCAATAAAAATGGCAGTTGCTGTGACCAAAGCCGCCAGCGCATCCAAAATCCCAAAGGGAGTTGTATTCAGAGCCAAAGACGACCAAAGCGGAATACAGCCCAAAAATACCATCACGGTCGGAAACATGTGTATGCCCGAAAAACTCACCAACCAGTATGCCTTTCCAGTCTGACGAGCCAGATCAACGTAGCGCCAGTCTTCATGATGAAGCCCCGTCCACCCACGCCACCAATTGAAGGTCAGGCGAAGCCCCCAGGCAGTAACCAGCAGAAAAACAACAATCTGACGCACTAGATCAGCTTCAGATACTGCCAAGTAAATAAATGCTCCGGCAATAAAAATAGGAATGACGCTCCAATAAGGATCGTAAAAGCTTGAATTTTTAAAAATATAACTGAAAATAAAAATAACAACAGTCGCAGCAATATCTGCCATAGCCAGCATAACAATGATGTGGCTTTCACGATAGAAATAACCTACTCCAAAGCCTAGGGCAAGTGCCAGGATGTAAGACAATGTAACCCAAAAATAAGCCAAGCTTAGGTTTGAAGTGGGGTTTTGTAGCACCTGATTTGTATTCATAAATTAGAAAAAGCGTTTTATGGAATACAAATTTAAGGGCAAAATTAGAATATCAAAATTTTTAGGTATTAGGTAAGGACTCCCAACACGGAGACGGTGTTGGGATTTTTCAACTTACTGCTTCTGAAACGCACTTTATTTGCTTTCGTCTCCTCGGGCAAGGACTCTGAATTCAACCCGGCGGTTTTTGATGCGTCCGTATTCTGTTTTATTGGATAAAATCGGTCGTGCCGAGCCGAAAACACCGATTTCGAGGCGGTCGGACTCGATGCCTTTATTGAGTAGGTATTTTTTGACGGAGTTAGCCCTTCGTTCGGAAAGTTCCATATTGCTTTCTTCGGTCACTCCAATATTACAGGTATGTCCTTCCAAAGTAATTTTGACCCCTTTGTACTTGATCATAAACTTGGCTATGTCATCCAAAAGTGCGGAAGTGGCTTTGTTGATATCGTCGCTGAGGTAATAGAAAAAAGCCTTTCGCTCAAAGATTTTTAATTCCTCATCAGTAGGAATCAGGAAGGCCGCCATCTCGGCAGGGATAAATTTCACATCAATCGTATCTGTGTCAATTACTTTATTGCCTTCCAATGTGGCTACAATGGTATATAAGCTATCTCCTTGTTCGCCTTTGACTTCTACTACGGTGGTATCCTTGATGGGAGGTACAAGAGGATTGCGAGAATTAAAGCATTTTTTCCCGAATTTGATTCCCAGAGAGACTTCCCAGGAAGCACTGCCCAGGTTATTTATAGGCGCAGAAGCTCCTAGATCATAACTAAACCCTAAAAAGTATTTAGGTTGGTCTACCTCCAGAGAAATAGCGACTGAGCTGTTGGAATCGTACCAAGCACCCACGCCTACTTTCCCTTGACCCACAAACCCTTGTTCAGCTCCTTGAATATTGTAATAAAAAAGCGAACCCAAACGAAATTCATTCGAGGTAGTCACCCGTACCCAGCGTATATTGGGTTGAAAGGTAAAATTAGCACCTGCATCGAAGCTCATTCCTCCAGCATAAACCATTTGAAGCGGAAGTGGATTTTTCTCAGAAAAGAAGGCGGTATTGGGTTGATTGACATTTTGCAAGGTCACTCCAAAATAAGCTTTTTGATTTCCGCAAGCGTCAGCCATATAAAACAAAGCACCAGCATTCACCAAAGGAAATGCTTTGGAAGCATTGAAAATATCATTGTCGATAAATTGCTCTCCAAGCCCCAGATTCGGGTCAAAGTCCGAACCATCCCATTGTGCCCCTGATGCCAGTGCGTCCTGATTGACTCTTCTTTGAAAAAATGCAGCCTGTGCGCCAAAACTAATAAATTTATTGTATTTTACGTCCCCACTTTTAGAAACAGGGTTTAGATTCAGGTTAATGGCTCCTGTAACAACACCTCCGGTACTGGTTAAGATTCCTCCAGCTCCAGTCTTATCCTGTAAAAAAGAAAGCCCAAAAGCAGCCTTCCTTTTGACACCGCCCTTGATCCAGGGATAAATAAAAGATACCATCGGGGTCTCAAAAGAAGTTCCTGCGCCAATAGACTGGTTTCGGTAGTTCATAATGACCTGCATCTGATTGCCCGTGGCAATCATAGCCGGATTGGTCTGCACTGGAGCAAGATGGTATTGAGAGTAACTTACATTTTGTGCGTTTAAGTCTAAAAGAGGCATCGATATCAACATCCACACACAAACCAATTCTAGTATCCTGTTTTTCATGGAACAATAATTTCTTTTCATAGATAAATACTCAAGTTGAAATCCAAATAATTTGTGTCTTTATCGCATTAAAATCACACTTCCTGTTTTTTTGAAGGGTTGATCATTGATAAAAAACCCATTTAAAGACCAGACATAGTTTCCGTTTTGTTGCAATTTGTTGTTATAAGTACCATCCCAACCGATGGTATCATCAAAATTAGCACCCTCGATCCACTGGTTAGACTCGAATAAGAGCTGCCCCAAGCGATCAAATATTCTTAATTGTATAGATTTTATTCCTGTTCCATAGACTTGTAACCTGTCATTTCGGCTATCTCCATTGGGAGAAAATACATTAGGAACAAATATTTTGAGGGGTACTACATCGACCCTTACCGAAAGCGTGGTATCGCAGCCTTTGTCATTGGTGATCAATACGCTGTAAGTAGCACTGACTGGTGGTGTGATGGTGAGCAATGAATCAGTACCTAATACATTGTTTAGGCTGTCTCTCCATTCAAAAGTCATCGCATCCAAAGCATTGGCTCTTAGTGTGATGCTTTCGCCTTCGGCAATCAATGTATCCGAAGTGATCGTTTGACCAGAGATATATTTTGGAGCACTGATGATGGTAAATGTGCCGGAACCTGTACAGCCTCCATCATCTACTACATCAATGACATAGGTTCCTATCCCGAGTGCGGTCAGTCTCAGGGTATCACTCCCGAAAGGCAAAGAGCCGGAGGAATAGGGTGCACCGTCTTTACTTACATTATAAGTATAAGGTGAATTTCCCTGGACAATTTCCACTTCTAAAACACCACTGGTATCATTGTTACAGGTTTCTACATTAATAAGGAGTAGTTCATTGATTTGTAAGCTTACACTCGGATCAACAGTGACCTGAATGGGAGCGCGTGGCCCTTCACAGCCGGCTGCGTTGAGCCCAGATACATAGAAAGTATAAGGGCTGCCTGCGATATTGAGCGTATTCGTGGTGTAGGGTGTGCCGGTGCCAGTAGTAGCAAGCGGAGTGCCTCCTGTAGCTACATCATACCAATTGAACTGGCTGGCAGTGGGTTCAGTAGCATATAGATTTGCTGTGCCGTCGGCACAAAGATTACGATCTTCGGTAGTAGGAACGCCTGGACTAGTCAAGATATTAACATTGATTGGTGCAGCATCTTGGGTACATCCAGTGGCTGTTATGGTTTGGTTTAAGGTAATCATACCTTGCCCCTGAGTAAGCCATTCTACTGTAATCTGGGCTGTGCCACCGCCTGAGATAATATTTCCTCCGCTTACTGTCCAGCTATAGGTATTTGCTGGGTCATTGCTAGTACCGTATTGATGTGTTGAGAATTGGCATACATCGCCCAGTCCGGTAGCAGAATTAATTACAGGGTTGGGTAAAGGGTTAACTACGACAAAACCCATATCTCCGGGTCCGCTTGGAAGCGGTGTCGAGGCAGTACAGGTGCTTCCTTGTACTTGGATATCTACCAATACATATTCTACGCCACTGGGGGTACTATTCCAGGCGATTTGTACTTGTTGCGTGTTTTGGCCGGAGAGTATCGAACCCCCCTGTACCGTCCAGGTATATAAATAAGTAAACCCCGCAGGAGCACCTGAGGCCTGATAAGTAGCCGTATCCCCGGCGCAGAGGGTAGTCGGACCAGTAATATCCGTATTGGGTTGATTAATAATGGTAATATCTAAGGTATCAGCATGGATACAACCAGAAGCTGTAATGGTTTCCTGAATACGAAGCTGCCCAACTCCTGTTCCTGTCCAGTTGACAGTTACTGTATCAGAGGTACTACTTCCCACGATGGTTCCATTGTCGGCAGCCCAGAGATAAGTTCTTCCCGTATTTGCTGGAATGCGGTATCCTACGATAGTTCCGGTACAGACCGTGTCACTTCCAGCGATCAAAGTTTGTGGAATGGGATTTACGATGACATTTAGTGTGTCTTCGCGGAAACATCCTGTGGCCAGGATTGTCTCGCGTATAATAATCTGACCACTGGTATTCCAGATAATACCTATATTGTCTGCGGTATTGCTTCCTACAATGGTTCCGTTGGTGACTGTCCAAAGGTATGCATTTCCAGTGTTGGTAACTTGGTAGTTTTCTGTTTGAGATTGGCATACTGTAGAATTCCCTGAAATGACCGGATTAGGAGTAGGATTGATGGTCACCTGGAGCGTATCACGATTCAAGCAACCAGTTGCAGCAACAGTTTCTGTAATGACAAGCTGACCAGGGTCTGGCCCTGTCCATTGTACCGTTACGTTATCCAGGGTATTATTTCCTATGATTGTACCATTGCTTACAGACCAATTATAGGTATTGCCAGTATTGATAATACTATATGTATGAGTGGCATTCAAACAAACCGTCGCATTACCAGTGATTACAGGTACGGGTTGTGGCTGAATGAAGATTGCGAGTGCATTATCCAGGAAGCAACCTGTAGCAGTGATGGTTTCACGAACAAGTACTTGTCCCACTCCGCTGTTATTCCATTGTACGGTCAGGGCTGCTGTGCCTTGCCCGGATATGATAAGTCCATTGGCCACTGTCCAGTTGTAGGTATGCCCAGCTACCGGAAGTACATTATAGATACTTGTTTGCCCTTGGCATAGCGTGTCGTTACCCGTGATTACAGGCGTTGGAAAAGGGTTCACTACTATGTTAAGGGTATCACGTTGGATACATCCCAAGGCAGTGGAGGTTTCTTCAATGATCACTTGCCCCGTTCCGGCAGATGTCCACTGGATGGTCGCATTATTTGTATTGCCTCCAGAGGTCAGTGTACCTCCTGTCACTATCCAGTTGAAAGTATTGCTGCTTGGTGCTACTGTATAATTTTCAATATCCTGAATACAGACTGAATCTTGCCCAGCAATCACAGGAGCAGGGAGTGGATTAATGGTAATATTAAAAGTGTTTTCTGCAAAACACCCTGTGGCTACTACGGTCTCACGTAGCCTTAATTGTCCGGATGACACGCCATTCCAGGTGACCGTTACGCTGTCACGATCAGCATTTCCGACGATTAAGCCATTGGTCGCTGTCCAGTTAAAAGTATTTCCTGTGGCATTGGTGCGGTAGGTATAGGTATTTCCAAAACACACATTATTATTTCCAGTGATGGCAGGGGTGGGTAAGGCATTGATAATTACGTCGAGCGTATCGTCATCAAAGCAAGCTGTGGCGGCAATTGTTTCGCGCACACGCACTTGTCCAGCAGCGGAGCCGTTCCAGATGACCACTACCGAATCAAGGGTGTTACTTCCCTGAATGAACCCATTGGTTACACTCCAGCTATAGTTGTTGCCTGTATTGGTCACTCTATACACCAAAGTATCGGAATTACATAGTGTAGCGGTTCCGCTAATGACTGGGTTAGGCTCAGGGTTGATGGTGATATTTAAAGTATCCGAATTGATACAACCTGAAGACGGAATGGTCTCTTGGATAATCAAACTACCGGAACCAGCAGCACCCCAGGTGACCGTTACAGTATTCTGATTGTTCGGTCCTACAATAGTTCCGTTATTTACCGACCAGAGGAAGGTATTACCTGTATTAGGCACAGCATAAGGGGCGGGGGTATCTCCTGTGCAAACTGATAAAGCTCCTGTGGCTACCGGAGCGGGTTTTGCATTAATATTTACGCTCAAAGTATCTTCATAGAAGCAACCTGTGGCTGCGATGGTTTCTCTAAGGATCAATTGACCTGTTCCGGCGGCTGTCCAGATTACCCTTACATTATCCAGGGTATTGCTGCCAACGATAGTGCCTCCCAGAGCAGTCCAGTTAAAATTATTGCCAGTATTATTTACGCTATATAATGTAGTATCCGAGGCGCAGGCTGTTCCACTGCCGATGATAGCAGGGGATGGAATAGGTCGGATACTTAGATTCTCGAGGGCTGAAATTCCGGCACAGCCATTGATCGTTTCCGAAACCTGAATGGTACCTCCGCCTACAGTATGCCATCTTACCTGCACTGAATTTGAGGTAGAGCCACCCACAAAAGAGCCGTTGCCATTGATTGCCCAGGAATAGGTAGCTCCCGAACGAATCGGGGTATTGTATGTGATCACATCCCCTACGCAGACAGGTGCTACGGTATTTACGGTAGGGGTAGGTAGAGGAATGACAATGGCTTTATGACTCACCCTGGGTGTTTCGCAAGTTCCTTTTAAAATAGATACCAAGTAATCGGTGGTATCTGCAATACTCACCACTAAAGTATCATTTGTACCCAGTAATGTAGTGCCAGAGGCATCATACCAGCGATATTCTCCATCTAAGGCACCGCTTGCTACCAGGGTTACGTTCACGGTAGGCGCTGTCAAACATACCGGAGCACTGTTAATGACAGGCAAGTCGGGGGCTGCTATTTCAACGCTTACTGTTTCGGAGGGTAATTGACCGCAGGTGCCGATATTGACAATAGCTCTATAAGTATAGGTTTGTGGAGAAAGCGGAAAGCCTGTATCATTTAATGTGGCTGTATTTCCCGGAAAAGTAGTGGTATCTCCTGCTTGAGAAATTCTTTCCCAGCGAATAATCCGGCTGACATCTGGAGCACCATTATAATCACTAAGTGTAAGGGTCACTGTGGGGTTGCTGTAAGCACAATAAGTACCTCCTCCGGTGATTACTCCTGCGGGGTTATTGACTATGGTACGGCGAATCATAGAGTTTCTTCTGTCAATCACATAGACTTGTCCGCTCAGATCACTCACAACACCGTTGGGGAAGGCAAACTCTGCATTCCCTGCCGGGCCTTCAAAATAAGAACCATCAACATCAATATAACTTCCTGCATAAGTTTCTACTATGCCTCCCTCCATGGCTTTGATCTTGTGATTACCCCGATCGGCCACGTAGATTCGCCCAGAGGGCGCGATATGGACATCTAAGGGATAAAAAAATCTGGCTGTATTTAAAGCGCCTTCTACATCTTGGCGAGATTTAGGACCGATGGGTGAGCTTCCGTCACTTGGTAGCCCCCCTGCAAAGGTTGTAGTAGCTCCGGAGGGTTGTATTACTCGAATGCGATGATTAAACTGATCAGCTACATAGACGTTTCCTGCATCGTCTACATCAATGCCACTGGGGTAATAGAATCTCACTTGGCTGGGCGTGTTGCTGTCTACCAATCCGAAAGAAGGAAAGGGTTGATTGGGCTGCCCTGCCAGGGTAGTTACGTTGCCTGCGGGGGTAATTTTACGAACCTTGTGATTGTTACGATCGGCTACATAGATATTGCCGTTGTTGTCAACAGCCAGATCATTAGGAGATTGAAAAAGAGCTTTCCGGGCATCAGTAGAGTCTTGATCTCCTCCACCTATTTCTCCGGCTATGGTAGTTACAGTTGCGGTAGTGGGGTCAATCCTCCGAATGAGGTTATTGCCTTTATCAGCTACGTAAATGATTCCAAAGTCATCCGTATCAATCCCTGTTGGTCTTGTAAATCTTGCTGCATTACCGACACCGTCATTACTTCCAGATATCCCGTTGACATCTCCGGCGAGTGTAGTTACTGCATTATTAGTGAGGTCTAATTGACGAATGCAGTGATTTTGTTCGTCAGCTACATAGATTTTGGTGCCGTCAGGAGAAAAGGTCAGGTTATTAGAGCCGTCATTCAGGGGAGATCCTTGGGGGGTATTTAATGCTCCAAAATCGAAGGTTGAGTTTAATAAATCGGCATTTGTTCTACCCGTTACGCCTTGCCGGCCTGCTACGGGTTCTACCAACAAATCAGCCGTGACTGTGGCTTGAATGGTAATACTGACTGTAGATACCGTGCTACAGCTTCCATCGTCATAATCGTAGGTAATTACATAAGAGCCTTCCACACTGGCAGAAGGATTAATGACTCCTGTGGCAGGGTCTATGACCAAATTTGCTGGGTTGGAAGATGTAAAACAATTGTTATCCAGATTAGGGCAAATATCAAAAGAGGGAGCGGGAGTTGCTCCGCTTACTCTAATAACAGGACTTACGGCGGTGTTGCCGCTACATACTATATTTCCATTTACAGGATCATATTCTAGGGTAATGGTGGGGCAAGGGGCTGAATACCAGGGTTCTTTGGCTCTTCCGTTGATTCCGTCGGCTATAAAATAGAATCCTCCATTGGGCAGGGGCAAAATTTCCCCATAACTTCCACTGAGTGCGCCTCCCACTCCGGCTATGGGATTGGTCTGCCCTGCTACTTTAGCAGATGCAAAACTATAATAAAGTCCGGTGACATTGGTAGAAGGGTTATGAAAATAAATATAGCCGTTGTTGGCATAAAGCGGGCTGGGATTAATATTTCTTACATAAAAATAAACTATCCCACCGACATTGGTGATATAATTGGGAAATGAAGATCCTGATACAATATTGGCCACCAGGTGAGTGCCTGCTGCCGTTCCATCACTTTTGAACAACTCAACTCCAACCCCAGAGCTATCTGCGGCAAAGAACAAAGTACCGTTGATATCTGCCAAATTATGAGGTTTTGAGGAATTAGCTCCGGGATAAATGTCGTCAACTCTTGAAGCTGTAATACCGTCATAAGCCCAAAGTTCAGCACCAAAGGTAGCATCTGTGGCAACAAAATAAAGCTTATTTCCTGAGATTACCGGAGGGATGGTATCAACCAGAGCGGCTGTGCCTAGGTTGATGGAATTGGTGCCGGCTGAGGTGCCATTACTAGCCCATAAGCCATAAGGAGCACCGGGTTTTGATTCGTCTAAGGCAAAAAACACACAAGAGTTGTTGAATGCTCTGAGATATTTTGGGTCGGAGCCGTCTACAGTTTTTAGGTTTCTGACCAGGGATACTACTCCAAGCGGGCTACGTACCCATAGCTCCCGATCCAAACCTGCACTCCCTGCTCCCGGGCTGGCAGAGTTGTCTGCTGTAAAAAACAGATAATCCGATCCGCCGATATTTACGTTGGTCAGGCTTTCGGGAAAAGATCCCAGGCTACCATTGGTATTGATATTGGCATCCTTTACTGTGCCTGCTGCGGTGCCGTCACTTCGCCAGAGTTCAGAGCCGTCCGTACTGTTACGAGCGGCAAAAAACAACAAATTATTGGATACAGTTAGAAAGCGAGCCTGGCTATCTCCGCCGGGGAAGATATTGAGTACTACCTGAGTTCCGGCTAGGGTGACATTACTTACCCATAGCGTACCTGTGGTTGAGACACCATCATTGGCGAAAAAATAAAATTTATTTTGATAATTGGTAAATTCTCTGGGAAAGGAGCTGTTACCGTTAGAAATATCCCGGATAAGCAGCGTCGTAGTAGGTGTGCCTGGGTAGGCGGTTCTCAAAGGTTCAAGACCTAATGAAAAATTATTTCTAATGGCTACGAATACTGGAATACTTGTGGTTGGGCTACTTTTATAGAGAAAGAGGTTTCCAGGTTCGCTTGATTGCCCCTGAAGAAAAACATCCATCAACACTGGAGGTTGATTGGGTGCCTGGGCATATATCTTACTGCCAAAAGATAAACACAGCAGCAAGAGCATCTGGGTATATTGCCGATTTATTTGTAGTCTGTATCTGGATTTATTGCCAATTTTGAGAAACATAATTCATTATAGTTTTAGCTAAGAGGCCTAATTTATGTTCATGTATACGGTGAAATGTATAAAGGTAACATTTTTTAAGACCGGGTTCACAAACAAAAACAGGGCTTTCACACAATTTAAGGTCTTATTAACGATAGGAAGAAATTTAAATTTGTTATTCAAGGATAAATCTTACTCAACTGAATTGCTTTAAGGGCAATCAGGGAGGCTTTCGTCATCAAAATCCAGGTATCCAAATTGTTGGGCAGCTTTGAGATTATCGCAAATATCGGCGTATTTTTTTTCAGATTTAATTTTAGACAATCCTAGATAATAATAATACTCTCCCTTAGGTTCAGGAAGGTTGATTGCTTTTTCAAATTCAATAATTGCTTTGTCAAAATCATATAAATGAAAATAACATTTACCTATTTTATAATGAATCTCAGCAGGAGGCGTTTTCATTTTTTGGATGACAAACTCATAATCGCCCAATGCCATCACATAATTTTGATATTTTTCGGAATTGATTTTTGCTCTTAGAATATGTGCTTCCAAGTGATTAGGTTGATATTCAAATACATATCCGATTTTGACTAAAGATGCCCGGTATTTTTCTTTTTCAAAAAAGTCGAGGGCTTCCTGGTAATGGTTGTTTGCGGTCAGTTGGGTAATATATCTGTAAAAAAATAATCCAAGAACTGTGGTACACAATAAAAATATGCCAGCGAAGATTTTGATCTTAAATTTTAGGGAATTTGACACATAGTTTGCTGGGTCATAAGTATTGACATAAGGTTCGTAGTGGGTATTGGTTTTGGGAGGATTTGTAGAATATGTGTTGTTTTGGTATTGTTGGTAATGATAAGGGCTGATTTTCAGGAGTTCGAGTCCTAGGTCATAATTTTGTTTTTTGGTGGCATCCGAAAGAACCTTATAGGCTTCGTTAATTTGTTTGAAGCGTTCTTCAGCCGTTGTACTTCCTGGGTTGTGATCAGGATGGTATTTCATGGCCAACTTTTTATAAGCTGCTTTGATAGCCTGCTTATCGGCATTGCGGTCAAGTTCCAGTATTTCATAATAAGTAGGCATACAAACTTTCAGGACTAATCAGTATAATATTACACAGATAATTTTTAATAGAGAAACACTTCGTCTTTGTTTGCTTAATTTAGCACAAATTTTTTTCCTGGCAAGGCTTGAATCAGCCCTAAAAGTTCAAGATTCATCAATCGAGCCTGAATCTGAGCAATAGGTGTTTGCAATTTATAACTAAGTTCATCAATACGCATTCCTTCGTTTTGTTTTTCCTGCAGACATAGTATAATTTGTCGGTCAGGCTCATCGAGGTCTATTTTTTCAAAATTCAGGGTTTGTTGTCGCCCCGGTTTATCGTTCTGAACGTCCCAATTCATCATATAAATTAAATCCTCTACAGAGCTGATCAAATTTGCTTTATGATTTTTAATCAGCCAGTTACATCCCTGTGAGGTTTTAGAGTTTATATTTCCAGGTATGGCAAATACGTCTTTATGGTATCCATTGGCAATCTCAGCCGTAATCAGCGCACCGCCTTTTTCTTTGGCTTCGACTACCACTACGGCATCTGCCAATCCGGCAATAATTCGATTCCGAGCTGGGAATCGCACTGCGTCCGGTTTGGTGCCAAAGCAGCTTTCTGTCAGTAAACCTCCGGCGTGTAGCATTTGTTGTGCTGTATTTTTATGGACTGAGGGATAGATAATGTCTATTCCGCTTGCCATTACGCCAACAGTGGGTAGTTCGTTTTTTAGGCTGGCACGATGGGCTGCTATATCTATCCCATAGGCCAAGCCACTGACGATCAGTACTTTGTGTTTCTGTAAATCGGCTACCAGTTCCTCAGTGATATTTTTCCCATAGTTGCTGGCATCTCTTGTACCCACAATAGCTACACTTTTTTCGGGGTTGAGGCTTGTATTTCCCTGGTAGTACAAAATCAAAGGGGAATCATGAATATCTTTGAGTCTTTGCGGATAATCTTTCTGATAAAAGCACAATATCTGAACGGATTCTTTTTCGGCTTTTTGCAAAATTTTTTCAGCTTCTTCCAGGGCTTCTTTCTGGTGATCCATAATCAGTTGAGCGGTGTGCATACCTATTTGAGGGATTCGGAGCAATTTAGATTTAGCAGTTTTAAAAACTGCCTCTGCCGAACCGCAATAACTAATCAGTTGCTTGGCCGTAACTGCTCCGATACGATCAATCAGACTCAAGGCAACTTCAAAAAACGGTGAAGTATTCATGAAAGTTTTTGCTGATTAAGGTTAAGTTTGACCTGAAATACATGTGAATAGCTTTATTAAGCTTCTGGCATCAGTTTAATTTTAAATATTTTAAACTGGCTTTTTTCTTTATCATAATAAAACTTGTGCAATATATCAAAAATATCGTTTCCTCTAAACCAGGAGATTTGTATTTTATCATCCGATTTGAGGTCTTTCCACTCGATGGCATAGATTTCCAGGTGTTTTTTGTATTCCTGGATATAGTGAATTATTTCCTGAAGAATGAGTACTTTGCTTCTTCCCTGCACGGAATGAAAAAGAAATTTTTGATTATGTTCTTGGTTAATAGTGATCAAATCCAGGCGAATTTTAGAAGAATTTGCTTCGTCCAAGCCTCCTACCAAACTATAATCAAAATAGAGTTGAGTATCATCCAATAATTTCTTAATTTGGTTTTCCAAATCAATTTCTTCCAGGAGCACCTCAGTGGGTTGTTGAATTGCATTTTGTCGAGCCATGCTTGATTGTATCAAATTAAATTAAAACTTGTATCTTTATCAGTTCTATATAGGACAAGTTTGACAAACCATTTTTTCAATAGGCTACTAAGGTAATAAATTTATATGGAAGATTAAAACATTTTATCCCGTGCAAAAAATACAAAATTATATTGGTGGGCAGCTCGTCCCGCCTTTGTCTGGTAATTATCTAGACAATTACAACCCGGCTACGGGCGAAATATTTGCGCAAATCCCCGACTCAGACGAAAGGGACGTGCAACTAGCCGTAGAATCTGCCCAAAAAGCCTTCGCAGAATGGTCGCTTTCTCCAGTAGAAGAACGCTCCAATATGCTCAATCATCTCGGCAGCTTGATTCTCAAAAAACTCAATGAATTGGCTCTGGCAGAATGTAACGACAATGGCAAATCGCTCTTTTTTGCCAAACAGGTTGATATTCCCAGGGCGGCTAAAAATTTTAAATTCTATGCCACAGCGATTCTGCACTTCTCCAATCAGGCACATATCATGGAAAATAACGCCGTGAATTATACCCGCAACGACCCTATGGGTATTGTAGGCTGTATTTCGCCCTGGAATTTACCCTTATATCTTTTTACCTGGAAGATCGCCCCCGCACTTGCTGCTGGCAATTGTGTGATTGCCAAACCCTCAGAGATTACCCCTCTGACTGCTTTTTTACTTTCTGAAATTTGCCGCGAAGCCGAACTACCGCCAGGGGTACTCAACATCGTTCACGGGTTGGGAAGCAAAGCCGGTGCTGCCATTGTCGCACATCCGGAGATTAAAGCCATTTCCTTCACGGGTGGTACCAAAACCGGAGAGTCTATCGCCCGAACGGCAGCCCCTATGTTCAAAAAACTTTCCCTGGAACTAGGCGGTAAAAATCCAAATATCATCTTTGCAGATTCTAATTATGAAGAAATGCTCAAAACCACGCTTCGATCTTCCTTTGACAATCAAGGGCAAATCTGCCTTTGCGGCTCAAGGATTTTCGTAGAAAGACCCATCTATGAAAAATTCAAACATGATTTTGTACAACGTACACAAGCGTTGATCATCGGTGACCCGCTCAAAACGGATACCTACCTGGGTGCCCTCGTATCAGAAGCCCACCTGCAAAAAGTATTGTCTTATGTAGCACTAGCCAAGGAAGAAGGCGGTCATATCCTGACCGGTGGAAAACGCATCTATCTCGAGGGAAGATGTGCAGGGGGGTATTTTATGGAGCCTACGATCATTGAAAATCTAAGTTATGATTGTCGTACCAATCAGGAGGAAATATTTGGTCCTGTGGTCACCCTGATGCCTTTTGATACCGAAGAAGAAGTGATTAAATATGCCAATAGCGTCCGTTATGGATTAGCTGCCAGTATCTGGACCAATGACATCAACCGATCAAGCCGGGTGGCTCAACAACTACAATCGGGCATCGTATGGGTAAATTGCTGGATGTTGCGTGATTTGAGAACGCCCTTCGGAGGCATGAAGGATTCGGGCGTTGGGCGAGAAGGCGGTTTTGAAGCCATTAAGTTTTTTACAGAAGCAAAAAATGTCTGCGTGAAAATTCAATCCTTATGAAAAAAGTCAAAATATTATTTTTCTTAACCTGTTGCTTGGCAATTTCTCAGATCAATCAAGCCCAAACTTCTACGATGATACCTCCACAAAAAAACACTGATATGAATGATCAAAACTGCTTTACACCCGAAAATTTCTCCCAAGTAAAAGCTTATATCCTGGAGCGGATTTTATACTCAGGTGCTGGTAAATTTTATGTGGAGTATCCTCCTGACCCCAATGCCCAACACGACGGTATCAAACGCCCCTCGGCGCATCCGGAAAATGTATATGATATTTTTTATGAGAATACCTCCGATCAGATTGTTTTTAAAAATGCACAAAAAACCTTTGTTTTTCGGGATCAAGAAGGATTGATGCAGGTTGAAAGCTTAAGTAAGCAAGAGCAGGTGCTGGCACTGAATATCTTCTGTCATTTGTTAAATCAAAGCAAATAAATTATTCATTTTAAGCTTTGAATCCATTCACGAATCAAAGCAACACCTTCTTGGTGGATCAGTTGTCGCCCCAGCTCAGGCATCATCACACCAGGGTCGTGCGAATTCATCCGGTAGAGCAAAATAGAAGCGTCGGGGTTGCCGGGTACAATGTCAAAATTCAGCCCTCCTGAGCCTCTGCCAGCAGCCACAGGGGTTTTTTGAATGCCCAAAGCAGTAGGGTTTTCTTCGTGAACCTGTAGAAATAAGCCGGAGGTATTGGCCGGACCGTCCGGGCGATGGCAGTGGGCGCAATTAATATCCAGATAAGCCCTTGCACGGCTGTTGAGGTCGCCGGACTGAGGGTCATTCCAAACGGGTACACGAGGCACTTCTTTTAGATTTTCGGGCAGACCCACAAGCATTCCCCTCGATTTCCACTTCTGCAATTGATTCGATACGCCGTCTGCGTAGGTCATCTCTCCGTGCAGTTGACGTGCCGAGGGTCCGATCGGACTTAGTTTTTCCTTTCGGTTGTGGCAGCCCTTGCACTGATTCATATTGGGTATTACATAATTTATACCTTGTTTTTTGCCTTTGAGGTCTTTCCATTGGATAGGTTTTTCTGCTCCAGCTACTTCCAGATAGGCTTCAGTCTGGGTTTCATTCCAGACATAAGGCAGAGCAAGCCAACTTTTTTCTTCGTGTATGAGCAGACGGGTCTCAAGCAAAGTTCGCCCTTTGGATTCATCTCTAAAATCGTGGGTATAATAAAAAGTCTTGACGAGGATCGTTCCTACCGGAAAATCAAACACTTCTGTGTCGTTATAATTCACTACAGTTCCTGGGGGCAATTTGACAAAACGAAGCTTGCCAGCATAATCTGAAAAAAGTGGGGTATTGAGTTCGTAAGGAATCACGCCTTCGGAAGGTCTCATTTCCATAAGATTTCCGGTGAATAAACCATACTCCGATAATTTTGCTTTGGGTGCAAAATTGGCTGTGGGCTGTTGTTGGCTGGACATCAGCACCAACAGCCCAAATATTGAGAATACAAATACCAACAAATACTTCATATTCAGCAATTAACGCTTAGTTTTTTTTATTCTGTTCCTGCATTACTCAATTTAGGTGCTTCGATATTACTGAGTGTGCAATCATAAGGTTTTAGGTCTCGGCTTACATTTTTAAAATCATTTTCAGCATCCAAATTGGCAAAAGTAGCATTTTGATTGTTGCGAATGCAGATTTTGAATTCTGGTTTGATGCTACCATCAGTGTTGCGGGTGGCCGGGTCAATGATTCCATCATAAACAATATCAGGTACATCCGTGCCAAATTTTAGCTTAAAACGGTAGAGCTTGCCGATACGTCCTTTCATAGTGGGGCGTACGGCTTCGCGCTGATACACATTATCGTGAATGTTTATTCCAGTGGGGAAGGGATAATATAGGCTATCTTTGATGGGGTTTTCAGTCATAAAATAACTGATGATCGAGGTATTGGCTGTGATATTATTGCTGATTTTGTTATTAAATATTTCTACCTGATTGGTCGCCAAGATCATAATTCCAGTTCCTGGTGGTACAGATGCGACGATATTGCCTTTGGGTGCAAAGTTTTCATAATTATTTTCCCGAAGTACATTATTAAAAACCCTCACATTTCCTCCTTTTTTCTGCACCAAATCCGGCAGATCAAATACTAGGATTCCACCAGTATTGTTGTAAGCTTCGTTGTTATGAACATCTGCAAAAAGGGAGTTTTCAATTTCAATGCCTGCTACATTGAGGTAGGCTTTGGAATTACGCACAATAATATTTTTGGATTGCCCCACATAAATTCCTGCGTCAGAAGCTCCCGTAGCCACACAAGCATCGATGAGTACATTTTGGCAACTTACAGGATAAAGCCCATAGGCCCCGTTGTTTTTGTCGGGTTTCCCAGTCCACTCCACCTTGACATTTTTAAAGGTAATTCCATCAATATTCATTGTTTTGATGCAATCACCCTTAGCATCCTGGATGGTGAGATCACGAATAATAATATTTTTGCCATTGCTTACCCGCAGTCCTTCGGCACCGTCTACTTGACCTTTAAAAGAAAGGATCGTTTTATCCATGCCTTTTCCCTGGATAATGAGGTCGTTTTTGGATTCTATGGACAATCCCCGGGTCAGTTGGAAAGTACCTTCCTCGATATCAATGGTTTGGCCGTCCTCAACCATAATCATTTGGGTTTGAAGCTTTTTCTGCACATCTTCCTGGGCGTGTAGCGCAGAACTAAGACAAATTAAAAGACAAACAAAAAGTTTACATATAATATTTCTCATAGGTTTTCGCTTGTAATTATTAAACTTATTCAAAGATAATTACAAAATACAGGATTATATAGTGGCGTTTAAATAATTTTTCTTTTATCCTCTACGATCTTAGTTCCCTGGAAATCGAGGGATAAGGCTTTTTATTTTTTTTTTTAAACCTTGTTAGTCGTCCAAACGATTCTAACAATGGTTAAGGTTCTTAAATTTTCCTTGTGAGAATGTCTTAAACCTTCGGCGAAGATTTATTAATGAATAAAATACTTATACTCAAACCGAAGTGGTTTTCCGAGATTTTAGCTTTTAAATCATTAATAATCAAGCTAATCAATCAAGAAAATCAGGCAAATCACTTCAATCTGGGTATAAAAGGAATAATGAGTTTTTCAAGCATTCAAAGCTACAAGCCCTATGTTCGTTTCTTTGCACAAAACATGGCTTTCAAGCAAATATTGCCTTATTTTCTCCCCAAATACATTATCTTTGCTTGATATAGCAAAAATATAAGGCCAAAAAGACTTTATTTTTGTTATCTTATCTATAAAAGACTGATACAATGTTTCCAGAATATGATGTAATCGTGGTGGGAGCCGGCCACGCCGGTTGTGAAGCAGCTTCGGCAGCGGCAAATCTGGGCTCCAAAGTTTTACTGATCACCATGGATATGCACAAAATCGCCCAAATGTCCTGCAATCCGGCTATGGGCGGTGTAGCTAAAGGGCAGATCGTCCGTGAGATAGACGCTTTGGGCGGCATGAGTGGTATTATCAGCGACCTGACCATGATCCAGTTTCGAATGCTTAATCGCTCCAAAGGAGCCGCAATGTGGAGTCCACGATGCCAAAGTGACCGCATGCGCTTTGCCGAAGAATGGCGATTGGCTCTTGAGCGCAATCCCAACGTGGATTTCTGGCAAGAAATGGTCGTCGGCATTTTGATTGAGGAAGGACGAGCCTGCGGAGTAAAAACATCCTTAGGCATTGAGATTCGCGCCAAATCAGTGGTACTTACCAGCGGCACTTTTATGAATGGGGTCATTCACATCGGTGAAAAACAATTCGGAGGCGGACGCGCAGGCGAAAGAGCTGCACTAGGCATTACCGAACAATTGGTGGCTTTGGGCTTCGAAGCTGGTCGTATGAAAACCGGAACACCTCCCCGTGTAGACGGACGCTCCATAGATTATTCCAAAATGGAAGAACAACCTGGCGATGAAATACCCGGTAAATTTTCTTTTACCGATACCCCCCCACTCAAAAATCAGCGCAGTTGCCACATTACCTATACCAATCCGACAGTACACCAGATTCTGGAGACCGGGTTTGAAAAATCACCCATGTTCCAGGGGCGCATCAAAGGTCTGGGACCAAGGTATTGCCCCTCGATCGAGGATAAAATCAATCGTTTTGCTGAAAGAAGCCGTCACCAGATTTTTGTCGAGCCTGAAGGCTGGGATACCGTAGAGGTCTATGTCAATGGTTTTTCTACATCTTTGCCCGAAGACGTACAATATAAAGCTCTCCGAAATATTCCCGGATTTGAAAATGCCAAAATGTTTCGCCCAGGATATGCCATTGAGTATGATTATTTCCCGCCTACTCAACTAAAACTTACCCTGGAAACCAAATTGACGGAAAATCTCTTTTTTGCCGGACAAATCAACGGAACTACAGGCTACGAAGAAGCTGCCTGTCAGGGACTGATGGCCGGTATCAATGCACATCTTAAGGTGAAAGAGAAAGAACCCTTTGTACTTCAAAGATCTGATGCATACATAGGCGTATTGATTGATGACCTCATCAATAAAGGCACCGAAGAACCTTACCGTATGTTTACTTCTCGTGCCGAATACCGAATTCTACTCCGGCAAGATAATGCCGATATCCGCCTGACTCCAATCGGCTATAAATTAGGTCTGGCTTCCGAAGAACGAATGCAGCGGGTATCTCAAAAAATACAAGATACCGAAAAACTCATCCAGGAGCTCAAAACCATCAAAGTCAAACCTCAAATAATCAATGAAGGATTGACTTCCCTAGGTACGGCTTCCATTCGTGAAAAAGCCTTTTTAGCCGATCTCCTCAAAAGACCCGAAATCACCATAGGAAATTTCCGGCAAATTCACGGCGAACTGGATGCCCTCCTTTCTGCCTATAATTCGGAAGTCACAGAGCAGGTAGAAATTAACGTCAAATATGAAAGCTATATCGACCGAGAGCAAAAAATGGCACTTAAACTTTCTGAGTTGGAGTATGTCAAAATCCCCCAAGACTTTGATTTTGCCCAGTTAAAAGCCATTTCTAAGGAAAGTATCGAGAAATTTAACCGCATACGCCCCAAAACCATCGGGCAAGCATCCCGCATCAGTGGTATCCGCCCTTCAGATATATCGATCTTGTTGGTGTTTTTGGGAAGATAATCTAAAAATAAGAAGATTTTCCAAATCCCGAAAATTTGGAAAATCTTCTTCTAAGTAGTTGCCTATAATTAGTTTTTATTATATTATTTATTTTCATAATTAATTGATAATCAGATAATTATATTTTATTGTGGACTATCGACTAATTACTATGGACTACTGAATTGATATTTACGCTATTCTCCTGTAGGTTTTTCTATGGTTACAATCTTCTTTCTCCATCTGAATTTTCGGATCATATAAATCACCGCAATAATCAAAACCAACAGCGGCCATACGTTTACCAGTCCGATCAAAACAGCCAGAATTCCTTCCCAACCATTATAAAATCCACTAGCTAACTCTGAAAAGAAAGTTTTTTCAGGATATACATACGACTCATTGGCTTCATACATTTCTATAGTAATGGTGCTGTATCGAGTTTGGTCACTGAGATACTTCAAACGACCTTCCTGCGCCTCGATTTCCTCACGAATTTGTCGTATTTGATTTTCTACTTGCAGGATTTCCTCGATTGTTTTGGCCTGTTGTAAGATTTCCAGATAGCGTTCTTCAACTTTTTTCTTAGTTTTAAGTCTTGCCTGAATATCCACAAAGGCCTCCGTTACATCCTGCGCCTGGATGTCTTTTTGCACCAAATCTACCGATTCTTTGAGTACATCTTCCATCAAAGCCTCAAAAGAACGTACCTCTACCCGCATCACGAGGGTGGTACTCATATAAGCACCCGACCTTTGCTGATTGGCAGAAGCTATGTAGGCATCATATTTCCGGAAAGCTTGCTGGATGTTGAGCATACTTTTTTCAAGGTTTTTTACCTCGAAGCGCAGGTTGGCGGTTTTGATAATTTTGAGTGATTTTTTATTGTCTTTGGGGACTTGCTGCACGGGGATTACCTGAAACTCGGGGTTCACGGGCGGTGCAGGGGGATCTTCCTGAGTATGTTTGATTTCTTCTTCACCTTGCGTGGGGACTTCTTCTTTCTGTATAGCGTCCTGGGTGGGCTGCTGAGTCACAGATATTTCCTCCGAAGGGGTCGCTTCAGTTGCAGAATCACCACCACTACAGGCAGCCAGGCTGATTAATAATCCAAATAGATAATTTTTAATCTTAAAATTCATGGGTTTCAAGTTTTTTTAGGGAAATACCAGAAGTGAATCATTTTATTACGGGGAATGTAAGAATAATTTTGCACAAAGAGATGGTTTTAGCGGAATCAAGCCATAAAATTCAATGAAATTTATTATTTTTGGTAAAGTTTAAGGTTTGTAAATAAAATTGAATTGAATAAATATCTGTTTCTAGGAATAACTCTGCTCCTTATCTCCTGCCAAAAAAAACAGGAAAACCCTATTCTCACCCATATAAAAGTCCAAAAAATCATACAAACCATCAAAATCCCCAAAAACTCCTTTCTCCATCAAAAAATCAAAGAGCCTGAACCAGGTGACTGGACCTTCGGACATAAAGAAGAAGGACAACCCTTTCACGATTATATTCAAATTAATCCCGTAAGAGGCCACCGAGAGCGGAATAAAATTTATCTTTTACCACTCGGTCATTTTGATCCAACCGAGCAAAAACTCCTGAATTCTTGTGCAAAATACCTTAAAGTCTATTTTGGTATGGAGGTAATCGTACAGAAAGAAACCGATATAGCCCAAATTCCCAATAGTGCCCGCCGATATCGACAAGAAAACGGACTAACTTGGGAGCAAATCCTGACTAAATACGTGATGTATGAAATGCTTCTGCCTAAAATTCCTCAAGATGCCATTGCGTATATGGCTGTGTCAAAATATGACTTATACCCCGAGGATAGTTGGAATTTTGTCTTTGGGCAAGCTTCCACCAGACAAAAAGTGGGCGTTTCCTCCTTTCAGCGATACATTACCCCAGATTGGCAAAAAGATGAAAAACAATTTCAGTTGGTATTGATGCGATTGATGAAAACCACCACGCACGAAATCGGACACATGCTCTCCATACTTCATTGTATATATTATGAATGCAATATGAACGGTAGTAATAGTTTGGAGGAATCTGACCGAAAGCCTGCTTATCTGTGCCCAATTTGTGTTTCCAAACTGAGTTGGAACCTCAATTATGATCTTCGAGAACGTTATAAAAATTTAGCTGCTTATTTCGAGAAAAATGATTTTGAAGTCGAACAACAGTTTTGCATCAAATCAATCGCCTTTTTAGACAGTCTTCAAGCTCAATGTTCCCAACCCTGGACTCCTGCGCTTGAGTATGAATTATTTATCCAAGTACACGACCAAGCAATCAGAAAATAAAAGAGACTATTGCATCAATTCGCTTTCTTTACCCTTCAAATACCGCCACATCAACTTTCCTGCCTTCTCAGAAGCCCCCGGCTCTCCCATTTTTAATTTTAGTTCAGCATAATCAGCCAGAATCTGCGACCTTTTTTCTCCTCCTCTAAGGATAGCTTGCAATTCGTTTTGAAGGCTGACCGGGTTAAAATCTTTCTGGATAAGCTCCCTAACTGCCTCTTTATCAGCCACCAGATTTACTAAAGAAATATAAGGCACTTTGATTAGCAACTTGCCTACCCAAAATGTCAATGCACTGGTTTTATAAACAACCACCTGAGGTACCCCAAAAAGAGCCGTTTCCAATGTAGCCGTCCCGGATGTAACCAATGCCGCCTCAGCCTGACTCAATAAATCATAGGTTTGATCATAAATGATAGATACGCTTTCAAGCCGGGCAAAAGGTTCATAAAATTCTTTGGGAAGATTGGATACCCCTGCAATGACAAAATGATATGCCGGAAATTCTTTTCGGATAATGAGCATTTTATCCAGAATTTTGGTCACTTCTTGCTTACGACTACCAGGCAATAAAGCTATCAAAGGTTTTTCAAGTGGTAAATCATTTTCTTCTCTAAATTGCTTATTTGGACTGAATGCCTGTATTGCATCCAAAAGGGGGTTGCCTACATAATCTACCCGATAATCAAAACCCTGATAAAAATCCACCTCAAAAGGAAAAATTACAAACATTTTATCCACATTGGCTTTGATTTTATAAGCTCTTTGGGTATTCCATGCCCATACTTTAGGTGAAATATAATAATACACCGGAAACGAAAACCCTTGTTTTTTGATAAATTTAGCAATTCGCATGTTAAAAGCTGCATAATCCACCAAAATCACAGCATCCGGCTGATAATGAAGGATGTCTTCTTTACACTCCTTGATAAAACCGAATATCTTTCTAAGATTTGTGATTACTTCCCAAATCCCCATAAAAGCCGTTTCACGATAATGTTTTACCATAGTTCCTCCAACAGCCTGCATAGCATCTCCCCCCCAAAATCTGAATTCAGCTTGCTCATCCTCATTTAAAAGGGATTTCATCAGATTTGAAGCATGTAAATCTCCGGAACGTTCCCCGGCAACAATATAATATCTCATAGGTTTATCAGCTAAGAAGCGGCAATTTAAAAAGGTTAGGATTAAGACCCAAAAATAGGCATTGCTAATTTTACTTTATATTTTTGCCCTTTGAAAAATGATGCCTATGCTTACTAAAAGAATTATTCCTTGTCTGGACATCAAAGATGGTAAAACTGTCAAAGGTGTCAATTTTGTTAATCTGCGAGATGCAGGTGATCCCGTCGAACTCGCAGCCCTGTACACCGCCCAAGGAGCTGATGAATTGGTTTTTCTGGATATTACCGCTACCGTTGAGAAAAGAAAAACCCTGTCAGAGCTGGTCAAAAGAATTGCACGTGAAATTAACATTCCCTTTACCGTCGGGGGAGGTATCAAAAGTATAGAAGATGTAAGCATTTTGCTGAATTCAGGAGCTGATAAAATCTCTGTCAATTCTGCCGCAGTAAATAATCCAACACTGATTGAAACTCTTGCCAAAGAATTCGGCAGTCAGGCGGTTGTTGTAGCAATTGATACCAACCTCATTGATGGTGAATGGTTTGTATTTGTTCAGGGAGGACGTACCCCTACGCCATTTAAAACTTTTGAATGGATCAAAGAAGCCGAAAGCAAAGGCGCAGGCGAAATTCTTCTTACCTCAATGAAGCACGATGGTACTAAAAAAGGTTTTGCCAATGTACTTACTGCACAGGTTTCCGATTTGGTCAAAATACCTGTAATCGCCTCCGGAGGAGCAGGAAATATGCTGCACTTTGCAGAAGTATTTCAGGAAGGTAAAGCAGACGCAGCCCTGGCAGCCAGCGTATTTCATTTTAGAGAAATCCCTATCCCAGAACTGAAAAATTATTTATCTACTCAAGGAATCCTTGTGAGAATGTAAAAATTGATTAATATCATGAAACTAGACTTTAACAAATTAGAAGGTTTGATCCCAGCGATAATTCAGGACGCCCAAAGCCAAAAAGTATTAATGCTGGGCTTTATGAATAAAGAAGCACTTTCTAAAACACAGGAAGAAGGTATCGTCACTTTTTTTAGCCGAAGTAAACAAAAACTCTGGACCAAAGGCGAAACCTCCGGCAATTTTTTAGACGTAGTAGACATCAAGACCGATTGCGACAACGATACACTCTTGATCAAAGTACACCCAAGAGGTCCAGTATGCCATACCGGAGCCGATACCTGTTTTGAAGAAGAAAATAACGGCAATTTCTTAGATAAACTGGAAAGCGTCATACGTGCCTATAAGTCCGAACCTCGTGAAGGCTCGTATACCAGCTCTTTATTTAAAAAAGGCATCAATAAAATCGCCCAGAAAGTAGGGGAAGAAGCCATAGAGCTTGTCATCGAAGCCAAAGACCAAAATGATGAACTTTTCAAAAATGAAGCCGCCGATTTACTGTATCACTACCTGGTCTTACTCACAGAAAAAGGCTTCAGTTTTGCCGATATTGTGAAAGTACTAGAACAAAGACACAAACCTCAACCGTAGGAGTTTAGGTTTTAATCCAACCAGCGTTGTCTTCGGCAACGCTCACTACAATATTTTACTTCATCCCAGCATAGAGTCCATTTTTTGCGCCAAACAAAAGGACGTGCACATACCACACAATTTTTTTTAGGGAGATCAGATTTTTTTCTGGATTTCATAATAACCTATGAAGTTAATTCTATTGATGGGAATAATTTTACTCAAATTGAAACGATTTTAAAATAAGTAAATGTAAGTCTTTTGCAAGAAGCTCTTATTCCATAAATGGCTGAATTACTCTAACCCGCCTATAAAATAGCCTCATTTGGAATTAACAATCTACGCTATCCTTAATTACCATTTGTTTCAATGAATGTTCAACACTATTCAAAAATTCTCAGAATGCATCGTGAAAGAGTATCCTGTTATTATTTTGATAAACAACAGATTATCGAATCTTATGTTCTTAATGAAGCTTTAAGCACGTCTTTTTTAATCTTAATTATGCTTTCAAAAGTCGATTTGTATAATTTTAAAGATACTTAAAATGCTGATAATCAATATTTTTAATATTAAATTTTTTGTCACCTCTAATTTTTATTGTAAAATAATCAATAAGTTATTTGTAAGTATGAGAATATTCACTACCTTTGCAATCCCAAACGGATGAAAGGCATAGAGAATTGGGGAGTTGTTAAAAAAAATTGTTAAAAAAAGTTTGGTAGTTTAGGGGATTTGATTTAGTTTTGCACTCCCAAACGAAAGAAATAAAGAGGAAAAGAGAGGATAGAGGCGTTGTTGAAAAAAAAGTGATAGAAAGATTTGTTAGTTTAGGGGATTTGATTTAGTTTTGCACTCCCTTTTGGTTAGGAAAAAGTAAAAGAGTTAAGATAAGGTTTAGGGGCTGAGAGAAGAGGTGTCAAAAATAATACCTAAAATAGGAATAGGTACAAAGTA
>JANRIC010000029.1:0-38232 GCA_033765345.1 Microscillaceae bacterium
AATACTATTAGACAAAGGTTTAGCAGATTTGTACGCAAAACTTTATCCTTTTCTAAAAAAGAGTATATGTTAAATTTACATTTCAAACTTTGGGCCTATCAATATAATCTTAATGTTATCAGTTAAAAATTAACACTATCAAAAACGTGATAAAAGAATATAACTTCAATGATTTGATTGGAAGTATTTGGCAGCTTGGGCTTTGTTTCTTCTGCCAAGCTACATTAGCTCAGTCTATAGAAGCTTCTCAGGCTGATTATGACCGTGTTGTATTTGCCGGAGGATGTTTTTGGCACCTAGACTCCGCTTTTACAAAAGTAAAAGGGGTGGTCTCGACTCAGGTTGGCTTCACTGGAGGGCAAACTCCTTTTCCTCAATACAGACAGGTTGCTAGTGGCACTTCGGGTCATGTGGAGGCTATTCAAGTTGTTTTTGACACAAAGCAGGTCAGTTATACGGAATTAATTGTTTATTTTTTGGATTTTCATAACCCTACTTATCCTTATCGACAAACACCTGGACCTGGGGCACAATACCAATCGATTATCTTTTACCGAGATTCTACACATTACAAAATCGCCAAGGAAATCCTGCAAAAGGTTCAAAAATCGGGTAAGTATACACTTCGTATTCAAACAAAGGTACAGAAAGTAAGTCCCTTCTACCCCGCCGAGGCCTATCATCAGAAGTATCTCGATAAAAAACACCAGCGTTGTCCGGCAATGAATTCGGGAAATTAATTTTCATTTATTTCTGAAAATGATGAAACCACCTTTGTTTGATTTCGTGAAAAAGGATGGTATCACCTATAAATCCAATATGAAAAAAATAATTATACCTGGTGGCAGCGGTTTTCTTGGAAAGCTATTAGCGCAATATTTTGTTGAGAAAGGATACGAAGTAGTTATTTTCAGCAGAAACCCTAAGAAAAATAATCAATCGGGGGCTTTTGAAATCTACTGGGATGGGAAAAATCCAGGAGATTGGCAATCACATCTGGAAGGTGCAGAATTGCTGGTAAACCTAGCTGGGCGTTCGGTAAATTGTCGCTATACCCAACGTAATAAGGCTGAGATTTTAAATTCAAGAATTCACTCTACTCAGGCGATTGGTTCGGCGATTCTGGCTTGCAAAACCCCTCCTAAATTGTGGATCAATTCCAGTTCTGCCACAATCTATACCCATAATCAAGGTCAAGCCCATGATGAATATGAGGGCATTAGGGGGAGTAATTTTTCTGAAAACGTATGCAAAGAATGGGAGAAAGTGTTTGACAGCTTTGAAACCCCACAAACCCGTAAGGTATTACTAAGATTATCTATTGTCATGGGGAAAAACGGGGGGGCACTTCCGGTCTATACTCGCTTGGTAAAATGGGGTTTGGGAGGAGCGCAATCAGGCGGGAAGCAGTATATCAGTTGGATTCACGAGTCGGACTTTTGTAGGTTGGTTGATTGGTTCAATCAGCACCCTGAGGCAAGTGGTGTATTTAATGGGGCATCTCCTTATCCGATTAAGAACCAGGAATTCATGCAAATCCTGCGCAAAATTTATGGGATGCCGATAGGATTGGCTGCAACACGGTTTATGCTGGAAGTTGGGGCATTATTTATAGGCACAGAAACCGAATTGGTGCTTAAAAGCCGCTGTGTAGTATCTAAAAGACTTTCTGAGCTTGGTTTTTCGTTTGAATTTCCAGAAATGAAGGGTGCTTTAGAAAACTTGAAACAACATACCTGATCAAATGCTTACATATATTATGTAAAATGCATTAAAATCTTACTTAGCCTACCTTTTGAGTGAGATATTTACTAATTTTTTGTATTAATTAGTAAATTCACAATTTCCTATTCGAAAATACGTGCCAGAAGATGATATATTTTACGTCTGAAAGCCCTTAGAACGTAACGGTTTTATGTTTAAGCTGATTAAAAAATATGAAAAAGAAAATTTAGAAAAACTCTCTAGAGATGAGTTGATAGAGATCATTCTTTCTCAGCAGGAAGAGGGATCGGAGGATTTATTGGTTTCTAAGGATTTTCCAAAATTATTCATAGACCGCCTACCTTTGATTATAGATATCCTGCCTTTTTCTTTTATTTACTTGGATAAAAGCCTGGAATATACCTATTTTAATAACAAGGCAAAGGAACTTTTCAACTGTGAATTAGACAAGATTTTTGGATCAAAACCCAATCAAGCACTCAGTTCCAATCATTTTCAACAGATCAAACCGTTTTTAGCAAGGGCTTTGGGCGGTGAAATGCTTGATTTTAAGGCTGAACTGACACTTCTTGAATTTACGGTACAGCATCTCAATTACACGGTCATTCCAGATTTACAGTCTGGTACACAGCCCGACGGTCTTTTTGTATTTATCCAGGAGGTAAGTTATTACGAGAATACTATACTCCAATTGCGGCAATCGGTAGAGCGAATGGATTTAGCCATTCAGGTAGCAAATATTGGTATTTGGTGCTTTGATTATACACAGAATCACCTGGAGGTCAATGATATTATGTATAAAATGTATGAGGTAGAGGCTGACGGTATGCATGAGAGTGCTGATGTATGGCAGGATATGATACACCCTGACGACAAGCCGAAACTAGAAGAATTATATAAAAAACTCCTCGAGGGAACAACAAATGATTCCAGGATAGATAGCCTCCATCGTATCATTACCCTAAAAGGAGAGATAAAATATGTCAGGACAATTTTTCAATTATTTAAAGATGAGCAAAACAATCCCATCAAACTATTGGGTATTAACCTGGATATTACTTCTTCGGTCAAATCTGAAAACAAACTGATTGAAAGGGAAAAACTCTACCGTACGCTGGCTGAGAATTTTCCCAACGGTATTATTTTTATTTTGGATCAGGAGCTAAAATACAAGTTTGCAGCCGGCTCGGAGCTTCCTAATATCATCAACGAGCTGCATCAAATAAAAAGTAGAAATGTCTATGATATTGCTCCCCCCGAAATTGTGAGCAAAGCTCAGGAAAATTTTGCCCATGTGTTTCAGGGGAATACTCGGAATTTTGAAATAAAACTTGGGAAAAATTTAAGTTATCTCATCAGTGCCATCCCTTTGTATGCCAAAGACGGATCAATTCCTGAGATCATGGTGGTATCACAAAATATTACCGAACTTAAAAAAGCAGAAGAAAGAATTAGGAAATTATTTATCAAAAAATATCACCTCACTCGTGAACTCAAAGCACGCGAAGAAGAACTGAAAAAAACGCTTGATATGGTGCTGAATCTCAACAAAGCACTTAGCCAAAGTCAGGCCTATCAAACGGCTATTTTGAATAATACCAGTCATGCATTTTATTTACTGAATACCAAACTGGAAATTCTTACCTACAACCGGGCTGCTCGAAGGAATATTAAAGAAGCTCAGGGGATGAGTATTCGACGCGGCGAGATATTTTTGCAATACCTGAAAGACTCCGAAATAGAATTATTCAAAGAGCACTTTCAGAAGGCCTTGTCTGGAAAAATCACCGAAAATGTCCGTGAAATCATTACTTCACACCATACAAAAATGTGGGTAAGTTATCGTTTTGCGCCTGCTTACGATCATCAAGGGCATATTTTTGGAGTGACTTATAGTACCCTCGATATTACCCGACTCAAAGAAACCGAAAGAGAGCTGATTATTGCTAAAGAAAGGGCGGAGGAAATGATTCGCCTTAAGACTAACTTTTTGGCCAATATGTCTCATGAAATCAGAACGCCCCTCAATGGCATTCTTGGTCTGGCGCAGGTAATAGCAAAAGAAAAAGATTTAAAAAAAATTCAGGAATATGTTGCCTTACAAAAAGAAAGTGGGGTTAGATTACTCAATACCCTAACTGGCATTTTAAATCTCTCTCGTTTGGAAGCAGAGCACAGTGATTCTCCTTTAAAGCCGATTCCTATCAATCATATCATCCGTGAAAATATAAAAACACTGGATACACTAGCAAAAAACAAGGGTATTTTTTTGGTAGCACATACTTTTCAGCACGAATTGTATTGTTTGGGAGATGAAAATCTATTATTCCAGATTTTAAATAATATTATTGGAAACGGAATTAAATTTACACATACAGGGCATATACTTATAGAAACCGGGCTGAGTCCTGATCGCACCGAGTTTATGTTTATCCGGGTGACAGATACTGGTATAGGAATAGACGAATCATTCCTAAGTAAGATTTTTGACCCTTTTACACAAGAAAGTTCAGGTCAAAATCGTAATTTTGAAGGGAGTGGGTTGGGCTTATCAATCACCAAAAAATATGTAGAACTTCTGGGCGGAAAAGTATCTGTATCCAGTAAAAAAAACCAGGGTAGTGTCTTTGAGATTGTTTTACCTCTATATAATCCATAATTTGATTTTTTATGAAAAAAATTTTATACGTTGAAGATGATAAGATTAATGCTTTGATTATTAGAAAATTACTTCAGGATAAGTATGAAGTTGAAATCGCCCCGGAAGGTCAAACCTGCCTAAAACTTGTAAAACAAAATACCTATGACTTAATCCTGATGGACATTAATCTGGGAAACGACCAGATGGACGGTGTAAAGACCAGGGAAGAGGTACGAAAATTACTGGGCGCAAAATCTCCTCAGATCGTAGCGGTTACTGCTTTTGCTATGCCCGAAGATCAGGCTAAGTTCTTAAAACTGGGTTTTGATGCTTATATATCCAAACCCATTGAAGAAAATATGCTGCAAGCCTTGCTGAATAGGTTATTTAAATAAATCAATGCCCACACAGAGTTTTAAGGTATTTTAAAAGGTGTTACTTGATAAAAAATCGTTTTTTGGATGGGTATTCCTTCCGAGGTAATCCCTTGGAAAATAAGCTCAAAATCGCCTATTTCATCTGAATGATAAAACTCAAGGGCTTTTTCTAGGGAATTGATTTCTGGTTGCCAAGTGATTAAATATCTCAGATCTGGGATATGGTTTTTTCTGGATTCTTCCAGACTATACTGAGGTGCATCAAATGTTTCGGATAGGTGATAACCTTCTACCTGAATTACATTTGGATTTTGAGAAAGATTGATATTCCTTTTTTTTGTGGTAAAATCTGCTACTCCGCTAGTGAATAATACTCCACCCAACTTACGAAGGGTTTGAAAAGCAGCATATACCTCGATACGTTCCAAATGATCAGGGCTAAGATTTAAGATCAAATCCTGGTCGAAGGTGGGTTGTCCGTCCACTAAAAATAAAGGTTTTTGTGAATAAAGTCCTGCATTTAAATCTTCTGGGGCAATTCTAAGTTTTATTATTCCATCCCTGGAACGCGCTGTAAGAAAATGTAATGCTTCACGAATAATCTCCATAACATTGGGAAAGGGTATGTATTCATTCATAATGACAGTCTGTGAAGGCTTAAAATTTTTAAGCAGAGGGATAAAAGTCAATGAATCGGTTTTTTGGGCTGAAACCAGGTCATAATTGGTTTTAACCAATTTTTTGAGGGCATAGTCTTGTAAATAGTCTCTGACCCTGTCAGAATACTTCAAAGCAGCACTTTGAACCTGATACCTACCAAAAGGATGATCTTGAATTTTTACTTGAATCGGATTATTTTCGTGGCTACCTCGATTTAAATTAAAATAATAAAATGTGCGTTTTCCATAAAACTCTTTTATGGTTTCTTCAAACATGCCTTCGGGTTGGCGGCTTGGTTTTTCAGAAGAGCTTTGATCTTCTAGGGTAAAACGGCTTATGATGTCTGACTGTACCGCCAAGCCACTTTGTACGTCTTTTAAGGTAGTACGAAGGATAAACTGATCGTTTTGGTTTTCCAGAGGAAGCCTAGGAGGAGATGATTTTATAAAATTTTTCATTTTTTGCGTAACCAGTGCTCGGTTAAGTGCTTGGTCTATTTGCTCATCTCCGATATTTTGTCTATAAAAATTAGGGTTTTCCATCAAGCCATCTAAAGCATGACTAAATAAGAAGTAGGTACATAAATCTGCCTGATGGAGATTTAAATTTTTTTGGAGTTTATTTTTGACAAATAATTGGAAGTTTCCTGTTGGCAAACTTCCGTTAGGAGATTTAATTTGAACTTGTGCACTTATTTTTTCACGTATTTGAATCGTATTCTGACGAAGATTCATATCCAAAAAAGGATGTTGTCCCCAATCATTAAAAATAATTCTCTGAGCGAGCAATTGATTTTCTTTCCCATAAAAACGAATCTCAAGCAGTCCTTGAGGAAATTTACGCGCTGAATGGGTTTGTTTCTCATAAAAATATCCTGAATCGTGTAAGCTTAGATTAAAAAGTATAGACTCCATGAGCTTTCCCTGGTATAGAATATGACAGTTAGCAGCCTTATAGGAGCTTTCATTGCCAAAAAGCTCTATGTGTAGTTGTTGGGGGTTATTTTCTACCCGAACGGCAAATCCAGGTATTTGTACAGCAGGCAATACAAAGCTTTGAGAAGCTCCGTTGGTGGTGTGTATGACCGCCCGATAGCTTTTACCAGCCTTGGGAATCCACTCAAAAACGCCCAATCCTCGTGGGGCTTCTTTGTACATAGAGTCTTCATAAAAAAGACTTTGAAAGTTCAGCAGAGTACTATCCGAATCATCTTTTAGGTATCCTTTTACTGCGGCTCCTTCGCCGTCTGAGTTTTGAGCCTGAAAAACAAGCCGATTGGGAACCCCAGCAATTAAACTCCCACCTTCCGGGAAAAAATCTACAGTTATATTGGATTTCAGGGAATTTTCTTGATGGGGAAGCCTGTCAGGGTCAGGATGATAGATTGATATTGATTGTTTATAAAAGGCTTCTGCTCCATAAGGCAATAGTGAGGCTGTATAAGCCCGCATGTGATAGATGCCCGTATCCCAATCATCAGGAATAAGGAATGAGCCAAAAGCTGAACGATGGTTTATTTTGAGCATGAGGTGCTTAAGTACTTTGCCCTCAGAGTTGGTAATATCCAAATATACCACAGGACTAAAGTCCTCTCCAGTGTTTTGTATATAGATTTTAAACCATATAAACTCCCCCAAAACATAAAAATCTTTGTCTAGGTGTACATAAACAAATTCTTTGGGGTAATCCCCCCCTTTTTGTTGTTGGGCAGGGAGTTTTTCTAGGCATAAAACCAATAGGGTGATTCCGATCAGGATATTTTTAGCATACAACATATATGTATAATCTACAGTGATTTGTTCAATTTAAGTATTTTTAAGGATTCCAATATTCAGGGGATGTCAGGCTATATGCTCCGCCAAAACGACGACAATCATCACAAAAATCTCTGCTGACGAATAAACAAGGATTATTATAGCTGGATGCGGCTTTAAACGTATATCTCTTATACTGTACAGCCGAAGCCCCAAAATATCCCAAAATTGTCTCATTGGGGTCATTTATATTTTGGATATTCCCTTTGACACGAAACGGGGCAGGATCAAAGATATTTCCTTGATTGTTGAGTAGTTTTTTGATCTTTTCCCAGTATTGAAAAGCTTCGGGCGTCAAAGAATACTGCCCGACGAGCATACTAAAGCCATAATAAAATCTAAAGTCGAAATTATCAGCTCCAAATAGAAGTATTTGCGGGCTCAAATATTTGCCGTTAGTTGTTTGGTCACTAAAAATTATAAGCTCATCTTCAAAAGGATCAAGGGGAGGAGGATTCAGGGAATAATAACAGGCAAAAGGTATGGCACTTCCCGGGGGAGTATTCTGAGAAAGCAATAACATGGTGGTTTCGCCCACCCATTTCCATTTATAAAAATTTTTTTCATTAGCAGGATCTTGGCAATAAGCATAAATCTTTAGATTTTTGACTGCATCCAGACGATCATTAATCAACACCGTAGTATCTATGACTTCGTGTCTGATACTATCCAACCCAGGTACAGGCTGCATCGTTTCGGAGAGAGATTGGTATTGCTTGCCTTCGGGAGTCTCGATGAACAAGGTATACGTTCGCCCCACTTCACCGTTAAAATCATTATTTTCATAAACACCTGAGCTTTGTTCTGTAAAAAACACGGTATTACCCAAGTCATCTTGTACACTTACTAAGGCACCTGAGAGTCCCACAGGAATTTGAGGGTTCTCTTCCTGGTCAGCTAAATAAGGTAAGGTGTAATTCAGCTTAATTTGTTGTGAACCTATTTGGTCTGTAATGAGACCTTCCACCACCAAAATAGGATCTTCGGTTTTAATATCCAGTTCAATTTGTCGAATACAAGAAATGAACAAAAATAACATACACACAGAAAACAAAATTTTGTATTTCATGGTCAGAATTCAAAATTGTAAGAAATTGTAAAAATAGCCCTACCCACAATCGATAATTGATACGCCTGTGGGATATTATATTTATTGGGGCGGAAAAATACCGAAAAGGCATTTTCCCGATTATACAGATTATAAACGGCAATGATCAAACTGCTTTTAATTTTGGTAGCCTTTCTGGGAGTTTTTTCTATTCTCAGCGAAATATCCAAGCGATGGTAATCTGGAATTCTGTATTGATTTCTTTCTGAATAATTGGGGACTACTACATTTCCCAGCACGTATTGTGAAGAAGGTGCTGTAACCGGGCGGCCAGTACTATACGTAAAATTCATATTGAAGCTGACTCGTTTGATGATATTATAATTGCTCACAATGGTCAAATCGTGTGGTTTGTCAAAATAGGCCGGATAAAACTTGCCTCTATTGATCGTCTCTTCACTAAAATCTCCTGCTACTTTGCGTAAAGAACGGGAATAAGTATAAGATACCCAGCCTCTCCATCTTCCGAAGTTTTTTTTCAATTGTAGCTCCAAGCCATAAGCTTTCCCTATTCCAGCTAATAAATCAGCTTCCAAAACAGGATTTAGCAACAATTCACTGCCTTCTTTGTAATCAGGTATATTTTTAGCGGTTTTGTAATACAACTCTGCCGAAGCTTCATATCCATTATCTTTGAAATTTTTAAAAAATCCAATGGCATACTGATCGGATTGCTGAGGTTTTAAATATCGATTGCTGATCTGCCAGATGTCTACAGGAGTGGCTACCGCCGTATTGGAAATCTGATGCAAATACTGAAGGGTACGATTGTAGCCTATCCTAAAAGAACTGCTTGAATTGATGCGGTATTGAAAGCTAAAACGAGGCTCCAGCCCTCCATAATATTGTACCACCTGACCCGAATTATAAAAAAGCGTATCCTGAATCGTGAATCGGCTTTTGGGTGCGCCATCCTGGTATACAAATACTGAATCTGCGCCAAATTGATGAAATAAACTATAGCGCAGACCGATCATCATTGTGATTCGATCATTGAGTTTTATTTCATCTCCGATATATAAACCCGACTCTAGACCTAGCTGGTTTTGAAATTTGACCTCCTGAACTCCCGAATCTGAACCCGTTGGATTTCTTTCGCCAGGTCTGAGTTGGTAATAAATAGAGCTAAATCCAAAGTCAAGCTGATGTTTTTCCCAACCGAAATAACCGAAATCTGCTTCTATTTTATGATAATTGATTCCTGAATTGAGTTTAAACGAACCAGCACCCTGAAAGCTGCTGATGTCACTATCATACAATCCGAATACATACGTGAAATTAGAAAAAAGCTTCTTACTAAAGATGCGATTCCATTGAATAGCTACATTCAGGTTTTTCCAACTGTAGCTCGTATCGGAAGCAAGCTTAAAATTATCTTGGCTGGTATAGGCAGATAGGCTGATTTTATTATTTTCGTTTAGCCGATGAACCAACTTAAAATTAGCATCATAAAAAAATGCCGAACTACGACGCAGCTCTATATTATTCAATAATTTCAAAATCCAGTCATTATAAGAAATCCTTCCAGCAATGACAAAAGTACTTTTTTCTTTAATCAGAGGTCCTTCCAGGGATAAACGACTGGTAATAAGCCCAATACCTCCTTGTCCGACAATTTTTTTGCTATTGCCTTCTTTGAGCTTTACATCCAGTACCGAAGAAAGCCGCCCACCATATTGCGCCGGAATACTTCCCTTGTACAATGTCACGTCTTTGACAATATCAGGATTGTAGGTAGAGAAAAAACCAAATAAGTGATTGGGATTAAAAATAAGCCCTTCGTCCTGTAGTATTAAATTCTGATCGGCACTACCTCCCCTGACAAAAAAACCGGATGAGTTCTCCCCAATTGTTTTCACACCGGGAAGCAATACCAGGCTTTTGATCACATCCACCTCGCCAGCAAAAGGTGGGATTTTTTCAATCGTATTGATAGTCAAGCGATTGATACCCATCAAGACGCCCGAAACATTTTGATCCTCCGCTTCGCCTGTGACCGTAACCTCTTCCAGGGTTTTGACGGCATCAAAAAGCTCTACATCCAAAGTACCGGATGACTTTAATAATATTGTGTAAGATTCTTCCTGATAAGCCACATAGTTGACCCTTAGCGTATATTGCCCAGGAGCTACACTCAATGAATAAAACCCAAACGCATTGGTAGTACCTGCCTGATTCAATTCAGGAATGAAAACAGTTGCCCCGACCAGACTTTCGCCACTTTGCCCATCTTTGACATATCCGCTCACGGTCAATCTATCGGATTTTTCAGCAGAAGGATCATCTATCACAATTACCGCCTTTCCCTTATGTGTATTCAAAGTTTCACTCGTATCTTTTTGGATAGAAATCTGACTTTTTACCAGAATGATCATAGAAGGATAAGGAGAAATATAGCTCAATTCCGCAGGTTTGAGTATTTTTTCAAGAACTTGATTCAGAGGACTTTGGGAAAAAAATTCGTTAATAAAAACACCTTCCAGCCACGAAGACTGATAATAAAATTTGAGCGGATAGTTTTGTTCAAGGTTTTCAAGTACAGAAGCAAGAGGGGTATTTTGAAAATTAGCAGAGATTTTAAGTACGGATAAATTCTGTGAAAAACAATTTAAAGAAATAAAACATATTAAAAATTCAATAAAAACCGTAAAAAATACTAATTTCCTGCGCATATTTTTGTAAATATATTTTTGGAAAACTAGACATAATTCTCTAGCTATCCAAACCTAGACAAAAATAATCGTATCTTTTTTCCTTAAAATCTTTAAATTTGTACGGTAGGCGACAAATAAATTTATCTTCAGTAAGTAATATTGAGTATCCATATTTTGTTTGTTGATCAGATATAAATTTTTATTGAATTACGATCCCTTACACCTCTGAAAAAAAATGAAAAATATCTACATCACTTCCTTCTTTTTATTCATACACTGGTTTTTCATAGGTGTCTTAAACGCACAAACAACCTCAGATAAAATCACGGAAGTAGCCATCAAAGTCTTGGAAAATCAATATATGAAAGGCAAAGCATCTGTATCCAATATGCCTACAAAAAAAGTAGAAGTGAAGTTTAGCCCCCAAGTTGTGACCGTCAAAATCCCTGATGGAGAAAAAAGCATTCTACTGGAAATTGAAAATACTGATTGTAAAGCCTTCTGCCCCAAAGAAAAAAGAATTCGTCAATTACGCATCGGCGATGAAAAACTGCTGCTAAACCTGATTGAGGAGAATAAAGTCCAGATTATGAAACAGATTAAAAGTTGATCTGTTTTGTCTCAAAAATATCTTAAATTTGCCACAAAAATCAGAAATTATAAAATTTAGTTTATGGCTACTACATCTGATATTTCAAAAGGAATTTTCCTTCGAATCAATGGAGAATTGGGCATCGTGACAGATTATACCTACGTGACTCCCAACAAAACAGGAGCTATGTACCACGTAAAACTACGCAATGTCAAAACTGGCAAAGCCATCGAGCATCGCTTCCGCTCCGGCGAAAAAATTGACCTCGAACGCGTAGAAACCAAAGAATTACAATTTATCTACAAAGAAGGCAATAACCTCGTAGTGATGGATAATGAATCCTATGAACAATCTATGCTGGATGAAATCCTGCTGGGTGATAGCATTCGTTTTCTCAAAGAAGGTATGAACCTCGTGGTGAGCTTCGACTCTGACGGCATAGCCATCTATGCAGAGATGCCCAACTTTGTAGAACTGGAAGTGACCTACACCGAACCCGGACTCAAGGGAGACACCGCCACCAACACGCTCAAACCGGCTACCATGGAAACTGGTGCCGAAATCCGTGTGCCCTTATTTATTGACAATGGCGAGATCATCAGAATCGATACCCGCGATGGGAGTTATGTGGAGCGTGTGAAAAAATAACAAACCTTACATCTCGATAATCACTTTTTTGAATTCCCGGCAAAACACCGGGAATTTTTTGATATAAAGTATAAACTTTATTATCTTAGACTCGATATTTTGATTAAATAAGGCTGGGAAAATTTAAAAAGAGAATGAATTCTACAAAAAAACTGAAACTTGGTATTATAGAGATGCTTATCAAAGTGAATGATCTCAATATTCTGACTACTGTTCATCATCAACTTGCAAATGCAGCGATCTTTAACCAACAAACAGAAAAACCCTTGTTCTGGAAAGCTGTAAAATCTATCAGAAAAAAAGTAAGTTTACAAGAAATTATGAACGAACAAAATTACGTACCCATCACTTATCAAGAGTTTCGCACCAATGCGGATGAACTCTTGTGGGAAGAAACCCTAGAAGATTTATTAGAAACAATTCGCTAGAAAATTATGAATTATCTCTTAGACACCAATATAATTCTTATTTATGGCCGAGATTCAGAAATTTCAGATAAAATCGAGAAAGAATATAATTTGTTTAGTGAAGAAAATAATTTAGCTATTTCAGTAGTAACTTTAGGAGAACTTAATTCTTTGACAAGACAATTCAAGTTTGGAGAAAAAAGGAGAGGAATGCTCTATAAACTTGTCGAAGATATTTTTAAAATAGATATAAATTTTGAAGAAATTATTGAGAAATACGGCGAAATTGATGCCTTTAGTCAAGGAAAATTAGAAAACCAAAACTTGAATAAATCTTCAAGAAACATGGGCAAAAATGATTTATGGATTGCAGCAACTGCTTCAGCTTATGATTTGATATTAGTAACAACTGACAAAGATTTTGACCATCTTGAAAGTGAATACATTCAATTGAAATACATTGATTTGAATGAATATAAAAAATAAAAACAATGATAGTTTATTCTACTAGTTTTAAACTAATATGAAAACACAAAATCACTTGGTTCATATCACGGTAAGTACACACGAAGAAGATGCAGAATTACTTCTGCATATTTTGCAAAATATTAAAATTATTCGAGAGATTCAGCCTGTTAGGGAGAATAGGACTGATTTAAAATACCACTATGATATCACCCAAGCTAATTTTGATATAGAAGATATTGAGGAAATTATTCAACAATTTCCCATAGATAAAAAATGGACTTGGGAAGACATAGAGAACCCTTGTATTTTTCCACCAGACCTACCTTTCAAAATAGAAATTATTGATTATCAAATTTTTATTATGGACCCAAGCACCCGTCATCAAAAAATCCTTACCAGAGTCAGTGCTTTTATGCAAATTTATGCCCTAACACATCAATTGGGAGATGTTTATGTAGCCCCTGTCAGTCTTAAAATTTCCGAAGGTGTAGTACTCAAACCTGATATTTTATATATCTCAGTACATAAAAAAAAGATTGTCAAAGAACGAGGCTTAGACGGTGCGCCAGATTTAGTTGTGGAAGTAATATCTAAATCCAATTATAAAAAGCTTCGTGAGCAAAAAAAACAACTTTATGCGGATTTTGGCGTGCAGGAATATTGGGAGATTTATCCTAAAAAGAAAAAAATTAGCATTGAAACGCTTGCTCAGACTGAAAACGAAAAATGGGAATATCAAACATTTTCCGAAGCTACCAAAAGCGGTAACATCAAATCAAGAGTATTGGAAGGTTTTGAATTGACCCTAGAGCAGGTTTTTGCAGAGTAAAGATTTTAGGCTGTCTGATATTTTTTGTCGAGTGTGCCTCATTCCCAGCCCTGCTCCATTTGGGTACTCATTGCTTCGTTTGAAGTTGATGAGCCCTCTACTTCCTCGATTATTTTGCCTCCAAAAACTTCACACAAAGCGGACCTTTTACAGCAATGGTTTCCAGGGGTTCTCCAAATCCGGTCTCCAGGTTAATTTTAAAAAGTGTCATGTCATTGGATTTTTGGTTATTGACCAGGATAAACTGCCCACTGGGATCGATGCCAAAAGCTCGAGGCCAGTCTCCGCCGCAAGGAAATGTACCTTTGAACCTTAATTTGCCGCTTGTGGCATTGATTTCCATCACAGCCAGGGTATTTGGCCCACGATTAGAAGCGTAGAGGTATTTGCCATCCGGCGAGATGTGGATATCCGCAGAGAAGTTTTCACCCTGAAAATCTGCCGGTAATGTGCTGATGGTTTGGATGCTATCCAGGCGGTTGGTCTCGAGGGCATGTTTATAGGCTGTTACGCTGCCTGCGAGTTCATTGATCGAGTAAGCAAAGTCGGCTTTGGGGTGAAATACAAAATGCCTAGGTCCGGCTCCTTGAGGCACTGCACCAAACTGATTCCCGGCTGAAGTCAATTTACCAGTTTTCGCATCTAAACTGTAGATCATTACTTTGTCCATCCCCAAGTCAGGTACCAGCACCATATTCCCTTTGGGAGCTGAAATAATCATGTGCGGGTGTGCTGATTCTTGTTGTGAGCGAATGCCCTTTCCTTCGTGTTGAATCTGGTCGCTTTGGCCTGTAAGGCGGCCGCTTTTATCCAAGCTAAATACCCGAACATCTCCCCCGCTGTAATTGGCAGTCATGACATATTTGCCCGAATTGTCTACCGATACATAACAGGGATTATTGCCGATCGGGGCGATGTGATTGAGTAAAGTCAGATCACCAGTTTTGCGATTGATGGCATAGGCAGCTACATAACTTTCGTTTTTATCCGTAGTGCCAATCGCATAGAGGTATTTTTGATTGGGGCTAAAACAAAGATAGCCGCTATTTTTAAACTCAGAAAAAGCTTTGATTTGAGTAAGTTTCCCTTGTTTTGCATCCAATTGAAACAAAATAATCCCTGCTTCGGAATCCCGGGCGGCAGAAGAAATATAGGTATAAAATATTTTATTCTCTGTTTTTTTGGATTGGGGTGCTATCATTTGTAGAAAAAAAACTGAAGTAATAAAGACAAAAAAACTAATTTTTAGAGTTTTCATAATTTTTGTATTTGAAAAAAATATTTCTTGAGCAATATCTTTGATCTTAGGCAAAAATACTTAACTTTTACCATTGATGAATAAAAAATATACTTTAACACTCCCTTGGAAAATGTTGATTGACCTTAAAATCCTCTGATTCCTCTGAAGAATTCATACTAAAAAATGCAAATCTCCGAAGCCATTTCTCTAATTCAATCAGGCATCCCCACAGAAAAATCCGGAGTTTGGGCTGACTTCGGTGCCGGAACGGGCATCTTCACCCAGGCTCTTCAGCACATGCTCCCGGCGGCTAGTACCATTTATGCCCTAGATAAAAGCCCTCTCCTACTTTATCAAATCCCACAACAAACCGATCAAAAGCTGGTGGTCGTGGAGGGTGATTTTACTAGATCGATGGATCTGCCTATGTTGGATGGGATTATTTTGGCCAATGCCCTGCATTATGCCTCAGATCATCTCAGCACCTTACAAAATATTTTGAATTATCTTTACGACAGGGGCACGCTCATTCTAGTAGAATACGAACAGGAAACCCCTCGCCCACCCTGGGTTCCGTTTCCGGTATCTTTCCGACGTTTGCAGGGTTTGGCCTCAGAATTAGGGTTGGAAGCTCCTCAAAAACTGCATCAGATGCCTTCTGTGTATGGTTATGAAATGATCTATTCCGCAAAACTTACCCGAAAACAAAACCTCTAACGACCTTTTAGGTTTGTAATTACTTCTTTGGGATTATCTGCCTGAAATACAAAACTCCCAGCCACCAGTACATCACAACCCGCCGCTACTATGGAAGCATAATTGGTTTGATTGACTCCACCGTCTATCTCTATCAAGGCCGAAGAGCCACTCAGTGCAATCATTTTTTTCAAGCGACTGATCTTATCCAGACTGGAAGGGATAAACTTCTGCCCACCAAAGCCCGGATTGACTGACATTACACAGACCAAATCCAACATCGAAAGCACTTCTTCCAAAACTTGTATGGAAGTATGTGGATTGATAGCCACCCCAGCTTTGCAGCCTAAATCTTTGATCTGCTCAATGGTACGGTGCAAATGCGGACAAGCCTCGTAATGAACCGTCAGGTTGGCAGCACCCAAATCCCGAAAACGCTCCAGATACCTTTCTGGCTGAACAATCATCAAATGCACATCCATCGGTTTTAGGGCATATTTTTGAATGGCTTCACAAACCGGCATCCCAAAAGAAATATTCGGAACAAACACCCCATCCATAATATCCAGGTGAATCCAATCCGCCTGACTTTCATTGAGCATCAGAACCTCCTCCTTCAATCCAGCAAAATCACAAGCCAATACGGAGGGCGCAACCAAAGTTTGTTGAGTTAATTTCATTTTTAATAAAAATCATTCTAATTTGCAGCAAAAGTAATTATTTTGGATCGCTTATCAAGTTGTTTTGGATTTTGGTGGTATGAAAGATCCCATGCTTCTATAAAAAACGCCTGGTTTTGTGTCCTCTCAAAATCCATTTTGAATACACAGCAGGAATATTTAATACCACCTGGATTTTGACAGGTAGAGATTTGGCTGAATAATTCTTTCAAAACAGAAAATCTGGACAAGTTTTGATAATACCGATAATCCAACTATTTTTGATTTGCACAACAGATGATTTTTTTTAATAAGTTAATACCAAACGATACTAAAACACATAATTAATTATGGCAGTAAAGATACTTATGCCCAAAATGAGTGACACCATGGAAGAAGGCGTAATCGCAGCCTGGCACGTCAAAGTGGGCGATAAACTGGAAGGCGGAATGCTTTTGGCTGAAATTGAAACGGATAAAGCCACCATGGAAAGAGAAGCTTACGATGAAGAGACCGGAACGGTACTGTATCTGGTAGATGAAGGTTCTACCATACCCGTAGATCAGCTCATCGCCATCGTCGGAAATCCAGGCGAAGATTTTCAGGCTTTACTCGGTGGTGGCTCGACCTCTGCAATGCCTAGCACACCCCCAAGCTCAAGCCCTACTCCTACTTCTACTCCAAACCCAACTCCAAGCCCTGCTCCAAGTACAGCTACTCAGACTGTGACACAAGCAACCGCAGCAATCCCGGCAACCATCGTACTTATGCCCAAAATGAGTGATACTATGGAAGAAGGTACGATTGCAGAATGGCATAAAAAAATTGGAGATTCCGTCGAACCTGGTGAACTTCTGGTAGAAATCGAAACCGATAAAGCCACCATGGAGCGCGAAGCTTATGACGAAGAAAAAGGAACCCTGCTTTATGTGGCTGCTCAAAAAGGTGAAACCATCCAAGTAGATGACATCTTATGTATTATCGGTGAGCCTGGAGCAGATTATCAGGCATTGATCCAGCAATTTAAAGGGGGAGGACTAGCAACCCCAGATCCAGCAAGCAGTGCTACACAAGCTACCCCCACTCCTACACCCGAAAGCGTAAGTACTTCAAACCAAGACTCCAACGGACGCATAAAAATATCTCCCCTTGCTAAAAAAATAGCCCAAGAAAAAGGCTTTGACCTTTCTCAAATTCAAGGCAGTGGCGACGGCGGAAGAATTATCAAAAAAGATATTGAAACTTTTGTGCCTGCTGCCAAAACTGTAGCCACCCCAGCCGCCAAAACGGAAACCAAAACTGAGAAAAAAGATAGCCCAAAAACTACTGCCGCTACGGCTTCTCCAACCCTCGGACAAGAAAGCTACGATGACGTGCCACTTTCTCAAATGCGTAAAACCATCGCACGCCGATTGGCTGAGAGCAAATTTAGTGCGCCTCACTTCTACCTGACCATGGAAATCGTGATGGACGAAGCCATGGAAACCCGCCAACGACTGAATGAAATTTCACCCGTGAAAATCTCCTTCAATGATATGGTCATCAAGGCGGCGGCTGTGGCACTGCGTCAGCACCCCGCCGTAAATGCTGCCTGGATGGGCGATAAAATCCGCTACAACAAACACATCCACGTAGGGATGGCCGTAGCCGTACCCGAAGGACTGCTGGTACCAGTGATTCGTTTTGCAGATATGAAATCCCTCTCCCAAATTGCCGGAGAAAGCAAAGACCTGGCCGGTAAAGCCAAAGACAAAAAACTCCAGCCAGCCGATTGGGAAGGCAATACCTTCTCGGTGTCTAACTTAGGAATGTTTGGCATCGAAGAATTTACAGCCATTATCAATCCACCTGACTCCTGCATTATGGCTATAGGCACGATCAAACAAATAGTCGTTCCTGATGAAAAAGGTGGCTTCAAAGTCTCCCATGTTATGAAAGTCACGCTTTCCTGCGACCACCGTGTGGTAGACGGAGCTTCCGGAGCTGCTTTCCTCAAGACTTTCAAAGAATTGCTTGAATCACCGATTCGGATGTTGGTATAATCAGAAAGCTGATAGTCAAGGTTTAAAAATCATGTTGTGGAGACGTTGCTGTGCAACGTCTCCACTTAAAATAGGACAGTATTCAAAACCGAAGGGAAAAAATCTTGAGTTTTGCTGGTTGTTGGAATGATATACCTGATGATGAATTCGAGCCCCTACAAAAAAATCTGCACGAAACCAGCGTACAACTCTTTGACAGAAATAATATACAAACCCCTGACTTATCACATTATACTCTAAAATATGCTCAAGCTGAAACTCAAACTGGTTCAAAGCGCCCTCGCTTGAACCGAATTTTTGTAATGTAGATAAGAACCAAAACCTTTACCCCAGCCAAAACTTGAGCTTAGTCCCAGAAACCTGTTTTTTAAATCCAATCTCTCAGGAAGCAATAGGTATTTCGTACAGAATTACTTATATTTGTTTGGAAATTTAACAGCAAAGAGCAATTATGGCAATCAAAAGACTCATTCGTTTTGACTGGGCAATGAAAAAATTGCTGCGTAACAAGGCTAACTTTGAAGTCCTTGAAGGGTTTTTGTCCGAACTGCTGGCAGAACCCATCAAAATCATCAAAATCCTTGAAAGCGAATCCAATCAGGAAAACGCCCAAGACAAATACAACCGTGTGGATATTCTCATTGAAGATTCCAAAGAGGAACTCGTCATCGTAGAAGTACAAAACGACACAGAGCTAGATTATTTCCAGAGAATCTTATTCGGAGCCTCCAAACTGCTGATGGAGTACCTGGATTTAGGGGAAGAATACGCCAAACTCAAAAAAATTATCTCAGTTAGCATCGTATATTTTGATCTGGGTCAGGGTTTGGATTATATCTATCGGGGTCAGACCAGTTTTTACGGCTTACACCAACACGACCAACTTACCCTCAACGCCAAACAAAAGGTTTTTCTCCAAAAAGAAAGTGTAGAAAGCATCTTCCCTGAATATTACCTGATTAAGCCCCAAAGCTTTCAGGATACCTTACAGACTCCACTGGACGAATGGATTTATTTTTTCAAAAACAGTGATATTCCAGATCATTTTACCGCCAAAGGGCTTGCCAAAGCCCGCGAAGTATTGAATGTGATGCTACTCTCCAAAAACGACCAAAAAAAATACCAACGCTACCTAGAAGACCTAAGCTACCAAAAAAGTATCACCGAAACGATTAAATTCGAAGCCCGGCAAGCAGCCCTCGAGCTAGAAAAAGAAATCGAAAATCGAGGCAAGAGAAAAAGAGACATCGAGATCATCCGAAATGCCGTCAAAGAAGGTTTAAGCGATGATTTGATAGCACGCTTGACAGGTCTGAGCCAAGAGGAAATTGAGCGGATTAAGAAAGAACTGTAATTCACCTCAGTACAAAAACCTTTATTAAAAAATTCCTCTCAAATCATGGGATAATTCAGCTTATTGATTAATTTGCCGGGAATAATTCCTATAGCTTAAATTTAATTTTTGCTCATCACAAATTAATGAACACATGCAATCAAAACTTATCAAATTTTTATGCATCTGCCTTTTTATACAGGCTTGTAATACCAAAAACACACAGGAAAACACCCAAAATACCGACAGTACCTCCCAACAATCGGAAAGCTCTAGCCTGGAATTAGCCAAAGCTGCCAACTTCCAACAGGAAATCGATGGCAAAAAGACGGATTTATTTACCCTCAAAAATGCTTCGGGCATGACTACTACCATCACCAATTACGGCGGCAGGGTAGTAAACCTCTATGTGAAAAATAAATCTGGCGAGTGGATGGACGTGGTGCTGGGTTTGGAAAAAGTAGCCGATTATGTGGCTACCACCGAACGCTACCTAGGTGCGAATGTGGGTCGCTATGGCAACCGCATCGCCAAAGGAAAGTTCAGCCTCGATGGCAAAACTTACACCCTAGCTACCAACAACGCCCCCAATCACTTACACGGTGGTAAAAAGGGTTTTCAGGATTTGGTATGGGATGCCCGACAAGTCAATGACAGCACCCTCGAACTAAGCTATCTATCCAAAGACGGCGAAGAAGGTTATCCTGGTAATCTACAAATCAAAATCACTTACCAACTCACCACAGACAATGCCCTTCAGGTAGATTTTGAAGCTACTAGTGACAAAAAAACGATTTGTAATCTGACACACCATTCTTATTTTAACCTCAACGGCGTAAAAGACACAAGCACCATCAATAATCACCTGCTGATGATTCCGGCAGAAAAATTTACTCCAGTTGATGCTACCCTGATTCCCACAGGAGTACTGGCCACTGTGGAAGGTACACCTTTTGACTTCAGAAAAGAAACACCCATCGGTGCCAGACTGAACGACAAACACCCACAACTGGAATACGGCAAAGGGTATGACCATAATTTTGTGCTTCCTGCCAAAGAAGATACTTCGCTGCAACTCAACGCTACGGTGTATTCCCCAAAAACCGGTATTTTTATGGAAGTATTCAGCACCGAACCGGGGGTACAGTTTTATGGAGGTAACTTCCTAAATGGTACCGTGAAGGGCAAAGGAGGTGTGACTTACATCTACCGTTCGGCACTTTGCCTGGAGCCTCAGCACTTCCCGGACAGCCCGAATCGCCCTGATTTCCCAAGTACGGTCTTAAATCCTGGCGAAACTTATCGGAATACCATCATTTATAAATTCTCCACCAAATGAAAATATTCAACGCTTCTATCCGCTTTTTTTGGTTGAATTGCCTGTTTTTACTGACTTTTGAAGCCTACGCCCAGCCCAGCCCCGCAGAGGAAGGGCAAATCATCGCCATCAGACATGTGAACGTGATCCCGATGGATGCCGAAAAAATACTCAAAGATCAAACGGTACTCATCGAGAAAGGACTCATCAAAAGTGTAAAACCCGACAAAAAAATCAAAATCCCCGAAGGAGCACAAGTTATCGATGGACAGGGCAAATACCTTACACCCGGTTTGGCTGAAATGCACGCACATATCCCCACACCTAAAGACGGCAACGATGAATACGTCCGTGAAACGCTTTTTTTGTACCTCTCTAATGGTGTGACTACCATTAGAGGGATGCTTGGTGATTCCTATCACCTCGAGCTCAAAAAGAAAGTTGCTGCCGGAGAGGTACTTAGTCCGCGGATTTATACCTCCAGCCCTTCTGTGAATGGCAATAGCTTCCCTACCATAGAAGTAGCCAAAGAGAAAGTGCCTCAGTACAAAAAAGACGGTTATGATTTTTTGAAATTACATCCGGGCATTAAGCTGGAGGTTTTTGAAGAAATCATAAAACAAGCAAAAGAAGTGGGCATCACTTATTCAGGGCACGTATCAGTGTACGTAGGTGTAAGAAAGGCTTTACAAGCTCCTTATGCTAGTATTGACCACATAGACGGCTATTTGGAAGGTTTGGTACCCGCAAGTGCAGGTCTAGACCCAGAGAAAAACGGCTTTTTTGGGATTAATTTTACAGATAAAGCTGATATGAGCCTCCTGCCCGAATTGGTAGAAATGACCAAAAAAAATAAAGTATGGGTTGTACCCACACAGGCTTTGCTGGAGCGTTGGCTTTCACCCCAAAGCCCTGCCGAACTCATTCAAGAAGAACCCATGAAATATATGCCCTCCGCCACCCGCTACAGTTGGGTCAATACCAAACAACAAGTACTCAAAAACCCAGATTATAATGCTGAAACATATACCAAATTCATTGACATTCGCCGGAAAATCCTCAAGGCTTTGTATGACGCCCAAGTAGGTCTTTTGCTGGGTTCGGACGCACCCCAGGTATTTAATGTACCGGGTTTCTCTATCCAAGGCGAACTCAAAGCCATGCAAGCTGCCGGAATACCCAATTATGAAATTCTGAAAATGGGTACTGTTAATCCTGCTGCCTTTTTTGGAGAATCCGGAAAATACGGTATGATAAAACCCGGAAACAGCGCTGACCTGATCCTAGTGGACGGCAATCCCCTAGAAGACATCGGTAATATGTCCCAAATCTCTGGTGTGATGGTACGCGGGCAATGGCTTAGCCGTGCCATGATTGATGAAGAACTGGAGAAAATTGCCAAACGAAATGAAGGGAATTAATCTTGGTAATCGGTTATTAACCTCATCATCTTCTGTAAAAACACTATTTTTGTTATAAACTTTGGTGTCATGAAATTTGTAGACGTAAAAAACGACATTGCATTCCGCAAGATTTTTGGAAATGAAAAGAAAAAAGTCATTTTGATTTCCTTTCTCAATGCTGTTTTAGATCTGGAAGGTGACGGCAGAATAAAAGAGGTTTCTTTGCTGAATCCTTTTCAATTACCCAGAATTGCAGGGGAAAAGTCCTCTATTATTGATGTAAAAGTGATGGACGAAAGAGGTTCAACTTTTATTGTTGAAATGCAAGTCGCAGAACCTGCTGGATTTGATAAGCGCGTACTTTATTATACAAGTAAAGATTATGCAGGGCAAATCAATATAGGTGAAGAATATCCAAAGCTTAAACCAGTATTTTTTATTGGCATTTTAGACTTTAAATATTTTTTGGGCAAAAACTATTTGTCTTCTCACCTGATTCAGGATGAAATAACAGGCGAATGTGTTTTTAAAGACATAAAATTTCGATTTATCGAACTCCCAAAATTTAACAAAAAAGTAAATGAATTAAAAAATATCATAGATAAATGGACTTTTTTTATCAAAAATGCAGATGAATTGGAAGTAATACCTGATCACGTGGACGATGAAGGCTTAAAAGAAGCATACCAAGAAGCTGCACAGCATAATTGGACAAAAGAAGAATATGATGCTTATATCTACGCCAGTATCCGAGAGCAAGATGAAAGAGGAAGGATTGAATTGGCAGAAAACAGAGAAAGAAATAGATTAATCGTTAATTTTTATAAGAATGGGATACCTATTGATATGATTGCCAAATCTGTCGGCATTTCAGATCAAGAAGTAACGGAAATAATTAAAAATCAAGAAAAAGAATAAAGCTACCGCACATGTGATGTCTCTTACAGCCACCTTAATTGCCTCTATTTTAAATCCATTGATTATACTTAAAGTTAAAACAAATAATTCTTAAAAAATGAAAAGACGTAAATTTGTTCAGGCGACTGCCTTGGCCTCTACCCTACCTTTGGCAGCTCTAGCAGGGCAGCAAAACCTGCTTGCCGATAAGGAGTTGTACGAACTCCGAACCTATGAAATCAAATTTGGAGGCAATCAAAATATGCTGGTCGAGTACTTAAAGAATGTTTATCAGCCTGCCCTAAAACGATTGGGAGTCAATCACTTTATGCTTTTTAATGAATACGGCAACGACAACCCAGCCAAAATCTGGCTGTTGATCAGTTACCCCAATGCGACCGTTTATCTACAGGCACAAAATCTTCAAAATGATTCGGTTTTCAGCAGTCAATCTGCCGATTACAATGCCCTCCCTGCGGATAAGCCCATTTATACGCGTTTTCGTTCTTCGCTTTTGTTGGCTTTCGACGGGATGCCCCAACTCACCAAACCCCAGGATGGATCGTCTTTGTATGAATTGCGGATTTATGAAGGATACTCCGAAGACGCAGTCAGACGCAAAGTGCTGATGTTTAACAAAGAAGAAATTCCGCTTTTCTGGAAAACCAAACTCTATCCGGTCTTTTTTGGTGAAATGATGGTTGGCCCTTACTGCCCAAGTCTGGTGTATATGCTCAACTTTAAGGATATGGAAGAGCGGGATGCCAACTGGAAGGTATTCGTCAATCACCCAGAATGGAAGGTTATGAGTGCCAAACCCGAATATGCCAACAGCGTATCGAATATCATTCGTATATTTTTGAAGCCAATGTAAATTTGTAGCTAAATCAAACCGACGCTCATGTATATTGAGCACCGGTTTGATCTAAAGCCAACCGACGCGTTGTAAATCAACCTCAATTAGGAATTGTTCATCCTATAATTCAAGCCTGTCTCAATCCCTCGAATCTCCTTCAAACCTGCCAGCCTTCCTACGAGTGGATACCCCGGAGGCAAATCCTTCTGGAAATCATCCAGCAGTTTGATGCCGTGGTCGGGGCGGACAGGAATTTGGTAATCACTTCGTCCTTCCTTTTTTCTGCGATGTTGCTCCTGGAGAATGATCCATATAAGTTCGGGCATATTGGCACTTCCGTCAATGTGTCCGCTTTCGTAAAAATCTCTACCCAGTACCATGTTATTCCGAAGATGTAAAAAATGCACCCTTTCGGCAAAAGTCTTTAGAATTAGCCCCAGGTCATTGTCTTCTCTGACTGACAAAGAGCCACTGCAAAAAGTCAGCCCATTGTGCAGGGAAGGGTTTTGTCCAAATATCCACTGTAAATCTTCCAGGGTACTTACGATTCGAGGCAAACCCAGGAGCGGAAAAGGCGGGTCGTCGGGATGAATACAAAGGTTCACCCCATATTCAGCAGCAACTGGCAAGACATCCGATAAGAATTGCGCCAAATGCTGTCTTAGCTTCGTCTGATTAATGTCCGAATATGCAGCCAAAAGGTTTAGAAATGCCTGTTTGTAATCTGCCGTATCGCTGGGGATGCTCCCGTGGATAAAACTCTGGGTGCGTACAATGATATTATAAGCCAGTTCCTGGGCTTCTTCCGGGGCGAGACTTTGAAATACTTGTGCAGCTTTTTCTTTTTGATCCTGGGTGTAGTCCTGCTCTGCCCCTGGTCTTTGCAGAATAAAAAGGTCAAAGGCAATAAATTTGGGATAATTAAAATACATCACCTCCCCGCCTTCGGGCAGAAGATACTGAATATCGGTACGTACCCAATCGATGGCCGGCATAAAATTATAACAAACCGTGCGGATGTTGTTTTTACCCAGATTTTTGAGGGATTCCATATAATTATGAATAAGTCGGTCATAATCAGCCGTGTGTTGTTTGATACCTTCAGACACGGGCAGGCTTTCTACCACACTCCAGTGCAGCCCTGCTTGTGTGATGTTATTTTTTATGTCTAAGATTTTCTCTTCCGCCCAAAGTTCGCCGGGAAGCGTATCGTGCAACGAGGTAACGACACCTTCCACGCCGATTTGTCGGAGGTCTTTTAAAGTAATCGGGTCTTTTTCACCAAACCAACGCCAGGTTTTTTCTAAGGAAAGCATATATAGGCTTTATTTTTTTTGATTTGCTTGATTTATAAGTCGAATGTCTACGTATTTAGTCAATCTATAAGCCTTCTAAAATACCAAAATTTACCTTATCTCTAAATATTTTAATTTTTTAACTTGATAGGCAATTTTACAAAGGTTTATCCATAAAATACTGCTTATGCAGGCATAATCAAGACTGTAGAATCATCTCTAAAACCCAATGGAGTTCCCCCCGTCTACCGGTAATACCACACCGGTAATGTATTTTGCTTCTTCGGAAGCGAGAAAGTACACTGCATGGGCTACGTCTTCGGGAGAGCCCAATTCACCCAGAGGAGTACGCTCCAAAATCCTTCTTTTCCTTTCGGGGTCTTTATCCAGGGCACTTGAGGACATATCAGTTCGGATAAAACCAGGAGCTACACAATTGACCCGGATGCCTTTGGGTGATAGCTCAACTGCCATGGCACGTGTCATGCCCTCGATGGCCGATTTGGCAGCGGAATAAGCGATTACTTTGGGAATACCATATTGAGAAGCCATGGAACTGATATTGATGATTGCTCCTGATTTTTGCCCCAGCATTTCTTTGGCGACTTCTCTGGAAAGGGCAAAAACGCTGTTTTGGTTGGTTTGAATTACTTTTTGGAATTCTTCATCGCTCACCTCGATCATGTCTTTTTTCAGGTGAATTCCGGCATTATTAATCAATATATCGATTCTACCGAATTTTTGCATAATTCGCCCTACCAAAGCCGGAAGGGTATTCAGATCTGCGAGGTCACAAACTTCAAAATGGGCATTTGCTCCAAACTGCTCACAAGCTGCTTCAAGCTTGCTGCGGGTTCTTCCAATCAGGAGAGTAATGTATTTGTTTTGAATAAATTTTTGAGCGATGGCATATCCCAAACCGGATCCACCCCCTGTGACAATAGCTATTTTATGCTGCATTTTCACGAATTTTGATCTTTACCAAGAAGGTTTAATACCCGGTGCGTGGGGAAATTTTTGGTTCATATATTTTTCAATATCTCCCTGAGGTTTTTCTATTTCTGTGGGAAAAGTTTGTTTTGAAAATTGCTGAAAGTACAACAAACATGAATTTTTCCACCATTTTGCTTCTTTTTCCTGTATTTTTAGGAATGCTCGTACTTGTTCATAACGTTCAGTGTCTATTTGAGTGCCTAACTTATTCCAGGCTTCTTCCATTTGAATGACGGTACGCAGGCCCTCCTCATATTTCAGACACAGCTCCTTCCACAAAGTATTGCCTGATTTCATTTTGTAATCCCAGGGAAGATGATGAAACCAAAGCAGGTATTTTTCAGGGCAAGTTTGAAGATTGGCAAATTCCCGGGCTACTTCGGGTGCGTATTGACTCAGCGCATTGCTACCCTTGGCAGTACGGTCAAAACCTATGCCTAATGAATCAGCTTGATGGTAATACACCGATGTCCAATCGGGGCGACCTTCGCTGACCCAGGGACCCGGCCCGTAGTGATGATTTTTACCCATGAGGTGGTGTAGCCCTAGCGGAGTAGAGTAATTCACGACTGCCTCTCGGGAATCCAGCATAATTTTCCGAATGCTCTGAATGACATCAGGTGAATTGCCAAAAGTCAGTCGAGTCCATTCTTCGGCAATTTGTGCCGAGCTCAGTTCGTGGTTCCAGGCCAATCGCCCGAAAGCATACCAGTTGGATTGCCCAAAGAGATGCCCTGTCCAGTTGCGGTCAGTGCCAATATTGGCTACCCCTGCAATGGCGGAGAGATTTCTTTGATAAAGAGAGCCGTCAATTATCTTTGCCACCGTAGAACCTTTGCCTTGAGCGTAGGTATCTGCATCCAGGCATTCTTTGAAAAGAGGTGCCAGATAGACCAGATTGGTCGCCTGGCCGAGGTATTCCTGGGTAATTTGCAGCTCGAGAGCGAGGGGAGTTTTGGGCATTTTACCGAAAAGTGGATGAAAGGGCTCTCGAGGCTGAAAGTCAATGGCTCCGTTTTTGACCTGTATAAAAACGTTTTCCTGGAATTTGCCGTCCAAGGGTTCAAATTCGTTATTTGCTTGCTTGGCTCTGTCTTCGGGTACTTCATGACTGTATACAAAAGCTCGCCACATCACTATTCCTCCATAAGGAGCTACTGCTTCTGCGAGCATATTGGCTCCGTCGGCGTGCGAGCGGTTATAGTTTTGCGGGCCGGGCTGCCCTTCGGAGTTGGCTTTAACCAAAAAACCTCCAAAATCCGGGATGGAACGATACAGCTCATCCACTTTATTTTTCCACCAGGCTCTTACTTCGGGAACAAGTGGGTCGGCAGTTTTTAAAGCTCCAATCTCAATCGGTGCGCTAAAACGTGCCGTCAGGTATACTTTAAGCCCATAAGGACGAAACACATCAGCCAGAGCCTTTACCTTCTCGATATACTCAGGAGAAAGTACCAGGGCATTGGCGTTAACATTGGTCAGTACCGTACCATTGATGCCGATCGAGGCATTCGCTCGGGCATACTCGATATAGCGAGGGTCTACATAATCGGGCAATTTGTGCCAGTCCCAGATCGAGAACCCTGCATAACCGCGTTCTACGGTACGATCCAGATTATCCCAATGATTCAAAATACGATTTTTGATTTTGGGAAATTCTATGATGGGTTTGAGCAAGGAGCTATTTCCCGATTGCAAATACCTAAGCAAGTGAAAAGTGCCATAAAGTACCCCTACTGGCTGATTAGCGGCGATGATTAGGTATTTTTTATTTTGAAAGTTGTGATAGGCAATATAATAACCCTCCGCCCCTAAAGTCAGGAGTTGCTTTTTGATTTCTTCGGATCGAAGTATGAGAAAATCAGCAGGCGTACCGATCACCGAAGTAACCTCTTCGGCAAAACTTTGAGAGAATGAAGGAGCAAAACCCAACATTCCTTGCCCAGCACGAACCAATTCAGCCTGAATGATGGAAAAGGTGGGTGAGGAATTATTGAGCACAATTTTGGCAAATACTTTTTGTACGAATGCCTTTTGTGCAGGCTCAGAAATAGGTTCATAGCGAAGCCAAAGCTTGTAGCCATCATCTGCATAGGAATTAAAAGCAGGTACAGCTATAAAAAAACAAAGAAGAAGGTTTGTGTATACACAAACCCTCTTGGCATTTCTATAAATGACAAAATTTCTCATCATGATTTTATTTAATCTCTAAAACCACCACCGAAAATGGCGGCAAGGTTACTTTCAAAGCATCCCCTTCTTTTTTGAACTGGGTAAAGGCTTTGGGTATAATTTTTTCAGGATTTTCAAAAGTATTATGATCTTGTAATTTAGCAGAACTAAGCACTCGACCCGTGATAGCTTTGCCCAATGGGCTATCCAACTGAATATTTACTTCTTGGCTCTTTGCAGCATCAATATTGACTAAAGAGATGTGTATCGATCCTGCCTTATCTTTGGATGCCGAACCCGAAACCGCGGGAAGTTTTTCATTTCCCAGGGTATAATCAGCTGATTTTAAGTCCATGGGCAATAGTAATGCATCCTGATGTACGGCATACATTTCCATCACGTGGTAGGTAGGTGTGAGGATCATTTTATTTCCTTCTGTAAGGATTACAGCCTGCAATACATTAATTGCCTGAGCTAGGTTGGCCATTTTAACTCGGTCACAATGATTATTAAAGGTATTCAGGGTAGTGCCTGCCAGCATAGCATCTCGCATCGTGTTTTGCTGATACAGGAATGCACCGTTTGTTCCTGGCTCTACATCATACCAACCACCCCATTCATCGACAAAAAGTGCTACTTTTTTCTGAGGATCATACTGGTCCATGATAGTCGTATGTCTTTGTATGAGTTCTTCCATCCTCAAGGCTTGTTTCATAGTTTTAAAGTACAAGTTCTCATCAAAGGCTGTGGCCGAGCCTTTGGCACTCCAGCTAATGACAGAATAATGGTGTAAGGCAATAGCCTCTAGCATATTATGCGGAACATTTTTCATGAGTACCTCTGTCCAGCGATAATCATCACTACTTGCGCCAGAGGCAATGCGATAGAGCCTATCCGAATTATTCCAGTTAGTGGTAAAGGTGACAAACTGGCGATAGATATTGGAATAATGTTCTGCGGTCATATTGCCCCCACAGCCCCAGGCTTCATTGCCGATACCCCAAAATTTTACTTTCCAGGGATTCTCTCTACCATTTTGTTTGCGTAGGTCTGTCATAGGGCTGCTGCCGTTGGGGTGAGTGGTGTATTTGATCCAATCAGCGAGTTCTTGGGGAGTGCCGCTGCCCACATTGGCAGAAAGATAAGGTTCTGTACCAAGCAGCTCACACATATTTAGGAATTCATTAGTGCCGAAGCTATTGTCTTCGCGAACATTTCCCCACCAGATATTGAGCATCGCTGGGCGTTGATTTTTAGGTCCGATGCCATCTTTCCAGTGATAGGTATCCGCAAAACAGCCTCCAGGCCAGCGAAGATTTGGAATTTTGAGTTTTTTAAGTGCCTCTACTACGTCCGTTCTAACACCATTGACATTAGGGATTGTTTTATTATCCTCTCCTACATAAAAACCATCATAAATACAACGCCCCAGGTGTTCGGCAAAATGCCCATAGATATGGCGGCTAATGGTATCCTCAGCGGAGTTTGTGCGGATGTTAATTCGGTTTTGAGCCCAAGAAAAAGAAAAGGAACAAATTAAAGACAAGAAAATAACTATTGATCTCATAAAAACTATATTTAATTTAAGGTACATATTTGCAAATTCATTGAAAAAAGATTCATCATGCGATGATTCAAAGATAAAATATAATAGTTGCAAATAGTACAAAAGACTATATTAATAAAGCCATGAATCACCTCTATCTAATGTTTTAGGTAAACTTTCATAATGAATAAGACTTAGATTGAATTTGACAATGTGAATGTAAAAAATAAAAATTTTATATGCAACCGATTGCGTTAAATTTATCTTGATAACATACAACATAATGATAAAATTATTGTACTTTTACGTTAAATTACCGTTTTTTACTCGTCTAAAATGAAAAACATATTGAGTGAGTGGAAAAAAAGCGTAATCGGTTGCATAGACAAAATGTATTACTCAGTTTTTTTATACTCAAACCGAAGTGGTTTTCCGAGATTTTAGCTTTTAAATCATGAATAATCAAGCTAATCAATCAAGAAAATCAGGCAAATCACTTCAATCTGGGTATAAATTATAATTCGCTCAAAAAAAACTCTTATGAAGCTCAATAAACTAATTTTCCTTTTATTATTCATAAGCACTCAAGCCCTTTGTCAAGTCAAACTCCCCAAGCTCATCAGCGATAGGATGGTGCTACAAAGAGATACCCAACTCAAAATTTGGGGCTGGGCTGCCGCCAAAGAAAATATTCAGCTTACTTTTAGGAATCAAACCTATAAAACCCAGGCCAACGAGGCAGGTGAATGGATGCTTCAACTCCCACCCCAAAAAGCAGGCGGACCTTTTGCCTTGGAAATCAAGGCTTCCAACACGCTCACCATTCAGGATGTTCTCCTAGGCGATGTATGGCTTTGCTCGGGTCAATCCAATATGGAGCTTCCCATCCGTAGGGTAAAACCTCTCTACGAAAAGGAAATTAGCCAAGCATCTTATGATCAAATCCGGTACTTTGCCGTGCCACAAAAGTATGATTTTAATACCCCCCAAAAAGACTTAGAAGCAGGGCAATGGCAAAAAACCAACCCACAAACGGTGTTGGGCTTTTCTGCGGTGGCTTATTTCTTCGCAAAAGAGCTTTATGAAAAATACCAAATTCCTATTGGGCTGATTAACTCAAGCCTGGGCGGCTCTCCGGCAGAAGCCTGGATGAGCGAAGAAGCTTTAAAAAATTTTCCGAAGCATTATGAGGAAGCTTTGAAGTTTAGAGACAAAACCCTGATCACTCAAATCGAGGACGAAGATAGAAAAAGGAGTCAGACCTGGTACAAACAATTGAATGAAAAAGACCGGGGGCTTCACTCCTCCCCTCGCTGGAATGCCCCCGAACTCCACACCGCCCATTGGGAGACTATGATCGTCCCCGGCTATTGGGCTGAGACTCCTTACGGTACAATCAATGGTGCGGTATGGTTTAGAAAAGAAATCAATATTCCAGCAAGCATGGTCGGGCAGACCGCCAAGCTGAACCTGGGACGAATTGTAGATGCCGATTCGGTTTTTGTAAATGGGCAATTTGTGGGCACTACCTCTTATCAATACCCTCCAAGATGGTACGAAATCCCTGCCAGCGTACTGAAAGAAGGGAAAAATACGATAAGCATCCGAATCATCAATGAAAGAGGGAACGGAGGTTTTGTATTGGATAAGCCCTACGAGTTGTCCGTTGGAGCGCAAAGCATAGACTTAAAAGGTGTTTGGTTATTTAAACTAGGTGCCAAGATGGACCCGCTGGCCTCGCAGACTTTTATCCGATGGAAGCCGCTGGGTTTGTTTAATGCTATGATTCATCCCTTGCTGAACTTTGGCATCAAAGGGGCAATCTGGTACCAGGGAGAATCCAATGCAAGCAGACCCACAGAATACCAAACACTCTTCCCAGCAATGATTCAAGACTGGCGAAATCAGTTCCAACAAGGCGATTTTCCTTTTTTATTTGTGCAACTGGCCAATTTTATGGAAGCAAAAGACCAACCCTCTGAAAGCGACTGGGCAAAACTAAGAGAAGCCCAACTTAAAACCTTATCCCTCCCCAAAACAGGTATGGCAGTAAGCACGGATATTGGCGAATGGAACGACATTCACCCGCTTAATAAAAAAGACGTAGGGCATAGACTTGCTTTGGCTGCCCAAAAAATAGCTTATAAAGACGAAAAAACCGTTCACTCCGGGCCGATTTATGAGGCGATGAAAATTGAAAAAGGCAAAATCACGCTAACTTTTACAAATACAGGCAGTGGATTGACAGCTAAGGGAGGCAAAGCTCTTAAACACTTTGCCATTGCAGGAGCAGATCGAAAATTTGTATGGGCTCAGGCCAAGATAATAGGAAACCAGGTGATTGTCTGGCATGAGGATATTCCCAATCCGGTCGCTGTCAGATATGCCTGGGCAGATAATCCCGAAGGAGCAAATTTGTACAATCAGGAAGGATTACCAGCCACACCTTTTCGGACGGATGCGTTTTAAATCGAGAGCATGTTAAGCTTCAGCGAAAAATCTAGTCTTTTGTCAATCCACACGTTGAGATCAGATACAATGATATTTGCTTATTGACTTAAACAAAGAAATAGACATAATTTGTCCACAATAAAAAAAAACTTACTTTTGGATAAAATTTGTCCGGAGTGGCAATTATGAAAAAATATACAACTTTTGGAGAGCATCTCAGGCAACTGAGAGAAACTGCGGGGATGACTTTAAAAGAAGTTGCCGCAAATATTGAAATTGATCCTTCTTTACTTGCTAAAATCGAGCGTAATCAAAGACAGCCGACAAAACATTTGATCAAGCATATCTCAACCTTTTTTAAAGTGGATGAAAAACAACTACTTGACGAGTTTTTGAGCGACCAAATTGCTTACAAAATTTTGGACGAAGAAGCAGATTTGAATATCCTGAAACTTGACCAGAAGAATTACTAAGAAAGCTGATATTGGCTTCATCAAACATAGGTGATACCATTATTGACCCATTCTGCGGTTCGGGAACAACGCCTGTGTGTGCCGATCAACTTAAACGCAAATGGATGGCTTGCGACCTTTCACCTGAATATTTGGATTGGGCAGCCAAGCGAATTGAACTTGTTGAAGATTGGGGAATTGACAAGTGGCTCAAATATGATTTTGATAACCAACGAAGAAGAAACTCTATAAGATGAACTTGAAACAACTTGTAAATAAAGCCAAAGACAAGAACAATTTTATAGACTTAAAAGCATACATCAAGTTTTGTGAGGAATACCTGAATTATATTTCTGATAACTTGCAAGCAACTATCGTCTCACAAAACGAAAATCACTATTGCTTCTATCAATACAAGAAAGAAGGGAACTTTCAAATCACAAGACCGATTAACTCAAATTTGATGTATGATGCTAAGGAGTTCTCAGAAACATCAAAAGAATTTTTGAAAATATTGAAGAATATCAAGACCATAGATAAAAATGACGAAACAATTTTTAAAAAATCATATAAAGACGTTTGATCACTTGTTGATTGAAGATATTTGGAAGTTTTTATGAAATAGAAAAAGCGCTTTATCATTTTGTCATATTGAGCCTCAACGAAAAATCTAATCCAATCACAGCTTTGCTAAGATTTATACTATATTGACCAAAATAATTATGGATTATATATTTAAACTTTTAGTAAATTTTAATTTTTGATTCGCATGAAAAAACTAAAATTTTCATTACTTCTAGTGCTACTATTAGCAACCTTCTATGATGCCTCAAGCCAGGATTTGACAATCAATGACCTTGAATATTTCGAGACTCAAGGTGTCCATGTTCTGGTGTACAATAATCTTTTCTCAGGAGGCTTTAATGATGAGAAAAATGCTGGTATAGAATTAATTCACCACGGCGTTAGAACAGCCCAAGGCGGTGCTGTCAGACTTTCTAACACTCCAGAGCAGTGGGATCTTGTTCCGGTAATATCTAATAGAATAGTAAACAAGAACACTAAAACAATTGAGTCTAAGTTAAGGTACGAAGACTACGATTTTGATTCGCGTGTGGTTGTGACGGCCAAAGGTAAAGGCATTGAAATATCTGTTTACCTGGATAAACCCGTTCCCAAGGCACTTGAAGGGAATGCCGGATTTAATCTTGAGTTTCTTCCTTCGCAATATTGGGGAAAAACCTATCTGATGGATGGTCGCTACAATCGATTCCCCCGTTATGTGGTAGGTAACACCACTACAAGACCTAACAGTGAAAAACTCAAACAATTCAAGGGGTATGTAACTTCTGACGACAGGGGAACTGGCAAATTTATTGATCCGCTTCCGCTTGAGACCGGACGCTCCTTGCTTCTTGCACCTGATGACCCCTCAAGATTGGTAAAAATCACCTCACAAGATGCCGATCTTATGCTCTTCGACGGGCGTGTACTGGCACAAAATGGCTGGTTTGTGGTGCGTAGTGTGCTTCCCGCCGGAAAAACAGGCAAGGTACTCACCTGGACTGTCGAACCAAATGCCATTCAGGGTTGGATAAGAGAACCCAATATCGGTTTCTCTCAAGTGGGCTACATCCCTTCGCAACAAAAAGTTGCTGTCATTGAACTCGACAAAAAAGACAAACCCCTTGCAAAAGCCTCCCTATTTAAATTAGGCAACGACGGCAATGCCACCGAAGTATTCAGCGGAAATATCGTACCCTGGGGTGACTATTACAAATATCACTATGTAAAATTTGATTTTTCTTCCGTCAAAGATGCTGGTATATACTATATTCAGTATGGAGACCTGAAAACGAATAACTTTATCATAGAAAACAATGTGTACGATAAAATTACTGATGCCACCAGCGATATATGGATCCCCATACACATGAATCACATGTTCGTAAATGAAGCTTATAGAGTGTGGCACGGCGAGCCTTTTAAAGAAGGTTATCTCCAGGCACCACCAAACACCGATCATTTCGATATCCACGCACAAGGACCAACCACCGATACCAAGTACAAAGCACTGGAAAAGATCCCTGGATTGAACATAGGTGGTTTTTTCGATGCCGGAGATTTTGATATCGAGACCGGAGCAAACATCAGCGTGGTGCAGAACTTCGTCCAAACCTGGGAATATTTCAAACCCTTACGCGATCAGACTTTTGTGGATCAGAAGCAACGGTATGTTGATCTTCACAGACCCGACGGCACGCCGGACGTGTTGCAGTTTATCGAGCATGGAACTTTGAACTTGGTAGCTCAAGCAGAGATTATCGGCCACATGACACAAACACTCTCTAATGCTGTTCTTGACAACTACCACCACCTGGGTGATGCAGCTTCATTAACAGATGGGCTCCCTTATAATCCGAACCTTGGACCTTACGAAGTAGCCCCTGATGGTCGCTCGAGTGGCGTAAAGGATGATATGTGGGCATTTACAAGCCGTAATCCCAACCTCGATCTTAGGGCAGCCACCATGTTTGCCGCAGCAAGCCGAGCATTGAAGGGATATAACGATGATCTTTCGGCAAGAGCCTTGCAACACTCAAAAAGACTGCTCAAAGAAGCAACAGAATTACTTGCCAATCAGCCTGCAGAATCCTCTGGCAGATTCGGCGGAGCCAACATAGCCACCAATCTTCAATTGTATATCTCAACAAAAGAGCAACAATATGTGGATAAATTTCAAGAACTCTTATGGCCAGCCCTTGAGCGCAACGTCAGTTTCGTCATTTTGACAGCATTACACGCTATACCCCACCTAGACGCATCCTACAAAGAAAAACTCCGTCCTTATGTTGTAAAATACAAAGCCTATATCGAGGAGTTGGAAAAGGATAATCCATACGGCGTGCCCATTGGCCTTCGTAACTGGGCAGGAAGCGGTGATGTAGTAAACTTTGGTACTACCGTTTGCTTTGCCAGCAAATATTTTCCTGAGATCATCGATGCCAGCCATGCTTTCAAGAGTACCAACTGGTTATTTGGTTGTCATCCCTATCACAATTATTCCTTAGTAGCAACGGTGGGTGCCACACGCCCTAAAGCGGTCTTTTATGGGAATAACAGGGCTGATTTCTCCTTTATTCCAGGCAATGTTGCTCCAGGTTTATTATTCAGACAACCCGACCACTTTGAAAACTACGACGACTGGCCATTCCTTTGGGGACAAAACGAAGGCACGATTGGTGGAAATACCAGTTATTTAATTTTTGGTTCAGCTTTTAAGAATTTATTAAAATAAGCAGTTATTTTTCGGGCTAGTCCAAAATCTAAAACCGTTTTCATATACATCAGTAACTTTGAATTGGCTCATGTCCGATTCAAAGTTACTGATGCAGAATATGGTAAACTGCGGTAGTCTCAACAAACCACTGGCAAACAGACAAAGTAGCCAATAAATCATAAAAATAACTCAGTCCGAAAATGGATGGCATCAAACGTATGATTAAAATATTTTTACTAATTTTCACGACACTTATTTTGAATTCCTACAATTCACAGACAAGTGACACTCAAAAAGAAGTTCAAAATGGAATTATTTATTTTTCCTATGATCATGGAGCAAATTGGATAAATGCAAGTGATGGATTGCCAGAAAAAATTAGAATTGGTTTGGGCGGAATTGCTACTTCTAATCAAATCCTTGGAGTTGCAACAAAAGATGATGGTGTTTACCTCTACAATATCAAGTCCAAGACTTGGGAAAACGTTCCAACTGACAAACAAATCATAGAAGCGAACATAGGTGCTTTGGCAATTTTTGACAGTACCATTTATGTAGGAACTCAATTTAAAGGTATCTTTTGTACGACAGATAACGGAAAAAATTGGGCATCATTTAACAATGGACTTACAAACTTGACCATTAGGCGTTTTTGTGAGTTTAGAAATGTTCTATACGTATGCACGAATGACGGTTTTTATTCATACAACAAAATTTCAGACAGGTGGGACTTAGAATTCGGACAAAATTCATTACAAACCAACGGAGCAACTTTTTACAATGGAAGTTTTTATTTAGCAACCAACAAAGGCATATTTTCACAACAAACGGACAAATCTTGGATAAATTCATCACCACAATTTAGTATGCACAACATTAGTTCAGACAAAAACCAACTATATGCAATGACTTACAATGAATTATTATTGTCTTCAACAGACGGCAAAAATTGGCAATCATTTCAAAGCGGTTTACCGAAAGAACTTTATACTTTCAATGTACTAAATCACAATAATTTAATTTTGGCAGGACAATGGGACGGAATTTATAAGAAAACAAATAATAACACAATGTGGGAATTATCAAGCAATGGTTTACCGACAAAGTTTGCCGTTACGAATTTGAAGGCGTTTAATGATATTTTAGTGATTAGTACTTCCGAGAGAAAATTAAAAGAAGGAATGACAACCGAAAAATAGGCAGCACATAACATCATCTGGCAATATGGCGACCAAAGTGCTTCTATGAAACATTTGTGCAAGATTCACCCATCTGGTACTAGCATAAGGAATAGCTAATTTGACCAAATAAAAAGCCTTTTGAATAATTTGGATATTTGAGATAAAATGGTTTTATTAATTAAAAATACATGGTAGACAAAGCAGAAATAAACGGAAGGGTTGCGTTTATACGGATTTTATATGCCAATTCAAACAAAAAACTGCTACAAATGTACTGAGGGTTTATTGGAAGAAGCACTGAAAAAATATCCTTGACAAGCATTTTTTTAGTAAATTGCAAGGCCTTAAAACTTGAAGCGAAATGATTATTGCCAATCCAATTTATGATGTAGTTTTCAAACGACTCATGGAAAATGATAAAGTTGCCAAGTTTTTCATCGGGACACTTTTGGAACAAACAATCGAGGCAGTAGAAGTAAAACCGCAAGAATATAC
>JANRIC010000037.1:0-20615 GCA_033765345.1 Microscillaceae bacterium
GACTTCTCTGGACGAACTACCTCAGTTTATCAATGTACTTTTGGGAGATATGTCTGTAGTAGGTCCTCGCCCCAATATGATCAAACAATTGGAGTATTACTCTCAGGTGATTGACAATTACAGCTTCCGCCACTTCGTAACTCCTGGAATCACGGGTTGGGCACAGGTAAACGGCTTCCGTGGTGAAACCCAAACCGACGACCTGATGGCAAAAAGAGTAGAACTTGACATTGAATATATGCAGGCTTGGAGCTTTTGGTTAGACATCAAGATCATCTTCCTCACTGTTTGGAATATCGTCAAAGGTGAAGAAAATGCTTACTAAGAATCGTATCTAACTCTAAAATATAGAAAATTTGTATCAAATCCTTTAAAAGCTGCTATTGAAGGTTTAGCAAAAAATAAACAAAAAGCACTGTATTCAATACAGTGCTTTTTTGGCTTTATGCCATTTATAATAGGCTATTTCTGGCTTGTGGATCAATCCTTCAAATCAAGAGCCCCAACCCATTAATAATCTAAAAAAGAACCATGATGCTTGAAACAAGGAGGTGGCATTCTGGTATAAAATAAATATGAATTGGTATTTTTAAATCAAATCTATCGAATTAAACTAAAAAGCACCAAAGCCTTGCACCTTATTGGCTGATAGTTTGTTAATATTAAGGGTGAAAAATATTTGGAAAAGGTTTTATTTTTTAAACCAAAGCAACCATTCTGAATCAAAACAGGTCTGAACCAATAGAATAACGAGCAATGACGATCAGTCCCGATGAAAAAAAGATTGTTAAAGGCTGCAAAGCAGGTAAAGCCAAATACCAACAGATTTTGTATGAGCGGTATTATGGCAAGATGCTTAGTTTGTGTATGCGATATACCCAAACACGCGAAGAAGCCAAAGATGTATTGCACGACGGGTACATCAAGATATTTAAAAGCATGAAGGACTTTCAGGAAAAAGGGTCATTGGAGGGTTGGATTCGCAAGATTGTGATTAATACGGCAATTAATTATTACCACAAGAACAAAAAATACCACGCAAATTTGTATCTTGAGGACGAATGTCAGGATATGTTGCCGCTTGACCATCACGAGGAAGATATTATCTCAAAATTGTCTTATGACGATATTATCCGTTTTGTGCGAACATTACCCCCGGCATACATGACCGTTTTCAATCTTTATGCTATTGAAGGTTACAATCATCGGGAAATTGCTGAAATGCTTAATATCAGTGAGGGTACTTCAAAATCTAATCTGGCAAAGGCTAGAATGAAGTTACAGAAAAAAATTCAGGAGTCTTTGGAGGATAAACCTTTTGCACCTTATGTCCAGAAATCATAATATTGACAGATTATTTTGTAAAATTGTTCAGAAACACGAAGAGCGATATGATCCGCGAGATTGGGAAAAAATGCATACAATACTTCGTGAAGAAGGTTTGTGCCGTGAAAAGTCAAGGCTGGTAAATTTTCTAAAAATATTTTCCAGAGTGGTTTATAGTATGGCTATTCTTCTTTTATTGTTAATTCCTTCCTCCATATACCAAAATATACCAACCGACGAAAAAAACTTAACCCAATTTAAGGTCGAGAAAAACAACCCCAACCTGATAGACAAAACCCCCACAAACAGCCCAAAAACCCAAACTAAGAATCTATCTACCTCAAAATCAATCATAGAATCCGCTAATTTGGATATTGAATCAGCTACAAATAAAAATACAGTATCTACTACTTTTCAAACAAAAATATTCCCTAAATTAGAAATATATAAAGTTGAGCAAGCGACGCAAACCACGATCGTATCGATTTTCAACTCGGATTATCTTCTTTATGATGAAAACCTGAAATTGTCTGATTTCATTGATCGGGAGTTTGCTCGAGTAGCCACAATATCAGTTCCTGATTCTCTACATCAAGATTCTGCCTTTGTTGCCAATACCCAAACCGATTCATTGGCTCAAGACAATCAACAAAATCGTGTTTTTCATCTTGGGCTATTTTATCCATTGAGTAATCAGGGAAAAAAATCTTTAGAACACCAGAATTCAATTTCAGTACACGCTTTGGTTGGCTCGTCGGCTTCACTTAAAGGCTTTGAAATATCCGGTTTAGGCAATTTAGAAACAAGCACCGTCAGCGGTGTTCAAGTAGCCGGATTATTTAATCATACCCCCGACAGTCTAAAAGGACTTCAGCTCAGTGGGCTTGTAAATGTAAGCGGGAATCAGGGCAATGCCGTACAAGTAGCCGGTTTGGTCAATGTTTCGGGTACAGAGCCCTCTAGTACGACCACAGTAAGCCCTGATCAGAAGAAATTCAGAGGTCAAATTTCTGGCTTGGTAAACGTAGATCATTTTAACAATAAAAATCTACAGATGAGTGGTTTATTTAATCGAGGTGCGAAGATCACCGGAGTTCAGTTCAGTGGCTTGGCCAATGTAGCCAATCGAGTAGAGGGAGTACAGATAGGAGGGCTCGTGAATGTGGCTCAAAGGGTAAAAGGTGTACAAATAGGGCTAATCAATATCACCGATACCCTGGAAGGCTTCTCAATAGGTTTGATCAATGTAGTAAAAAGGAATGCCTATCGCAAGCTGGAATTCTGGGGTACAGAATCATTCCACACCAATCTGGGGTTAAAGCTAGGAACCCGTAAATTTTATAATATTTTTGCTTTGGGAAGTCAGATTTCTGCCGGTACATTCCGATGGGGTTTGGGCTATGGCTTTGGTACACAATTGAATATGTCTGCTAAGCATTACCTAAATTTAGATTTAATCAGCTATCACGTCAATGAAGAACGCAAATTTACCCGCAAGCTGAATTTGTTGAATCAGTTTAAAGTGAGTCTTTCCAGAGAGTTTGGAAGTGGTATTGGCATTTATGGAGGGCCTACACTGAATCTACTGGTTTCAGACTTCAAAAACTCCGACAATAGCATCGGCTCTCAAATTGCTCCTTGGACTTTTTATGAAAATTATACCAAAGAAAGAGGTACTAAAATAAAAATATGGGGTGGTTTTAATTTTGGTATCAGATTCTAAGGAAGGGATAATTAATAATGGATAATTGATAACTAACAATTAATTAACATATTGGTAATCAAATACTTAGTAATTAAAAATAGTGCTTTATTTAATTTCTACTCCTAAGATAGCCTTGCTTAATATTTTTAAGAAGCTTGTGAAAGCCCTCAAACCATTCTATCTTTGTTAGGTTATATAAAGGCATAAATCTCTCTTTTATTTAATTCTCTTATTTAATCTATTTTGTGCTGATCTCCATGAAAAACCAAGAAGAATTTATCAATCCTATCGACGAGGATAAAGTAGCTCAAAACCCTGGTACTTTGCCCTATGCACACACAGTAGGAGGTTTTGTGATCAAACCCACCGAAAAAGGCGTTATCAAAGGCAAATCAATGGCTGCGATGGAGCAACAGACCACTCGACAGCTCAAACAATTGTACGATCAAATGAAAGTGCTGGCAGAACAAGCCAAAGCCTTACAACAACGTGCCGAAGTATCTCGGCAGATTTATGAGGCAGAAATGAATTTTGAGCCTGTGGTGGGTCATACCTATTTTTTATACCTTCGTAAGAATGGTATTTATGTACTTTCTATGGTATCTCCCGAAGAATGGGGAAAAAAAATGCCTTATCAATATATTTCTAAGGTAAGCTTGCTTGCAGACCATACTTGGGAGATTTTGGATGAACACATTCAGGAATTTTAAATATGATGTACGGACTAATACTTGCCGGAGGGCGAAGTACCCGAATGGGGCAAGATAAAAGTAACCTCTTTTACCATCAAAATCCTCAACGGATCTATCTCTATCAATTGCTGGAGAATTTCTGTGAAAAAGTCTTTATCTCTGCCCGCAAAGAACAAATCTCTGTTTGGAATGATCAACTCAATTATATTGAAGACAGCGTAAGCAGTGAAGGACCACTCAGCGGTATTGTAAGTGCTTACGAAAAATACCCCGAAGAATCCTGGCTGGTAGTAGCTTGTGATATGCCTTTTGTAGACCAAAATACAATTTCTTTTTTGCTCAAATACCAAGACCCCCAAGCTTATGTAAATGTATTTCAAAATCCACAAACACTTGATTATGAGCCTCTTCTAGGGCTTTGGCACAGTAAGACCGGACACTTACTAAAAGAATTTTATGCAAATGGACAAAGATCACCACGCCGTTTTTTGAGACAAATCAATTGTCACGCAATAGCTCCCCAAAATACCCACTGGTTGCTTAATGCCAATGATCCCGAAGAATATGCACAGATTTTAGAAATCATGCGAAAATAATCTCATATTTTCTTAATTTTAAGGCCGGAACCTGTTATTAAACATCAACTCAAAAATCAATATGATTATGACTTCCATCTTATGTTCATTTGTTGTTTTCGTAAATTCATTTTTTAATGCAGAAATTATCGGTAAATGGTCATTTCAAACCGACCAAGGTACTGTTGCCGTGGAGTTCAAAACGGATAATACCTATTTAGTGGACTTTGGGGTAGATGGTCAGATAGACATCACCGGAAATTATACCCTGGAAAGTGACCAAATTACCTTACAGGACATCAGCGGCGCCAACATGTGTGGCGAAAAAGCGACTTATACGGTTAAAATCGAAGGAACTACACTTACCTTGACCAAAGTAAAAGATGATTGTCCGGGCAGAGGCGATCTTGGACAAATGGTAATGACTAAAATGTAATTTTCTTCCCTATCACCCGCATCTGCGGGTGATAATTTTTTAAAAACCCTCTTCCCTCAAAAGATGTCCTTCTTGATGATTTCTCCCAAAATTCAGCTTTTTTAATCCTTCCAAAGAACAATTTTTGCTTGTTTTAGATTATAGTTACACAAACCTAAAGATTTTGTACTTCATAAAAACATAATCAAAGTACATCAAACAAACAGAGCACACAAATCATTCTTTTTAATCTTAAACCTTGATATCGTATGCGTTTTTTCATGATTATATGTATCTTCTTTTTTGTTCTTACAAGCTCCGTAAATTATCGTGAGACAGCCTTACATACCGAAAACATTCAACCTGTACTACAACGTATCGTGTCGGCACGTCTATATCATAATAGATTTTGGACATTAGGCGAAGCTAATGCCGATTTTGCAGCAGAGGTTTTGAGTGCACTAAAACCCACTTACGTCTCAGGTTTGATCCATTTAAATGCTTCTAACTCATTGACCGATAAGCAAATACAGGACTTTAAAACCATTCGGCAGAAAATAATAACCCAAAATCCGAATTGTAAATTTGACTTTCCCATCAATCCCAATCATTATAAAGAATCCAGTGATATTCTGGCTAAAATTAAAGCCATCGATGAAAAATTAGACATCGATATCTGGTACCTGGATTTTTACCAAGCAGAATTCAAAAGCTCTACCAAGGTCATTGAGGCGGTCATCCAATATGCCCACCAAAACGGACAATGGGTCGGAGGCAATGAACTGGACAAAGACCTGCTCAAAAACGGTGATTTTGTAGCTTTTACGGATGCCGTAGCGGTAGATCTTAAGATGAAAGACGAAATCATCAAAACTGGAGAGCAGTATGACATTCCGGTAGTCTTTCAGATTAATAATAATACCAACATCAGCGGCGATGATACCGTACATACCTTTATCAAAAAATGGAAAACCTTTGAAAGAGAACGACACGTCCGCCGCCTAGCGCAAAACCAGATGTCCTGGAAATATAAGTTGATGTATCCCGTTTTTTTTCCAGTATTTCTACGCCAAACGGCTTATAATGCGGCTCAAGATGGAGATATTCTAAAAAAATATCAAGAAATCATGGATTTGTACAATGAGCTGGAATAAGTATTGCACCTAATTCTGAAAACTACATATTTATACACGTATGGCAAATTCTGACCAAAACCTACAAGCATTTATCAATAAAATGCTTCAGCTTCAAAACGAAAGTCGCGATAAACCCCTGAGCGATGAGGAGCTTAAAAAAATTGCCTTTGATATCGGGATGACTGAAGAGGATTGGCAGGAATCTCAAAAGGCCTTTCAGGGATATTTGAAGAGCGGTAAAGGACATTTGGAATACCGCAATTGGAAAGATGCCATTCAGCAACTTGAACAAGCAGCAGCTCTAAAGCCCAATAGCCTTGATGCCCTCTATGCCCTGGCAGTAGCTCATAAGGAGAAATGGAAAGCAGGTGGAGATCCAAGCCATAAATCTATGGCAGAAAATTATGCTGCCAATGCCTTGCAAATTAGTCCTGCGTATCCTCCAGCTATGGATTTGCTCAACGAACTCAGGATTACTGAGCAATCCAAACAAACCCAGAAGACCTGGCAAAAGGTTTATCTTATTGGGTTTTCCGTAGCAGCCGTTTTCTTTTTGGCAGTTATTTTTTTTACACTGAACAATGCCGTCGTTTCTCACAACGAAGAAGTAAATAAAAAATGGGCACAGGTCGAGAATGTCTACCAGCGGCGTGCCGACTTGATTCCTAAACTGGTTGGTATCCTCAAGTCACAAACTAAGTTTGAAATAGAAAGCCTGAATAAACTTAACAAAATCTATGAAGAGGCAGCCAACCAGTCAGGTGGCGACCCAAAGGCTTTTCAAGAAGTTCAGAAACGACTATCCAAATCACTTGAGGAAGTGACCCAAAGAGTTTCGGAAGATCAAGACCTTAGCGTCAGTCAGGCATATCGGGATATCAAAATACAAATAGAAGGCTCCGAAAACCGAATCGCCGTAGAACGAAAAAGATACAATGAAGTAGTAGCCGATTATAATCAATATATCAAACAATTTCCCCAAAGTTTGCTGGGTTACAAAGAAAAACCTTATTTTGAGGTAGATAAACGCGCTTTAGAAAACCCCGATCTGGATTTGGACTAATTCGCCCAAGATATTTATTAAGATTCATTACACGAAAACCGATTTGAAATCTATGATCTTACTCCGCAAAAAGAAATTTTTTAATACCAAACAAGAACGACAACTCATCGAGGCAATCAAAGAAGCCGAATTAAATACTTCCGGCGAAATCAGAGTACACGTAGAAAATCATTCAAAAGGAGATGTTTATGGCAGGGCTTTGCAGGTTTTTAATGAATTGGAAATGCACAAAACTGCCCTGCGAAACGGTATTTTATTTTATCTGGCTACCAAAGATCACGAATTTGCTGTTATTGGAGATGAAGGCATCCACCGCGTAGTAGGAGATGATTTTTGGGAAAACATTAAAAACGAGATTGAAATAAAATTTAGGGTTAAAAAATTTGTAGATGGGCTTGTACAAGGTATTCTCAAAGCCGGTGAACAACTAAAAATTCATTTTCCCTACCAGACTGACGACCGCAATGAATTGAGCAATGAAATCTCGCAGGGAGATTAAAAATATCAAAAACAGACCCCTCCCCATAGTGCAAAATATACAAGTTATGAAAAATAAAAATAGCCCCTATAAGCCCATCCTCTTCTGTACTTGGTTTGTCGTTTTTGTACTTGCCATCTCCCCCAATATCTTTGGGCAATCTTTTATGGAGTATGCCCAGTCCGGCAAGCGCAAGTACGAAAAACAAGATTATAAAGGTGCTGTGGCAGATTACGATCAGGCCATCAAGTTAAGCCCACAGGTAGCCGAATTGTATTATCGCCGGGGACTTGCCAAGTATTATTTAAAAGATTTTCAAGGGGCTGTAGTAGATTATACCCAGTCCATTAGCCTCAATCCCAATAATCCGGACGCTTATTTTGACAGAGCCTATACCAAATACAACTACCTGAATGATTATGAAGGAGCTTTGGCAGATTATACCCAGGTAATCGCACAAAACCCCGGATATGCAACCGCTTACAACAATCGCGGACTTACCAAGACGAACCTCAAAGATTATCAGGGTGCCATCGCGGATTATAACCTGGCACTACAATTACAGCCTGACTTTCCTATTGCCCTCAGTAACAGAGGACTGGCCAAATACGAACTCAAAGACTATCAAGGTGCTTTGGATGACCTCAATGCAGCTTTTCAGGGTGAAAAATACAACAATGCCTGGGCAATGAATTATCGTGGGCTGGCTAAATTTCAAATCGGTAAAACCGCAGAGGCACTCCAGGATTTTGAAAAAGCTGCCGCTCTTGATTCAACCTATGGCTTGTATCGCTACAATATTGCTTATATGAAAAATGAGCTGGGAGATAAACAAAGTGCCTGTGCCGAATGGCAAACTGCACTCAATCTCGGCTATCAGGATGCCCAGAAAAAAATTACGGAGGTATGTGGAGGCGTTTTGGCAGCAAGTAATTATCTCTATGTCAGGGATGAGGCAAATATGCTTAGTGAAAGCGAAAAGCAATTGCTGGAAAATAAACTCAAGCAATACGATGACTCCACTTCAACCCAAATTGCTATCGTCATCCAGACTTCTCTCAATGGGCAGAATATGGAATCTTATACCGTACAACTTGCACAGACTCTGGGGATCGGCCAAAAAGGCAAAGACAATGGGTTGCTTATTTTTGTATCCAAGGATGATCGTAAAATCAGAATTGAGGTGGGTTATGGGCTGGAAGGAGTGATCACAGATTTGGAATCCAAGTATTTGATAGAGAATTATTTGACTCCCTACTTCAAACAACAGCAATTTCACAAAGGTTTTGACCAGACTATTGATGCCATTATCAAACTACTTTCGGGCGAGTTTAAACCTGACGACATTCGTCAAGGTAAAGGAACGGGAACTGGTTGGGCAGGTTTTTGGAATACTTTATGGAATATTCTAATCATACTTTTTGCGGGTGGTTTTATTTTGATTGTAATCATCGGCATATTTTCGGGCGGTAGAGGCAGTGGAGGGGGCGGCACTTACAGCAGTAGTGGTTCATCTTGGAGTAGTAGTAGTAGTTCGTCTTGGAGTAGCAGCAGCTCGTCTTCCTCATCTTGGAGTAGTGGAGGGAGTAGTAGTTTTGGGGGTGGAAGTTTTGGTGGCGGAGGAGCCAGTGGAAGTTGGTAAAAGTTTGGAGGTCTTTTTTTGTACGAAAACCTCCAAATTACCTAAAAATTATTCCTGTGCAATAATTTCTTTGAATTGAATGCTGGATAATTTTTCGTTTAATTTTGTATTTAAATCGGTGTCTGTGATTCTTGCTGAGGGAATGATCCCCAATTGTTGATAGATTCCTTTGAGAATATCTTTGACCCGGTCTTTGTCTTCGGCTACTGTATATGCATTTTCAAAATAGGGCAAGGCTTTTTTGAGATAGTCTTCTTTTTTCTTTTCCAGTGTTTCACCTTTTTCAAGATATTCATTTAATTTCATATTAGAAGCCTGTACGTGAGGGTCTACAGCCAGGTTGTAGTAGTAAGCTCCTACGACAAAAAGAGCTCCATAATTTTTGGGGTCTTGCTTCAACACCTCCTCTTGGTTCTTTTTATCTTGTTCAGTAATTTCCTGGGCGAGGCCAGATGAATATCCCATGATTAGCAGCATACCTGCAAACGGCAGAAAACTTCGGAAATAAAAGAAGCTCGTTTTCATAGAATTGTATTGGTTTGGTAATAGAGTTAAATCGCAAAGATATATTACGTATGCAATTTAAGCTAAAAAAACCATAAAAGACTACATTTTTACCTGAAATTTGTCTTTAAAGGCTTCACGGGGCTTAAGATTAAGTATCTGAAACATCTTTTTATCCTGATCTGCCTCTGGGTTGGGGGTGGTCAAGAGTTTATCTCCCGCAAAAATAGAATTAGCCCCTGCCAAAAAACAAAGTGCCTGCTCTTCTATGCTCATTTCAAGGCGACCTGCCGAAAGCCTTACCATAGCCCTTGGCATAGCAATGCGTGCCGTTGCGATCATTCGGATCATTTCCCAGACAGAAACCCTTTTTTGGTTTTCTAAGGGGGTACCTGGAATAGCGACCAGGGCATTTACGGGTACTGATTCGGGATGTTGGCGGAGCGTAGCCAGTGTATGAAGCATTTTGATACGATCTTCTTCGCTTTCACCTAAGCCAATAATCCCTCCTGAACAGACTGAGATGCCATTATTTTGTACATTCTGAAGGGTATTCAGGCGATCGTTGTATGTGCGGGTAGTGATGATTTCTTCATAAAACTCATCACTGGTATCCAGATTGTGATTATAAGCGTAGAGACCTGCATCTTTGAGTTTTTGGGCTTGTAGGTCACTAAGCATGCCCAGGGTACAACAAACCTCCATGCCCAATTGATTGACACCCTTGATCATCTCAATAACTCGATCAAAATCCCGGTTATCACGCACTTCCCGCCAGGCAGCACCCATGCAGAATCGTGTACTGCCATTTTTTTTGGCAGTTTGGGCTTTTTCAAGTACTTCATTGACTTCTAGCAATTTATGTACTTCTACGTTGGTATGATAGCGGGCAGCTTGTGAGCAATACGCACAATCTTCGGGGCAGCCGCCGGTTTTGATAGAAAGCAGGGTACAAACCTGTACTTCTTGAGGGTCGTGGAATTCCCGATGAACGGAAGCAGCCCGATAGATCAGATCCAAAACCGGAGCATAAAATATTTGTCGGAGGTCATCAAGAGACCAATCGTTTTTGATGTTCATACGATACAGAAATTTGAATCAGTGAATAACAATTTGAAAAGGCATCTGCATTTGCAGGTAATCAGTTTTTTTGATTTTTTCCAGGAGTAGGTAATAATTATACAAGGGTCCGAGCTCTTGTTTGAGATAAGCCTGGGGGATATTCTTATCAGTTTTGACGCTAAAAGCCTCAAAAACCTTGTCGTAGAAGCTTTTTTGGGTCGGATAGTATCTTACTCGATAGTCATCTTCCTTGAGTTTGGCTTCTTTAGCTGCCAGTAAGATTGCATCTTCCAGGCTTCCTATTTCGTCAATCAGTCCATTGGCCTTTGCCTGAGCACCTGACCAAACTCTACCTGAAGCAATTTTTTTGATAGCATCCTGGCTCATTTTGCGACCTTGGGCGGCTTTGGCAGTAAAATCTTCATAAATTTTATTGGTAGATGACTGCAGCATTTCTTTTTCCTCGTCGCTCAGTTCCCTGTCAAGTAAGGCACTACGAATCTCAGGGAATTTGCCAGTGCTCACCCGGTCACTTGTAATGCCCAATTTATCTGAGAACAAATCCTGGACATTGAAAAAAATGCCAAATACTCCGATAGAACCTGTGATGGTATTGGGTTGTGCTACAATTTTATTGCAGCCCATAGCCATATAATAACCGCCCGAAGCGGCATAATCAGACATAGAAGCGATGACGGGTTTTTCTTTTTTGGTCAGTTGGATTTCCTTCCACATCACATCAGAAGCCAGGGCACTACCTCCCGGAGAGTTGATCCTCAGTACAATGGCTTTAATTTTATCATCTTTTCGGGCTTTACGAAGCTCACGAGCGATGGTTTCGGATCCAATCACTGCGTCATCTCCATTACCCGACTGGATGACACCCGATGCCACAATGACGGCAATTCGGTTAGAGGAAGTACTTTTTGATCTTTTATCCTCTGTTTTTAGATATTCTTCAATACCGAAAAAGTTAATTTTACTTTTTTCCTTGAGTTTGAGTTTCTTTTTGAGTTCGCTTTCTACCTCAGGGTAGTAGGCAAGCTTGTCAACGAGTTTATATTCCAGTGCGTTTTTAGGTTCACGGATGCGCATTTCATCTGAGATTTGCTCGAGTTGTTTGGCGTTAAGTTTTCGGGCTTTGGCTACCTGGCTGAGATAATGATCATACATAGAGTTAATCAATTCATTCAACTGCGTTCTATTTTCTTCACTCATCTTATCGAGTGTATAGGGTTCTACGGCACTTTTGAAGTCACCGACCCTAAAAACGATCGGCTTTACAGATAGTTTATCCAGGGCTTTTCGGAAGAATTGTATCTCAAGACTAAGTCCGTTAAACTCCATACCACCCGCGGGATTCAGGTAAATCTGATCTGCGGTACTAGCCAGGTAATAAGCTCCTTCGCTATAGGCTTCTGAGTAAGCATAGATGAATTTGCCGGATTTTTTAAAGTCCAGCAGCACATCCCGAAGCTCTTCCATCACGGCAAACCCCGTCATAATAGAGCTTAACTCCAGGAAAATACCTTTGATCTTTTTGTCTTCTTTAGCTTTCAGAATATTCTCTTTCAGCTCGATCAAACCGATCCCATAGACACCGTCAGAAATGGGGATTTCTAGCTCACTAAAGGGATTATCAACAGATCGCTCCAGAATAGGCTGGTTGAGGGTAAGGTGTAAGACCGAATTATCATCAATGCTTACAGAGTCATCCGGGATCAACAAAGTAAGAGAGAGGAAACCTATAAGAAAGAAAAGGAATATGCCGACAATGGTGGCAAGTGTAAATTTTAAAAACTGAAGCATATTTTTTTATCAAATTAATAACAATGAATTGAAACTCAAGAATATTCAGTAAATTTGCTTTAAACGAAGTCTTTTAAAAAGATTGCAGTTAAATCAGGTTGTTTATTTAAATCTCATCATCTTAACGGGAAAGGCTAAAAACCCTTCTTTTCAATCAACTCAAATAAGGCTTGTATGTTAGAATGACCATCTTTGTGATTATCTACGTTTGAATCAAAAATCTCCGATGATCGTTAGGCTTCATAAAACCGATTGATATGTCGTACTTGAATACACAATATTACAAATTTATTTAATTATATCTTATTTTAACATTGTATGTATACAACTTATCTACTCTTGGGGAGTAATCTGGGTGAAAAAAAACTAAATATTGATTATGCAGCCGAGCTAATCGGTTGGTTGATTGGTGAGATCACCCGAAAATCATCTGTTTATCAGACATCCTCTTGGGGTGTGGAAAACCAGCCCCCTTTTTACAATCAGGTACTTGAAGTGATCACCAAACTTCAACCTGCCGATCTTATTTTGGACATTCAGTACATTGAGAACAAATTGGGCAGAGAACGAGGGGTTCGCTGGGGAAGTAGAATTATTGACATAGATATACTTTATTACGAGCATGAAGTGATCAATTTTGAAAATCTAACAGTTCCTCATCCTGAAATCCCTAATCGTAAATTTACCTTGATTCCCCTGGCGGAGATTGCACCGGATTACGTACATCCTATGCTGCAAAAAACCAATGCAAAACTCTTGGAAGAATGTAAAGACACGCTTCCGGTACAGAAGATAGCCTAAAAGCTCCACGCAGTCATTCCCTACGTGAGTAAATAACCGACTCAAAGTGAGTCGGTTGGAATGTGGCGGTCTACTTTTTTGACCAAACCCTGCAATACCTTGCCCGGTCCTACTTCTATAAAATGGGTAGCTCCATCACGAAGCATGTTTTGGACGGTCTGTGTCCAACGTACGGCTCCGGTAAGTTGGGCATTGAGGTTTTGTTTGATTTCTGCTACATCTTGACTTGGGGCAGCGTGGATGTTTTGATAGATCGGGGCTATCGGCGTTTGAAAGGGTGTATTCTCGATAGCAAGTGATAATTCCTGCCTGGCAGGCTCCATCAGGGGAGAATGAAAAGCACCTCCGACAGATAGTTGAATAACCCGCTTGGCACCAGCTTCTTGGAGTTTTGCCATCGCTTGTTCTACTCCGGCAATGCTTCCTGAAATCACCAACTGACCTGGGCAATTGTAATTGGCAGGCACCACAATCTCTTCAATTTCGGCGCAAACACGCTCTACCACTTCATCGTCCAACCCTAGCACAGCAGCCATCGTGGAAGGCTGAAGTTCACAGGCTTTTTGCATAGCAGAGGCTCTTTGGGCTACAAGTCGAAGCCCGTCTTCAAAGGAAAGTGCCTGATTGGCTACCAGTGCCGAAAATTCACCCAGAGAATGCCCGGCTACCATATCCGGCTGAAAATCAGTAGAAATCAAAGCCGTAATGACCGAGTGAAGAAATATGGCAGGTTGCGTAACTTTGGTCTGCCGCAGGTCTTCATCCGTTCCTGAGAACATCACTTCGGTAATTTTAAAACCCAGAATTTCATTGGCTTGCTCAAAAAGTTCGCGGGCCGTTTCGGAGCTTTCGTAAAGATTCTGACCCATACCTGTAAATTGGGCTCCCTGACCGGGAAAAATATATGCTTTCATGGACTTAAAATTTTGTTTGAAATTTAATGGGCAATTTGAATAATTCATCAGAATCGATTCCCAAAGGTTTAACCGATCTGTTTGAAAAGCTTTCAAAAGCGGCTATTTTGCCCAAAAGTAGCAGATAATTTTGGGAAATTGAATCAGAACGTTGGATCTTTTATAGGTGATTTTTTTAGCTTTGTATGCCTTGGAACAAAAACCAGTCAACTAGATGTTTTTGGTTTTACATAAATTTTTACGTTTTTCCCCCAATAATTTCTACTTTATTTAAAAATAAGGAAAAGCTAAGTAATCCATAGTAATTAGTCGATAATCCATAGCAAATGCAATTGCTTGGTTATCAGTTAATTATAAAAATGAATGATATCAACTAATTATAGGCAACTACTTATATACTTCTTATGATAACTTCTCTTCTTCCTTATATTTTTTAGAAGGTCTATATCCAGCAAAAGGTATTTTCAGCAAATTGACCAAATCATCAGCCTCTTTGGGGTTCATATAAGTATCTACTCCGTACACAAGCTTGGAGTTATCCACTACCTGATACGTACCAAAAATGCGATCCCAAAAAGAAAATATATTGCCGTAGTTTGAGTCCGAATAAGGCTGCCGATAGTGATGATGTACCCGGTGCATATTCGGCGTACAAAATAGGATCAGAATAGCATTATCCAGCCATTTGGGCATTTTGACATTGGAGTGATTAAACTGACTCAGTGCCACAGACAGAGATTGATACAAAAACACCAACCACATAGGTGCGCCTACCGCCAGCACTGCTGCCGTCGTAAAAATAAACCGAAATACGCTTTCACCGGGATGGTGGCGATTGGCCGTGGTAGTATCTACGTACTGGTCAGTGTGATGAATGAGGTGAAATTGCCACATCCATTTGACTTTATGCTCTACAAAATGCACCAACCAAGCACCTATCAAATCCAGTAGGGGCAAGCCGATGATCAATACCCAAATCGGTGACAAAGCCAGCCATTGTAATATCCCTACCTGATTGGCTACTGCCCAATCCGAAGTATTGACCAGAATAAACGCCATAAGAAAATTAATGATGATCGTGGTGACAGTAAAGAAAATGTTGAGTCCGGTATGCTTAATTTTATTATATTTTTTGTCAAATAGGGGGACAGCATTTTCTATCAGAAAAAAGATCGTAAGCCCGCCAATCAGCACGGCCGAACGGTGTGCAGAAGGCATCTCAGAAAAGTAATTGATAATCGCATCCATGTCTACTGTATTAATTAGTGCAACAAATTACTACAAAAATACCAAATTAACCCTGAAAAATAAATAAACGAACTTATATTTATGTCTGAAAAATCTTTTTCTTGATACAATCGCTTTTTATAATAAGAGGGCTAAAATTCTATATTTCTGTCATCATTTTCCTGAATTATACCCAGATTGAAGTGATTTGCCTGATTTTCTTGATTGATTAGCTTGATTATTAATGATTTAAAAGCTAAAATCTCGGAAAACCACTTCGGTTTGAGTATAATTCAAATATAGGCAGATATTTGATCGCCGTAGGATCGCTATCAAAAGGCAGGTTGCCTTTTTTGAAGAATAAATTTTTTAAAAAAAGGACGATACTTTTGTATTTTATTTAAAATATTTAGAAAAATTTTTGTCAATGGCTCTCTTTAGAAACCACCCCAAGAGGCTTAAATCTCTGAATAACCTATTTTTTAGGGAGGATTGCTCCATAATTATCCATAAAAAAAATCATTCCTATTCGCCCCCATCTTTCAATTCTAATGAATATTACATTATTTCTTAGGAATTTGGTATATTTTTGGATAAAAAGGAATAAAAACCGCCGCTTCTTATGTCAGAAGAAATGAGATCTCAATTTGAAAAATATTATGAACAAGGACTAAGCTATTTGAAGATAGAAAATTATGTAGAAGCTGCCAATAGCTTTAAAAAAGCAAGTAATTATCAAAAAAATCACGCAGAAGCCTGGCACCTGGCCGGTTTTGCCCTCATCAAACAACAAAGGCAAGCGGAAGCAGGAATGTATCTCCAGCGTGCCTTACTTGAATATGAACACCTGATCGTTCAGGGGGTTCAGCGAGATCACAATTTCTACCAAAAAGCTTGTATTCACGCTTTTTTTAAGGACAAAGCACTTGTATTGCAATGCCTTAGCAATGCCCTTAGTCTTGATTCCAACCTGGCAGAAGTTGCCCTCAAAGAAGAAGCTTTTGCCCCTTATTACGAAGATCAGGAATTTAAAGAAGTACTCCATGCACACCTAAACCGCCTTTATAAGCTCCGATACAAAGGAAAAAACCTACGTAAAGAAGATTTAAAAGCCGAACAACTCGAGAAAAGGCGTTTTTTTATTGAAGAACTAAAAAGTAATCAGTGGCAAACCGAAGATTTTGAACAATTACTCGATTCTGAAACCGGAGTAGCCCCTCAGGCCTTTGCCAGCTATGAAAAAAATCCCGATCTGCACTTTGCCGTAGGCTATTATATGGATGAAAATCTCATTTATTTAGAACTCAAAAGCCGAACAGATCAGGAAGATGTCCAGGCTTACCGAGTTTATCAAGCCGACGACATCAAAGCACTTGTTCATGTAATTATCCAATTTCAAGACTCCTTAAAAGAGTCTAATTGGACTGAATTGATCGAGTCTCTGGTGGATGTTTGTGATTCTTTATTATTTGAAATGCCAGATGGCCGCAAAGTCAGAGTAGCCTAAAAAAAAGATCCAAGTTGGGAATCAAAATCAAAAAAATACAAAAAGTAAACCGACTGTCTGCGTATCGAATTAAAATTTTTTAAGCATAAAAATTGTTTTTTAAATAGTTTTTTTTAAATTTTACAAAGTTTTTTTAGCTACTTAATCTTAGATTTATCCAAATTATTTGTTTTCCAAAAAATGATTTGTTTTTTTTAAGTCTTAATTTTTAAGAATACTATTATGAAGAAACAGTATTTAAAATCAAAATCCGCTTGCAAAGTCACTTTCAGCCTTCCCAAAGAAGTCGTGCAAGAAGCAAAAAATGTAATGGTACTTGGCGAATTTAATGACTGGAGCTATGACCAAGCCATTGCCATGAAGCCCGGAAAAGATGGTGTTTTTAAAGCCGACCTAGAATTGGAAACAGGACGCGATTACGAATTCAGATACCTGATCGATAATGAGCGTTGGGAAAACGATTGGTCTGCCGACAAATACGTACCTTCTCCTTTTTTGGGGATTGAGAACTCTGTAGTTTCTCTTTCGGAAGCTGTTCTCGAGAAAAAACAAAGTGAAGTCAAAACCAGTAAAGCCGTTAAATCTTCTAAAAAAGCTAAAAAAGAAGATGATTTGACCAAAATTGAAGGAATCGGTACCAAAATCGCCGGACTCCTGAAAGAAGCCGGCATTGACTCTTGGGCTAAACTTGCCGAAGCCCCCTTGGAAACTCTCAAAAAAGTATTGGATGACGCCGGATCACGCTACAAAATGCACGACCCAACTACCTGGGCAGAACAAGCACAATTAGCCCTGAATGGCGAATGGGACAAATTGGAAGTACTCCAAAACGAACTCAAAGGAGGCAAAAGATAATTTTGACCCTTGTCGCTGACCTCAATCCCCAGATTGAGCTTTTGACCCATGATCTTTGCTAGTATATCTTGTTTTTTACCGGATTATTCAAAATTTCTCTTTATCTTGTCCGGAAAAAAACTTATGAAAAAGAATATACTTATCGGACTGTGCCTGTATTTAATTTTTTATTCCTGTACACAGGAACAAAAACAGACTAATAATGCTACTCAAACAAATACAAAGGCGGAAACTAACCCGGCTGCCGAAGGTTTTGACCTAGCCAATTCTGACCCCAAAGCCATTCAAATTGCCGATCAGGTAATGGAGGCTTTGGGGGGGCGTACCGCCTGGGATAGCACCCGGCTGATCATCTGGAACTTCTTTGGTGCTCGTAAATTATTCTGGGACAAACAAAGCGGTGATGTACGCATCGAGTTTATTGAAAATGATCTCAAAATCATTCTCAATGAAAAGTCTATGCAAGGAAAAGCCTTCAAAGACGGAAAAGAACTCTCAGAACCCGACTCACTTAAGAAATATCTAGAAATGGGTAAAAGCATCTGGATCAACGATTCTTACTGGTTGGTCATGCCCTTTAAGCTCAAAGACTCCGGGCTAACACTTAAATACCTCCGCGAGGATACCACGCTTGACGGTCGCAGGGCACACGTACTTGGCCTGACCTTCAAAGAGGTAGGCGACACACCTCAAAATAAATATGAAGTCTGTGTAGATCAGGAATCAAATCTGGTCACTCAATGGTCTTATTTCAAAGAAGCTCAACAAGATTCGGCCAACTTTACACTCCCTTGGCTGGATTATAAAAAATACGGCAGAATTATGCTTTCCGGCAATCGCGACAAACGTCAGATTACTGAAATTCAAGTGCTGGATTCTATACCACCGGATTTGTTTAGCTCTTTTAAAGCCGTCAAGCTTTAAATTATACCCAGATTGAAGTGATTTGCCTGATTTTCTTGATTGATTAGCTTGATTATTAATGATTTAAAAGCTAAAATCTCGGAAAACCACTTCGGTTTGAGTATATTTCATCAAAGCTCTTTAAAATCAAAAACCGCCAAATACATCCTTAATGTTTGGTGAATAAAATCTGCCTCAAATTCAGAAGCTATCTCAAGTGCTACCCGAAAAGCCTCCGTGGCTGTGGAAGGGCTTGAGGTATTTTCCTGAAATAAAGCAGGCTTATCAATGATCGGAAAAGTGGGATAAGAAAAAATATTCCAGGCAAAATCAAAGGAATTCCCAGGACCCTGAGAAAGTATAATTTTGAAGTTTCCCTCCGCCACTTTTTCGTTTTTTTTGTTATAAAATTTAATTTTTCCTTGTTGAAGGGGCATATAATCCCACTTGACTACATCGAGCTTTCGGAGTAATAGCGAGATTTCTTCCTGCGTAAATTTCATAAGGCTTTATTAGTGAATAGTTTACCCCATCATTTCAAATGTCTCATGTTGAATATACAATTTTTTTTATTTCAATTGCTAAAGACTGATTAATTTTGAAATAATTTTGAAAAATGAAACCTCTGAGTTTAGTATTATTATTATGTATTGCCGTACCTTCTTTTGGGCAACTTTTGAGTGAGGATGCCCTAGAAAATGAGAAAAAATACATCTATCTCCACGAAGCACTTTCGGCACCCGAAGAAGTCCGTGTGTTATCACTATGGCTCTTGGAGCTCAAGAAAGTCCCGAATGAAATTGTCCAGCTCAAAAAACTGCAAAAATTAGAGCTAAATCACAATGAAATTCAGGAAATCCCCGCATTCATCGGCACTTTGAAAGACCTACAGGTTTTACAACTTGAGCACAATCAAATCCTTACATTGCCGGAGGAGCTTTCTGCGCTTCAACACCTCTTTCGGCTGGATTGTCACAACAACCAAATTGCCGTAATACCTGAAAATATAGCCCTTTTAAAAAATTTAAGGGTTTTGGATTTGCACCACAATCAAATTCAAAGCATCCCCGAAAGCATAAAAGCACTTAAAAATCTGGAATGGATTAATCTCAAGGAAAATCCCATCCCTGCAAAAGAGATTGAAAAATTACGGCTTTGGCTTCCCAACACAAAAGTATATGCCGATCAGTAAGTTTGTTTTTTTTCTAAACTTTTCAAGCAATCCTCAGATCGATTCATATTTACCTATAAGATATTCTTTGGCCAATTGTACATACGTTTTGGCTCCCTGCTCAAACATGTGTGCTTGTTGTGGAGATATTTTTTTGACGATCTTACCGGGGCAGCCCATAATTACCGAATAATCAGGCACTTCCATATCTTGTGTAACCAAGGCCTGCGCAGCAATCAAGCAAAAACGCCCGATTCTGGCTCTGTTTAGAATGGTAGCACGCATCCCTATCAGACTATGGTCGCCTACCGTAGCTCCATGAATGATGGCTCCGTGCCCAATAATGCAAGATTCCCCAATGATGGTAGGCTCTCCGGAATCGGCGTGCAAGATACATCCATCCTGTATGTTGCTGCGATTACCGACTCGAATTGCTTCTTCATCTCCCCGAATGACGGCATTGTACCATACAGAGCATTCGTCACCAATCATAACCCGACCCACCACAGTCGCATTGGGCGCAATAAACACATGCTGCCCAATCTGTGGGCGATAAATTTGTGTGGAAGTTTCCATTTGTAGGTTATTGTTTGAATAATATAAATCTAATTATGTTTTGCCTTGTTAAATTTACATAAATACCCTGAATAATAAAAAAAACTATTGATCAAAATGATCAATAGCCTTTCATTTATACCCAGATTAAAGTGATTTAGGAAATACAAGACCCCTGCGGGGCAAGTTTTCTTGATTGATTAGCTTGATTATTCATGATTTAAGCGCTAAAAGCTCCCCTGTAAGGGTCTTGTTTTTGTATTAAAACCACTTCG
>JANRIC010000053.1:0-35056 GCA_033765345.1 Microscillaceae bacterium
AAAGACCGCAAATACTATCAAAAATACCAAAGCGAGCAAAAACCCATTTACCTCATTGGGGTAGCCTGCAATCAAAAGGAACTGAATGAATATGCAGTGGAGATTTTACTACCTAGCTCTCAAACCTTGGGAGAAAATTAAGCTTTTCTAAAGTTTTTTGTGGTCTTAGATCAACACAATTTACAAAATTTCTCAGATATTTATCAATGGTTTATTGCTGAACGATACTCATCAATTCTTCTCGCCCCAAGAGAACCCCGTCTTGATTCATTACTTCATATTTGACAGGCAGGCTAGTATGAATATCCAGGTAAATCTTGTGAATAAACAAATTACGTTTGGGATTGTGATACCTTTTGGTATACACAAAACAAGAATCAATTTTCAGAGAAGGATGAATGGTATATTTTTTTAAAATATCTTTCACACAAATTGTATACTGATCTTGCTCATCGGCATCTTGCCAGCAAAAACCTATACTTTGGAGCAGAAATCTCTGTCGGTTGATCCTAATTGTATCCTTATTTCTGCTTAGATAAAGTTCGGTATCTGGGCGATTTTCAAAACTAAATCCTTTGGAGAAAACCTCTTGTTTATAAATCAGTCGGTTTGGTAAAGAAGCACTAAGACCCAATTCAGCCTTCTGAATAAAAGGTGTGTTTTTTATTTTGGAGCAGGTATATTGTTTGATATGTACACTGCCTCTCGATAAAAAGATCAGAAAAAAGGGAATTATGAAAAAAGTTAAAATGACGTATACAAAACCGATCATTCGGTTGCGGAGTGTTGCCCTACCCAGGCTTCTGGCTATATTGATAGGAATCTGATTCAAAGCTTTGAACGGAAAGAAAATCAATACCCCAATGATATTAAATAAAAGATGCGCTAAAGCTATGCTCAAAGCCGCCTCCGAACTGGGAATGGCCGCAATCAGAGCTGTGAGTGTAGTGCCTATATTAGCCCCCATAATAAAAGGAAAAGCACTTCGAAGCGATAGGCGATTATTCGCTACAATCGGTACAACCAATGAAGTGACCAAAGAGCTGGATTGCAAAGCTCCGGTGACGGCCGCACCTATAAAAAGTGATCTTAATGGGCTACGAAAGGCATATTTTTCTATACTGCTGGGGTATTCGTCGAGAATTAATTGTCGAAAAGTACGCGATATCAGGTGTAAAGCTGTAAAAAGTAAAAAAACGGAAATCAATAAAGCCAGCAGGGCGAATTGTTTGATAAACTGATACAAAAGCAAGGTAGCGGGTTCAAGCAGTTCTTTGGAACTTTCCCAAGCCGAACTTGCCGTGTCCCAATGGAATGTTAAGAGAGAAGATAAGTTTAGGGAAAGCCCCGATAGGATACCAAAGTAGTATTCCAAAGGAAGTACAATCAGAACAGTCAGGATATTAAAAAAATCATGCAATGTAGCGGCAGCGATAGCCTTACGGAATTCTTTTTTACGGGTTATATGCCCCAAAGATACCAGCGTACTGGTGACCGTAGTGCCAATATTAGCTCCCATTACCATAAAAACGGCATTTTCTATCGTAATAGTACCAGAAGCTACAATTGCCACGATCATCGTAGTGGTAGTAGAGCTGCTTTGTAGCATGGCGGTAATCAAAAGCCCAATAAATAGACTGACAAAAGGATTAGAAGTAGCAATGATAATATGCTCAATGAGAGATGTATTGAGAAATTTGAACGAAATCACCATCAATTGTACCGAAAAAAGAAAAGCAGAGATAAAAAATATAAGTTTTAGAATGATACTGCTATAATAATTACTTAACCTGATATTCTTCCCCATGTTTTGTGTATCCCAATCATAAACGATCTGCAAACCTAATGGAAAATGACTTTTAATTTTGATAAAAAAAATTAAATGATAATTTTTTAATTCCCAGTTAATCTCTTGGTAATAAGTAGGATTAACTATTTAACTCCTGAACAGCCAGCCATGCCATCAAACCCATTCCAATCTCTAGGGCATCCTCGTCGATGTCAAAATGAGGTGTATGTACAGAATAAGTTGTTTTTTTGGCTTCGTTACCTGTGCCGAGGCGATAAAAACAAGCATCTATTTTTTGGGAATAGAAGGCAAAATCTTCGGCAGCCATCCAAAGTTCTAAGTCTCTAACCTGTTCTTTACCCAAATAATCTTCTGCCTGTTTTCTTATTCTATCTGTTAATTCAGGATGATTATTCAAATAAGGATAGCCCACCTGGATGTCAAAATCACATTTCCCACCCATTGCTTCTACCAAACCAATAGCAATTTGCTTCATTTGGATATGTGCTTCTTTACGCCATTCTTCGTCAAAGGTTCTAAAAGTACCCTCTATATACACTTCATTGGGGATGACATTGGTAGCACCCTGTGCGATGACCTTTCCAAATGACAACACAGAAGGCAAAATTGGCTTGGCTCTCCGGCTGACAATCTGCTGCAAGGCTACGATCATGTGTGCGCTAATCAATACTGGATCTATGCAGTGGTTAGGCATAGCGCCATGACCTCCTTTGCCAATCACACGAATGTACAACTCGTCGGTACTAGCCATGTACTGCCCTGATTTAAACCCTACAGTACCTACGGGAAGAAAAGGCATCACATGTTGACCTAAAATCCCAGAAGGTGCCGGAACGTGATTTTGAGGTTCTAAAACTCCTTCTTTGATCATAAGTGAAGCCCCCCCAGGTATTTTTTCTTCTCCAGGTTGAAAAATAAGCTTGACCGTTCCCTCGAATTCGTTTTTAATATTCTGAAGAATCTGAGCTGCTCCAAGCAAAGAAGCTGTATGAACATCATGCCCACAGGCGTGCATAACTCCTTCATGTTGAGATTTATACGCCACATCATTTGCTTCCTGAATCGGCAAGGCATCTATGTCAGCCCTCAGCGCAATCACCTTACTTTCAGGGTTTTGCCCCTTGATATATGCCACTAAACCTGTACCAGCTACCCCTTCGGTGGGTTCTATACCCATGGATTTGAGTTTTTGGGCAACAAACTGAGCCGTTTTGTATTCCTGAAAGGATAATTCAGGATAAGTATGCAGGTGTCTGCGGTTGGTAATGACTTCTTTGAGAAGTGTAGCTGAAAGTGATTTTATTTTTTCTTTGAGGTTCATAGGATAATTTCCAGGTCTCTAATAGACTGCAAAGCTACAAAATTATCCCAAAAATTAATTGATTATCAGAATTTACAGCCTTTGCCCAAAAGCGGAGACGCCAATTATTCCTTCACCAATTTCCAGAAAGCTCTCCGGAGTCCTAGTTGTAATTCTAAAAGATACAAGCCGGGTTTTTCATTTTCAAAATCCAATAAAATATCAAGGGCATCTTTTGATTTGTATTGAGAGAAGTACCGGATGAGCTTGCCCTGACTGTCTCTGACTCGAATTTGCAGTGTTCCACGCAGGGTATTATTTAAAAAAATACTAAAATGATCTGCGCTTGGATTAGGCCTGATTTGGGTACTACCTTGTAAAATGTCTTCTTCGCCAGCATTTACCACGTCAATTAATACAAAAAAGGTAATTTCTTCGCTTTGTCCGTTTTCGCTGTCAGTAACTCTAAAATTAAATTGATCATAGCCCGATGTCGTACCCAGGTGGGTATATCTCAGCCGCTCTCGGTTGATATCCGCTTGTTTGAAAGTATCATTTAATCCAAGTACATTGCCATTGAGTAAGAGCTGGCCTTGTACGGGAGATGAAAGGAGGGTAAAAGTCAGCGTAGAATCTTCATCTTCTACGTCTTCCATTTGTAGGTAATTGGTGTCTAGAGGAATTAGACTTGCTTCAGGCACTATTCTCAAAGTCAAATTACGTAAAATTCTGGGTAAATCATTCACAGAGTTTACTTCTAAGGTCACTATGACTGTCTCAGAATTGTTAAAGCCGTCGTTTGCCTGATAAGTAAAACTATCCTGCCCGGCAAAGTCAGGCTCAGGTACATATCGAAATTTCCCACTGGATTGTAAGAGAAGGCTGCCGTGTGTGGGCAAAGTCATCAGATTAGCCGAAAGTATATCCAGGTCTTCATCTGTGTCGTTTGCTAAAATGCCAGGAGTTTCTACCTGAAGCACCTGATCTTCATCCAATGAATACGTATCTGCAAAGGCGGAAGGCTTGAATTCATCATCCAGAATAGTAAGAAATTGCACAGAATCATTTGCAAGCCCGATTAGCTCAGAGGGATTATTGAGGCTAAATCTGACTGTTTCGTCTCCTTCAGCAATATGATCATTTTTAATTTGAATGCTGATCTGAGCATTTTGCCCGCCGTCGGGAATGATAAATCGAGAATCGCTCAGGCTCAGATCGTCATCGTCTACGCCTTCTCCGGCAAATCTAACATCCACTTGCTGTTCGCCGGCTACGGGTTCTGTAGTATGGATGGTAAGTAAAATATTTTCTGTTGTATTTTCTGTGGTGGTATTTTTGGATATATCTAGACTGACCAGATTATCATTATCCAAAATAGTAATACTTTTTTCGGTAAAACTCCCTAAAACAATTCCAGATGAAGGATTGATTAAGGCAATAGTGGCTATTTCGGTGCCTTCACCCAGGTTATCGTCTTGCACGGTAAAGGTAACTGAGCCGCTTACCTGACCCGCAGGTATCGTAATGCGCTGGCTGCTTAGGATAAAATCGTTTAGGGTGATTCCGGTTCCTTCTACCTGCACCTCGACCGTTTGATCCGAGCTGACAGGCGTATTGCTAGTGGCTGTAACCGTAAAAACCGTTTGATCGGCTTCAGAACCCTTGGAAGGATCAATGGAAATATTTACCCCAGAGGGTTCATCGATAAATAGATCAAAACCAGTACTTTGAGGATTTGGCCAAGTGGATACTACGATGTAATAGGTAGTACCTGTTTGGATACTGAGCTGCACTTGCAAATCATCTCTTGAGTTGGTATTGGCGGCAAAGGCAAAGCAATTGGTAGCTATATCAGGGCAATTATTCAATATGTGTAAAGCCGTAAAATCCGCACTGATATTCTTCAAGGTAATCCCAATTTCGCGATTTTGGGTAGCGGTATAGGTATAAACGATCTCATTGCCTCCCATATAGTCGGTTCCCGAAGGGTTGCAAGGAGAATCATCGTAGTCATCGCCATAGTCGACTGTATTTTTGCCCAAATCTTGATAAGGAATAGAAGGTATAATAATAGGGTTTGTACAATCTGAGCCGACGGGTGGCTCAGTACCGGGGTTGATGTCTAAGGTATAATTGGTACTTTGAGGAGAAGGGAAGGTTGAAATAACAATATAGTAAGTCTGCCCACCATTTAATTCTAGGGAATTGATGTTTAGCTCTGTGGCACTCCCCCCACCGAAAGCCTCCGCAACACACTGCGCTCCAACGGCATCTGGACAGTTATCTGTGATTAATAATGAACCTGATGCGCTGATATTACTCACCTGAATATCTACAAATTCATCCGCAGTGGGGGTATAGGTATAGACCACTTCATCTCCTGCTATCAGGTTGTTATTACTACAAGGTGTAAGCTCAATATCATCTCCAAATGTGGCTGTGTTGGCAGAAGCATTAAAGGGCAGATTATTAATTACCAAAGGATTACTACAATCAGTTCCCGCAGTGGGAGAAGTAGTACTTACCTGAATGCTGAAGTTTCCGAATTCAAACTCACTAAAACCGCCAATAACAATAAAATAGGTTTGCCCGCTTGAAACTGGCATATTGGTAATTCTAGAGATCAGATCATTATTGACCAGCCCCGGATTATTACAGGCATCATCACTACAGGCTACTTCCTGAGCCGATGAACAGGAACCCCTGTAGACCCACATTTTGGTATCATAATCGGTTGTACTACCTGCCTCACACAGAGAAATATTGATAAAACCATTACTTGGTGACGTATATCGGTACACGACATCTGGTGCTCCATTACCACCCGAACCGCAACTAGCGTCATAGTCGTACAAAGCACCGTCTGTAGTGCCGGTATCCTGAAAGGGCAAGGCGTTGATTACCTGAGCATTGGTGCAATTATCTCCCTGAGCTTGAGCATATTGAGTACTCAAATAACCGAGTAAAAAATAAAAACCGAACTGTAAAAACTTCTTCATAAAATCCCTGAAAATATGGTTTAAACCGAAGGAGGTTTATTCTTTTTATACTCTTTTCGTACTTGGTAGTTTCAGGATACGGCAATTACTTAAAATTATTCAAGAGTTCTTGCTGTAGTAAAATAGCTTCTCTGAATTCGGTTTTGAGTCTTTGGATCAATTCTTGGGTAGGAAGGACATCTTGAATGGAGGTTACCCCATGCCCTGCCGACCAAATAGTTTTCCAGGCTTTGGCTTCTGCCTGTGCGGCATCAAGTTCTTTACCGAAGTCTATCTTCTTGGTTTGTTTCCACATCTCCTCTGTAATGCCCATGGACTCCAGGCTTCTACGTAAGAAATTAGCCGGAACGCCCGATACGGCTGCCGTATACACAATATCCGAAGCACCACTCTCTATGATCATTTGTTTGTAGTCTTCATCTGCCTGGCTCTCCAGGGTATTGATCAAGCGAGTACCCATATAGGCAAAATCAGCGCCCATCTGACAGGCAGAAGCAATATCTCGCCCGTTGCTGATACAGCCCGATAAAATAATCGTTTTGTCAAAAAAGCTTTTGACCTCTGCAATCAATGACATAGGGTTGATCACCCCGGCGTGCCCTCCGGCACCAGCACTGACCAGAATCAGCCCGTCTACACCAGCCTCGGCTGCTTTTTGAGCGTGGCGACGATTGGTAATATCATGAAAAACCAGCCCACCATACCCATGCACCACGTCTACCAGCTCGGATACCGCGCCCAAAGATGTGATCACGATCGGCACCTGATATTTGGCACATATCTCAAGATCAGCCTGTAGGCGGGGATTGGTCTGATGCACAATCAGATTGACGCCAAAAGGAGCTGCCATTTTGCCTGTATGCTGCTCAAAATCAGTTAATTCCTGTTTGATCTCTTTGAGCCATTCTTCAAAACCTTCGCTGCTGCGCTGATTTAAGGCAGGGAAAGTACCGATTATGCCGTTTTTGCAGCATTCAGTGACCAGTTTAGGCCCAGAAATCAAAAACATCGGTGCAGCAATCAAAGGTAAACTAAGACGATCCTGAAAGGGAAGGGTTCTGTGTATCATATAATTGGTTTTTGTGCTTGTTTCAGTTTTAATGAAGCTAATTTAGAAGCTTTCGGCAGGAAACACAAACTCTTGTTAAATATTGGTGAATTTTAACGGTTTAGCGTATTTAGCATTATTTGTAAACGCCACCGCTAAGTTCTGAAAGACGCAGTATATTGGCAGGGCATAAAACATCAACCTGTATCGACGTAAGCCTATAAAAATTGCCTAACCCACGAGAGGTTAGGCAATAGATGAGTGAGTCACAGCTGAATAAAATTTTTCCGATTAGGTTTCCGATAATTCATAAAAAGAGCTAAGTACTCTCTGCTTGCTAATTCAAGAATACACCGTCTCCGTGTTGAGATTTTGCATGCTATTGCTTAATAATCCGATACGGTGATACGGATTCGAGCTGTCGTTCCGATCCGGCTTTGTCCGGCTTTTTGTTTTCGTTAAAAATTTTGATTAGAGAGCTTCGTAGATTCGTATATCCAGCGAATATATTTTTGCTTAGTGATCGTTTGAGATACTGTGATGCTTGTGGAGGTTGATAACTACACAAATGTACAGGGATTATTGATAAAAGTTGAGCAAGAATTTTTCAGACTTGTAAGAGCCCCTTAAAATTAAATGTTTTGAGTTCTATTATTATAGCTTTGCCGTTACAACTTACATCTGTAGAATATGCCAATTATCAAGTTTTGTGAAAAAACTTACATTTTCATTTAGAAACAAGCAGTTCATTTATGGAAGAATTTGCTCAAAAACATCTTTTTTAGCATAAATTGGTCTACTTTTTCATAAAACGTCCTTTTTTCAAGTATAAAAACTGAAAAATTCTATTTTTTTATTTTTAAATTAATCGCAAATCACTCTAAAATTTGAGCAAATAAAATTACACCCTAATAAAGCATTATTACTCCTTTATTTTATTTCTTAGGTAAGGCTTGTAAATCTTTGCTCTGGGTGAGGGGATTTAAATTACAGCATTTTGAAAGATACATTCTCTTTGATGATCTGAAGCTCACCTGCTTAGTCAATCTTTCACAGACCGTAGTTAATACATTGATCTTGTTAATTATCTGCAAGTTATGATAGATTATATCCTAATTTCAAAGCTTGAAAAAATACGAATAACTTGGGTAATTTTAGCGATTTTATGCTAGATTGGTGTTTAAAACCAACACTCACATGCAAAAAATTTTATTTTTATTCGTATTAATCTGTTTTTATCAGGTCGTTTATGGTCAGTCAAAAGAAGAAACAGCCCTAAATCAGGCAGTTGAAACACTCAAAAACGCCTTGCTTGCCGGCGACCAATCTGCCCTAGATGCAATCACCGTTGCCGAACTCAGCTATGGACACTCTAGTGGATTGATAGAAGATAAGGGAGCTTTTCTGGATGTATTCGCAAGTGGCAATACCGATTATGTTCGTATTGATTTAACCGAGCAGACCGTCAAAGTGGTGGGAAACACAGCCTCAGTAAGACATAAAATGGCTGTTGAAATTATCGACAAAGGAAAAACTATCTCTTTAAACCTGGCTGTATTATTAATTTGGATCAGACAAAAAGGACAGTGGAAATTATTTGCCCGTCAGGCAACCAAGATTTAATGTATATCAGGGCGTTTTTATGTTCAGAACGTTTGCAAAAAAAAACAGGGGCAGACTTCCGGGCGGAAGTCCTGAGCCCCTGTTATCCTTCAACCAGCTATGTAGTGAGTGCAAGTTAGTGTATTTTTATTAGATTCCAAACGATTCTTGATTTTTTTTTATTTTTTTGATTATTTTCATAAAATATCTCAGAGCAATTTACTTTTTGGCGGTTTAATGTTTCCAATGTACTGACTGCTGCCAAAGATGAACGCGGCTGATTAAAACCACTTGATATACACCTGAAGGCAGATTTTTGGTATTTAATTGTATGTCGTATTTTCCGGGTTTCTGGCGTTGCCGCTCCAATCTGAATTTAATTTGCCCCCAAGCATTGAATATCAAAAGGTTTAGGCGGATATTCTGGGAGAGTTGATAATGGATATTGAGGTATTTATCTTCGGGGTGGGGTTCGATACGTAAGCCTATATCTATTTGATTAGTGGGTAAGCTTTGCGGTATAAAAAACTGGGAGGATAGCTTATTGAAGGAATAAGGAGGTAAGGTAAGTTCTCCAGTTCTTTTACCCAATTGTATTTTAAACTGCTCTCTATCCAGGTCTCTAAGCCCGATTTTGGAGGGTGTCAGGTTTATCTGCTCCACATAAAAATCTTTGATAAAAATATCTGTCAAATCTATTTGTATCGCATAATCCGAAAGATTGATCAAAATAGCACTTTGCTCCCAATTTTGGCTAAACAAATACCCATAGACGGCACTTCGGGAAGGAAGATTAGGCATATCCTCAAGGGTTTGAACTGGAGCAAATTCCAAGCTTTGTCCAGTACTTTTAGCCAAAACTGCAGACTGGATGAGTGAATACAAAAACTGAATCGGATGTGCCTCAGAAGCTGAGATTTCCTGCTTGAATCTCGTAATCTGAGGATTATCCAAGCAATTGATCAAAAAATGACAGGTAACCAGGGCTTCCCACCAGTTGGCCTGAGTATTTGTCTGTAGATTCAAGTGTATTTCGGAGCTTTGCGGCATGGATTGAGCCAGTGCAAATATCTGTCGAGTCCATTGCTCAGATTGTCGCAATATTTCGGGGTCATCGGTATCTGTTCGGGATTCAAAAGGAGGAACCTGTACCTCAGCGGTAACTACTTCTTGCTGCACGGAATCATTAGTCAGCGTGTTTAGCTGTGGAGTGCGCCGAATGAAAGAAGACAAAACAGCTTTGCTCAAACGACGTATGGCCATTTGATCATTGAGGATGAGCAGGATTAAACCCAAAAGAAGCAGGAGAATTTTGTAGAACATACGCTTTTCGCTTAATTTTATACGCAGTATAATTCTGCTATAAATATACACAGCTCCAACTAAATTAAAGCTTTTATGCCCATTTTTACCGATCAAATGCAGCAAAAGCTGCAAATCGATACGCCTCCTCAGAGAATTATCTCTTTGGTACCTTCACAAACCGAGTTGCTTTTTGACCTGGGTCTGGACCGTGAGCTCGTAGGAATCACTAAGTTTTGTGTGCATCCTGCTGAGAAATGCCGCCTGAAAACAAAAATAGGAGGCACTAAAAATTTTAATATCACGCTCATAGATTCGCTCAAGCCTGATCTGATCATTGGCAATAAGGAAGAAAATTATCAAGAAGGCATTGAGCTGCTTAGTCAGAAATATCCTGTTTGGATGAGTGACATCAAAACCCTGGAGCAGGCACTGGCCATGATTCAAAGCCTAGGAGCAATATTGAATAAGTCTGAACAGGCAAAAAGATTGGGAGAATGCATTAAGATTGAATTTGATGCACTGTCCCAAATGAACTTCCCTAAAATACGAATAGCGTATTTTATTTGGCGCAAACCCTACATGGTTGCAGGTAAAGGCACTTTTATTGATCATTTATTGGGAATTTGCGGTTTGGAAAATATTTTCAAAGGGCGAAAGCCTTATCCTGAAGTGTCGAGAGATGATCTGCAAGCAGCCCAACCAGAGATTATATTCCTTTCCAGTGAACCTTTTCCCTTTCAGCAAAAACACATCGTAGAATTTGCTGAAATATGCCCTCAAAGTCAAATACGTTTGGTTGATGGCGAGATGTTTTCTTGGTTTGGAAGCAGGTTACAATTTAGTGCAGCTTATTTTAAGAAAATTTTAGGAGAAATACATGCCACCTACTAGTGTTTGGTCAATAGATCGCTGTCAGTATCCGGTATAAAAAGAAAAACCTATAAAAACTGAGATTGACCTGTAAATTAGCGCAGTCCCAATTTTTATAAGTTTTATGGGGAAATTTTAGGACAGATTATTCATAAATACGTCCCAGCTCGATGATTTCACCCAAAGTACGCCAGGTTACCGCGCCTACTGGGTACGCACCATTACGAAGATTTTCAATATATCCTCGGATTCCGGCCTCGATATTGGCAAAAGGTTCAAAATTATACCAGTGATGACCGCTTTCAGATTCTATGCCGAAATACTTACCCTGGCTTTGTGGCTGTTTGATTTCCATTCTTTTGAGTTCGGCGATCTGAAAATGAAGCACCTCTTCCAGATACCTGAAATCATCTTCAGGGCTTTTGGTTTCGTGTTTAATAAGTTCTACGCCATCTTGCAAGTGCGACAAATCCAGGTCATAGTCCTCAATTGGTGGGTCTTGAATTTTCAGCCAAGATTCTTCAAAAGGCAAGGGGTCGGCAATAAAAGCCTTTTTGAGCATTTTCAGGAATATATCGAGACTAGGGCTGTTGTCCATATTTTCATAAGCCAGTCCCAATAAAGCTCGAAGATATTCTTCCAAAGTGATTTTGATTTGGTCAATTTTAGGTTCTATCTTTTTTAATTCTGCGTACAGCTTTTCCCATTCGGATATTTTCATGGAGTTTTTTGTTTAGAGATCGTAAATACATTTAAGGGCTATAATTTTTCGCAAAAATATAACTAAATTTTTTCTTCTAATAGTTCATCCATAAATTGTTGAAAGTCAATTACAAATTTTTCGTAATATACGCCTGTGCCAGGTCCGCTAAATCCAGTGTGGATTCTTCGCACCTCCCCTTTTCGGTCTATAAAAATGGTAGTAGGGAAAGCCAGGACTTGATTGAGCATAGGCAAAGTTTTAGAAGCTTCGGTTTTGTCATTGATTCCGGCGATGAGGAAATCGTAGCCGATTTTATATTTTTGAATCATTTTTTCTATCCTGAGTTTGGCTTTTTCAAAATCGGGGCTTCTTTCATAAGCCAGTCCGATGATTTCTAGTCCTCTATCCCGGTTTTTCTCGAAATAAGGAGCCAAAAAAGCTGTTTCATCCATACAGTTGGGGCACCAAGAACCAAATAGCTGCACGATGACTACCTTATTTTGATATTTTTCATCTGCCAATGAAATGGGCTTGCCTTCCAGGTTAGGGAAGCTAAACTCGAGTTTTTGGTATCCATCCTTGAGATATGTCAATGTGTTGGCATCTGGTAAAGCTGCCTTTTCGTTGCGTTTACCGATCCAGGTTTCATAGCCTAATTTACCAGCCCAAAACTCTCCTTTGAAGTCTTCCTGTTCGTTGAGATTGCCTATAAATAAAAAACCGTGACTGCCGTCAAAAGCTGAAAAACGAATTTCACGCCCTTCTACAAGACCCTCGAGATAGCGATAGTCACCAGTTGGTGTGAGGATTGTGCCAGTTATTTTTTTACCCTTTTGTTCAAAAATACCTACTGCGGGATAGCTTTTTTGACTTTTATCCGTAAAAGTCATTTCCCATTTCCCCGTAAAATCTGTTTCAGCTTTACGTTCAGATTCTTCAAAACGGTAATTTTTCCCAAAAGCTGCTTTAAAAGGCACTTCATAAGGCTCTTTGTAGCCATATTTAATCCAGTATCCTTCCAAGTTTTCGTTATCCAGGATTTTGGCCTTGAGTTCAGCATCGAAGATATTCAAAGTGATCGATATAGAATCATTTTGGACGCTGACTTCATCCAGCTTGAGTCGTTCTTTCCCATTGATCAAAATGACTTCATAATTTTCGCCCGTTTTTTTGAGATCAAACTGAAAAGGGGCTTCTCCTCCTTTTAGGCTAATGGTGGCACGCCATAGCCCTATTTTAAGGGTATTTTGAGGTTTTTGAGAAGTGTTTTTCTGAGAATCAGTAGAATTACATCCAAAAACCAGACACAGCAAAAGTATGCCAAAACGCTTGTTCTTCATAGTATTCGTGTATGGATCAAATACAAAGAAAACAATAATATTTAAAGCAAACTGCGATTAACAGTTAAATAACAAGTGGAGAAGTCCTATCAACTTGTAAAAAACATAAGATTATTTAAAACAATTAGGACTCTTCGATGTTCAATTCCTGTAAATGGGGATTTTTGTGTTGAAAGAGCCAAAAGTTAAAGGTAAGCAAAGAACCTTTGACCAACAGATCGGTAATCAGAAAATTCTGAAGAACCATCCAAGCGGTGTTTCTACGAATCAGATCTGATAACACAAACTCGGGCGCTTGGCCGGTCTTTTGGGCAAGATTTTTGGCTTGGTGGAGAAGGTCTTCGGAAATGGAATGTTCGGCATTCAACAGAGGTGTATCTTCTGTAGGGGGGGGGCTAAGGGCTAGCTTGACTTTTTGAGGAAGATCCTGACTAGATTCGGAAACTTTATATGTTTTTTCCTGCATCTTTGTTTGTGAATATTCGATAAATTTGGTCAAATCAGTTAATGAGTTATTAGACATAATGAATACTTGGCTATTAATTGGATAAATTAAAATGATTGGATGGCCAATAAGCATCAGAACAATATGATTTGAAACAAACGGTTTCGAAGATAACACTAATTTGTATTATCGGTATAAAATTATACAGACAATAACCAGTAGATCTTATTGCTTTAAAAAATCCCAATCTTTAAGCCTATAATTAATAGTGTGTAATATTTGCGGAGATTTCACCGCCCTTATTTGATATTCAAAATTAACCAGACCTGTCAAAAAAGCCAAAAATAAATGATTTGTTTTCTCAATATTTCGAAAATTGTTGAAAATGTTAAATCTTTTATAATTTTTTGTCAATTAATTTCCCTTCATCAGGTTTCGTAAAAAAAAAATCACCGAAGCGTTTTTATTTTTTAATTGCTTTTTAACTTTAAAGTCTCTTATAAGAGATTATTCATCAAAACATTTTTACCATCATGAAAATAACAGTTATTGGAGCAGGTAATGTAGGCGCAACCTGCGCTGACGTTTTGGCTTACCGCGAAATAGGTAACGAAATCATACTACTTGATATCAAAGAAGGCCTTGGAGAAGGTAAAGCCCTCGATATTTGGCAGAAAGCCCCCATCAATTTATATGATACCCGCACGGTGGGTGTAAACAATGATTATGCCGCTACTGCTGGTTCTGGGGTGGTGGTGATTACCTCTGGGATTCCTCGTAAGCCTGGTATGTCACGCGATGATCTCATTACGACCAATGCAGGTATTGTAAAATCTGTAACGGAACAGGTCGTGAAGTATTCACCCGATGCTATTATCATCGTAGTATCCAATCCTTTGGATGTAATGACTTATGCCGCACACGTAGTCTCTCAAAAATCCCGCAATCAAGTCATGGGGATGGCTGGTATCTTGGATACGGCACGTTATCGGGCATTTTTGGCTTCCGAATTAAATGTTTCCCCCAAAGACATTCAGGCGGTTTTGATGGGAGGTCACGGCGACACGATGGTTCCACTCCCAAGATATACCACTGTGGCGGGTATTCCAGTTACAGAATTGCTTTCCAAAGATAAACTTGACCCGATCGTAGAAAGAACCAAATCCGGCGGGGGCGAATTGGTCAAACTGATGGGAACTTCTGCCTGGTACGCCCCCGGTTCGGCGGCTGCACAGATGGTAGAAGCCATTGTAAAAGATCAGCGCAGAATCTTCCCTGTGTGTATACGCCTGGACGGTGAATATGGCATCAAGGACTGTTATCTGGGTGTACCCGTAGTTTTGGGTAAAAACGGCATAGAGCAAATTATCGAGCTGGATCTGACCCCCGGCGAAAAAGAATTGCTCGAGATATCTCGTGTGAAAGTACGAGAAGTGATGGATGTTTTTGACAATATGGCCTAAGAAATTGCTGTGGGCTTTTTATGAACCGGGTACGAAGTAGGTCTGCCCGGTTTTTTTTTATTGGGTTTGGGGATTTTGATGGAGAATTTTAATGCATAGAGGGCTTACCCAAATATCATATCCATCTTCTTCTTCCAAAGAACCAAAAGGTGCTAAATCTAATTCAGTATCTCGGTATTTTAGCCTGAACTTGTGTTCTTCTACGAAGCCTTCCTGGTTTATGAGATAGTTTTTCAATTCTTTAAATTTCTCAATCCTGTCAATTTCAAGAGCAAAATCAATATCTCTAGTGGCTCTTCGGCTAGAGGTATTGTGCTCATACTTCATTTAATTTTTTGGGAATTTTATATAGAATGTTTGAAAATCCTATAAAATCCAAACTTCTCTGAATCAAAACTATAAGACTCCCGGCTAGTGATTGTAAAAACAAACAATCTATTGGTACACAATTCCATTTTAAAAACGCCCTTTGTGTCATTTTCTTTGTTTTTTTAAGGGTTTTAGGCTAATTTTAGGGATAATTTTTTGGGATTCCATTGGAATAAAAGTATTTAACAATTTTCTGATTACCAAAATTTTAACTCCTCTATGGACTCACAAACATAGATGATGGACTGATAAAAAACCTTGAAAAAAGCCTATACCATTCAACAAGCCTACGTCAAAGCGTCCAAATTCTGCGCTTACCAGGAAAGAACCCAACAGGAAGTTCGAGAGAAAATCTATTCTTATGGCATTTTCGGAGAGGAAGCCGAAGAAGTAATTTGTCAGTTGATCGCCGATAATTTTATCAATGAAGAGCGATTTGCCAAAGCTTATGCAGGGGGCAAGTTCCGCCTCAAAAAATGGGGGCGACTCAAAATCGAGAGAAATCTCCGACAAAAAGGACTTTCTCAATATTGTATCCGGCAGGGACTTGCCGAGATTGAGCAGCAAGAATATGAGCAAACCTTAGAACAACTACTGCACAAAAAACGTGAACTACTTCAAGGCATAGAAGCTTGGGAAATGCGCCAAAAACTCTTTCAATTCCTAAGCTTTAAAGGGTATGAAAGCGAACTGATCCTGGAGAAGATCCAAGAACTGGAAAAAAAACACAAATAAGATTATTCAGATATTTTCTATAAAAATAATTATTGAGCTGATACACCCTATTGGGCAAACAAATACCCCTGTCTGATTATCACAAAGAAAAGCAAGATAGAAGTTATACTTGGTATTCTATTTGTTCTATATAAGCAAATCTGTTTATGGTTTGCCTAGCACTTCGTCAATAATCGTATACTCTAAGCAATCATACAAACTCTTTTCGCAATAAACGAAGATATCCAATGGCAGAAGAAAAATTAAACCAGGAACTCCCTGACTTGAAGGAAATGGATAAATTGGTAGAGGCAGTTGAAAATCATACTGAGTCTAAAAACGGTATTTCCTTCCAGGAATATGAAGCTTTGAAAAGGGGGTTCATAGAAGAAAGAAAACAACTCGAAGACCGGATGTGGCTGGATGCCCATCTGAATAAATTTGATGATGTCATCCGTCAAAACTTTGACTCATCCCTGGCATCCTTTTCAGAAAAAGTCACTCACCAATTAGCCAAAGCTACCAATGCAGTCTATGGTGCTTTTTTTGTTGCCAATCAAGAAGAAAAATATCTGGATGCTGTTGCTGGTTATGCCTGTACTCCAGCCAGTATGGACCGATCTCGGTTCAGCTTCGGCGAAGGTCTCATCGGCCAGGTAGCCAAATCCAAAGAAATACTTTGCCTGGATAATATTGAGACACAACTTGACTCCTCGATTGGGCGAATCAATGCCTGCTATCTGGTGGTGGTTCCGCTTATATTCAATGATACGGTCTATGGCATCATCGAGCTTAACTCCCTGACTCGCCTCGGACCACGCTACCTTACACTCATCAAAAGAGCCGCATTGAATATTGCCACTGCCCTGCAAAGCATCATCAATAATCAAAAAACCAAAAAATTACTCATCGAAAGCCTCCAGCAATTTGAAGACCTCAAAGCTCAAAAACTTGAACTGGAACAAAAAGAAGCCGAGCTAAAACAAATTCAATGGCAACTCCATCAAAAAGAACTCGAGCTGGAAAAAGCCCACAATGCTATGAATCTATCCATAAAACCTGAACCTCAAACCCTAACGCCATCGCATGAATTGACCCATACACAAAAAGAAACTCTTGATACCCTTCAAACAGAACTGCAACTGACGCAGCAAAAACTTCACGAAAAAGGAGAAGAAATCCTCGAGATCCTCGACCGAAGTAAAAATAGTGAATTGCTGGCCCGACAGTTTGAAGAAAAACTCACCGAAAAAATGAATCAACTCGAACACTATAAAACGCTCAATAGTGATCTCGAATTGATCAAAAAAGAACTACACAAAACCCAGGAATCCCTCAAAACCAAAGAAAAAGAACTCGAGGAATACGTCATGAAAACCAGCTCAGGGCAAGGAGACCAGGGCGAAGGTTTACAACTCCTCCAAAAACAAATCCAGGAAAAAGAAGACCAAATCCTTTCTTTGGAATATATCAATCAACAACTCGAGAAGGACTTTCAGCGAAAAGTCAAAGAAATTGATATGTTTCGTGAAACCATCAAATGGAAAGACGCTGAGATCGACCGCCAAGACGAAGCCATCATCGAGAAAAAGAAAGAACTCCGCTTTGCCAAAGAACAAATAGAAGAAATTAAAAACGAAAACCTGAAAAACCTCGCTGAAATCGTTCGCCAAGGCAAAGCCATCGAGCTGAAAGAAAAAGAAATCCAAGAGCTTAAATCCAGTTTGTCCTCGATTCCCGAAAGACAAATCACCGATATCTCACCCGAAATCCTTGCTCAAAAAGAACAAGAATTTGACACAATAAAAGCGGAATTACTCAGCCGACACGAAAACCAAATCAAGGAAAAAGAACAAGAACTAATCCTGATCAAAAAAGAATTAAACCGTCAGCAAGAAGAATCGCAGCAATTCCATAAAGCTATTGAGCAACTTCACGTCGAGCTAAAAACCAAAGATCATTCGCTGATCTCTCTCGAAGAAGAACTCAAAACCAAACAAGACAATCTACAACGCTCCCAAGAAGAAATCCGAAATATTCAAGCATTACTTCGCAAAAAAGAAGATGAACTCCTCGTGTCTCAATACCTACTCAACCAAAAAGGCGACGGAGAAGGAAACCCTATGGAGACAGACTCCATCCGCAAAGAATTAGAAGATAGCCGAAGATTGCTTGCCCTAAAAGAAATCGAGCTCAATAACCTCAAAACCGAACTTCAAAACGGACAAAAAATATCAGAAGAGCATCCACTCATCCAAGAGCTACAGAATGAACTTCTTGAGAAAAATACACAACTCAATGCCCTGATGCAAAAAGTCAAAGCTCAGGAAGATGAAATTGTACAAGCTCAAGATAAAATCTCTGTGTACACGACCACCTCTCAAGATGTGGTGGAAAATCTTAAATCCCTGCTTACCCAGCGCGAACAAGAACTCGAGCAGGTCAAAGCACGCTTAGACCAACTTCAACAAACCGACTGGCAACAGATCGTTCAACAACTCCAGAAACAAATTTCTGAAAAACAAGAAGAAATTAACCTGCTCAAAAGCCGACCTACACCCACTGAAATTACCTCAGATGATGAAAAAGTACAAAAATTAGTACAACTTCTTCAGGAAAAAGAAAAAGAACTAGAGCAGAAAAAAGCCAATAATCAACTTCAGGTAGAAGCCCTCGCAAGCCTCAAAACTGAATTGAGCATCAAAGAAAAAGCCCTGGCTGATTTTAAAGAACAGATGCAAAACCACATCTTGCAAACCAATACCAGCGAAGAAGTAGAAAAACTCATCGCCGAATTGAGAGATAAAGAAAAAGAAACTCTACAGCAAGCCGAAGCCCTCAACCATCTGCGAAATCAACTCCTGGAAAAAGAAAAGAAAATAGAAAGCCTCAAACAAAATTCTTTCTCCCAAGAAGGTGTCTCAGGCGAAGAACGTGATGATTTCTATAAAAAACTGGATGAACTTGAAGGCATTCAAAAAAACCTGGATACCAAAGAAAAAGAAATCCTAAGCCAATCCGATCTCATCCGCAAACAAAAAAACGAACTCCTGCTCAAACAACAGGAACTCGAGGCAATCAAAGATGAACTCAAAGAAAAAGAAAGCGAAAACGCCAAACAAGCCGAAAAAATTCAAAGCCAAGAACATCAGCTAGAGGTCAAGCAAAACGAAATGAAGCAGAAGGAAAAAGAACTTGCCAGCCTCTTTAATAAAATCAATACGGCTTTTGCCGCTCTTGAATTTGATATGGAAGGAAATGTACTCAGTATTAATAATAAATTCCTTATGCTACTCGGACTCAAAGTCGAAGACGTAGAAGGAAACCCCTACGAAAAACTGATCTCCCCTGAGTATGCCGAGTCAACTCCTTACAAAATCTTATGGCAAGGACTCAAAATGGGCGCTTCCCAAAATGTAGAAAATATCATCTGCATCGGTAACAAAGGCAAACAAGTCAAAATGAATGTCACCTATATCCCTATTATCGGTGAAGAAGGCCGCCCCTACGAAGTCGTCAAACTGGTAAATAATATCATCAAAACAGAAGAAGAAATCCCGGTAACTTTTCAAAAAAATAACCAGGAAAATACACCTAACGAAAACAAATCCGGTAATACAGAACTTTCTATAGAAGATCAGGAAAAACTCAGAGCCGTCAATAATTCTTTTGTTATCGCCGAACTTGATCTGGATGGGAACATCCTCAGCGTCAATAAGCAATTTCTGACCTTCCTGGGCTACGAAGAATCCGAAGTAGTAGGCAAACACCATAAAAACTTTGTAGATATTACCGAACGATCTTCCGAACCTTATGCCACCATCGTCAAAGGATTTGCTACCGGAGGTTTTGCTTCCGAAATCCTCAAATATGTAGGCAAAGAAGGAGAAAGAGTCCGATTAAGAAGTTATTTCAACCCGATTTTGGACGAAAACCAGAACCCCATGAAAGTATTGGTGATCTCTCAATTCGTCAATTAAGTAAGCATTGCATCCGTATCTCTCATTAAGTGAATGAAAGTATATAAAAGTATAAAGTGAATCATGAGTGTAGAGAATGTAAGTTCCCAAATCCAGCCGAATATCGAGAACGACATCGAGAAACTAAGCCAGGATGCCGAAATTTATCAAAACGGCTTCCGCGCCCGACCCTTTCACGATGAAGCACTAAGCAAATTCGGCAAAATCATGCGTTGGCAGGAAGGCCAAACACTACAAAGCTGGTGCGAAAACCTGCTCGATCAACTCGTGCCTTTTGTCGGAGGCCTACAAGCTGCCTTGTATTATGCCGATATAGTCAAAAAAGAATTACTTTTTGCCAGCGGATTTGCCATAGATTTTGAATCCAATATTGCCTCCTCCTACAAATTTGGCGAAGGATTGATCGGGCAAGTAGCCCTCAATCAGGAAGCTATGGTACTTGCCGATAAGCAAGAATTCGCCTCTATTACCTCCATGCGCCGTATTCGCCTAAAATGCATTATCATTTTGCCGCTGATTTATAATGGACGAACCACCGGAGTCATTGAGCTTAATTTCCCTCAGAAACCTTCCGAAAATTATATCAATTTCTTGTACATGATTAGTGAAAGCATTGCTTCAAACCTCAATGCCCTAGTCAAAGAACAAGAACTTTCTCAAAGCTTTAAAAAAATTCAGGCCAGCGAAGAACGTCTCCTCCGATTGGCCGAAGTAACTACCGAAGGAATTGTTTTTTTGAATAAAAGCCGTAATATAGCAGATTTTAATACTGCCTTCCGAAAAATATTTGGTTTTGAATCCGAAGAAATGATCGGAAAACGACTTGAAGATTTTATCTCTTTCCCAGACCGAGAAGATTTTGCCCTCGAGCAATACATCGAGAACGAACAAGCCATCGAAGTAATCGGAGTTAGAAAAGACGGCTCCGCCCTTGACCTTGAAATGCTGATTAAAGACAATCGTCAGGAAAATAATTTCTTTCAGGTGGTCTCCATACGGGATATTTCTCAAAGAAAAAAAGCCGAAAAACACCTCGAAGCCAAAGAAGCTGAACTGGAAGAAGCGCAGAAAATTTTAGTGCTTTCCAAAATTATTGAGAAAAAAAACAAAGACATTACCGCCAGTATCAATTACGCCAAAAGAATTCAAAATGCGCTTCTGCCAGAACTTTCAGAGCTCCGCCAAAGCCTTCCTGAATCTTTTATCTTCTTTCGTCCGCGTGATATCGTCAGTGGAGATTTCTTCTGGTTTGGCGAAGTAGACCACCAACTGATCATCGCTTGTGTAGACTGTACCGGACACGGTGTACCAGGTGCTATCCTCGCTATGGCCGGCAGCGTTTTACTCAAACAAATTGTGGAAGCACAAAAAATTACAGCACCTGATGAAATTCTCCAGCATCTGCACGTGAATATGAATGAGATACTCCGCCAAAAAGCCACACTTAACCGCGATGGAATGGATATCTCTATCTGTACGCTGGATAAAAAAGAATATACCCTTACCTTTGCCGGGGCAAAAAGTACTCTGATCTATATGCACAACCAGGAAATCTACGAAGTCCACGGAGATAAAACTCCCGTAGGAGGTTTTCTGACCAAAAACGAAGGCGACCGCAAGTTTAAAAGTCATACACTTCCCCTAGACCCCGATCAAAGTATTTCGTTTTATATTTTTACAGATGGCTACGAAGACCAGTTTGGAGGTGAAAAAGGACGTAAACTCAAACGAAACCGATTTAGAGAGCTACTCAACCAGATCTACCGTGAAAGTGCAGATCGCCAAAGAGATATTCTAGAACATTTTATTAACCGATGGATGAATGGGCGAAAACAACTAGACGATATGCTTATCATCGGCTTTAAAGCCTAGTGTTCGGTCAATAGTTCATGATCAAAAGTCCATAGAATTTTTTATTCTGTTAAATATCAGAATGTTGCAATACCCTAAAACCTAAAAATCAATAATATTGGATATTCTGCATTTGCTCTTTGAATTTTTGCTGATATTGTAATGCTTCATCCAGGATGATTACAGTCTTTTGCCGAAGTGCTTCTTGGTTTTTATCTTCTTCAGCTTCATTGCTCATATATTTTATCAACTGATTTTTGTAGATATACACACGTGTTTCATTTTGAGGTGCTTCAGCTACATCCGCTTCTCTCTCAGTATAATAAATAAGCTGTGCTTCATCATCAAAAATATATTTCCTAAAGTAGATTTTTTCTTCTTTTTCTATTCTTGTAATTACAGATTTGAGCAAAATTTCACGATTTTGACCAGGCCTTTTATCAGGGGTAAAATAATATCGCTCAAAATATTGAAAATAGCCCGGCTGATGGAGTGAAAACCGTTTGGCATTGATTTTATGCTCATTGAGATAATATTCATTTGCCATAATCTTAGATTCTACTGGGCGGATGAGCTGCTCTAGCTGCTGAATGATCTTTTCCTCCTGAGCCAGTACATCTTGCCCCCTGAAAAGAACTTGTAAGATTAAAAAGATAACTACAAAATAATTGCGTTGAATGTCTAGCTGTTTGTGAATAAATGTCATTGCTTTCATATGGAAACTTGATAAATTATCACTATCTTAACGGGTCATTTACAAAAAAGGGTATAATTTTTAGTATATTTGTTACATAATCAAAATTATATCCAATACTATTATGTTTTCAAAAATATATTATTATCACCATATTCTTTGTTCAAATTAGAATGTACGATCAATTTTTATTTACCAGAATTCACTTATCCAAGCTCTTTAAAAAATACAAAACAGGCTTTATTCTCCTCTATGTAGTCATGTGTGTAATTATTACTTTTTTAGTTTTTCGCGGAATCATTACACAGTTTTTTTCAGATGCAGTGTTAAAAGAAATGGGCTCTGCCCAAGACAAAAATAATATCATCGGTTTTGCACCAGAAGCCTGGCTGGGTCTGCTCGGTTTGGTATTGGGTACACTGATAATTGTTATCTCTGTTGCTTCTCAAAGTACCCCCAAACTGATCGATTTGTATACTGGCGATCAAACCAGCTTATTTTATATATGGTATATTGTGGTCGGTTCGGTGCACAATATGTTTCTTCAACTTATTGAAAATTATCCCAGCGAGGAAACAACCATCCACATGCTTTTTAATACCTATTTGATGCTTCCTTCAGCACTTATGCTGGCAGTACCTTATGTACTGTACATTCTGCGTTACACCAAAACAAGCAACGTCGTAGAGAAAATATATGCCAATAATATCAAAAGAGTACAACGACTCAAAGAACGCGCCCAATCGTCTTTGCTCAATGATGTCAGCGTCGTGGCTGAATATCAGTTCGAACTTTTTGAATCACTCAACCAACTAGATGACTTACTGGAATACGTGTCTTTTAAAGAACCCAAAGGAGACATTATTAATAAAATCAGTGAATTAATTCAAGTATACGTCAGTATTAAAGATACCCTCATACAATATGCCCCTAATTTCTTTGAAATCACCGACAGAATCGGCACCGATGTCTCTTTTAAAACCATGACGGGTCAGTTTGATGAAATGAAAAACAACCGTGTGTTTTATGAGCAAAAAGGGTTTCGCTTATTGGGGAATGCCTATATCAAATTGATTGAAAATGACGACTTTGACCTGGCTTCTTTGTGCGCCTACGAGCTCTCAGAGTGCGGCCGAAAAGCCATCGAGTGTAAAGATCATAACCTCATTGACCTGATCTTGGTTCGTTTTAACACGCTCATTCGCTTTGGAATCAAACACGGACTCAAAAATCAGGAAGCGCGCAATCTTTATAACTCCATCTTCCATTACAGCGAATACATTCACCATATAGTAAAAACCAAAGAACCGAACCTCATCAAAACGAGTTGCACCTATCTCAATCGCTATGTCAACGAAATCTACAAACACAGCCGCGAAGAACGCTCTTTTAGCTTCCTGGTAGATGCTTTTACCTGGGAGTTTAAGCGTATTTTGATTGAACTCAATAAAAATGAAGTAGATATTGCCCTTCAAAAGGAAATCCTGGGGCTTTTTCTGAAAATTGATAATCTTTCCGATGCACACGAAGACATCTCCAAAGGACGCGCCTACAGCTCGGGGGTCAGAAAGCTACAAATTGCCCTGGCTCTATATTATCTCAAAAATCAAGAAAAGGATATATCCCTAGCCGAAAGTATTATCATCGACATCCTTAATGACCACGAACACATGGATCGTGAAACTCTTCGCAATACCGTAAATCGTACCTGCAACGAACTGGCTGTAGCCGAAGAAAACTTCTGGGAAGATACCGACCGAGGAAACCTAAACCTGTATTATTCCAATGATACCCAAAGTTTGCAGTTTTTTATGGAATTGTTCGACCGGATGTTGGATACTTATATGTTGCTTACCAAAAGAAGCCGCAATAGCTCCAGCGAATCTGTTGAATAACAAGGTACTAAGTCTTGGCTGCCGGTATTTGCTTCTGGGAAAAACAAAGACAATTCACCGAAATCACATCATCTGTAGCAGGTATTTGCCCAGCACCGGATCTTGCCAGATGCTTTTTAGTTGATCATTCAGATTAAGGTTCATCATGTCCTGAGCCGCTACCAAGCGAATATCATTCGGCAAAAAATCCATTTTAAGAAAGGATTTGATATTCTCCAGATGATATGCTTCATATTGGGTATTGTGTACATTCAGGTAATTGATCAGGCGGGTAGTAATGACCGAAATGATGTCCACTCGTTTGGTCTTTTGCTCTACCAGAGCTTTAATCACCTGATATACTTCTTTGTCAAAATCCTGGGCATTGATAATTTCCTCGGGAGTAATCAGCTTAGACAAGTCATTGTTGATGAAAGCCATAAAGGAGGTAACCGTATTTTCATCCAAACAAGCATCAGCGAGAGTCTTGACGAGTCCTAGGTTTTTTTTGAGGTCGGGAATATGCGAAATATTCTCAAAAAACTGCACCAAAGTACGTGGGGTGGTACGCTCGCCAATGGCTACTTCGGGGTAAGTCAGCACAAAGCTAATCCCACGAGGGTCTACCTGATTGGCTTCTGCCCAACGAGCCCATTTTTTGACCTCAAAGACCAATGTAATGTGCATCATCCGGGTTAACATCGCAAAATCCATCGGAGTAACCGAATAATCGCCCCCGTCGGGGTTGGCCGTAAGGATGATATGCCATTTGGGAGGCAATGCCCAACTGACCAATTCATAATTTTGTAAAAGTTGCATGATTCCTCTGAGGATTCTGTCATCGGCACGGTTTACGTCATCGATCAGCAAAATACCAGGACCTTCAGTCTTAGGAACCCAATCAGGAGGTATAAAAGAAGTAACAGATCCCTGCTTGGTATCCACTATCCTTGGCATCCCCAGCAAATCGCCCATTTCTTCAAACTGGGCTGGGGCGATGTAGGCAAAGCTATAATTGTGCTCCTGGGCATACGCTTGTACGGTTTGCGTTTTACCAATGCCATGATCTCCCCAGATACAAATAGGTGTTTTAGGCCGGCCTGCTTGTTCGGCCTTATCATTGGTAAATAAGGTATGCTGGATAAAGGCACTTAGCTCGCTGGTATTACATCTGGTGCCGTAATAAATATAACTAGGATTATCTGCCATCAGAGAAAATATTTAACAAAGTATATAATTTCAAAAATATATGCTAATGACTAATTGAACAACAGGATTTACATGATTTTGGAATGTAACGTATCTGCTAAATCATTTTGATTTTTCTGCCCTGAAACCCTTTGAGATATTCAATTTGTGAGCCATTTTTACTTAAAAGCCATAAAATCGGGCAATTACAATGTACCGAAGGAGCAGAGCCATAACCATCTGTAAAATAAATCAACGCATCTGGTTGATACACCTGATTGGCATAATGAATAGGTGCCTCGAAGGCCGTTCCACCGCCTCCCAAGACAGTCTCAGGGGTTTTGCCCTGATAGAAATATTGGCGATGAATGGCAATATCGCATTCTACGACATAAACCTGAGAACCTTGCTTCCAGATGTGATAAATTTCATTAAAAAACTCCTGTAGCTCCTCCTTATTGATACTTCCAGAGCTATCTAAAGCGATCAAAATCTTTTGTTTCTTGCGTACTTTGATGCCCGGATTGGTTCCGTATCTTTTAGAGGGGCGGCGAAGTGTATTTTTAATCTGAGTTCGGCTACTACTATTGGCAAACAATCTGAGTAGCCGCTTCCAGTTCACAACCGGAATGAGCGAAAACTCAAAAGCACGAAGGTACTGCTGAAGCCCATGAGGCAATTTGCCAAAATCATCAGGTTTTATCCGACTCATGGTAGATTCAAGAGATTGATTGATCGCACTTTCGGCAATTTCCCTTTCAGCATTAGAGAGATCCTCAATATCCTTCCAAAAGCGGTGTTTTTGCTGATTGACATTTTCTTGGTCTAGCAGCGATTTTAGATTTTTCCAGGACTGATTATTTTGGCTTTCTTCATCGTCTTTATCCTTATGAGCCTCATACAAATCCTGGAGAAGGTTATAATAATAATTGATATGTTGATCGGGTTTGAAATTCATCTCCGGGAAATTATCCAGGGTCACCGCTCCTTCTATCAGATGATCTTCAAAAATATATTGATTTACCACTAGATCTGCGGCAATATTAAAGAGAGTTTTATGACTAAATTCTTTGTAGCGAAAAATGTGCTTGTATACAATATGCAGAATTTCGTGTTTGACGGCACCAATTTTATAAGGCAAAGTAGCCAGGAATTTTTCCCAAAAAAAAGGATTGATGTACAAAGTAATTAGTCCTTGATCATAACCTACGGCAAGCGTTTCGGTATAGGGAGTTACTTTTTTGATCAGACCCGTAAAAAAATGTGCGTAAAAAGTTTCTTTCTCTATAAATAGGTCAGCATCACCAGTCATAATTGTAGTACTTACCCTGGAAAGATCTTCTAAAATGCGATTGTGATTCAATTGAGTGGAATTTTCTTCTTGCATGGTATTGTGTTACACATTAGGTTGTCTGGTCGCTTGACAACAGGCGACAAAGATAAGGATTTTTTGGGGAATTGAGGTATTTGAAGTATGCGGTACAAAGGATTATTCTCTCCTCTTGAATAGCCTGCGCCACAGCAAAGATGACTTAAGATTATACTTTTAAGCTGATACTTGACTTTTTTTACTCAATAAGGTTATTTATCGAGATAAAAAGCTTTTTTTTTCTTTTTGCATCAAAATACAATCAATATAGTTTGATGTAGGTCGTTTTTTTTCATAGTTTTATGTCTCAAAACAATCTCTTATAAAAAACTGAATTTTAAATTGATCACATATACTCTTGGGTATAATTGATTGATTATGAATTAACTAGCATACAACCAAATTAGTTTTTTGCCCGAACTCAATCCATACGATGGTAAAGGGTTTCATAATTTTTGATTTTTTTTTTGCTTAATCTCAATTTAAATATATATGAACATGATTCAACAGTTATTTACCAAAAAAATTTGGTTAGTCAGTATGTTTATTCTTGGCTCAGGACTCATGGCTGAGGCACAGGTTGTCTCGAGTTTTACCTTGGTCAATGCCGATACAGATAAAGACATCGGTCCTTTGAGCCAGGGAAGTATCATTAATCTTGCTATCTTGCCAACATCGAATTTGAATATCCGGGTGAATACAAGCCCCTCGACAGTTGGTAGTGTAACTTTTAACTTAAATAACGGGAGTATTACCCGTGTCGAGAGTGCCGCACCTTATGCACTTGCAGGAGACGATAATGGAAATTATCGCCCCTGGTCGCCAGCTCTAGGGGCTTATACGCTCAAGGCTAAAGCTTTTTCACTGGCAGGAGCCAAAGGAACTTCAGGCGCAGAAATCACGCTAAATTTCACAGTAGTCCGCGAAACTACAATGAGTCTTAGCCCTCCTAGCAACTTAGTAGCCAATGCCTTAAATGCCAATAGTATCCAACTTACCTGGGTGGATAATGCTAACAATGAAGATAATTATATCCTGGAAACAGCCTCTAGTGCAGGGGGTGCTTTTAGTCAGCTTGTTAGTTTGGGAGTCAATACAACGCAATACACCCACACAGGTTTGAACCCGGGGCAGAGTGTCTGGTATCGAGTGAAAGTAAGCAAGGCTACACTTAGTTCTTCTTATTCAAATACTGCTACGGCAACTACTCCCAACACCGTATTTAAGCCGTCAGTAATTTCCCTAAGCTTAATCAATGCCTCCAATAATCAAGTAATCACGCAATTAAGTGATGGGCAACAGCTTAATATCGCCACTTTACCCTCAACCAATCTAAGTATTCAGGCGAATACCGATGGAGGAGAAAGTGTGCGAATGATTTTAAGCGGCGCATTGAGCCAGAATCTGCTCGATAATGAAGCCCCTTATTCATTATTTGGTGATATTCCCAATCCGGGGGGAGGTACAATTTTTACAGGAAGAACTTTTCCGGCTGGTAACTATACCATTTCAGCTACTCCTTATACATTGGACAATGCAGGTGGGATAACAGGCAACTCGCTTAGTCTTAATTTTAGTCTGATTAATTCTACTCCTACAAATTATAACTTGGTATTGACAAATGATGGAAACGGTTCTGCTTCCGTTAGCCCTGTAGCAACAACTTATCCCATAGGTACTTCGCTTACACTTACCGCCGCCCCAAACGCTGGTTATGCTTTCTCGAACTGGACCAATAGTACTGGGACTGTTATCAGTGCTGCAAATCCATATACATTTACGATCAACAACAATCAAAACCTAAGAGCTAATTTCAGCCCAGTACCTAGTGGACCTGCTGTTGTTAGTTTTACACTCGTCAATGCAGTTAATGAACAGGATATTTTGGTATTACAACATGGAGCAAGCATTGATATCAATAGCCTACCTACCAAACAATTGAATATCAGAGCCAATAATTCAGGTGCCGTAGAAAGCGTGCATATTGAACTTAGCGGAGCACTTACAAAAACAATTCTTGAAAATAATCCTCCTTATGCACTTTATGGAGATATCAATGGAGATTATAATGCTCAAACCTTCATCGCAGGGCAATATACCCTGTCAGGTACGCCTTATACAAAAGACAATGCAACTGGAACCACAGGTACGGCTTTGAATATTACTTTCAATCTTACGAATACCCCTCCGGTAGTCAACAATCCTCCGGTCCTTACGAATCCGGGCAATCAAAGCCATACCGAAGAACAAAACCTAAGTCTGAGTATTACAGCAAACGATGGAGATGCTTCACTCGTTCAAACCCTGACATTCGCTGCAAGCGGGCTTCCCGAAGGTTTGACCATCAATGCCCAAAGTGGTCTTATCTCGGGCTTAATTAAAGGAAGCCTTATCGGCATTCCGGGAGCTGCTTCCAATAGCCCCTACAATACCACCATTACTGTTACGGACAATGGCAACCCCTCTCTCAGCACAAGCATTTCTTTTACATGGATAATCCTTGAAAATACAAGCAATACTGTAACTGCCCCCAGCAACCTGATTGCTCAGGCATTGAGTACGGATCAGATTCAACTCAATTGGCAGGATAATTCAGGAAATGAAACCGGATTTGTACTAGAAAGTGCGCCTTCTATTGGAGGCACATTTACCGAACTGGTCATTTTGCCAACCAACAGCACTCAATACATCCACACCACCCTCAACCCAGGGCAGACCAGAGCCTACCGAATCAAAGCCCGCAATGCCACCAAAGAATCTGCTTATTCCAATACCGCCCAAGCACAAACTTTCAGCAGCCCTTTAGCTCCCCAAAACCTCAACGTAAGCCAGATCAGTTTCCAATCTGTGCTCTTATCTTGGACAGGGAGTAGCTTTGGAGAAAGTTATCAATTAGAACAATCCAATCAACCAAATACTGGATTCAGCCCCATCAATACCGTCAGTTGGGGTACGAATCAATTCTTGGTCTCAGGTCTAAATCTGAATACAAGCTATTATTTCCGAGTAGTGACTCTTTATAAAGGATTAATCTCTGCTCCAAGTAATGTAGTGCAAGCCAGTACCTCTAATCTTACCGTACAAAGTTTTACCCTGATCAATGCCGACAACAATGTAGAGCTAGGGCTTTTACAAGACGGTGCAATCATCAATCTGGCTCTCCTGACCACAAACCGACTCAGCATTCGTGCCAACACCAACCCCGACGCAGTAGGAAGTGTACGTTTCGGCTATGACAGTGACCCTAACTACCGCACTGAAAACAACACCCCTTACGCCATCCAGGGATTTTCCAATGGAAATTATAACCCTTGGACACCCTCTCTCGGGCAGCATCAACTCAGCGCAATACCTTTCACTGACCCCAATGCATCAGGTACTTCCGGCTCTACATTTTCTATTAACTTTCAGGTAATTGATGTACCCCAAAACTCAGACCCTATAATCAGTGGAGAGATGAAAAAATGGCATAAAATTACCATTTCATTTTTCGGACCTGAAAGCAGCGAACAAGATACCGATAATCCTTTCCTGAACTACAGGCTCCATGTAACTTTCCAAAAGGGGAATAAAACTTATGTTGTTCCTGGTTATTATGCGGCTGACGGACAGGCTGGCGAGACTGGTGCTACAAGTGGAAATCTATGGAAAGTACATTTCTCCCCTGATGAAACCGGCACTTGGTCTTATACAGCATCTTTTAGAAAAGGAAATAATATTGCCGTAGACGAGAACCCTAATGCTGGAGAAGCAACTTCTTTTGACGGAAAACAAGGCACTTTCAACATCATTGATTCAGATAAAAGGGGTAGAGACTTCCGTGCAAAAGGACGATTGAACTATGTAGACAGGCATTATCTGCGCTTCAAAGACAATGGCGAATACTTTCTTAAAGGAGGTGCTGATAGTCCCGAGAATTTTCTGGCTTATCAAGAGTTTGATAGCACTTATAGCCATGGAGGAACTGATTATACCAAAACCTATTCTGCTCATATTAAACACTGGGATGAAAACAGCCCGGTTTGGAAAAATGACAAAGGCAAAGGAATTATCGGAGCTTTGAATTATTTGGCCTCCAAAGGCATGAACGCCGTGTATTTCCTGACGATGAATGTCAATGGAGATGGCAAAGATGTCTGGCCCTGGACAACACACACAGAACGTTATCGCTTTGATGTATCCAAACTGGATCAGTGGGAAGTAGTATTCAGCCACATGGATAAACTGGGGATCATGATGCACATTGTATTGCAGGAAACAGAAAATGACTTGCTACTGGATGCTGGGTCTCTTGGTATCCAGAGAAAATTGTATTACCGAGAGATGATTGCGCGGTTCAGTCATCACCTGGCTATCAGTTGGAATTTGGGAGAAGAAAACAACTACTTTGAGAAAATTCCTGATCCCAATAATAATCAGCTAAAAAACCATGCCTCTTATCTCAAAGACCACGATCCTTATCAAAGTTATATCAACGTACATACTTACCCCAATCACCAAGAAGATGTATACAGCGATCTGATCGGATACAGAGATTTTAACGGAACTTCTCTTCAGGTTTTTACTCCGCAAGAAGTTCACAATGAAATACTGAAATGGCTACAACGCTCCAAGCAAAGCGGCCACCCCTGGGTGGTGAATATGGACGAAGCCGGACCGCCAGACCAGGGTGTTGTACCGGATGCCAATGACTTCTGGCACGATAACAATCGTAAATATTCGCTCTGGGGCAGTCTGATGAGTGGTGCCTGAGGTGTGGAATGGTATTTCGGATATGCATATCCTCATAGTGATTTAACTTGCCAAGACTGGCAGTCAAGGGATAATATGTGGAATCTTACTCGAAACGCACTTGATTTTTTCCGAACATACGTACCCTATTGGGAAATGAGCAACTTTGATGACCTGACCTCTGCTACCAACGATTACTGTTTTGCTAAACCCGGTGAAGTCTATGTAGTTTATCTCCCACAAGGAGATGCCACTGAACTAAACTTTGAAAACTATGAAGGGGAATATCAGGTGCTTTGGTTTGACCCTAAAACCGCTGAGACCTTTTCGGGCGACCCATTAATCGTTTCTCTTGATCAAAACGTACTTAGCATAGGCACTCCCCCTACAAACCCCAACAGCGACTGGGCGGCATTGATTCGTAAAAATAATACTGCCTTTGCAAAACAATCTCAGGCTGTAACCACAGAAATCGAGATGCCAACCGTCTATCCGAATCCCGCAGATGGAAGCTGTACTTTTACGGTCTACCCGGCTCAGGCAGGAGAGACCAGGCTTCTAATCACAAATCTGGAAATGGTTTATCTGGACAAAACGCTGCCTTATACACCATCCGGCAAGCAAACTATCACGATACAAACAGGAGAACTTCCTGATGGTGTTTACTCCTATCAAATCAGCTATTCAGGTGCTTCGGGAACTGTGACAGAATCCGGAAAGCTCCTTATTATGCATTAAAATTTAAGGTTTATATAATCTATTACTCGAAGAGGCAGTTTTTTAAACTGCCTTTTTTTATTTTATCAAAATAACATTCAGTTTTTTTCAAAAAACCTTGAAAATTTAGTTGTTCAACCAAGAGATATTTACACGTTTTTTGTATTAATACATAAAAACCTAGCCAGGTCAATCTGTTTTGGAAAGCTATGAAATATATGTGTCGAGCAATCACTAAAAACAACCAAAAAATGAAAACGCAGCAACAACTCGCTGACGAGTACGGGGTTCATCGCAGCACCTTCTACCGCAGATTAAAAAGAGCCAACTTGAGCATCCGCAGAGGGTTAATTAGCCCCAAAGACCAGGAAACAATCTATGAAGTTTTGGGTATTCCCGAAAAAAAGAAATCTTTCCGATCTTATTAGTACCTTTTTTCAAAAAAAGAGCCTTTGTAATTCCTCACACAGGCCTTTTTTAATCTTAAAAATCCTTTTCTTCATCATAAGGAACGATGTACGTAAAGATTTCTACACCCTCGATCTCCTCTATGCTGTCAGAGCTGAACTCCGTAAATTTGATATGATTGGGAGAAAACACCAGATAAATACCTTCTGTTAGTCCCAGGCTTTTGCAGTAGTAAGCCAATTGTTTTTTGCCTTTTTTGAATTGAGTAATATCGTAAAAAATCTTCATCTCCACGACATACTCTCTGTTTTTTAGATAAATAATCATATCGGTTCTTCCTAATCCGGTATGTGCCTCCAGATAACTTTTACCTTCGGCTACTTGTAAAAAAGCCTGTATATAGGTTTCAAAGCTATACACCAAAGCCGCTTCTTTGACAGATTGATATTTTCCTTCGGCATCCTTTTCTCTGAATCGGTTAAAGCCTCTTCGCAAGACATATTCCCGATAATTTTGGATGATCTTGGTAAAATCAATTTGATTTTTCTCATCCATAAACTCCTCTGGGAAAATATTTCTGCCAATATTTACCCCTTCGCCATTGGTATAAGGATAAAAAGCCTGATAGAGCTTTTTTTTGTAGAAAGGTACCCAAAAAGTCACGTAACCGTCTTCGTCTTTTTTGATCAGACCGTTGGCGTGCAAGACTTTGATTTCTTCCCGCTCGATCTGAAAAGGGATTTTCACTTCAGTAAAAAGCAAAGTTTCTACAAAAGCCCTGAATTTTTTGGCTTTATTGACAATGTTAGAAGCGTTTTTATCAATGGCTTCATTGAGATACCAATTCTCTACCCCTAGATAATCCGAATAAACAATCTGTTTTTGGTCGGGATGATCCTCCACCAGCTTTTGGGCAAAACCATTAACCAGTCCCGGTTGATTCGCTGTAATATCTGCAATTTTGGCCTTGACCTTTTCTTCAAAAAGCTGCCCGCTTTCTTGCTCGTGTTGCCCAAGCAGTGCGTAAGTCTCCTCTGTGCTGAAATAAGGAATGGAGAGATTATCGGTGATGTTAAAAGGAGAGGCATTATCCTGAATTACCCCTACGATATTACTTACACCCACCAGAATTACACTTTTCAGGCAATGGCTCTCTCGGGAGTGGTATAAATTCCTGATGGTATGCAGAAACAACCCCAAGATGGCAGGATTCAAGCCTTCTATTTCGTCAATGATCCAGATAAATTTGAAAGAATTAATTTTAAAAATAAAATCCTGCAATTCTACAAAAGTATTTGCTACTACTTCTTTGCCTAGCGCAATACTCAAATGATAATTGACGGATGTAAGCATTTCAGCCTCCGAAGTATTGATATAATTCTCCAGATTTACCTGGCAGGTTTTATATCCTTGCTCATAAAGTCGCTCTGATAAAAGCCTGAAATAAGTCGTTTTCCCCGTCTGCCTGGGAGCCCATATCGTAAAATAACGCTCCTGATGCACCATTTCCAGCCCCTTTTCCACTAATTTCTCCCGCATCAAGGTATAATGCCTTGAGGGAATATTCGGCCCCGATGTATTAAATCTTCTCATAGTTCGCTTCTTTTTCTTGCTCTAAGATAGGGAATTTTTGTGGGAATGGGATTGGTGAAGGCACTGATAAAAATATGGGTATCACAAAGTATCATAGATTCCAATTTCGTGTCCAGGAGGCATTTCTGATTTCCTCTATACTTCTAGGCTTATCTTTCCAAATACCAAACAGGGCTTTGCCATCCAAGCTTTTATCTCCTTTTTGAATAGGAAGGTGATTTGGTTTGTCGGCCTGAATTTGAATGCCCTCCAGAGGAAGTGTACTAAGCAAAGTAAGTACGCTCTCTAATTCAATCCAGGTATTCAGTTCTATTGTTATTTTCATATTCAAAGATAAAGTTTTTTCGCTTTTCAGCCAAAGATATTACCAAAACCAAATACCTTTTTTCCTGCTCTAAGATAGGGAATTTTTGTGAGGATGTAATTATGGCTCCGGCGTGCATCAAAATGCAACATCATGCGTCAAAATGCAGCAGTTTGGTGTTGGGGGATTTTGTAGGTTTGTGGATAAATAAGTAAAAAATGCAATATACAAAACTTATATGTTACTACTCAGGTACTTGTTTCAGAATTTAATTTTGTTTTTTATATTATTAAGATATAAAATTTTTATTTTTTTTATTTTATCATAATAAAATTTCTGGATAATTTTGTTTGTGTAAACTTACTTATTACACAAACAT
>JANRIC010000054.1:0-8639 GCA_033765345.1 Microscillaceae bacterium
CAAAGTGGCGTAATCCTGCACCATACTAATATCCAGGAGATTGTTCAAATCCGAAAAGATGGATACTTTGCTAAACTTAGAAACGCCTGTGATGAATAAAAAACGAATGTGCGCATCCAAATCTTTGAGGCAGGAATAAAAGATTTTAAGAATATTGCGGTTTTTGATTGCTTGATGGATTTCATCCTTACCCAAATATTCAATAATCGGTTTATCGTATTCATCTATCAAAATGACGACTTGCCTTTCTTGGGAAAGAGCCTTGATGAGGTTTTCAAGCTGATTGGCAATGTCGTCTCCAATTAACGGAACATTGTAGTTCTGAGCCACCTCACCCAATTGCAGCGTGATGGATTCTTTCAAACCCAATTCTTTAAAATCAGCTTTACCAAAACTCAAATGAATAACATGGTGTTTTTCCCACTCGATTTTATCTTCAATCCAAAGCTTCTCGAAAAGCTCTTTTTTACCCAAAAAAATATCACGCAGTGTACTCAAAAGCAAAGATTTACCAAAGCGGCGTGGGCGGGAGAGAAAGTAATACACACCTCTTGTGATGAGTTGATAGATCAACGGGGTTTTATCCACATACAAAGCTTTGTCATTTCTGAGTCGGGTGAAATCTTGTATGCCTATGGGTAATTTTTGCAGTTTGGTCATGGTCTTTTAGATATACTTAAAGTAAAAATAGGCAAAAGGTATTGAATTTGCTAGATATAGCGATCATTTTCGATATTTTCTATCCATACCAACTTCATAGCGAAAGCAAACCCACAGAAATCAAGCAAACCCAATTAAAACTCAGAGAAGAATTTCCGCATCCCTATTACTGGGGAGCTTTTGTTTTGATAGAAAGATAGATATTGAAAACTTCGGAAAAATTCTACCAGTTTATTTGCTGAACGCCTATCAATGACATGTTTTCTAATAACCTGATATTCAATACAAAATCTTAATCTGGAACTGTCATTCCGATGGCAGGAGGAATCTTAGCACTTCTTAATGCAGACGCTAAGATTCCTCCTTGCGTCGGAATGACAAAATAAAATGAGCAATATGTCATTGTATTTTATGCGTTTTTACAAAATGTTACGCTTCTCAATGACTGCTCAACGCTCCGAAATGTCTCTCAGGTTTATAAAGCTTTGGGCTTAAAGTGATGTTTGCCAAGAAAACCGTTTCAAGGGTTTATAAACTTTACGATGACTTCCTGTATTTTTTTAATAGTCTAATTATCAATGATTTACAAATTTATCTTATTAGAAACCGGAGTTATTTTCAAAGGAAATAACTAAAAAATTATACTATTCCAATTTTTAGCCAATAAAAATGTGTTTTTGATTAGAAATTATAAAAAAAGTAGGTAGTGTAACTAATTAGTTGATAAGTTTTATATTATACTGGAATGCCCAAAGTTTAAAATACAAATTTTATATTCTTTTTTAGAAAAGGATAAATCCTCTCGAGCAAATCTGCTAAACCTTTGCCTAATGGTATTATTGAGCCTTTCTACGTGATCGGTTAGTCCTGCTTCTTTGCCTAGCTTGGTATGGGTTTCTTGGGGCAGGCAATGATAAGATTTCCAAAAATCTGAAAAACTTGTAGATCTCAGGTAGCTATAGGGCAATTTTCGCCATAAACGTTTACAACTTTTTATACTGCCGTCGCCTATAAAGAAAGACACGATGTGTACCACGCGCATTTGTTCCATTCCTGACTATACTTGTGCTTGAATATTGATGACATTGATATTCTTTACTGAGTATAATTTCTCTCTTTGTTTAATAAAGATAAAAAATATTTATCAGCTATTGTTTAACATTACCCAAACTGCAAAAGGACTTACCATCTGAAAGAATATCTTTTGTCCTACCATCAAAAAGCAAATCTGATCAATATGTCTGCATAATCATAAAGTCTTTTCGTTTTTTAGTAATGTTTTTTTTGTATTTTTGTTTTTGCTCGGTATTTTCTGAACTTCTATAACCATCCCACCAATAATTTTCCATAATGTCTTTGGCTAGATTAGGATTGCACCCACTGGTTATCAAACGGTCATACGCTTTATCCTTTCTGCCCTTGCAAGACATTCTGAGTACTAATTCATAAGTTCCTCCGGTATTACCCAGGCTGGAAATAGTCCAGTCATAACTTACCCCCAAGTCCAAATCTATCCAGGGCAAATCGGTACTTTGCCACCCAACGTAAGGTGCTAAGGCATCTGCATTTTTCAAACCTCGGTAATAAAGCCCTGATTTAAATACATTTGACTTATTGACGTTCAGATTTAAAAATGCACCTATATCCACCTGTTCGTTCCCGCCCTGTTTACGATAGAGCAATTGCATCTTAAATACCCCTAAATCCATTTCGTCGGAGCGTTGGTCTCTACGGAAGATGGGCAAGGATGCCCCCAATTCAACATTATACCGGGTCGGAATTCTGCTGGATTCTCCATCTTGATCAAACAGAGAAAGATTGGGGCGACGGGTATTTTGGTTAGAAAAGCCTACAAACCAGTACGTACTGCTCAATAATAAACCCGCCGAAATATCCCAGTCACTTACTTGATTAGACATTCCAAGTCCTTCTCGAGAGGTCCCGACACCTCCGTTGATGTCTAATTGGTCTTCAAAAACCAATGCTGCATTCATCAGGTTTCTCTGCATATAAGTACCCTGCAGCCCTAATCTGGCAACTAAATTTTTGCCAAGCCTTTGTTCATTCGAGATAGCCAAGCCGATCAAATTGCTTTGAATACCGAGGCTTCCGGCATTGTCATTGGTAAATATCAGACCAAAACCAAAGTGCCTTCTTAGATTAAAAAAATCAACAGAAGTAGCATAGGTATCAAATTGGCCGCTATGGTCTATGGTACTCGGTATATTCAACCACTGCTGACGATATTGATTGATAATACGGCAGTTGCGTGTTGCTCCTGCATAGGCAGGGTTATACAAGATTGGCTGTGCGTTGAATTGTGTAAATTGAGGGTCTTGTGCTTTCAGACTCAGGCTCAAAGCGATGAATACCCAAAGAAGGATAAGAATTTTATACATAATTTTGTTTTTTAGTCTTTATAGATTAATAAAAGGTCTCCGGTAGGGCTTTCTTCCTGTGCTTGCCCGCAGGTATACGTAATTTTATAGACATACATATCTTCTTGGTAGAGGCTGCCATCATTGCGTTTGCCATCCCAACCTAAACTCGGCTCGGTGCTTTCAAATATTTGTTGGCCCCAACGATTGAAGATTTGCATACGATAATTCCTTACTGCCACGGAGATAGGCTTAAACGTATCATTCAGTCCATCGCCATTTGGGGTAAAAGCATTGGGAATTACAATCCTTGCCTCACAGGGTTTGGGGCAGACTTCCACCGATTTTTCAACAACACTGCTACACCCTGAGCTATTTGTCAGGCTAAGCCTCACGATGATATTTTGAATGGTGTCTGTATCATTGATATATTCTTGAGTAGGGATATTGCCTGAGCCGATGTGGCTGTTTCCGTTGCCAAAGTCCCAAACAAAAACACCCTGGTTGGGAGGAATATTACTGGTTAAATTTTCAAAATTGACTTCCAGGGGAGTAATACAGCTTGCCCCTGGAATAACCTTAAAATCCGGTACTGGAACTGGGAAAATACTTATGGTTCTAACCAGGGTATCCGCACAGGAGCGATTGTTGAAGGCAATCAATTTTACCTGAAATTGCCCTGCACGGTTGAATGTATGGCTGGGATTGCTTGCATCTGGGTCAGCGTTTGGCTCACCAAAATCCCAAAGATATTGAATAGCCTCTGTGGATAAATTGGTAAAATTTACGGTTTCACCCTGGCAGGCATTCACAGGTGCTTCAAAATCAGCTACCGGAGGGGCAAGTACTTCTATGGTTTTTCGCTGTGTATTGGTACAGGCATTCTCAGGATCCCTTACCGTAAGCGATACTTCATACGTACCCGGATTCTCATATATTTTAGGCAAAGGAGTCCTTCCCGGAAAGCTTGTTCCGTCACCAAAATCCCACAAAGTAGCCAGATTAGGAGCAGAATTATTGACAAAATTAAAGGGCTGCCCCAAGCAAAGTGCATTTTCACTGCTGAAACTTGCCTGCGGACTGGGCTGTACCCTGATTTTGATTGTGCTATTGTCAATATTACATCCGTTTTGTACGGTCAATCGCACAAGATATTCCCCTGGATTATTGTAGGTGTATGTTATGTTATTAGGGGCATCGATGGCTATATTGCCATCTCCAAAGCTCCAGTCTACCCGATTAAATCCTGACTGATTGCTGGTAAACTGCACTGTATGAGGAGCGCATCCTACTGAATCTACATCCAGCTCGATGTTGGCACGCACCATATTAGGCAAAACTGTAATAGGTCGAGTGATTTCGTTTACCCCGCAATCATTAAATGCCCGCAAAGTGACTTGGTAGGTGGTATCGGTATCTCCCGTATAAAAAAACCGATGTATAACTACGCTGGTGTCATTGTTTTGAAATGTAGTACCATCTCCAAAATCCCATTCAAAGCGTGTAGGATTGCCGAAAGAAAAATTATCAATCGGCAATGGATAACCTGAACAGACCGGGTTAAAATCTCCTACAAAAATAAAATTGGCTTTGGGCAGAGGCTTCACCGTGATTATATCCTGGAACTGCGCCGAATTACAGGCATTACCCAGACCGGGTTCTGAAATGGTAAGTGTGACCGTATAGCTTGTATCTCGAGTCAAACTTGCCCTAAAGCTCATACTTGGGTTTAGCTCTGTACTTGACTGTCCGTTTCCAAAATCCCAAAAATAAGATTCGTTACCGCTTGCTGTGCTGTTATTGCTAAAATTTACAGTCACATCCCCACACCCGTCGGTTGGGTTTAGGCTTTTGGTAAAACTCGCTTGAGGTGGATTGACCACTCGGATACGGCGTTCAAAAATTGCTTCACAGTTACCTGGATTCGTGCTAGCCCTGAGACGAATAGTATAAGTACCAATATTTGCGTAGGTGTGTTGGCCATTAGGTTGAGATGAATTGGTGCCGTCTCCAAAATCCCATGCAAAGTCAAAGCTATAATTTGTAATGGCAGGGGTGCTATTCATAAATTCAATTGGGCCGTTCACACAATAAATACTATCTGCTACAAAATTGGGGCTGGGCAGGGGATGAATGGTTATTTCTAGTATATCCTGGTTGATACATCCCGTTAGGCTATCTGCAAAAGTATAAATGAGTTGATTTAAGCCGATATTGGCTAGCCTGGGGTCAAAGACTCCATTCGTGGCGACCCCTGAACCCGACCAAGTACCTAGCCCCCCTGCGATGGGAGACTGTCCGTTGAGGCTGATAAGATCATCATTTTCGCAGAATTCCATCGGATTTCCTGCCTCTACGATTGGGAAAGGTATCACACGAATCAAAAGGCTGTCGATGGTTTGGCAGGTACCAGTTCCTAAGCTGTAAAAGAGTTTGTAGTCTCCGGGAGCTACAGCAGCAGGATCAAAACTGTTATTGCTTGCATTTACCCCTGAACCCGACCAAGTGCCTCCATTGGGTGACCCATTTAAAAATAACAGTCCATTATTTTGGCAGATACTGCTGTCCGCCCCAGCTTCAACTGAGGTCGGCTCTATGACACTCACTAAGCGTGTGGCCGAGTTCGAGCATCCGTTTGAGTCTTGAAATGTATAGGTCAAAGTATAATTGCCTACCCCTCCAGCCGAAAATGGATTGAATACACCAGAAGAATTCGTAATCCCTGTACCCGACCATTGCCCCCCGACAGGGCTAAAATCTGTTAAAATTACCTCTTCATTGACATTACATAGCTCGAGTGCGCCACCTGCATTTATTATTGGAAGTTCTCTGACGGTAATAATGATTTCATCCTGCACAAAACAACCCGAAATACTATCCCGAACCGTGAAGATGACCCTGTTATCTCCAATAGAAGCTAAGGAAGGATTAAAAATACTATCGTTTACTACGCCTGTTCCTGTCCAGACGCCACTTACGGAGCTTTGTGGAATGAGTGTAAATAGACTGTCATTCACACACACTACCAAGTCTGCCCCTGCATTGATCGGCACCCTTGAAATAAAATCAACGTGGATGGTGTCCGAAAAACTGGGGCATCCTGCTATTCCTACAGATACATAATAATCACCAGCCTCCTCAACGGAAAGGCTATCTCTTGTTTGATTGGGAATAGCCCTTCCGTCTTTAAACCATTGGTAAGTATCCAATCCGGCAGTAGCTCTTACCAAAAGGCTGTCGCCGGGGCAAATATTGACCGTATCTCCGGGACTGAGTGCAACCACATCCAGACGGATTATATCAAATGTATCCGAAACAGTCAAAGTTCCGCAGCTATTCGCCACGCTTAGGTCTAGCCTATAAGTGCCCTCCGGTAACTCATTGATGGGTGACAGATTGGCTTGGGTTAGATCCAGACTGCCCAAATCAGGATTAGCTGTCCCATTGATCCCGGTAAGCCCCCAAAGATAATTCTCCACATTGCTATTGACAGGCGTATTGATATCTACAGGCGTACCTGGGCAATAACTCGCTTGTAATCCTTGGATAGTCGGTTCCGTAGGAGCTTGACGAACCACAATTTTGATACAGCTTCGGGAAGTTCCGCAGGCATTTGTCACCGCTTGTTGGATGATGTAAGTACCGGGCTGGGCGATAACAAACTGCTCATTGGCTGTTGAGGAGCTGGTTTGTCCGTTGGAAAATCGTCCTCCGCTACCCGAAACAATCGACCAGGTGTATGTGCTGCTACAAAAAGTATCTGCTGTAGAATTATCAGTCAGGGATATGTTAAGTGGGGTATTGTTAAGGATACATGCACCTCCAGGTAAAGTCAATTCTACAGCTCCCGAACCGCATTCTGCGCTACTAGGTGTGTTGTTGGTTCCGGCTAGGAAGGAGGAAGTAGGCGTGCCATTACAAATAGTAACAGTCCTGGAAATACTGGAAGAATCACAAGAGTTTATCGCTTTGAGGGTGACGGAATAAGTCCCTGAAGTGCTATACACGTGTTGGATCGTATTTTTATCGAATACCGTTAGAGGGGCAGAACCATCGCCAAAGTTCCATTCATAACGTGTATTACGTACACAATTGTTGTTAAAGCCTTCCTGGGTTTGATTGACAAATCTTAGCGCATTGTTTGTGCAGGCTGTAGGAGATTGAGGCTCGAAAGCGGCTTCAGGGGCAGTAAAAATCCTAATTGGAAATGCTTCTGAGAAGCTTGAGTCACAAGCGTTTACAGCAGTCACCCTAAATGCAAAGGAGCTATTCGGTTCGGGACAGGAGCTTTTGGAATAAGTATGTGTAAATGTATTCGGTGGCGGATGCGGAAGCGTAACAATGGGCGAACCATCACCAGGGTTGATTCTGTAAATCGTGGAAGGGTCGTTATTTATAAAATCAACAATTGGAAAAGTAATCGTGGAAGGTCCGCAACCGATAGTATTTCCGGGATTGGAAGTACCGATGGAAGGGTTAGAGATATTCAAAACAGGGTATCTGCGAGTCCTTTCACAGGCATTTGTGCCGACTATGGTATAAGTGATGGTGTACAAACCCAGAGAGCTATACGTGTGCGTATTGGGAGGGTTTGCCCCTTGATAATCCGGCGAACCGTCGCCCCAGGATACCCTGTACTGTGTGATACCGGGGCCTGAATTGTCAAAAAAATTGATGGTAAAAGTAGGACTTACGCTGGCATTTTCGCAATTTCCAAAACGCAGATATTCAGCACCGAATTCATCTCTTAGTGTAATTTGAGGGCTTTGCTTGATCGTGATAGTCTGACTGGTTTCTACCTCACAACTATCAGCTGAATTAGCCGGATTCTTAACTTTGAGCCTTACAGTGAAGCTTTGATTCCCGCTACCGATGGCATCAAAAGTATGCGAGGGATTTCGCTCGGAAGAAAGAGGAGTGCCGTCCCCAAAATCCCACTCGTATTCAAGCCCGCTACTCGGAGTGGATTGGTTGTTAAACTGCACCGTTGCTGGAGCACAAAGCGAAGAAGTATTACTTGGATTGGTGGTAAAGGAAGCCGTACATTGACCCCAAACCTTTCCAGAGAGAAGTAGAAAAAAACCAAAAAAAAGCTTAAAAAACAATAATAGAGTATACTTTCTCATAAATAGTTTGAATGATATATCAATTTTTGTCAGTGAATAGTGTCACACAGTGAGAAATGTTATGCTCCTGTAGACAAAATTATTTTCATAAGCACTTCTTGGTTTTCAAGAAGCACCAAGTATAATCAGAATGATGATTTAAATCGATTAAAATTATGGTTTTAGGACTATTTAGCTTGGTTGATCAAATAAATGAAAAAAAATTATACAAAGCAAGGTTTTTTGAAAAAAACAAGTTTGTGGAGATCATGGCTGCCGTTGAATCTCACGCTTATGAGTCGTTATTACTATTTTTTATCCTTGGGGCAAGGCTTTTTTGTTTATGGGTGAGTTTTTAATTTTCTCCCAAGGTTTGAGAGCTAGGTAGTAAAATCTCCACTGCATATTCATTCAGTTCCTTTTGATTGCAGGCTACCCCAATGAGGTAAATGGGTTTTTGCTCGCTTTGGTATTTTTGATAGTATTTGCGGTCTTT
>JANRIC010000098.1:0-56101 GCA_033765345.1 Microscillaceae bacterium
AAGCAATTAAAGCAATTAAAGCAATTAAAGCAATTAAAGCAATTAAAGCAATTAAAGCAATTAAAGCAATTAAAGCAATTAAAGCAATTAAAGCAATTAAAGCAATTAAAGCAATTAAAGCAATTAAAGCAATTAAGGTGGAGAAGAAATTGTAGTCAATTTCTTCTCCTGAAACTCAACACCCAACACCCAACACCCAACACCCAACACCCAACACCCAACACCCAACACCCAACACCCAACACCTCACTCCCAAATAATACTTTCTTTTTGTTCAAACCATGTATTAAGGCGTTCGCCGTAGACGTCTTCCAGGACATTACGTTTTACTTTCAGGGTAGGCGTAAGCATGTTGTTCTCAATAGTCCAGGCATCTTTGGTGATGATAACTTTTTCTACTTTTTCGTGCGAGAGTACCGTATGATTTACGGCTTTTCGGGTAGCTTCTAGGCTTTCTATAAGAGCGATTCGGTCATTTTGGGCTAATTTCATCCCCATATCCGACAGCACGACCAATGCCACGGGCTGAGGCAATCCACGCCCGACGATACAAATCTGCTCTACAAAATTATTGGTAGCATAACCTGCCTCAATAGGACCAGGTACGATAAACTCACCTTTAGACCCTTTAAACTGATCTTTGACCCTACCTGTGATTTTTAAGAAGCCCTGTGCATCCAGTTCGCCCATGTCTCCGGTATGCAACCAACCATTTTTGATGGTTTCAGCAGTTTTTTGGGGTTCTTTGTAGTAGCCTGTCATTAGCCAGTCGGCTTTCATGAGAATCTCTCCACTTTTGGGATCGATCTTGATATCACAGTTGGGGTACGCTTGTCCTACGGTGCCGTTTTTGATATTTCCCTCGGGCATAGCTGTGCAAAGTCCTGCGTTTTCGGTCATTCCATAAGCTTCTAGAAGATACAAGCCAATTTTTTGATACCAGCTAATCAAACTAGCGGGCATTGGGGCGGCTGCGGTGATCATCACCCTTGCACTTGCCAGACCCAGTTTTTTCTGAATCTTCTTTTTAACGAGGCTTGAGAAAATAGGTATCTTCAGGTAACTGTCCAGTTTTTTCTGGGACATTTTGGACAGCACTCCTAGTTGGAACTTCGTCCAGATTCGAGGCACTGCAAAAAAATGTGTAGGCTGTACATCAGCTAGGTTTTTGGCAAATGTATCCAGAGATTCCACAAAAGACACACTTCCGCCACTGTAAAGGCTACCTGCAAGCACAAAATTCCGCTCTGCTACGTGGCAAAGTGGCAAATAAGAAAAAAAGCGATTCTGAGGTGAATCAAACTTGCCCAAAGGGACGGAAGATTTTAATACATTGGCATAATTTAAAAAGGTATGCATCACTCCTTTAGGCATACCCGTAGTACCTGATGTATAAATAATAGTGAATAAATTATCCAAATCTGGCAGGTATTCACCCTGGAAGGGTTCGTGTTGAGCGATCAGATCATCCCATTTCAAATAAGCTTCTTGCTCTGCTGGACTTTCGGGAAAGGTAATACATCGTATATTTCCGGGGATACCCTCTTTCATGCCCTCCCAATTGTCTAACTTACCAATAAATAATACTTCAGCATCACTATGAAGCAATACTTCCCCAAGTTTTTCTGCATCAAGTGTAGGGTAAAAAGGTACTGATACGTGACCGCTCATCATGATTGCCAAATCACACATAATCCAGTGTGCGCAATTTTTGGATACAAGCCCGATATTGCTTTTTTCGGGTAGATTCATGGCTTTTAAAGCACTTACGATGCGCCTTGCCTGATCGCCTACTTCTTTCCAGGTGTATTCCTTCCAGGTATCTCCGTAAGGCTGACGAAGATATACCTGGTTGGGTATCTTTTTTTCCCACTCATAAAAATACTCGATCAAAGGCTTTAATTTAAAATCTGTGGATGATGCCTTTCTTTGAGATTGTGCAACCTGATTTGTCATATCTTATTATAATTCTGAGGTTTAATCTTTGTCAAATAATTTACAAGGTATAAAATTATAAGTTTTTTTAGAAAAAATGGTTGATTCACACGAATAAATCCAAAAAAAATATGAATTATTTTAAAAATACAAAACATTTATTCCCTATATTGAATTTTATTAGTATTTAAAGAATAACTTGTAATTATTCAAATGATTTGTTTTATTCAAATTTCCATTAAAAAAAATGCATTTTCCCATTAAAAATTTTTAAAAAATATGATTCCTGCTTCTTTTGAGTATTTCAATCCCCAAACTTTGGACGAAGCCATTTCCCTATTGGAACAATACGGAGATGATGCCAAAATTATGTCCGGAGGACATAGCCTGATTCCGATGATGAAACTTAGACTCGCCAACCCGGAATACATCATTGACATCAATGACATACCCGGACTGAGTTATATCCGTGAAGAAGGTGGCTTTCTGAAAATCGGAGCACTGACCCGCGAAGCGGAACTGGAGCATTCCGAACTGATTAAATCCAAATATCACATCTTTTGTGATGCTACCAAAGTAATCGCCGACCCTCAGGTGCGAAACCGGGGCACAATCGGGGGTAACCTGGCTCACGGCGACGCTGCCAATGACCACCCTGCCATTATGCTGGCTATGAATGCTCAAATTGTTATTCAGGGACCCCAGGGCTCTCGTACCGTCCCAATGACCGATTTTATGCTTGGTTTTTATCAAACTGCCATCGAGCACGCTGAAATTTTGACCGAAATCCAAATCCCAATCCCGCCTCAGGGCAGCGGAGGTGCTTATCTGAAGCTAGAGCGTAAAGTAGGAGATTATGCCACCGCTGGCGTTGCCGTACAAGTAACCATTGAAAACAATACCTTTAAAAAGGTAGGGATCGGACTTACCAATGTCAGCCCGGTTCCGGTTAAAGTAACGGACGCCGAAAGTCACCTCACTGGCAAAACAATCTCAGATCAAATCATCCAAGAAGCAGCTCAAATGGCCTCAGATGCTTCTAGTCCGTCTCCTGACCTGCGTGGCTCCGAAGAATACAAAAGAGCCATGGTGCGAGTACTTACCCAAAGAGCTATCCGACGAGCCATCGAGGATGCCCAGGGTTAATAAAATAAAAATTTACAGGCTAAATCCCCAAAAAATTCAAAATTCTGTTGTAAAAAATTTAAGTATTGAAATACATCTATGTCCAAAAAAACAATTACTTTTAGCATCAACGGGGCACAACAAACCCTCGAAGTAGAACCACGCTTATTACTGGTTCACCTGATTAGAGAAGTTTTAAACCTCACCGGGACGCACATCGGTTGTGATACTTCCAACTGCGGTGCTTGCACTGTACTGGTAGACGGCAAATCCGTGAAATCCTGCACTATGTTAGCAGTGCAGGTCAATAACAAAGCCCTCCTTACCGTAGAAGGACTCGCCAATGAAACGGAATACCACCCTCTTCAGGAAGGTTTTAAAGAAGAACACGGCTTACATTGCGGATTCTGCACGCCTGGTATGCTGATGCGTGCTGTAGAGCTTCTTGAGCATAATCCCAATCCTACCGAAGACGAAATCCGATGGGGAATCTCCGGGAATCTTTGCCGATGCACCGGTTATGTCAATATTGTCAGGGCAATTCAATATGCTGCCCAAAAAATGTCGGAAAAAACCCTGGCAGAGGCTTAGTTTTTAGCTGACTTTGATAGCTTATTTTACTGAAAATTAATTGGTCAAAAAAGAAATAATCACAATTTATGACTTGTAAAACTTCCAAAGAAATCGGAGGCGTAGGCCACTCACTCAAACGCAAAGAAGATGCCCGTTTCCTGAAAGGTAGAGGAAACTATGTAGATGATATCAAGCTACCGGGTATGCTCTATATGGATATTGTAAGAAGCCCCTATGCCTATGCTAAAATATTGAGTATCAATGCTGAAGAAGCCTTGAAATTACCGGGTGTATTGGCCGTAATCACGGGAAAAGACCTGGCTCAGTACAATCTTCACTGGATGCCCACCTTGATGTCCGACACACAAATGGTACTCCCTACCGATACCGTGATGTATCAGGCACAGGAAGTAGCGGCTGTCATCGCTACCGATCGCTACATCGCTGCCGATGCCATCGAGCTCGTAGAGGTAGAATACGAAGTAATGGATCCAGTCATCAATCCTTTCAAATCTCTTGACCCAGATGCGCCTGTGCTAAGAGCCGACAAAGAAGGCAAAACCGATAACCACATCTTCCATTGGGAGGTAGGTGATCGCGACGGAACAGATGAAATTTTTAAAAATGCAGACATTACGGTAAAAGAACAGATTTACATCCCTCGTATTCACGTGGCTTCTATCGAGACCTGCGGCTGTGTGGCCAGTTATGATAAAGTCAAACAACACATGACCATTTACCTGACTACACAAGCACCCCACGCCATTCGTACCGTAGTAGCTTTGGTAGCTGGGCACGTAGGTTTGTCAGAAGAACGAATCAGGGTGGTATCACCTGATATTGGCGGGGGTTTTGGAGGTAAAGTACCCGTTTATCCTGGTTATGTGATTGCCGTGGCAGCCTCTTTCCTCATTGGAAAGCCTGTAAAATGGATTGAAGATCGTTCTGAAAACCTTCAGGCGGATTCTTTTGCAAGGGATTATCACATGACCTGCGAATTGGCAGCTACCAAAGACGGTAAAATTCAGGCATTACGCATCAAAACACTGGCAGACCACGGCTACACGGATGCAGCCGCCAACCCATCTAAATTCCCCGCCGGAATGTTCTCGATCTGTACCGGATCTTATGATATGAAAACTGCCTTTACAGAACTGGATGCCGTTTACACCAACAAACCGCCAGGGGGAGTTGCTTATCGTTGTTCTTTCCGGGTGACAGAAGCCGCTCACGCCATCGAGCGGATGGTAGATCGCCTTGCCCTGGAAATGAAAATTGACCCGGCAGAGCTTCGTTTTAAGAACTTTATCAAAAAAGAAGACTTCCCTTATCAATCCGCTCTGGGTTGGGAATATGACAGTGGAGATTATGAAGCCGCCCTCAAACTCGCCATGGAAAAAATCGGCTATGATGAACTTCGCAAAGAACAAGCTGAAAAACGTGCCAAAGGCGAATTGATGGGTATTGGTATCTCGAGCTTTACCGAAATCGTAGGCGCAGGACCATCCAAAGATTTTGATATCCTCGGTATCAAAATGTTTGATAGCTGTGAAATCCGAGTTCACCCCACAGGAAAAGCCATTGCACGCTTCGGTACCAAATCTCAAGGACAAGGTCACGAAACCACTTACGCCCAAATCATTGCCGAAGAACTCGGCATCCCCGCCGATCACATCGCCATTGAAGAAGGTGATACCGATACAGCCCCTTACGGACTAGGTACCTATGCCAGCCGCAGTACGCCTACCGCCGGCGCCGCAGCTACCAAAGCCGCCCGCAAGCTCCGAGATAAAGCCAAAAAAATCGCTGCTTACCTCTTGGAAGTAAGTGAAGAAGATTTGGAATGGGAACCAGGCAAATTCTTCGTCAAAGGTGCCCCAGAAAAGGCTAAAACCATCCAGGAAATCGTCTTTGCGGCTTATACCAATCACCCCCAGGGTATGGAGGCAGGTTTTGAAGCTACGCATTACTACGATCCGCCAAATCTGACTTTCCCCTTCGGCTCTTATATCTGTGTCGTGGATATCGACCGCGGAACAGGTGAAGTCAAAATCCGTCGCTTCGTAGCCGTAGATGACTGCGGAACGATCATCAACCCAATGATTGTAGAAGGGCAAATTCACGGGGGGCTGACTCAGGGTCTTGCGCCTGCCTTGTACGAAGAGCTGATCTATGATGAAGAAGGCAACATCCTAAATGGGACATTTATGGACTACCTCGTGCCTACTGCCGTAGAAACCCCCCACTGGGAAACCGACAAGACCTGCACGCCTTCACCACACCATCCCATCGGTGCTAAGGGCGTTGGTGAATCGGCCACTGTGGGTGCCCCACCAGCCATTGCCAATGCCGTAGTGGATGCTCTTTCGCACCTGGGCGTGACACACATCGATATACCGATTAGTGCCGCCAAAGTATGGCAAATTCTACACGAAAAAGGTGTGGCAGAATAAAAATAAACACATTCGGAGGGGCTTTCCAGTCCATCCGAATGTGTTTTGTTAAAAAATTTCTTGTAAATATTAAACAAATTGATTTTTTTGCACCTAGGTTTTATAAACATAAAACTTTTATCTCAAAAAAATTATTCAAAACTCTAGTAATATTTTGATCAATGAAAGCAAAAATTGACAAAAAATTTGAAGTTGAGCAGGACATCCAAACCGTTTGGAAATTTATCAGCGATCCGCACAAAGTCGTAACCTGTGTACCCGGAGCGCAAATTACCGAGCAAATTGATGATAGAAATTATGTAGGTACAGTAAGCCTTCAGGTAGGCCCAGTGAAGACTAGCTACAAAGGTGAGGTAACTATTGCCCGACTAGAAGACGATAAATACGAAATGGAAATCATTGGCAAAGGAACCGATACCAAAGGTAAAGGAAATGCAGGCATGGTGCTTATCGGTACACTTTCCAAAAACGACCGAGGATTGACCGAAGTGATCAACTCTATGGAAGTAAGCGTATCTGGTAAATTGGCTCAATTTGGCTCCCGTATGATTGTAGACGTAACCGACCAAGTATTCGGACAATTCATTGACAATGTCAAAAACCAACTAAAAGCCATTGAGGAGGCTCAAAAAGCTTCAGGAGAAGGACAAGCATTTGTGCCGCCACCGGCTCAAGAAGCTAAACCACTCAAGGCTTTACCGCTTTTGTTTTCTATTATTCTGGGATATATCATGCGCCTTTTCGGTAGAAAACCCAAATCTTAAAATATGTCGCTCAAGAGAATCTCTAAAATATGAATATTTCAGAACTTGAAACCATAGAGCAGATTATTGAAGGATTTGAAAGTAAAGGTTATGTGATGGATACTGAACTGGCCACCATAGTCTTTCTTTTATTAAAATTACAAAAACCTCTGCTCATCGAGGGACATACCGGGGTAGGTAAAACGGAATTGGCCAATCAATTAGCCAACTTCTTAGATACCGAACTCATTCGCCTGCAATGTTATGAAGGGCTTGATTTGGGTTCGGCTGTGTATGAGTGGAATTATCAAAAACAATTGTTGACCATCAAAATTCAGGAACAAAGCCAAAAAACCGAAGCAGAAAAAGAGCGACATATCTTCAGTGATGAATTTCTGATGGAGCGCCCTTTGCTAAAATCTATTCGGGCTGATAAACCGGTGGTACTGCTAATTGATGAAATTGACCGCAGTGATGAGGAATTTGAGGCCTTTCTTTTGGAATTGCTCTCAGCCTTTCAAATCAGTATCCCCGAACTGGGCACTATCAAAGCCAAACACATCCCGTTTGTGATTCTGACCTCGAATCGTAGCCGGGAACTGGGAGATGCCCTAAAGCGAAGATGCTTGTACTATTGGGTGGATTATCCAGATTTGGAAAAGGAGCTGAAAATCTTGCAAAAACGATTGCCGCACATTGAAGAAGACCTCTCTATGCAGATTGTACAGTTTGTCCAGAAAATCCGAAAATTACGCCTCAGTAAAACTCCAGGTATCGCCGAAACCCTCGACTGGGCGCAGGGACTCCTGGCATTGGGCAAAAAAGAACTGGATCCTGCAACTGTCAAACTAACCCAGGGTTGTCTGCTCAAATCTAGTGAAGATGCAGAACTGCTAGCAAGTGAAGATGTTAGGAAATTTATAGAAAACATCCCCTGAAATAATTCTTATGGAATTCGGAATTACTGAACATATCATCCGATTCAGTCATTATCTGCGACAGAAGGGGCTTTCAGTAGGCGTTAAAGAGAGCCTCGAAGCCCTGGAAGCTGCCCGTTTGGGGGTAATTTTGGATGCAAATGTTTTTAAATATGCCCTTAAATCCATTTTCTGCACCTCTGAAAAAGAGAGTCGTATCTTCGAAGAATTGTTTGCCGCTTACTGGCAAAAAAAGCTCGAGAAGGGGCAAAAAAAAATTCTGGATCACCGGGAGCGTATCATCCGGCACGAACACAAAAAAGCTTCTTTGCTCTTTCTGGGTAAACAAAATACAGAAAAACGCACCGAGTCCGAGCTGGAAAGCCAAAGCATTACAGGAGCAAGCCGGGTAGAAAAAATGACCCGTACCGATTTCAGCAAGATTGAAGAAGTAGACAGTGAATTTCTGGAAGCACTGGCGCAGAAACTCTGGCGGCAGATGAATCAACGCCTGAGTCGTCGATTTAAGCTAGCCCCCAAAAGCGGTCAGGTAGACCTACGCCGTACCATCCGCAAGAATATCCAAAATGGAGGTGAAATGATCGATCTGCACCGCAAAAAACGAAAAAAACGCAAACCAAGCCTGGTCGTTTTGCTTGATGTGAGTGGCTCTATGGATAAATATAGCCTTTTTTTACTTCGTTTTATATATGCTTTGCAAGGTAATTTTGAAAGACTAGAAGCTTTTTTATTCAGCACTCGGATTACGCCGATTACGGATTTATTGAAAAATAAAACCCTAACACAAAACCTCTCCCTGCTCTCCGAAAGAGCCGATTTTTGGTCTTCGGGTACTAAGATCGGCAGTTGTTTTGAAGATTTTAACCGCCATTATTCCAACCATTGCCTGAATAGCAATTCCATTGTGATTATTCTCAGTGATGGGTTGGATACCGGCGAACCGGAAATACTGGGGTATGAACTGGGTAAAATCGCCCGAAAAGCACGCAAACTCATCTGGCTCAATCCTCTCAAAGGAATGAACAATTATGAACCCCTGGCACGTGGGATGCAAAGCGCGCTGCCACATTTGGATGTCTTCCAATCGGCACACAATCTTGAAAGTTTATTAGCACTCGAAAAATATTTGGAAAATGTTTGATGCCATTTTAGACAAAGCTTATGAGCTAAAAAGTAAAGGAGAAGCCTTTGCCATCGCCATCGTAGTCAATTACAAAGCACCGATTTCAGGCAAACCCGGCTTTAAAGCCATCATTCGCCCCGACGGGAATGTATTTGGCTGGGTTGGCGGGGGGTGTTCTCAGCCTTTGGTCGTGCAAGAAGCTATTCGCTCAATAGAGGACGGCAAGCCTCGCCTCGTCAAAATCAGCCCTGATGCTCAAGCCCACGAAGACGGTGTAATTCAATATGCCATGACATGCCACAGTGAAGGCACTCTGGAAGTATACATCGAGCCTGTGATCCCCAATCCAAAAATCGTTATTTTGGGCAAATCACCTGTCGGACAAGCACTGTCGAGATTAGCTCTAGCCATTCATTATCACGTTGTAGTAATGGCACCTAATCTAAATCCTGAAGATTTTCCTGGTGTAGAAGCCGTATATTCGCGCTTTGATCAAAAGATTTTACAAACTCAGTCCAATTCTTGTATCGTGGTAGCAACCCAGGGCGAAGACGATGAAGAAGCCCTGGAACTGGCTTTGAGTCTCAATTACAGTTACCTTGCTTTTGTAGCAAGCAAGAAAAAAATTCAACACGTATTTGATTATCTCAAGCATAAAAACATTTCCCAGGAAAAAATAGAGACCATTCACGCACCAGCCGGGCTGGATCTAGGTGGAAGGCTTCCCGAAGAAATAGCGGTAAGTATCATCGCAGAGATTATCGCTGAAAAAAGAGTACAGCAGACTCAGGTTTCAGCCGAAATCCAGTCTGAAACCACCACAACAAAACCCGAACTCTACAAAAATCCGGTTTGTGGGATGATGATTGACAAAAGTACCGCCAAGTTTGTCGTAGATTATGAAGGCAATCCGGTTTATTTCTGCTGTACGGGCTGTAAAGTAGAGTTTGAAAGGGTACCTGAAAAATATGCAGCCTCGGTTTAATTTTCTAAGTCCAACATGCACGACAGGTTATGGGAATTATGAAATTAGGTGTGGATTTTTGTGTATTTTTTTTAGGCTCTTACCTAGAACTGGACTGATAGTTTTAAAAGGCGATCTTTTGACAAAATTATGGAGTTAAAATCATTAAATTTCAGTCATCAGTCTAAATTATGGTAAGAGCCTTTTTTTAAATGAGTTGATTCACTGCCCCTCCCCTACATCAAATAAACGTTAGCCCTGGCAATGATGATGTAGACAGTAGATACAGACAAGTCGATAAATTATCGGAAAAGCCACTTTTATATGGTGTGCAGATTGATGAGAAGTTTATCGCATAAAATCAATGCATAATCATCTTGAAGCCATTTCGCTTTGAGTATGATTATGCATTTTTTGTGTCAAAAGGCATTACAAACAAATTTATCCGAAATATTTAACAAGGTAGGCATCACCTCAAACTAAGTCAGTTAATAACTCTTATTTTATTTTTATTGCATGAAAGAAAGCCTCATTTCTAATATCTTATACTTGTTTTTTGCCCTTTAGCCCTTGCTCTCCCTTTAAAAATTCAATAAAAACCTATCAAAGTCAAATTCTATTAAAAAAAACAAATAATTTTTTTTAGAGGTTAAAATTTTAACTTGATTTTTGTAAAAAGTAACTAATTTTGAAATGTAAGATTAAAAAACAAATCGATTTTAAAAGAAAAATTGATTTTCTTACGAAAATAGGTTAAATTATTAACTAACACTTGATTAATAAACTGATAAAGCCATCTGTAACAAAACATTAGCCACATTAAAACAAAACATAAAAATAGGAAGGTAATTAAAATTTTATAAGGTTGAGTGAGTTTGACCACGAACAAAAACCAAGATTTAGGATACAAAACCTTTTGAATTTGACAGATACAGCAAATCATAAATTAATAAAGCTTAGTTAATTTTTTAGTTTTAGGTATATCTTGAAAAGCCGGATCAATTCAATTTGATGCGGTTTTTTTGTTTGGAGTGTGAGGGTTATTTAGAAATTTTTACCCCTCAAATTTTAAAAAATTTATGAAGTTTTCCCTAAAACTGTAGTATTCAAATGACAAAGTACCATCACAGGCTAATGCCTGAACTCACTGCATTCAGGACACACTACCAAATTTTGCTAGGTTTTGGATATTGAGGACTAGCTGTATTCAAGCTCCATTTTTCATTATAGACATTGGAATAAATGATTTCTAAATCAAAACCCTCCTGACCAAGCCTCTGAAAAATTTTTAAGAGTTTGATGCCGTCTTCTTTAGAATTTTTAATCTCAACCAAATTGATTTTTTCTCCGGCGGCAACCAGTTTGCCGATGCTGATATTGGAAGTGAAAAAATTATTCAGAGAATCTGCCTCTTTGATACGACCTCTTAAAAAATTAGCTATATCTTCATGATATTCTTTCTTTTTATTCCGAATAATAAAATCTTCTATAAAAGCAGGCCCTACACCGTCATTACTCAAAACTATCTTATAATCCGGACCTCCAGTATTATAATTGATCAAACTCAGATAGGGTAAAACAGACAGCCTTTGCTGCGCTTGCATCAATTGTGTCTGATAAACAAGTACTACCAGACTCATCACGCTGATCAATATCGCAGAGACACTCACAACTTTATCAGTATTCCAAAATTTGAAATTCATAATCTACAAATGAATTAAGATGAAAAATAACAAAGTTTTTTTTGATAATCCAATAGAAGCAAGTTAGTTTGAATGCGATTTTAAAAAAAATCCTCGATTATTGAATCAGACAAACTAAATAAAAATGGCAGAACAAAAGGACATGGATTTTACTTACTCCACCATCGACGAGATTTTTCGTCTAAGCATCGGTGAAACGGCAGATTACAGCGGTGCTAAATACGATGGTGATTTCTCGATGACTCTTGAGGAGGCACAAAAAGCCAAACACAAATTCATCGCTGATAGCCTCCATATCAAAGAGGACAGCAAAGTACTGGATATGGCCTGCGGCTGGGGACCTTTTTCTAAGTACATTAAAGAAGACAGAGGCGCAAATAGTATCGGGGTGACCTTGTCGCAAGGACAAGCAGCAGCTTGCCAGAAAAACGGGCTGAACGTAATTGTCAAAGACTGCCGATACGTCAAACCAGAGGATTTTGGCATGTTTGATGCCATTGCTTGTATCGGTGGACTGGAGCATTTTTGCTCCGTAGAAGAATGGCAGGCAGGCAAACAAGAACAAGTGTATCGCGATTTTTTTAAAACGCTGTATGATTTGTTGCCTGTCGGAGGACGCTTTTATATGCAAACCATGACCTTCAGCAAGAATATGATCGATTACAAAGATTTTGATATCAATGCCGAAAAATATTCTGCTCCACACGTTTTAGCATTGATGGTCAAGGAATTCCCAGGTTCTTGGCTTCCCTACGGCCCGGAGATGGTCATCCGTAATGCCGAACCGCATTTCAAACTAATCTCTCAAAGCAGCGGTCGTCTGGATTATATCGAGACGATCGGGCAATGGAGAAAACGCTTCAGAAAGTTCCATTTGAAGAAATACCTGCTTTATTTGTCTTTGATTCCCAAATACTTCCTGGATAAGGAATTCAGACATTTGGTATCTATCTTCAGTGTAAGCCCGAACCGTGTCTGCTTTGAAAAAGAAATCATGGATCATTATCGTTTGGTATTTGAAAAAGTGTAATGTGCATCACGATAATTCCAGGTTTAATTTTCTGGAATTATTTTCCTTAAAAAATTTGCTTATTCGCCAAGTATTTTGTACAATTGCAATCATTATTCCAATTGAAACCCTATGAAAACGATTATATTACAAAGCAACAACGAACCTGACTTGACATTACTTCTGCAACTGGCAGAACGCTTGGGTATCCGTTTTTTTGAAGCCAAAAAAGACATCGTCCTGGAAGAAATTGCAGATGCGGAGACTCTCGACAGAGAGGAATTTTTGTCTGCCGTACCGGATAGCAGTGCCTTGTATGAAGGGCTGAACCTGCCTGCTGAACCTAAATTCTATAAATTAGAAGAAATGCCGACGACTTATGAAAAACTTAAATCCAGATATTATATTCCTGATTTTAGCCTTGCCAAATCTGCTTTTGGAGCCTGGGAAAACGATGAAGACGAAACATTGGAGGACTTACTAAATATGTTAACACCATGAAAATTATTTTAGATACTAGTATTATTTTGCTTTTGGTGAAAAATGAAAAATTTGGAATTTTCTTTGAAGAAAATTACCAGAAGAAATTCCCTAATGATCTATATTATGTGTATGTAAGCCTCGGCGAATTGGACGCTATTGTAAAAAAGAACACCTGGGGAAAAAATAAAATAAAATATTTGAATGATATTTTGAGAGGTCTCGAGCTTATTCCTATGGATAATTATGATTTTGTAGATAGCTACGGCACTATCGATGCCTACAGCCAGGGTAAATTAAAAGATCGCCCGCTTCCCAAAGGACTTTCAGCCAGAAATATGGGCAAAAACGACATTTGGATCAGTGCTGTCACCTTGTCCCTAAAAGGTGCACTGATTACTACAGATAAAGATTTTGATCATCTTCATCCACAAATAATTGAAGTACATCGGATTGATATACAACAGTTTAAATAAAAAGATTTGATTTTTTAGCTAATTTTCCTAAGTAACTCTTACTTATCTATGCTCCTTACCTTATCCAAATAACTCCTCTTTTACAATCAAAATAACATTTGCCTCTCTGCACCTAAATCAACTGCAAATTCGTAATTTTATAGCAGAAATCTACTTAAAAATTAAATATCAAAAACACAATGTTGGGAATCAAATATATCAAGTTCGATGCCATGACACACGTTATCCACTACGTCAATGGCAAAATCCGCAAAGAAGGGCGCGGATTGGCTTTTTTTTACTTTGCCCCCAAATCTTCTATTTTTGCCATCCCTGTTGGGAGTAATGACATTCCTTTTGTATTCCACGAATCTACCGCCGATTATCAGACGGTTTCTATCCAGGGGCAAATCACCTACAAAGTTGCCGACCCTAAGAAATTAGCCGAATTATTGGATTTTAGCGTAGACTCCCGAGGTAATTACAAACGCAACGATGCCGAAAAAATTCCTCAACGCCTCAGCAATGAAGCCCAAACCGCTACATCCAACCTGATTCACAGCCTAAAGCTTCAGGAAGCCATCCGAAGTGCCAAACGCATTGAGGAAGCGATCATGTCGGGTATGCAACAGTCTGAGGCAGTTAATTTGCTGGGGATTGTGCCGATTAGCGTTACGATCATTGCCATCAAAGCAACTCCCGAAATGGAGCGTGCCCTGGAAGCCGAAACCCGCGAAGCTCTTCAACAAAAAGCCGATCAAGCAACCTACGAACGCCGAAATTTCGCTGTAGAGCAGGAACGCACCATCAAAGAAAGTGAATTAAACACCGAAATTGCCCTCGAGGAAAAGAAAAAACAAATCGTAGAAAAGCAAATGGAAACCGAAGTGCTTACCGAAGAAAACAAACGCAAAATCCGTGAATTGAAAATGGCTGCCGATATTTCTTTGGAAGATCAGAAAAAGAAATTCCTCGATATCAAATTAGAAAACGATAAAAAACAAGCTGATGCCAAATCCTACGCCCTAGAAGCCGCCCTGAAGCCGTATCAAGATATGGATTGGAAAAAACTCATGGTTTTGCTCCAAAAAGGGGATCAGTCCAAAACGCATATCGCTATGGCCTTCCACGAATTGGCCGAAAACGCCAATAAAATCAATCAATTGAACATCAGCCCAGACTTGCTTCAGACTCTTTTAGATAAATAAACCGATAAAAATATACGGAGCATGAAAAGTAACCGCAGAGCCATCATCGTTCGCAGCAAAACCAAGGTAGAACAACTCTCCGAACGCTTTAATAATGAAAGCCAGGCGAGTTTCTACATTCAGCAACAGCGCGAAAATGTAATCCGATCCAAAAAGAACTTTCTTTCTGCCAAACTACAAAGTGCTTTGGCGCAGAATAAAGCTGCTCTAGAGGATCAGGTAGGCTCCGGTGAATTTGATGATTTTCGCAAAGAACACGATAATTATCACTACACCCTGGAATCGGTTCAAAAAAAAGCAGCACAATTGCTCAAGACACAAACTATTGAAAGCCAGTATGTTCCTTCTTATCTTTTTGCTGCGGATGACATAATTATTGTGGTGGGGCAAGACGGTCTGGTGGCCAATGTGGCCAAGTATGTCCCCAAAATCCCTATCATTGCCGTCAATCCTGACCCGATTCGTTTTGATGGGATTTTGTTGCCTTTTGATGCAGGGAATTTTGACCGGGCTCTGATGGATGTGCTTCAGAATCGCCACCAAGTGAAAGAAGTGACCATGGGAGAAGCCCTGCTTGATGACGGGCAACGTTTACTGGCGTTTAATGATTTTTTTATTGGAGCTGATTCGCACGTATCGGCCAAGTACCAAATTACGCACGAAGGATTTACCGAAAATCACTCTTCTAGTGGTATTATTGTATCTACGGGTGCCGGTTCGACAGCCTGGCTCAGTTCTCTGTTTAATATGGCTATTTGTATGAATAAAGTCTTTGGGCAGGCACAAAACCTACAATGCCATACCGAACCCTGGAATACCCGAAGGCTCGTTTTTGTGGTCAGAGAGCCTTTTTTGAGCAAAACATCCCAGATTAGCCTAGGAGCTGGTCTGATTCAGGAAGGTGCCGAGCTTGTTATTGAGTCATTGATGCCCAACAACGGCATCATTTTCAGTGATGGTATTATCAAAGATTTTATCCGATTCAATACAGGCTCGATCGTCAGGATTGGCATTGCCCCAGAAAAGGCTGTTCTGGTAGTTTGAATTGTTAGATTGCCTTCTATGCCTGGCTCACTACTTTTTGCAGCATCGCTTCCAAATGATCTACTTTAGGAAGCCTAATGCCTAACATCTCCTCCAGTACTTTTTGTATATCTTGTGAGGTTTCAAGGATTATTTTCTCCGTTACGCCATCTGAAAAATGTACTGACAGCTGATTATTTCTCAGTGCATATCTACGATCAGGTGTACACAAACCTGCTATGAGCATATAGGTAAAATGTGAATCGGGATGCGTTGAGATATACCAATTACTCACCTTATAATCTACCCAGAATTGCTCCTCTAGACTAAATGTGTACATGGTTTTCCATTCGCCCTGGAGATTCACCTGAAGCGTAAAAACATCCTGGTTTTGATTCAGGATGCGAAAAGTTCCATGAGTCGTTTGTTGATCCCATGCAATATCAAGTGACAAAGGAGAGGTAAGCGTGAGCCCACCAAAACCCACATCTACCAACAATCGCCTGTTGTCAAGCTCCACGAGAAGCAACATGTGTCCACGCGGACTAACCAGATCTTCGGGAAGATTCCACTGTACCCTTGCAGCCAGCCCCTTTACCTGAAAACCTAATGCCTTTAAAACTTCCATCAAAAGCAGATTATGCTCAAAACAATACCCGCCGCGACTGTTGAAAACAAGCTTTTGTTCGATAGCATCCATATTCAAATCTACCGGAAGTCCTAAAAATGAATTGAGATTTTCAAAAGGGATGTATTGTGGATGAAGATAATGAATAAGCCGCAAAGTTTTTAAATCGGCTTTCCTTTCTCCATCGAATGCAATTCTGCGAAAATAAGCTTCTATATCCAGTTTGTGAAGTTGAGAAACGTTGGTTTTTATATTTTCCGGGTGGTTTTTATCGGGTGTATTCATATTTTTTGAAATGTTTAAGAATGATTGATGGTTTCACGAGAAGGCAAATTTTAGAAAAATTCCTGATAATTGAACCAAATATCTTTTGTTTCCTGACAATGGATGTGAACTACTAGATAAAAAAATAAATGCATTCATGCCCCCCACTCTTTGAATTGTTGCATAGCATCACCTCAAAGTACTCGGAAAGTCTGCGAATTCCAGCCGAAGGCTTGGGACGTTCTCAGCACGAAAGCCTAAGATAAAGCTCCTGCACCGTGCAGCAGCCTCGAGCAATGATGGAAGGTATCTCCTGCACCCCTCGTGGGTAGGAATAATGCTATCATTGCAAAAAGTAACATTTTAGAAAGACGCATAAAATACAATGACATACCGCTCATTTTATTTTGTCATTCCGACGCAAGGAGGAATCTAAACGCTCGGACTTACAGAGGCTTAGATTCCTCGCTATCGCTCGGAATGACAGTAAAATATATGTAGCGACCTTGCAATGCAAGGTCGCTCTGGTTTTTTAGAGAACCCCCGTTGTGCTTAGCCTCCGAAAAAGGTAATTTTCGTGCAAAAATAAAAACCTGTAATAATTTGAAAATCAATGAGTTAAAAATAGGTTGTTGGAAGTTTGCGAACTAAGCACGAAAATTACGTGAGTCTGCGACTCACCTGCGAAGCAGAAAGCCTTGGCGCACCCGTTCTTTGAGGTGTTCCGAAGGATCACCTCAAAGAATTCTATAAAAGGAAAGTCTGCGAATTCCAGCCGAAGGCTTGGGACGTTCTCAGCACGAAAGCCTAAGATAAAATATTCTCTGTAAAATAACTGGATTTTTATATAATAAACCCGAAAGCCTTTTTGATACAGACTTTCGGGTTTATGCTTTTATTCTTGGGCAACCTACGGCCTCAGGCATCCGCTAGATGTTCAGGAGAACATCTTTTTATTTGGAAGTGAGGCCTATCGCCCTCAGCGATTTTGTCGTTTAAAAAAATGACTTGATATAAAAGAGTACAAGGGAGGGCTACCCAACCCATTAATTCTTGATCAGCCTAAACGTAAAGGCTTTGAGGGATGTAGATAATCTAAGTATATACAATCCTGCGGCAAGTTCCTGAATTTTTTGATTCAAGCGTTCATTCAATTCTTCTATCCGGGCATTTATCTCCAAATAAGTTTTACCTTGAGCATCCATTAATATGAGGGGAATTACTTCATTTTCCAATAATTCATCTACTTGGATTCTTACATGTTCAACCACGGGATTTGGATAAATACGCAGAATTTCTGAGGTTTCATTTCCCTCAACGAAGATCACAGGGCTAAAAAAGACATTGCCGTTTCCTTCTATGACTTTGACTCGATAGAATGCCGAGGATGAATTGCTTAATAATTGTAAATATTCCTGATCCGGGGAGTCTTTTCCTTTGCCATCAAGCGAAATCACCGATATAAAATCTTCTTGATGATCACTTTGCTGAATTTCGTATCGGGTAAGCTCGCTTTCGTGTTTTACGATCCAATCTAGTCTAATGCTTTGTGCATCCAGGCGTTTGCCTGTAAAAGAAATGATACTTAGGGGCAAAGCAGATTGATCGCTACTCACAATAAACTGACTGAAGCTTTTGAGATTTACAGAGCCTGGTCCTCCGGCAAATTGTATAAAATTATTCCCTGCGCTTCCATCAATGGTCACGATTACATCTTCTACCGCATTCCCAATCACGATCCAGTCACCTGCCTCACGCGATCCCCTTTTATGCAGAAAATATTCATTCGGGCTTGTAGAGAGTACCGTTCCATCTTCCACCTTAAATTTCATGGTTACGGGGTCAATGGTGTCCTTGCCGTAATTATTAACAATCCAATACCCTCGTGTTTTGCTGAAGTCTGGGTCTGGGGCAGGTTCTACGCCCAAAGGCTGGCTTAGGATATAGGTGACGACCACATTTCCTTCGGGATGATTGGTATTGAAGGTAATCTCCAGATTGGTAGCTCCGAATACGGTGGGCGTAGTACCGTCACCGGAATTGATGAATTCCGTATGACTCAGTCCCTTGCCTACGGGTTCGAGGCCATTGCTTAAAGCCACTGTTGGGCTTAATTGGGCATATTGTTCATTGACCAGTTCTATGGATTCGGCTTGTCCGCTGGCGGTATTGTTAAATTGCCAATAATTTTGCAGGTCGGCTTCTTGTCCGTTAGAGACCAGGTGCATAGATTCTCGAATTTCAAAGAGACTACGAGCGCGATGCCAAAGCCTGATTTCGTCCATCAACATGTCATTGGGAGTGCTTAGTACGTTCTGAGCACCAAAAGCGAAGGTAGTATCCTGATCTTCATTGGGGAAGGTAAAAGATGTAGAACCGATTCTAAGCGAATTTCCTTCTTTTCCGTTGACATAGAGCCTGAGTGAATCTCCGTTATAAGTAGCCGCTACGTGATTCCATTCCTCGAAAGGTAAGGTTGCCGTTGCTGGGCCTTGTAAAGTTCCATTGGCAAAGACGTAGAGATGTACTTCTCCGCCGACTTGCTCCAGGTGTGTCCCACCTACTTGACCGACCATCCAACGAGGAGCGGGTCCGTTTTGATTGGGGTAGAACCAACCCTCGAGCGTAAATTCTTCGGGCATTACCAGTTGATTGCTAACCGTGGTTATTTCACCAATATTGTTAAAATCCAATACACTGAGGGGCAAAGTATCGGGAATGCTGATGATTCTGCTGCCTACTGTTGCGGGGAAAGTATAGTTGGTGACCCCGACTATTGCACCAATCACATTGGCCTCGAGGGTATTACCGGGTACAGCACCGGAGCTGAGGTCATAGCTCAACCAGAAGTAGTTTTTACCATTACTTAGGGTTTGGTTGATGTTATCTATGGTAAAAGTTCCATTCGGGTTATTGCTTGTAAGGCCTACTTGAGTTGTGTTGCTAAAGGTAGAATCTGCTCCGGTATAATATATTTTGGCATTCTCTATATCTGCTGGGTTGCTCAGTCCGGTTTCAAAGGTAAAAGAGGCGGCAGTCATCATGTCTGCGGCTACTACTTTTTCCAGTTCAAGTCGTACCATACGGCGGTTTTTAGCTCCTGCTAGTACAGGTCTTACTTCACGGAATTGATTTACCAACAGATCTTCCGAACCGATTCTTATATAATTGATTTTGGTATTTACTCCCATAAGGGGGTTTGCTTCTACGGTAAGTTTGCCATCAGTCACTTCAATCTTACGTACTACGCTTCTAAAATCAGTGCCAGTGGCTGCTTCATCAAAGGCGGTGATAAAGTCCTGACCTTCTACCAGGATACTGTGTACAGAATTGTCAAAGGCTGGGTCACCGACACTGATATTGATAAAATAAGTTCCATTGGGTATTTCTAGCTCCCAATTACGGGGTTGTACGCCGGCAAATTGCATGTGGTTTAAGGTATTCAAACGAGTTTCTACCCCGGCCACATCTCGGTTTCTGGCATAAAGGGTATTCGCTCCCGGATTGCCCAGTGTGTCAATCCAGCCGTAGGTGTGTCCATTGCCTCGATTCCCGTAGGCATTGCCATAATCAGGCAGATACCCAGCAGGAATACCAACTCCGGTGGGTTGGAAATTAATATTTAAGCCCCAATTGACATCTATCACGCGTACAGTTACTTTAAGAGGAGCTTGTACATAACCTGGGGCAGATGCAATTACTGTAGTCTGATAAGTACCTTCTGGCAGACCAGCAATGTCAATACCCAAAGATAAATTACCCAAAGCAGCCGCAGGCGGATTCAGCCAAGCAGCCGCTGGAGATTCGCTAAAAGACAATCCAGTAGGTACACCTGCACTGGCAGAAAGAACTACTGATTGATCGGGAACCGTTTCGCCGATGATTATGTCCAACTCGATGGCTTTGGGTTCAAAAGAAAGAAACTCTTGACTGACTTTTTCAATGCTCAGGTGGGTTATTTTGGTATTAAACCCTCCGAAAGCATCTAGGGTTAGCCGCCCATCTTCTATTACAATGGTATCTGTAACTGTGGCAAATCTATTCAAAGCATCGGGATTAAAACCCACCACAAAAGGCAAGTTTTCCACATTGAGTTGGTGGGTGGTGGTATTGGTTTCTTCGGTATTTAAATCCCCTACTGTAGCTGTGACTTTGTATGTTCCATTCGGGAGGGTTATTTCCCAGACACCTTCTAGGGGCGTACCATTCGGGCGAGCAATATCATCGAATTGCATGTGCATCAAAGACGCTTGTAAAATATCTATCCCCGTAGCGGCTGTATTGCGATTTCTGCCGTTGAGGCTAATGTCAACCGGGGTTTTATCGGCGGTATTATCTATCCAACCGTATACCAATCCGCTCCCTTGAAAGGCATCTGTACGATTTCCAAAAGCTTGTCCGAAATCCTTAAGCCATCCTGTGGGAGGTATGGTATTTTGATCCTGAAAATTGACCTGAATAGCTTGTGCGGGGTCGAGTACGGTCAGTTGAACTTCCAAGACGGCTTCCAGATAATCTGGTGATGATACTTCAATAAAGGCATTATACAAGCCTGCTGGAAGCGCAGCTGCATCTATTTGGATTGCCCAGTCGCCATAAGTTGGAATTAAAGGCGGTACTAGCCAGCCCGGGTTTGTAGCTGCTATCGGCTCATTTTGTGAATATGTGACAGTAAAAGCGGGAGTTCCGGGTGAGCTGGAAAGCACAACGGTTTGCCCTACAGGGTTTTGACCTACAAAAGTCACGAAGTTAATTTTGGTAGTATCAAAACGAAGCACGCCTGAAAGCGGGCGAACCACTACGGAATTGATCTTGGTGTTGGTTCCTCCAAGGGCATCTAAAGTCAAAGAGCCATCCTCGAGGAGAATATTACGTATTTCTGTTTTAAACTGATTGGGCGTAGGTACAAAAGGAGCAATGACGGTTTGCCCTTCTGCACGAACTGCGTGTGTGCTATTGGTAAATCCTCCTCCGTCGCCCACGGATACCTCAATGGTATAAGGACCATTGGGCAGGGTTAGTTCCCAGAAATTATTGGCTGTTCCGGGCTGCATGTGCATGAAAGTCTGCTGAATTACATTTCCTACGGGGTTAGTTCTTACACGCCCCTGAGTAGTCACATTGACGGGCATTGCGTCGCTGACTTGCTTCCAACCGAAATTTAATCCTGCTCCTTGATTAGCTCCTATTTTGATGCCAAAAGGTTCTCCAAAATCTTTGATCCATCCTGCGGGTGTAGCAGTACTATTATCCTGGAAATTAAATTGTAAATCTGTACCCGGCCCGATCACATAAATCTCGATATTCAAAAGAGCTGTTGCGCTGCCCGAAGTAGCTGTGACGGTGGCGGTACGGGTATCACCCGGGCTTAGTGTTGCTGGATCAAATTGAAATGTAAGATCGCCCGTAGTTGGGTTCAGGGGCAGGATCAGCCAATCACTTCCTGCACTCTTGGAGAGGCTCACGGGGATTGTTCCGGCACTAGAGAAAAGATTCACCGTACGGCTTTCTATACTTCCTCCTTCCAGCAAGGTTGCGTGTACTTGGTTTGGGGTAAAGGTCAACTGTTTGGGAATCACCTCTAAGGTTACTGTAAGAGATGTATCCAGGTAGTTGGGGGCTGAGGCGATTACCTGAGTTTGCAAGGTAGTTCCTGCTAAAATTCCAGAAGCATTGATTGAAAAATTGACGTTCCCCAAAGCCGAAGAACCAGCACTTACAAGCCAATCGCTTGTGGGGCTTCCAGGGTTTTTGGTCAATGTAACGATCGGATTACCTGAGCTTGCCGATAGCGTGGCCATCTGAGGTGCAGTTGTTCCGCCTTCTTCTACAATAAAGTTTAGGTTTGTTGGGTTAAAAACCAAAAAATCACCTATTGAAAAATCATTAAATCTAGACACAAAAGCACTGCCATTGCGATACGAAGCATATATGCCTGCAAAAGAAACCTGACTGGTTATACCATCTGTAAGGGTAATACCCAGGTTAAAATCGTGTTGTATTTCACCGACATAGATATCTGCCCCTCCGGCAATGCTATAATAACCTCTAACAACAGGGATTTGGCCGATACGATTATCTACCACCATTCGAAACCGAATATTTTTATTTGCCAGATTTAGACCTCCCAGTGAGATTATACTACTTGGGCTGATAGCTCCTCCTTGTTGCTCCACGGAAAGTTCAATGGTATTATCATTAATCACGGCTAATTTGGCAAAATTATCGTCATCCAGTCCATACCACAAGCCCACCTGAGCAAATCCTCCGCCTGTGCTGTTATTACTTAGGTTTGTCTCGATGAGCAATTGTCGTCCGTTGGCTTGTAGTCCTACACCGAGGGTATTTACTTGATTGTTGGTATTGGTAGAAGTGACTGGTGTTCTGAAAGCAATCCCTCGTGAAGCCGTTAACTGTAGTTGACCGGTATTGAGGGAAATTCTTGAAGGGAGATAACTTTTGACGCTTGGGTGTGCAGGCAAATCTTCGGGCATACGGTCTTCTCTGGATGCCTGAATCATGGTAAAGCCAGTGGTGGCAGTTCCGCTTTGGTCTGCTAATCCACCCTCAGTACCATCGAAATCTAGAGTATAAGGCAAAGCCACTAAGACATTGGGGCAAGGCAAAGTACTGATTTCATAACATGAATTGTATTCTGTGACAGAAAAGTCTTCAAAAGTGGCTGTAAAAGTGCTTCCATTGCGATAAGAAGCAAAAACTCCGGCAAAAGAAACATTTTGCACAGAGGCATCGAGATTGATTCCATTGCCGAAATTATGGCTAAGTTCGCCCAGGTAGATTTCCTGTCTTGCACCGATCTGACAAAAAGCCCTTACTTTTTGGGTAGCTCCTATATTATCTACAAAAAGGCGCAGACGCATACTTAATCCCGCAAAATTCTCAACAATGACTGTTTTTTGGCTGGAGGCTGGAGACAACCCGTTTTGCTCTACGATAAATTGTATAGAATTATTATTCAGGGCTACGAATTTGATATAGTTTTCATCGTTCAATCCGTACCAAATTCCCATTTGGGCAAAGCTGCCTCCTGTATTGACATTTCTTAGATTGCTTTCTATGACAAAGCTTTTTCCGGCTGCCTGCAAGCCTACGCCTAATGTATTGACCTGGTTGTTGCTTGTGGTAAAGGCCAAACCTTTGGAAGCATTGATACTGAGCCTGTTTATAGCCACGTCTAGTCTGGAAGGTTCGTAAGCATTTACGATTGGGTCAGAGACAGGTGCGTCGGCCGCTAAACGTGCCGCTGAGTGTGCCTGAATCATCGTAAATCCGGTTTGTTGCCCGTCTTTTTCAAGGATTCCACCTTCTGTGCCGGTAAATTCCAGGGCGAAAGGCATTCCTACTACCACTGTGGTGCAGTTATTAGGGCTAATGTTTGTACATTGTGAGAAACCTTGCTGAGGAATACCATACCCTAAAAGGGCACCAGTCCATAATAAAAATAATTTTATTTCTCTTGCCATAACTGTATAGTGAATTAAATCACCAATTTTTTAAAATTTAGTGCTAAGATTAGAATTAACTGAAAGTCATCAATATACAATGGTTTATTCACGACTGGGTATAGTGGGAATAAACAGATATTTTTTTTAATTTTTGACTAATGATTGTATAGAGGTAGCTTCCAGAGAAAAAGCGGCTAATGTTATGCCACCGACTTAATCAACTGATAATAAGCATTTTATAAGGAAAAATTTTTATTTTATTCCCAATAATGTAAAAAAAATCCATTTCTGGGAATTATTCATCTCCAATTTTTAATTTTTATTGATTTCTTGAGTATTTATTACACTACAAAACCAGTCTTTATGTATGTATCTGAGTTGCTAAAACAGACCACTCAGTCGATAAACAGAATAAAATTTACTATAAATACAAGTTATCATTTAGCCTACTTATTGTTATTTATACATAAAAACCAATTTACTTACTTCTTAATAATAAAACGAATCGATATTTCAGGGTTAGAAATATCGATTCGTTTTTTTCTTTTTAGCATCTCCTTTGAGCGGGGTGGGCTGCGAAATTCCCGACCCCTGCCTCAAATGGAGACTCCGAATCCTACTCTTTATCTCAATTAGACATATTTATTTTAGTTCTTAACCAATTTCAGTGTGTATAACTTTTGGTCTGTAAAGACTTTGAGGATATACACACTGCGTCCCAATCCGGGAATTTGTTGCTTCACAGCATCTTTGATTTCATCCAATGATCCGGTTATTTGAAGCAGAATCTGTCCTCTTGTATCCACAAGCTCTGCTCTGATATCAGATTGATTTTGGATATTTTCAGAAGCTTGGAACTCGATGCTTTGGGCTTCAACAACAGGATTAGGGAAGATACTGAGGAAATTTTGGTCAAAACCTTCCACAAAAACTATGGAGCTAAACTCAGAAGTTCCATCCAAATCAATTTGTTGTAAGCGATAATAGGCTGAGGAGGCTGCATTTTTGTCCAGGAATTGATATTCAAGGATCGTATTAGAATTGCCTGCTCCGTCTATAAAGCTGATATTTTCAAAATTGAGTGCATCCACGCTTTTTTGGATTTGGAAGCCTTTATTATTGATTTCAGAAGCAGTAATCCAATTCAGCAAGACCTGTTTTTCATTCAGACGACGACCTTCAAAGGACAACAGGCTGATAGGCAGTGGGTCAAAGCTTGTATTCAATAAGAAATCACTGTGATAAAAAGGTGCTACGCCGAAAGCTGTCAAAGTACTATTTCCGGGTTCACCTTTGAAGGAGACTTCTTCATTGTTTTCATCCGCAGCTACGGTCACAAATGGGTTCAGCAAAGGGCTATTGGATAAGGTATTCCAGATTGTAGCTCCGTCTTCGTCACGTTTCTGTAAAAGGAACGCACTCGGATTGCCGGTTGGCAAGCTTTCATTCTTTAAAGTAATCTCCATTTGAATCGGTGCAAAACTTGGCACGGTTGGGTCAAAATTATCAATTGCATAATATACATCTACCACATCAAAGCCGTTGCTGGGGCGATTGGTGGGTGGGCCGATTAATTCATTGACTACCAAGCTATCTTCGGCAGGTGCTATTCCCCCGACAAAAGTTATTTTTAAGGTTGTTTCAGGCAAATCATAAATATAAGTGATATCTGTGCCTGATTTGGCGTTTTTGGAGGTGCTGCGTGAAGCCACTGTGGAAGTAGCACTGCTCAAAGAAGAGCCACAACTCATGGATTGTAAGGCAGCTTCCCAAGAGGACGCATTAAGATTTACGAGGGCATCTCCTACCAAGTCTCTGGAAATAAGCCCGCTTCCTTCATTCACTTGCCAATAATTTACGAGACCTGTTTCATTGCCTTCAGCGGCTAGTCGCATATTTTGACGAATTTCGGTGACTGATCGGGCAACATTCCACAATCTGACTTCATCGATGATGATATTGTTAGGGGGCATTGCAGGGTTATCGGAGCCGAAGGCAAATTCACCATTTTGGTCTATATTGGCTCCTCCTGCAAAGGTAAACGTAGTACCCACCCGCCCATTGACATAAAGCAATAGTTTGTTGCTGGCATCATCATACACCGCCGTCAGGTGCGTCCATTTATTCAAATAAACTGGGGCTGTGGCAGGGCCTATCAAGGCATTGCCGTCGTGGATGTAAAACTCATACAAAGCTCCATTCTGACGGATATGTGCGCCGCCGACTTCTCCCACAATCCATCGGTTATTGGTATTTTGACGAGGATACACCCAAGCTTCCAATGTGAGCGTTGTTGGCATCCCGACACCCGAGGCTACACTTGCCATTCCGTTTATTCCCTGGAAGGAAAGTCCGGTACCTGCCTGACAATCCGGCTCGGTAATCTGGCGAGCCCCGTTCGGGTTTCCGGCGACTCCAGGAGCATTATCTTCTCCATCGATTCTAATGAGTACAATTTCTGCGTCCAGGAGGTTGCCTAGGGTAGCGGTATCGCTCACATCATAGGTCAGCCAAAAATAATTGATTCCAGAAGCCAGAGTTTGATTAAACCCGGTGATGGTAAAATCGCCGGAAGGTCTCAGTGCGTCAGCACCCAATTGTATAGGATTTATGAAGTTCTCATTATTTGCTGTATAGAAAAGTTTGGCTCTTTGAATATCAATTGTATTGGTAGTTCCTGTGGTTAGGAAAGTCATGGCTGTGAGCAAAGCTCCTGGTTGCTCTTCAATCCCAATTTTGAGAATAGGCTTATTATCCGCACCTACAAAAAGAGGCAGGTTAATCTGGTCTACGGTCAAGGAACTATTCATGATTGTAATATCAAAAATATCCGAGACGGTTTCACCTTGTTGATCCGTAGCAATCACCTTGACAGAGATTTTACCAGCATCTGCGGGTTGTGGAACTCCCTGGAAGCGGTTATTGTCCTGATCAAATACCAACCAGCCTGGCAAGGCAGCACCATCTTTGAGGGTGGCCGACAGGGTGAGTATGTCTCCGGGATTCGGATCCAGGAAAGTATTTTGAGGAATAACAAACTCAAAATTCTGGAATACTTCACCGTTTTGATCCGCTAGCGGAGTTTGCAAATAAGGAGGATTATTTGGCTGATTATTTTCTTTAATTACTTCAATAGCGGCAATCAAAGGAGTTTGGATCAGGTCAAATTTAAGGTTTAATGTACCATCCGTTATGGGGATATCAAACTCTTTGATCAGGGCAATAAATCTGCCTCCTGCTTCTACAAAGATGTCAAAATTACTTTGCAGGCGTTGGCCTTCGGCTTCAATATTGAAGGTACGAAGCCCTGCACCGTTGTTGAATATTTCGGCAAAGTGCAATCTTAATTGATAATTGCCTGCACTTACTGGGATCGCGTAATCGACATCTGTGGAGTTGGAGAAACGGTATACCTGATAAAGCCCGTCATCTTCGGTATTTCCAATCGCATCACTTCTTGCAGAAGTAGAACCATTGAGGAAATATTGATCTGCGATAAATAAATTGCCATGGGTATCGATATAATCCACTCCTCCGGCATTGATACGGATATCACAATCAGGATCACGATTTATAGCAAAATTAACTGTTTTGCTACATCCTGAGGCATCTGTTATCGTTACAAAATGGATATTACTTACCGTCAGTCCGGTCACAAGGTTTCCGGTAGTCTCTGGATTATTATTCCAGATAATGCTGTAAGGAGACACACCTCCTGTAATGTTGGTAATCGTTGCCGCCCCATCATTGATAGAATTACAGCTCAGGGGGATCACACCCAGGGTAAAATCAATATTTGCTTGATTTTGCTCCACTGTAAAAGTATTAAAAATCTCACAGTCTAGGTTATCACCTTTTGCGTAAATCTTGTAAGTACCTGGAGCCAGATTCTGGAATAATCCTGAGGATTGATATTCTCCTACAATACCCAGTTTATAGCGGGGGTTTGTCTCTCCGCTCAATGCTACTAAAATACTTCCATTGGCAACCCCGCAATCGCTATGATTGATTTGAGTTGCTTCTAAATTCAGTACTCCATTGGGTTCAAAGCCATAGACCTCAATGCCTGCGATTGCTGGACGATTGACGGTTGGATTGAATTGAATATTTAATACCCCATCTTCTACGTCTACCAAAAGATCTTTAACCAAAGCCGTGTTGTTACCAACTTCTCGGTAAGTATCCAGTCCGACGATTCGGGTTTCGCCTTCTATCAATATATTATTAACACGTTGGTTGGCGGCACTAAAGAATTTCTCCACAAAATGAAGTCTGAGATGGTATCTTCCATTGGGCAGATTAATTTTATAGGCGATCGATTTGAGATCGGCATTAGAAGACATATAGGAGCGATAAAGTTGGTCTTTATCTGTTTCAAATATCTCTGTGGTTACATCCGAAAGGGCATCTAGTTGGAAGCCTGAGCCATCTCTATAAGGGATGTCCGACTCCCAGGTTTGTCCATTGATAATCACAGTATTTGCATCCGGTCTGGCTGTTTTGATATGTTTTTCTAGGCTTATGTCATAACAAGCAGCTCCGGCTAGGCCAAACAAAGGCACTCGTGTAGGTGAATTACCATTGTTGTAATAGATCAGCAATATAGCATTTTTCAATCCTACTTCAGTAGGTCTGAATCTTACCTCTATGGTTGTTGCCTCTTGTGGGTCTAGGAACTGATCCAAAGGAAGGTCGGCTTCAAATTCGGCTTGATGATCACCGATGATTTCAAGTCCCGTAATTTCAAGAATCGGGTCACTCTCACCTCCGGGATAAGTTTGCCCCAGGCTTCTGATGTGTAAGGTCTTGGTTGAGACAGATCCTGTAAGAGTTTCTGCAAATTCAAGAGATGATTGTTTTTCATCAGGATCACCAATCACTCCGTTTCCTGTGGCGAGCTCGGATGAGAATGAGCTTCCTGGATAAGGTACTACGTTTTCAAGAAGGAAAAGATTGTCATTGTAATCATTATTGGCATCTGCGGTCAGGTAATCATTGGCAATTAAAAACTTATTGGGTACGATTTCTCCACGTGAGTTACGCAGCAACCATGTTCTCATGCCGATATATCCCTGATCAGCCGGATTATCGGCAGAGGGAAAATTGAGGTAAGAGTTGGTACAATCATTCAGTACAGTAAAGCTCATAGGCGTGTTTACACTGAATGAACCTTCGGAAGGGTCGCCATAAATTCCATTAACGGCATTGGTGTTACGTCTGGGCAGAATCGTTTGACCATCCAATCCAATTTGAAAAGTAGCTTGTACGCCTCCTTTTTTATTGGTTGGATCGGTAGCTTCATAACGGAGGCTTTCTGTCTGTACGCAACAACCGTGATAAGCAGCCAAGTGTCTTACATAAATAGGTTTATTTAGATCGGCTCTTCTGAAGAACCGAACATATCTCTCATCGGCTGTTTCGGTGGAGTCTTGCGAAGATTTGGTTACGATAAAGCCTGTGGTTGTTTTGAGTCCGAAAGCATCAATGATCTCATTGATGTTAGGTTCGTTGAATCCTTCACCTTCTTTCTGCCACAAACCATGAAGTTTAATCTCCTTGATGGGGGTAGTATCATCATTGGAATAAATGGTGGCAGTTTCATGCAATACTTTCACCAGTCCACTACGTGCCCCTGGGGGATCTACTGCGATAAACTGGAATAAAACATCTACATTTTTTCCTGGAACAATCAACATCGGGAAAGTAGTACTGGGGTCAAATGCAAAGTTATTGATCTTGACAATTTTCCAATAATTGCCATTGGACATCACAATATCGTCTATTCGGAGATTGGTAAGTCCTCGGTTATAAATTCTCAATGTAACCAAATCGTGATTACCATTTACAGGAAAAACATTTACTCCATTGACTTGGGTTGGCTGATTAGCCCAGGGAATCTGTAATCTGCTAAAAGAAAGCTCATCATTTTCAGGGAATTTATCCAGGTTCTCGAGTACCATCAGTGTATTATTTAGCGGGGGGTTACCCACTTCAAAAGCATAAACAGGTGTAAGTGCCTGATTGCCTCTGGTATCAGCAGCTCTAACCTGAAGCGTATATTCGCCTGGGTTCTCGATCACGAAATCATTGCTATAGGTTTGCCATGCACCCTCATTAACTTTAAACTCAACAGAGCTTAATCCTGCTTTACCTAAATCACGGGCATTAATTTTAACAAGTACTTGGTCTCGATAGATTCCTGGAGACACCTCTATTCCTTCAAGATCAACAGTAATGACTGGTGGTACATTATCATTGGCTGCTTCAAGTTCACCTACCCAAATATAATTGATCTTGGTATTGGTCCCACCAATAGCATCAACTAAGAGGTCTCCGTCATTAATCTCGAGGGCTGTTTCACTGATTTTATTGCCCAATTGATTGAGTGCGATCTGGTCATAAGTTACGATATTTTGACCTTCGGCATTCACTACATTCACATTATTTTTAAACTCAGTATCTCCTACAGCTATTCTGATCCCATAAAATTGATTGGGAAGCAGCATGCGCCAGTTGGCTTCACTACCGCTAACCTGCATTTGTCCTAGAGTTCTTAATTCGAGGCTTAAACCCGTTGTCCTCTCTCGCATGTTATTGACATTTGAAAAAGGTTCTCCATATAAAGCGTTCACCCATCCAAAAGTAAGGTTTTCGCCGTTAAATACACCCCGACTACCAAAAGCATTTCCGATATCTGGGATATAGCCAGTTGGAGTAGTAGCAGTAGTATTGCGTTGGAAATTTATTTTGTACTTATAGTTAAATACAGAGGCTTTTGGTGTAATCATTAAATTGACCACCAATTTGGTATTGTTATAGCCTGGTGCACTGGCAGTTACAACTGTAGAATAGTTACCAGGTGCAAGCCCCCCTACATTGACCCCAAACGGCATAGATCCGACGGCGGGGTCGGTAGGTAGAATTAGCCAGGCGTCTTCCGTCCTTTTGGAAAGATGAATGGCTGGGTTTCCGTTTACAGCGACTAGATTCGTGATTTGATTGGGTGTAGTTCCACCTTGTTCCACGCTAAAATTCAGTGTATCAGGGTTGAAGCTCAAAGCTATACCTTCTACTCTGAGGATAATCTGAATACTGGCACTTTGATAATCTTTTCCTTTAGCCTCTACGGTAGCTTCATAAGTTCCGGGGGTAAGCCCTGCGGAATTGACAATAAAATTAATATTGCCCAAAGTTGGGAATCCAGGTAAGGTTAACCAACTAGAACCGATAGATTGCTCCAGGCTAAGCCCTTCACCGATACCTAAGTTAGCACTGAGTATAGCCGTGAGTGTGTCTATATGAGAGCCAAAAGGAAGATGAATCTCTAGAGCTGTCTGATCAAATATTAATTTTAATGGAGTAGGTTTAATACTCGTCTTTATGATTTTGGTGTTGGTTCCGCCTTGGGGATCAAGGGTCACCTTTCCATCCGAAATCAAGGTGGTGGTAGTTGCGGTAAGCAGCTTTTGGGAAGCTGTGGGTGCAAATTTATTAATGAGGCTTATTCCTTCTACATTGATAGAGTGTTGACTATCTGTGGCATTGATATCGCCAACCGTTACGGTCACATCATAATAGCCATTGGGTACTTCTACTTCCCATACTCCGATGGCGGGTACACCACTAGAGCCATTGTATTGCATGTGCATAAAGGTGGCATCTAGTAGTGCTTCACCGATTGCCGAGGTATTGCGATTTCGTCCGTTACCTACGAGGCTTAGGGGAGTACGGTCACTCAAAGATACCCAGCCATACTTAAGACCAGTACCCTGATTGACTCCGTTTCTTTCGCCGTAAGGTTCTCCAAAATCTTTTAACCAACCATCTGGGGGTGCTGTAGTCTGATCCTGAAAGTTGACATATAGCTCCGGTAACTCTTGTGCGGCATCTACGATGGTAAGTCTTATCTGCAGCGTTGCACTCTGTAAGCCTGAAGGTGTAGAGGCGGTAATAGTTGCAGAATAATTACCTAATGGTAATCCATTGGCATCGATAGCCCAATTGATGGCAGGATCCGCTGGATTCAGCGTAAATGCTTGCCCCCAATTGGATGCCACAGGGGTAATCCAGGTGGGCACTACACCAGTGGTATCATCTATGGCAGTAAGGGTTACGCTGATAGATGCTGGGGTGATATTGATTTGATTTAAATCCAGATTGATAAAAGTGGATTGATCCTGACCTAATGAAAGTAGATATACCTCCTCTTCAAAAGCCAGGGCAGGTGGCGTAGGGTCTTCGTAGGGTTCAACATTACGAACGATCACGACAATATCCTGATAATCAAAACCCGAAATATGCTCTTCGGTAGCTAACACATACGCATTGGGTATGATTTCACCTTCTGAGTTTTTGAGTGGGTAAATCCGTACGTGGTGAGGTACTGCTCCACTAAAAGTATTCAGATCATCTTCGCTGTAGAGTGTTCTATTAGCAAAGAAAGGCCATTGGCTATAAAAGCCAAAGGGCACATTAAAATCCAGCTCAAAAGAAGTAGTTCCCGAAATGACTGGGTTGACCGTTTGCCCATTTGTGGTGGGTGAATTGGATACTGTAAAGAGTTGATTTAGAGGAGCTGCATTCTCAGAGTTATACCATCCGAAGCGGACTACGGGGTTGCTGGTTGTCGGTCCGAAAACAGACAGCGGCTCTATGGTAATTGGTCCTGCACTTGCTTTTTGAAATCTTTGAATGGATATTTCATCTCCAAGCAGATCATTGTAAGTAGAAGTTGCTTCAATATTAATTTGATTACTGGAAGCATTATTATCTCCTATGTGAATGGCATATTGATACAAATCAAGGATTGCTTGTAAAGAGGGTTCGTTATTACCTCCCAGCCCTGCTGTTCCCAAACCTCTGAGGCTTATATGTTTGATTGGATTTAGAAGATTATCGGTTTGTACTTCTAATTGAGCCAATTTAATTCCTTGACTTGTGGGAGCAAAAGCCACGTCAATTTTAATACTATCCTTAGCAGCCAGCACAACCGGGAAAGATGCCGGAAGATTATTTAGCACAAATGCGTCCAAATCCTGGCCTATTACCTGAATGGTATCCAGGGTAAGAGGCGCATTTCCGACATTCTTCAAGGTAATTGTCTGTGCAATACCTGTACTGCCTACTACTACATTATCAATCAATTCTTCCGGGCTGATGACCAGTTCACCGCTTGGGGTAGCAGGTACATTAGCTCTTAATAAAGTGATTTTTCCATTGGGGTTATTTTCTCCAAATTCGGAGACATAAATATTTCCTGTATGAGTATCTTCTATGAGGTCTAAGGGGTCATTAAATCCGCGAAACCCAGCAGTACCTAAAGGATCGACATAAGAAGCGATAATATCTTTATTAACTCCTCCGGGTTCAAGAATAATAATATCATCATTCTGACTAAAACGAGTCACCATCAATTTACCTCTCAGCAGACCGCCAAAGGCATTGCTTCGGTACTCGATAATTCCATTAGGAGATTGATTAACCCCAAAAGCAAACGAAGCTTTTCTGTAGTTAGGATCAGGATTGATACCATCATAAATGGGATTAGCCACTTCAAAATCTCCACGTCCTACAATGTATTCGGCTCTTTGTGGGTTAGGGTGGCCGTAATATCCTCCAGATTCTATTCTGAACAACCAATCCGGCTGTGTGGGTTGGATATTTAGTGCCGCCGGAATTGAGTCGGCTCCATTGTACAGCACATTCGGATTAGGTGCAATATATCTTGGATTGTTGGGGTCTGAAGTGGGGGAATTACCTCCGGCTGCTGATCCGTTGGAAGGTGCATACAATTCGCCATTGCTATGCCATACCAAATCGTAGACATTTCGCAGCCCTGTAGCATAAAAAGTAAGCGGTGCATTGGGTGCAAAGGGATCATAAGTTCCTCCTTCAGAAGTTTTGACATTCAAAGGTAGGTTTGCGGGCAGTTTGCTGATGTCCAATTTTAAGATGGCGGCCGACAAAAGTCTTTCTTGTCGATTCCCCCAGGCGGCATCTCCCAGCCCCATAGCACTATTCCCAGAAACAGGGATATAGAGATTTCCGTCAGGACCGAAATTCAGACTATTGACCACGTGATCACGAAGAGAACGGGGCAGATTTTCGACGACGATCTGGAGGTTTTCCAGATTAGGTCCGCTCACTCTGGCCACTACTCCGTCCCAGTCTGGTGCATTGGATTCTTGATTAAATGTAGGGACTTTGCTGTAGCTGATCCAGGCTACGAGACTGTCTTCACGGGCTGCGGGGTCAAACTCGAGGCTGATCAGAAGTCTTTGTTCTGCGCCGAAGGGTGTCAGAATTTCTACAGGTCCTAGGGTTCCATCAGGATTGATTACAAATCTTTTGATTCTACCGTCTACAGAGGTGGCATAGAGTTTATTATCAGGGCCGACGGTAAGCGTAGTATGCATTCCTTTGGCATCATTTCCGAGGTCTACTTTGGTGAAAGTTACTCCGGGGATTGATTGATCTCCTCCAGAGCCATTGCCTGTCACAAATTGGATAGAATACGGGATAAGCTTTTCTCCTGATACATCTTTTACATTTTCTGTAATATCCAATTGATACAGTGTATTTGCTTCCAAGGGTTGGGTAGGTACCAGCGTAATGGCATCCCCACCTCCTGTGCCATTGACATTTATAGTTATAGTCTGATTGCCGATGATTCTTTTTAAGATAATATTTCCGGGAATAACTGTGCTGTTATCCAAGCCTCCATTGGGAAGACTAAGCCCAGTAGTAGATATGCTGATGTTTAAATCTACATTAGTAGCTCCCTCGGCAATGTTGGTATTGAGTACAAAAGGTCTTTGTGCGCCTGGTGCAGGTTCTATCCAGATATAATTTACTTTGGTATTCGTTCCACCGAGTGCATCCATGGTTAGCCGCCCGTCAATCACATTGACTACGGCAGTCCCGGATTTGATCTGACCTGGTGTAGGTACAAAAGGAAGAATTAGTTTGACACCTTCTACATTAATGGCGTGTTGGCTATCCGTAAACCCTCCCCCATCTCCAACACTTACAGTCACTTGATAAGCTCCATTAGGCACTTGCGCCTCCCAAACGCCAAAATCCGAGCCTACGGGCTGCATGTGCATAAAAGTAGCTTGAGCTAGGTCGGCCGGTGTGTTCCGTTTGCGACCTTTACCCTGTAAGCTCAAAGGAGTAACTCCGTTATCTTCTCTAAGCCACCCATAAGCCATTCCAATACCTTGATTGGCTCCGGTTCTGAAGCCATATTGTTCTCCAAAGTCTGCCAGATAACCCGTGGGAGGATTTGTAAAAACATCCTGAAAATTTACCTTAAAATTGGCAAGCGGTACTCCTCCTACTTCATTGACGACTAAGCTCAACAAAAAAAAAGCTTCGTTATAGCCTGGACTTGTTGCTTTGACCAATACGGTGTAGTTTCCTAGTGGCAAGCCTAAACCATTAATTTGAAATACGATTTCAGGTTCAGCGATGTTATGTGTTACAGTGCCGTCCAGTTGTTGACCTCCTACGGTCAGCCAGGTAGGAACAGTGCCGTTGTAGCTTGCACTCAGGGATACGATTTGATTGGTGGCATCTGAGCTTGAAGCCACAAGGCTAAAAGTTTTGCTGGTATTTTGTTGAATGGTTTCATTAACCAATTCCAAAGAAAAAAACAGATCATTCCAGGTGGGATCGGTAATTGAGAAATCGTCAAATTTGGCCGTAAAAATGTTACCGTTTCGATAAGAAGCAAAAACACCAGCGTAGGATACGCCATCAATCCCTGTGGCAAGACTGATTCCTTGCCCAAAAGAGGTAGGTACCGCCAATGCCGTTCCCATGGATACTTCTGCATCTGCCCCAACTTGATAAAAGCCGCTTACCGTTTTAGAGGCTCCGCTAAAATCAAAGGATAGTTTAACTCGAATATCTTTATTGATAAAACTTGCCACATTGAGCGTACGGGTCATAATAGGTGTAGATAAGCCAGCCGACTCAACTCTAAGCTCTATTTTATTATTATCAACTACCACCAGCTTGACAAAGTTGTCTTCATCCAGCCCGTACCAAATACCAGCCTGTGCAGAACCGGCTCCTGTGTTGACTTTCAACAGGGTAGTCTCAACATCAAATTTTTGATTATTCACCTGTAAGCCAACACCCAGGGTATTTACTTGATTGTTATTATTGGAGCTGGCAGGCGGGTCTAAAAAGGCAATTCCTTTGGATGCGGTCAGACTTAGGTTATTTTCACTAAGCATCAGTTTGGAAGGTTCATAACCGATAATTGCCGGACAAGTGGGCGCGCCATCTTGCGTCAGGCGATTCTCTGAATGTGGTTGAACCATCGTAAAACCTGTTTGTTGGTTAGCTCCATCACGCATACCTTTTTCATAACCAGTAAAATACAGGTTGTAGGGGATACTTACGACAATATTGGAGCAGTTCAGGGCACTGATGTCCCCACACCCGTCCGTACATTGCCCCCAGCTTGCCGTAGGATTCGAAGCGAACAGGCTGCTTAGAAATAAGGCAAGCATAATGAACTTAGAACGCATTGAAATATTATTTACAAGCCTCCTAATGATTAAGTTTGTCATTTTGTAGAAATTTTGGATTCGGATTTCGGAAATTTCGGATCAAGTCCTATATTAGGGTTTCATTTTTAATTTGCAGAAGAGGTATTTTATAATTTTTTTAAGATAAACTATGTAATATTTTCGCTGAAATTTATCTTAAACTCCCAAGCCGATTAAATTTGATGTACCTAAAATATTTAAAAGTATAATCGTATTGATAAAGACGAATTTTATGCCACCTAGCTAACTGATTGATAAACAAAATACTGCGCTGGTTTAAATTCCCAATTTAGGAAAATTCATCCAAAAACAGGAATAAATAATTTATCAAATATCGCACTAGATTTATCTTTTATCCAAATTTTATTTTTTTTCAAAAATATTGCTTATGTTTTTTTTTTATAAAATTACACATGGCGTGCTTTTTTGCCGTAATATTACAGCCCTTAAACCTATATAGATAAGATATGCGTAAACTTTTGTTATTGGCTTCTACGCTCCTGATTTTTGCTCCCTTACAAGCTCAAAGCTCTTTTGTACCTATCAACTCCGACTATGAGCATCTTATAGACCGATTTGAAATCAAAAGTGGACGAATTTTCCCCAAAATGCATACTCAATTAAAGCCTTTTTCAAGAAAAGTAATTGCTGAAATGGCAGACAGTGTGTGGTCGGGACTCACCTCCCTCTCCATTGCTGACCGTTTCAACTTGGATTATCTCAAAAATGATAGCTGGGAATGGTCTACTACTGCTGAAAATGACAGCAAAAAACCGATTCTCAAACACCTTTATCGTAAAAAATCAGACTTTTATCAGTTTCAAAATAATGACTTTGACTTACACATCAATCCGATCTTACACGGTTTTGTGGGCTATGACCGTGACAATGACGAAACTCCTTTTATGAATACCCGTGGCGTGGAGCTTAGGGGTATGATTGCCCGAAAACTAGGATTTTATACCTACTTCACCGACACACAGGCTACTTTTCCCGCCTATGTAGTTGGGCAAATCAACCAACTGAACGCTGTGCCGAATGAAGGTTATTTCAAAAGAAATATTGGGAATGATGGCGTTGATTTTTTGACTGCCCGGGGTTATATTACTTTTGATGTGATCAAAAATATAGTGAATCTACAATTCGGTTATGACAAAAACTTTGTGGGGCATGGCTATCGTTCTATGATTTTATCCGATTTTTCCAGCAATTATCTTTTCCTGAAATTAAATACCCATGTTTGGAGAATCAATTATCAGAATATCTTTGGTCAACTTACCGCCGATGTCTTTAATGCTGACGGTTTTTTCCCTCAGAAATATTTTGCCCTCCATCATTTGAGTATCAATATTACTAAAAATTTCAATTTAGGGCTTTTCGAGTCTATTGTCTTCAATCGGGGAGATAGCAGTGCCGTAGGTAATCGTAGTGGTAGTTTTGACCTCCGATACTTGAATCCTCTGATTTTTTATCGCTCTATCGAGCAGCAAGCAGGCAGCCCCGATAATGCAGTTTTGGGAATGGACTTCAAATGGAATCTGTGGAAAAAGCTTTCTCTATATGGGCAGTTGGTGATTGATGAATTTGTACTTTCTGAAATTCGCGACTGGAACGGCTGGCGCGGTAACAAACAATCTGGGCAATTGGGGCTTAAATACGTGGATGTAGCAGGTGTAGATAACCTTGATTTACAGACTGAAGTCAATATAGCAAGACCTTATATGTATTCGCATAATTTTCAATATGGAGAATTTAGCAACTACAATCAAGCCCTAGCACATCCTTTAGGTGCTAATTTTTATGAATTTATTGGTATGATGCGCTATCAGCCTTACAAAAGACTAAACCTCAGCGGCAAAATGATCTATGCCGACTATGGCACAGACCCCGAAGGACAAAACTGGGGGCAAAATATTTTTTTGGATAATTCTACTTTTGAGCAAGAATACGGCAATCGGATTGGGCAGGGGATCGAGACCAAGCTCCTATTCCTAGACCTAACGGCGACCTGGCAAATCCGACATAATATGTTTGTAGACCTCAAACAAATCTATCGCAAGCTAAACAGCACACAAGACAATTTGGACAAAACTACCGTGTATTTTGCTTTTGTATTTCGGTGGAATGTACCGCAGCGTTTGTACGAGTTTTAGTTCTTTTTCACGGCAGATTTCGTCTCTACTGTGTTATTTAAAATAGCTATACAAAAAGCCGCTTTAAAAAACGATCCATCATTCTATCCGATAAAATATATTGGGGCATGATCCAGTCGGAGAATCGATTAGGAACTATGGCATAACGTGTTTTAGGATGCTTTTTTTCAAAGATTTCCCTGATTCTTTTGCCCAGAAATTCCTTACTAAGCCCTTTTTCTTCCTGTTTCAAAAAATATTTCATGAAGTTATTTACCGATTTTGCATAGTCTGTATGGTCAAATCTACCTGAACTTTGTGTTTTGCCTTTTTCCCAGATGGGTGTTTTTACAGCTCCAGGTCCTATAATGATCACATCTATCCCATACAAAAGTAATTCGCGGCGAAGACTCTGAGATAAACCTTCCACGGCATGCTTTGAGGCTGCATAAGGTCCGATAAATGGTGCGGCTATTTTCCCACCTACCGAACTAATATTGACAATTCTACCCGGAGGAAAAGGAGTATCTTTTTGAGCTCCCAACAAAGGTAAAAAAGCCTGCGTAACAGCCAACAATCCAAATACATTGACTTCAAACTGCTGCCGAACTTCATCTAAAGGTAAGTGCATTAATGGACCACTTACCGAGATTCCGGCATTATTCACTAGACCAGCCAGTCCTTGTGTTCCGATCACTACCTCTACTTCTTCCACAGCCTTCTGAATGGCATCTGCATCAGTAACGTCAAAAACAAGCGGTGTAAAGTTTTTAGGGATTTCGTGTAACAGCTTTTCAGCATCTTCTGCCTTACGGACACTCCCCCAAACGTGATAGCCATGATGGGCAAACTCACGTGCGATACCCAAACCTATTCCGGTAGAAACTCCTGTAACGAGTATGTGCTTCATCATATTATCTAAATATCCTATAAAGTATCGTTTTTAATACTGTAGCAAGAATGCAAAATAAAACTTAAAATAAATAAAAAAAATCCAGGAATTATTACAAAAATTTTGATTTAATTTTTCAACAACAAATTTTTGATCTGTATTTGATAAATTCTACTTTGACCGTTTTCGTATTGTTGAATAGTTTTTAGAAGCTTTTCCATACCCGCAAAACCCAACTTGGGTGTACTTATAGCCGTTCTCCTGCTTGTAAAATAAAGTGTTTGAGTGGCTGAATGCACAAAAGGACAATAATCCATCCTAGTAGAATTAACCACAGCCCCTAAATTTGTGGCTTTTGACCAATTCCCATCCGTATTTCTAAAACTGAGGTATAAATCCCCGCTCCCCAGCCCATCGCTTGCCTGATAGATGGTATAAATCAGATAAGACTCATCAGGAGCCACAAAAGCATTGAATTCATAAGCTTTAGAATTAATGGAATCACTCAAAGAAGTGGGGTTTATGTATTGATTATTCTCCCATTTTGCCATAAAAATATCATCTTTGCCCTTGCTCCCAGGTGCATCTGAGGTATAATATAGATTATTATTTGCAGAAAGAGCAGGATAAAACTCATTGTATTCGGTATTGACGGGGATACCCAGATTTACAGGAGCCGACCAGGAATCCAATAAACTCTTTCTGGATACATACCATATATCAAAATCTTTGGGTTTATCTGAAGCCATATCCAAGGGGCGATCAGAAACAAAATACAGCCTTAACCCATCCGGTGTAAGAAAAGGCTCAAGGTCTTTGTATTTGCCCGAAAAAGGAGCAATAGCCGGTTCAGACCACTGCTTGTTTTTTTTTCTGAGAAATGAAATCGTTGAAACTTCTTCGGTTGGGCTTTGAATGGTGAAATAAACTTCATCTCCTCCGGCAGAGATGGTAAGATCTCTGAGGGTAGAAAATTTTGAAAGTATCCCTCCCAGGGCAGGTTTTACTTGTGGGTTTTCTTGGGCTGGAAGTTCTGCCCAAAAACCCAAACAAATGATCCAAAAAAAAATAGTCTTGTGCATCACTTAAAAAGAATATGTGAGAATTAATAAATCATCATTCCGAAGAAATCTGTTTAAAAAACTTCTTGGCTGCACAGCAATTCCTTCGGAATGAAAAAGAAATTTATCCGATCAGGTTCATTTTTACAAAATCCTGAATATCAATCATTCCAATTGGTTTGTTATTCTCTAGAACGATGATATTATCCACAGCAGCTTCTTTGAAAAGTTTTACGGCTTCGTACAAGCGAGCATCGGCTGAAATGCTAATCGGCATTTTATCAGATACAAAATTTTCCATTTTTTGATCCAGCAGTTCCTTACCCTCTTCTTTTAGATTACGACGCAAATCACCATCTGTAAAAATACCCTTCAAATCACCTTGACCATCTGTAATGATCACCGCACCTAATCCTGAAGCCGTCATCTGTGACAAGGCATCAAAAACCGTATGAGATAGATTTACCACAGGATTAATTTCTGAAATAACTTCTTTTACGCTGATAGTCATGAGCTTGGTGTGCTCCACAAACTGCTCCGTACCCAGGGTGGTGAAGTTGTTTTCGGTCAGCATCGTGATTACTTTCCAGGGGGCTGTAATCGTATGCACACCCAGATTAATGGCATTGCGAACGTGTTCAGGATGGCGCACCGAAGAAAACATCACCCTGGTATCATATCCGTAATAATTTACCGCATCTGTGCATTGCTGAATCAAAGCCAAGGCATCATGCCCCTGATCCTGCAAACGACCCACCAAGGGACATACATACGTAGCCCCGGCAGCCATCGCCATATAAGCCTGATTGAGGGTATAAATCAAATGCACATTGACCATGAGGCTTTTGTCTCTGAGCAGTTTACAAGCTCTTACTCCTTCCAGAGAAACAGGTATTTTAAAAACAGTCGTATCCTTGTCCAGACCCAGACCGAGGATTCTTTCGGCTTCATCCAGCACTTGTTCGGCGGTATCGCCCAGGGCTTCTACCTGTAGTACAGGCACCATTTTAGACAATTTTACGATAGCTGCATCTATATCGGTAATACCCTGGCGATGCATAAATGTAGGCGTAGTAGTCAGCCCTGCCAGAAAGCCCAATCGGAAAGCTTCCTCAATTTCTTTAAAATCTACTGAATCAAGATATAGTTCCATGGTAATTTATTAAGTAATCGATGAATTTCTTTTTAATGAAGTATTGAGTTTTAGCCATTAGGTCTTGATTGGGTGCTTCGCAATTGCTTGATTTTGCCAGTTTTCAACACCTAAATCCTAAGATTCGATCCCTTCATTCAATATTTTTTGGTAATCTCATAAATCTCTAGCAGAGGCTTTAAAAACTCTTCCAGATCAAATACGCACAATTGACTGGCTGCATCGCAGAGAGCCGTTTCGGGTTTGGGGTGTGTTTCTACAAATACACCATCTACCCCAGAGGCTACCCCGGCACGGGATAAGGTCGGGATGTATTCCCTTGCACCGCCTTTGGTGTCTTTGCTGGGGATTCCATATTTGCGGATGGAGTGCGTCACGTCAAAGATTACAGGGTATCCGATTTGGTTGAGATGATAAAAGCTTCTAGGATCAACAACCAGGTCGTTGTAGCCGAAGGTATAACCTCTTTCCGTCAGGAGGATTTTTTTATTTCCCTGGCTTTCAATTTTTTGCACGGGGTGTTTCATGTTTTCCGGAGAGAGAAACTGCCCGTGCTTGAGATTCACGACTTTGCCGGTATGCGCTGCGGCTACCACAAGCGAGCTTTGCATACACAAATAAGCTGGAATCTGGAGCACATCCAATACTTGGGCTGCCGAGGCGGCTTCGTGGGGATGGTGAATATCGGAAAGTAAGGGAAAGCCAAATTCTTTTTTGATTTTTTCAAGTATCTTTAATCCTTCTTCCAACCCAGGCCCGTGGTAATAATCCAGCGAACTTCGGTTGTCTTTGGTATAAGAAGATTTGAAAATGATGGGAACTTTGAGTTTTTCGGAAACTTCCCGGAGATGTTCAGCGGTTTTCATCATAATGAGTTCATCCTCAATGACACAGGGACCGGAGATGAGAAAGAATTGGTCGGCTCCACAAGAAATGTCGCCTACCTGCACAATTTTTTGAGACATTGTGTTGTAAGATTTCAGTTTAACATCCGCAAATCTAGATAAAGTTTTGAAATAAAACCCTTCCCCAACTACATAGATTTCTTGGAAGAAAGTAATGTCAAGAAATTTATTTTGTGAAATATTGTATAATATTTAAAAAAGTTATAACTTTTGCGGTGTTTTTGATAGTTCTCAAGAACATAAACCGTATTTCCTCAAACATTCTTTTCAATCTCAGCTCTTTAAAACCAAGATTATCCTCAAACAACCCTGTGTAATGCGCTGGTGAATTTAAACATGGAATTAATATAAACACACACACAATTTAAGACTTATGATGGAGATTGTTTATGATAAGGAATATGCAGAAATTTCTTATGATGCTTCGCAAAATATGCTATTTTTGCAGCTCAAAGGAGTGATAGAAGGCAATCAATACCGTGACACATTTCACAAAGTCCTAGAAATCGGCCGGGAAAAAGACATCAAATACCTGCTCGTTAATCAGGCTACTATGCAAAAATCAAGCATGGAATCCAAAGCCTGGCTTATTGCCTCTTGGTTGCCTCTGGTTAAAAAAACTTTTAAGGAAGATATTCGGGTAGCCATTATCCTTTCTAAAAATCTTTTTACTAAAATTGGAGGAGAATTCGTAGTAAGCGCAGTACGCAAATTGAGTCGTTTTGAGGTAAAGACTTTTTCTACCGCAGAGGAAGCCCAAACCTGGTTATTGAAAGATGTACAAGTAGAAGATTAAAAACTGAGTTGCTTGCCCTGAAGCTTAAAAGAAAACGCCCTGGAAGGTTCTTGGCTTAATTCATTGCTGAAATCGCTTTTGTTCGAGCATCATTTATCTAATTTATAAAATACTTTACATCGTGAAACTCATCATCATCAACGGGCCTAATCTCAATCTCCTGGGCAAACGAGAACCCGAAATCTACGGCAAACTTTCTTTTGAGGAATACTACGAATCACTCAAAAGTAAATATTCTGTCATCCGTCTCGATTATTTTCAATCCAATCACGAAGGTCTTCTGATCGACAAAATCCATGAAGTCGGCTTCTCGTATGATGGTATTGTGCTGAATGCCGGGGCTTATACACATACTTCTATCGCCCTGGGGGATGCTTTGGGAGGGATCACCTCCCCTACCCTCGAGGTACATATCTCCAATATCCACGCCCGCGAAGAATTTCGCCATAAAAGCTACCTGGCTGCCAAATGTGTAGGTTCTATCATAGGGCTGGGATTGATGGGCTACGATTTGGGTGTACAATATTTTTTGAATAAAGCAAAAAAATAGTCATTATTGCTCCTGAAACTAATAAGGTCTCCCAAGACCTGATAGGTTTATCCATAATCAAAAAATTTATGCAAAAAATATATCTACCTTTATCACAAGGGCTTATGTTTTTCCTTGCCTTGACGGTTGCCTGTACAGCCCGGCAAGATGGAAAACATCCGTATACCAATGCGCTCATCCACGAATCTAGCCCCTACCTTCTTCAGCACGCCCATAACCCCGTTAACTGGTATCCTTGGGGCGAAACTGCACTCCATAAAGCCCAAACCGACAAAAAACTCATCATCATCAGTGTGGGTTATGCCTCCTGCCACTGGTGTCACGTCATGGAGAAAGAATCTTTTCAGGATACTGCCGTAGCAAATTTGATGAATACACATTTTGTATCTATCAAGGTAGACCGAGAAGAACGCCCCGATGTAGACCAGATTTATATGAATGCCTGCCAACTCGTCAATAGCAATGGTTGTGGATGGCCGCTGAATATAGTGGCATTGCCTGACGGTCGCCCGGTATACGCTGGTACTTACCTTCCCCAAAAACAATGGGTGGAAGTGCTTCAAAAGTTGCAGAACCTCTACGAAAAAGACCCTAAGAAAATGTCTGAATTTGCCGAAAACCTCACTCGGGGCGTTCAGGAGATGGACTTACTGCCCGACTCGAGGGCAAATACAGAATTCGGCAAAAATAAACTGGATACTATTTTTAAAAACTGGAAACCGCAGCTAGACACTGAAAAAGGCGGCCGCCAAGGGCAAAATAAATTCCCCAGCCCCAGCAATTATGAATACCTGCTGGTACATTATTACCTTAGCAAAGACCCTGAAGCCCTCAAGGCTGTTACACTCACTCTCGATAATATGGCTGCCGGAGGTATTTATGACCATATCGGCGGCGGTTTTGCGCGTTATGCCACCGACCCCGACTGGGTAGTACCCCACTTCGAGAAAATGCTCTATGACAATGCCCAACTCGTCAGTCTCTACGCCAAAGCCTATCAACTAAGCCAAAATCCGCTTTACAAAGAAATCGTCTATCAAACCCTGGCTTTTGTAGAGCGAGAATTAAGCAACCCGGAAGGCGGTTTTTATTCCTCTTATGATGCCGATAGCGAGGGCGAAGAAGGCAAATTCTACGTCTGGTCAAAAGCCGAAATCGATCAGGCTCTTGGCGCAGACGCAGCCCTTTTTGAAGAATATTACAACATCAGCGAAGAAGGCAACTGGGAAGAAGGCAAAAACATCATTTTCCGAAATACCGACCATCAGGACATCCTGGAGCGGTTCTCGGTCACAGAAGAAACCCTTGCCAAAAAACTCGAAGCCGCCCGTCAGAAACTCTACCAAATCCGCAACAAGCGTGTAAAACCACCTTTGGATGACAAAATCCTGACCTCCTGGAATGCCCTTATGCTCAAAGCTTATGCCGATGCCTATCGGGTATTCGGCGAGGAAAAATTCCTGAAAAAAGCTGTAGCAAATGCCAATTTTATCCTTAGCAAACTCACAGACGGCGACCGCCTGAACCGCAACTACAAAGGCGGCAAGGCAAGTATCAATGCTTTCCTGGATGATTATGCCAATCTGATCGATGCTTTGATAGCACTCTATCAGGCTACATTTGATGAACAATGGCTCAAAAAAGCCCAAAAAATCACCGAATACACCCTCAAACATTTTGATGACCCCAAAACAGGCATGTTTTTTTATACTTCCGACCTGGATCCCAAACTCATCACCCGCCGTATAGACGTACCCGACAACGTAATCCCTTCTGGCAATTCGGTGATGGCGATTAATTTGTATCGCCTGGGGCATTATTTTTACAAGGAAACATACATCGAGAAATCTCGGAAGATGCTCAGTGCTGTAAGCAAAAATGTACAACAATATGGCTATTTCTACTCCCATTGGGCGATTTTGATGAGTTTTTTCGTGAGCGAACCCTATGAAGTAGCCATCGTTGGGGATGACTTCGCCGCCAAACGCCGTGCACTAGACAAAAAATACCTGCCCAATATCCTGCTTATGGGCGGCAAAACCGAAGGTACACTCCCCCTCCTCGAAAACAAACTCCGGGAAGGACGCACCACCATCTACGTCTGTAAAAATAAAGTCTGCAAACTCCCAGTGACGGAGGTAGAAAAGGCTTGGGACTTGATTAGGGTGGAGTGATTTTTGTCTGAAAAGCCGCTCCGGGATTCCATTTCTAGTACGCAAACCGTGGAAAATTTTTAATTCAAACGATTTGCAGTTTCCCCGTTCTTTGAGGTGTCCCGAAGGATCACCTCAAAGAATTTTATAAAAGGAAAGTCTGCTAATTCCAACCGAAGGCTTGGGACGTTCTCCCCACGAAAGCCTAAGATAAAATATTCTTTATAAAATAGCTGGATTTTTACATAAAAACCCGAAAGCCGCTAGATGCAGACTTGCGGGTTTATGCTTGGCTTCTTGAGCAGCCTGCGGCCTTTGCCTTCGGCAGAAAGCGGACGCTTTCAGGAATACTTGGCACAAGGATCGCTACGCTCATGCTTGCACCAGGTTATTGGTTATTGAACCCCCCAGCCCTCTCCTCCACAAACTTCACAGGTATCATTATTCCAATCTACACCCTTTCCAAAACATATGAAGCACATAAAAATAAAAGAAGATATTTTCCACTTTCCACCCTCTAAAATAAGTTCAGATTTGTAAGGACATTTTTTCTCATCCTCTAGTTTAATCTCATATATATTTTTATCGTTTTTAAACTCAATGTGTAAAATTTTGAAATTAAATACATCTCTATTTTCTAAATATCTAATTTCAAAATCCTTAGAAATCAACTCTTCCCTAATAACGGCAGAGATAAAATATTTATCTTCCAATTTTTTATTCCAAAGCTCTAAAAACCTGGAATATATAAACTCTATCTTGTCTTTCATCAAGTTTAATCTTTAGGTAGTTTTACGTCCGTCACGCCTTTCTTTTTTGCAGCTTCTAAAAGAGCTTGTTTTCCTCCTGGAATCTGATCTATAAACCTCCATCTAGGTTGAGCCCCCCCTGTTGTGGCAAGTCTTCCGAAGGATGACTTGTCAATCCAAATAAAAAGATGTTCTCCTGAACATCTAGGCGGATGCCTAAGGCCCTAAGCTGCTCAAGAAGCCAAGCATAAACCTGAATTCTGTATCTAGAGGCTTTCGGGTTTATTATTTTGAAGCAAATTTGGCGCAGTTTGTATGCAAATTGTATGCAAATAAAAAAAGCACTTACAAAATATACTTTGTAAGTGCTTGATATTCAAGTGGACCCTGTAGGATTCGAACCTACGACCCCCTGCTTGTAAGGCGTATTTTTTACTTGTTTTTTTTTGCTTTTGTTTGCATAAATATCTGTTTATCAGATATTTACAAAAATAATTTTACCGTTTTTAATTATTTTTTTATTAACTTTAAGCCTAATTGTATGTATCTGGTATGTATCAAATTCAGAAATTATGATTGGAGTAACGACCGCAATAGTACAAGACAAAAGAATTAGAAAACAAGATGGGACTTATGCAATCAAACTAAGAATTACCCATAATAGGGAACAGAAATATTATCCACTTAATATCCACCTCACTCCTGAGGATTGGAAAAAAGCTCAATCCAAAAATCCAAGAAACCAGTTCAAAGAACTTCAGATATATTTTAATAAAATTGAACAAAAAGCCTTGGAAGTTATCCGAACTCTTGATTCCTTTTCGTTTTCTTCTTTTGAAAAAAAGTTTATAAAAAAAACTGTCTCTCAGAGTACTGATGTCTTATCACACTTAAAATATCATATTCAATACCTGAAAGAAGAAGGACAAATTGGTAACTCAGAAAACTATAAATGCACAATGAATTCCATTACTAAATTCATTCAAAACAATGGGCGAAAAAAACTTAACTTCTCTGACATTACACCGGAATGGTTGAGTGTTTACGAAAAATGGATGTTGGAAAACGGTAAGAGCATTACCACAATAAGTATGTATCTTAGAAGCCTTAGAGCAATATTTAATAAGGCTTTGGATGAAGGAATTATTGCTAGAGATATTTACCCATTTAGCAAAAGGAAATATCAAATTCCTGCTGGAAGAAATGTTAAAAAAGCAATCCCCCTAGCAACTATCAAACAAATTGTAAACTATATGCCAGAAACTCCTGCTGAGGAAAAAGCGCGTGATCTTTGGCTATTCAGCTATTTGTGCAATGGGGCAAATGTAAAAGACCTGGCAAGACTACAATACAAAAATATTGATGCCCATAAGATTACATTTATTCGTGCCAAAACCGAAAGAACCTCAAAAAAGAATCTTAAACCCATTGTCGTTATGCTAATCCCTGAAATAAAGGCTATTATTGAAAAATGGGGAACTCAGCCAAAGGATTCGGATAATTTTGTTTTTGACATTTTAGAACACGCTGATACTCCATTGATGGAACACAGAAAAATTCATCAAGCTACCAAGACTATCAATAAATACATGAAACGTATCGGTATCAAACTCGGTATCGAGACCAAACTTACGACCTATACCGCCCGCCATTCCTTTGCAACCGTCCTGAAACGCTCTGGAGCCTCCATAGAGTTTATCAGCGAAAGCCTGGGACATAAAGACCTCCGAACTACCGAAAACTACCTGGATAGTTTTGAGGATTCCGTAAAGGAAGAATTTCAGAAAAAGTTGTTGGATTTTGATTGATATTGATAGATAATAATGTCAAATCATTCATTTTTGACCAATTCTTTCAAAAAATCATCACGCTCATTTGCATTCTAAAAAAATATTCCTACCTTGCCTCCACTACATAGCTGGTTGAAGGATAACAAGGGCATAGAATCCCGCCCGGGATTTTGCCCTTGTTTTTTTTTGAGCATTAATTTTTCAAAAATCTTCTGTGGATTTCTATAATTCTTCTATATTTGAATCTAAGCATATTGCAATAAATTTGATCTGAGAATCCATGCTACAAGCTACAGCTTTATTGCCCCAAAAAGCCCTCAACAAGTCCTTTCAAAAGCGTAAAATCACCCGGAAGGATTTTGACCGTTTTAAGCTTCAACTCCAAACCCTGCTCCATAAAATCAATGAAAACGAAAGCGAAGAACACCTCAAAAACCTCCTGGCTGACTTTCTCAAAGATACTTTTTACAAGGACAAACACGAAATCAATACAAAGGGGCGCGCCGACCTTGTGATCCATACCGAAACCAATAGCAAAAGCTCCGTAGGTGTGCTGATAGAAGTCAAAAGACCCAGCAACAGCAGCGAAATGGTCAAACCCAAAGACCTGAATACCAAAGCATTTCACGAGCTCATACTGTATTACCTCAACGAACGCAGCGAATACAACAATGGTGACCTCAAGCACCTCGCCATCACCAATATCTACGAATGGTATATCTTTGATGCGGCAGATTTCGACCGCATTTTCTACCGCAATGCCACCCTGCTCAAAGAATATAAAGACTGGGCTGCCGGAAAAAAATCTTCCAAAACTACCGACTTCTTTTATAAAGAAATTGCCGCTCAGTACCTGGCTCAATCTGACAGCTCACTAGAATTCGCTTATTTTGACTTTCGGAGCTACCAAACTGCCCTCAGCAGCCCCCAAAGAAGCGATGAAGTCAAACTCACCTCACTTTACAAACTCCTATCACCCGATCACCTCCTCAAAGCCTTTAGCTATGACAGCAACCAACTCGACCGAGGCTTTTATGAAGAACTCCTGCACATCATCGGGCTGGAAGAAGTCAAAGAAGGCGGCAAAAAACTCATCCGCCGCAAGGAAAAAGACCGATACCCTGGCTCTTTGATTGAGAATGCCATGCACCGCCTAGACCGTAGCCGCCGCCTGACTCGTATCCCTAATCTCTCAAACTATGGCGACCAATATGAAGACCAACTTTTTAGCATAAGCCTGGAGCTAGTCATCACCTGGATCAACCGCATACTCTTTTTAAAACTCCTCGAAGGGCAACTCTATAATTTTCACCTCCAGGACGATCACTATAAATTCCTGAACCGGGCTACAATCAATGATTTTGACGAACTTTATACGCTTTTTTTTGATGTACTCGCCATCCGCCCCGAAAACCGCCCGGCACACGTCCGGGAAAAATACTACCTGATTCCCTATCTCAATTCCTCGCTTTTTGAAATGAACCAACTGGAGCAAGATACCGACTCTATCAATGCCCTAGACGACAATGTAAAGCTGCCTTATTTCCCCAAAACCGTGCTCAAAGACGACAAAGGGCAAAGAATTCAGGGAGAATCCCAACCCTTGTATTATCTCTTTGATTTTCTGGATGCTTATGACTTCTCGGCCGAAGGTGCCGACGAAATCCAGGAGCAAAACAAACGCCTGATCAATGCCTCCGTACTTGGGCTGATCTTCGAGAAGATCAACGGCTACAAAGACGGCTCTTTCTACACGCCCGGCTTTATCACGATGTATATGTCCCGGGAGACGATCCGCAGAGCTGTATTGGAGAAATGCCGGGAGCAACTGCCCCAAACCCGACTGGATTCATTGGATGACCTCTACAACCTCATCGGGCGTGAAATCTCCCTGGCAGAAGCCAACCAGCTCATCAATTCGCTCACCATCTGCGACCCTGCCGTAGGCTCGGGGCACTTCTTGGTGTCGGCACTCAATGAAATACTGGCACTCAAATCCGAACTCGGCATCCTCTGCGACAAAGAAGGCCGTAGGCTGCGGGATTACGAAATCAAGGTAGAAAACGACGAACTTTCTGTAGTCCACAGCGATGATGCCAGCCTCTTTGAGTATAAAGCCTATGTCAATTCCACACTCACGGGCGGCTATATCCGCAACATCGGCCGGGATGTCCAACGCTTGCAAGAGACCCTCTTCCATGAAAAACGACATATCATCGAGAACTGCCTCTTTGGGGTAGACATCAACCCGAACTCCGTCAAGATATGCCGACTGCGCCTCTGGATAGAACTGCTCAAAAATGCCTACTACACCCCCGAAAGCAATTTTCACGAGCTAGAAACCCTGCCCAACCTCGATATCAATATCAAGCAAGGCAACTCACTCATCAGTCGCTTTGCGCTGGATGCCGACCTTTCCAAAGCCCTCAAAAGCATCAAATACAACATCCACCAGTACCGGGGCTTTGTGCAAGACTACAAGCGCGCCACCAACCCGGAAGAAAAACAAGGTTTTCTCAAAATTATTGACACCATCAAAAACGACTTCCGCAGCGAAATCGCCCGCAACGACCCCAAAGTCAAACGCCTCAGCAAACTGGGCGGCGAACTCTACAACCTCCTGAACCAAACCCAGCTTTTCGGACTCAGCGAAAAGGAACAAAAAGAACGTAACACCCAAAAAGATAAACTCGAGCAGGAAATCAACAAACTCTCCGCCGAAATCGAGGAAATCAAAAACAACCGCATCTACCAAAATGCCTTCGAATGGCGATTCGAATTCCCCGAAGTACTCAATGAGGAAGGACAGTTCATGGGCTTTGATGTGGTGATGGGGAATCCGCCGTATATCAGGCAGGAGGAGATTAAAGAGATTAAACCCTATTTGCAAAACAACTTTGAAACCTTCGCCGGAACAGCCGATTTGCTGGTATATTTTGTGGAATTGGGAATAAAATTGCTTAGAAATCAGGGTAAATTCACCTTGATCATTGCCAATAAATTTATGCGGGCTAATTTCGGATTGGCTTTGCGAAAGTGGCTTTTACAATTTCAACTCCTGGAGATCATTGATTTTGGAGATTTGCCCGTTTTTGAAGAAGCTACTACCTATCCCTGTATTTTATCCCTGCAAAAATCTCCTACCCAAGGCAACTTCAAAGCTGCTGTAATAGATAACCTAGATTTTGATTCTTTGACAGAACATTTGAACACAGTTGCTTTTGAAAGTGACCCTATAAAACTTAGCCCCGGAGGGTGGTCATTAAGTGATGAAGGAGTACAAAACCTGCTTATTAAGCTAAAAAGCAAAGGAATTCCGCTCGGTGAATATGTGCAAGGAAAGATATTTTATGGAATTAAAACAGGACTCAACGAAGCCTTTGTCATTGATCAGGAAACCAAAGACCGCTTAATCGCCGAAGACCCCAAAAGTGCCGAAGTGATTAAACCTTTTTTGGCTGGGAAGGATATTAAAAGGTATCAGGTTCCAAAGAATAATAAATATCTGATTTTTGCCCGACGTGGGATTGAAATAGAGAAATATCCAGCAATTCTCCAACATTTAGAGCAATACAAGGAAAGCCTTACTCCTCGTCCTAGTGATTGGCAAGGAAAAACCTGGGCAGGACGCAAACCAGGAAGCTATAAATGGTACGAGCTTCAGGATGCTGTCGATTATTATGAAGAATTTGAGAAGGAGAAGATAATTATTCCAGCTATTGCAAACACTGCGAATTATTCTATGGATTACAGTGGTGCGTATTCCAACGATAAAACTACAATAATTTCTTTAAAGGATTTATTTCTACTTGCTTTGTTAAATTCCAAAACCATAGATTTTATTATTCAATATACATCTTCTACTAAAAGAGGTGGATATTTTGAATACAAACCTATGTACATCAGTAAATTACCTATCCAAATCCCTGAAATTGCTACTAAATCAGAAATCGAGCAATTAGTCACCCAAATCCTCAGCCTCAAAAAGTCTGACCCCTATGCCGACACCAGCGAGTTGGAGCAAGAGATCGACCGTCTGGTGTACGAATTGTATGGCTTGACGGAAGAGGAGATCTCGGTGGTGGAGGGGCGGTAGCTACAAGATCGGTCGCTGATTTCCACGTCCCAATTGTTGGAGACCAAAATCGGCCGTTGATTTCCTTGTTCTTAGGAAAGATGGATGAATGCGGGAAGTTTTGGGGCAGAAAGCAATAGATTTTTTGGATAAAAAGCTCAAAATTTGGTGCAAAGAATTTGTTTGTTGTCACTTTAAAGTTATATTGTGCTTTGGAATACAAAAACCAGCGATAGGTATTCATAAATCGGCTCAATAGGATTCAATACATATTCTTAACCAGAATTTAAACCGCTAATAATCAGATGTTTGATAGCATAATTTCGTTTTTTAAAAACCGTAAGTTAGCACTTGTCTTTTTAGATTGGCTTGTATGGGCGTATCAGTTGGGTACGGTTTTTTTCTTTGCATTCATCAATAAGAATAACTGGAGTTTGATACCTTTTTGGATAAACCTGCTTCCACTAGCGGCGGTCTCATTTTTTAATCTCTATATCAAAATAAGCGTCAGTAGAATTGGCGACAAAAAAAGTACTGAGAATCCAAGTATTCAAATTGGAAAATATCTCCCTTACGAAACATATACCCAAAGGATTACCCAGGCTTTATATCCGGATGAAAAAGGTATTTCAGAGTTGAGTAAAGAAGATTTGTCCGAAAGAATCAGAAATGCTTCCTTACAAATTATGGATTTTCTTAAAAGTATAGGTAGAAAAAGAAAGAATGAGATTTATCGTGCAAACTTAATGTTGTACTATCAATACACAGAAGCCATTGAAGTTATTCAGGGTTTTAATGAAAAATTAAGATTTACAGACAATAAAAAAACGGAAGTATTTGAAGGTTTTCTGTGGCTTACTCCAGAACTTTGTTGCATGACTCCTGAAAATTCTCCGCAATACATTGAGTTTGTACTACCTGTTCCCAACATGTATTCAAAAACAATTTATAGAGATGAAGAAATCGTTTTAGCCCTTCCCGGAGCACCTTCAGCATTTTTTGGAAATGCCAGCATTCACAGTAATACCAAATATATCAAAGCTGAATGTAAAGATTTAAGTGCAGAACTAAGATCGGAAATAGATCGGTATTTTAATGAAGGTGAAGGCAAAGAGATCAGAAGTTTTGCCTCTTTTCCCATCAAATATAAAGAAAAAGAATACAAATGTGTGGGGATACTGAATATTGATTATAACTCTAAAATTATTATAAAAAGTAAATATATATCTTCATCAAGTAAATTTATTGAAACTTTACTTACGCTGGTTGCTCCATTTGTGTTTAGATACAAAACTTTACTCTATAACGAAAAAAAAATGAACTAAAGCTTGATATATTACGTACTAGTTTTTACCTTGAACAAAAATTTCGTTTAAAATTTAATAAAACTTAAAAATAGTGAGTAAAAAAGCACAAGATGCTTATGACGAGATCATAAAGCAAATTAAGGAAAACCTTCCTGAAAAAATCACTACAACCAAAAGTGCCAGTGGCAATTATTATGTGGTAGCCTTAGAGCCCGAAAAAAACGGAAAAAAGAAGAGTCAATCCTAAACCCCGAAAAAAATCAATATTTAACAAGCCGGTCTAACACCCGGCTTTTTTTTTAAATTCCTGAAAATTTGGTGTAGTTTATGTGCATTTTTAGAAACCCCAATTAACTTCAAATTGAATAATACGATGGGCATTATTTCATTTCTCGATATCAAAAAATACCTGATTGATGAATTAAGAAAATACTCTATTGATGATTTTTATCTGAAATGTCATCCATTTTTTCACTATTCCGATCAGGAAATATCATTTGATGTGGATAAGATTATTTCATTAATTCAGGATAAATTTCAGGTTGGATATTATTTATTTACTAATAAAACTATTGATACGATATTTCCTGAAATAGATACCCGATATGCTAGACGAGATAATGAAAAAGAAGCACAGCATTTGGGAAAAAGAAAAAAGTTACTTCCTTTAATAGGCAAATCTTTTAAAAATATCAACGAATTATATGCCTCAATTGAAAATTTGTTGGGAGTAGAAAAATATTCTGACTACCGTTTAAAAAACGAAGTGGACTCCAGCTTAGAAAAGTGGATGAGTAAAAATTTGAATTACCTCGGAAATCCAGAAGAATATAAAAAACAAAAGCTAGTGGGAAACCGACAAAAAATGACCGATCTTGATAGTAAGATTAAAAATATCGGTATCAAGTTAACTGATAATCAGAGTATGCTACAAGAGATTGAGGGACTTATTAAAGAAACAAAGAATAATATTGAAAACATACTTGATTATATACACGAAAAACAATCCGTAATCCAAGCCAATCAATTAGAAAAAGAAAAGATATTGGAGTTTAAAGATAAAGAACCTTATAAAAGTAGAATCATCGAGCTGGAAGAAGCTAATAAGCGTATTCATGTAGAAATAAACAATAAAGAGAATGATTTACAAAATCAACTCTCTGATAATCAGGAACAGTGTATAGTGGTGCAAAATGAAATTCAAAGCTTGGAAAATCAAAAAGAGAAGCTGGAACTAGAGAAAAAAGCATTACAAGTTGAAACAGATAAACTGATTTCTGATAATACTCAATTCGATTATGATGCCGAATATAAGGCTTATGAAAGTATATTGACAGTAATAAAACACAACAATTTACACTTCAAAATCCCGGATTTGTTTTATGAGTGTTTTGGGGAGAATTATTATCAATCAGATTATGAAATTGATAAAGCCATTTCTAACTTAAAGTCATTCCTGGAAAATCCAATTAACAAGCCTTTGACTTTTGAAACCATAAATACAAGTAATTCAAGGATGCCCAGCGAGGATCATCCGAAATTAGCCTCAATCACTGACCAAGTAAACAACGAAGATTTGCTTGCACCTGTAATTTTTTCATTAAGCCAAGCCCTTGGCAGAGGCGAAATCAAACAATCTACCGGAGGAAAGTTATATATAAACTTAGGCAATGGTATATTCTGTAAGATTTTGGTCAGAAACAAAAGTAAAACTATCCAAGAAGATAATCTTGCTGCATTAATGAGAAAAAACACTAAAGAATATTACTTCCAAGATGTGAATATATTCTCTGGTTATACCAATGCTGGATTTTTATTGTATCAAGGATTATATGTAATCTCAGAAACCATGGTTTTTGAAATATATTTTGATGCAAATGCCTTGATA
>JANRIC010000065.1:0-31503 GCA_033765345.1 Microscillaceae bacterium
TCTTGTTGGAAAAAGAAACGATATTGCATCCCATTGAGAATCGGACAGTTTTTCAAATTGTGTAGTCATTATTTTTGGTTTTGGTCAACTCAAAAATAGACCCGATTCTCTAATTTTGAAAATCCCCAACAACTTCTTAAAAATGATATTCATTCTCTAAAATAGAAAGCACTTTCAAAGACCGGAATCCGCGATGGGTTTTCACAGATTCACGGAGCATACCTTCTTCCCGAAAACCTTCAGATTTATAGAGATAAATAGCCCTTTCATTGTGTTCGAACACATCCAACCAAAGACGATGAAAGCCCAACTCCTTAAAACAAAACCTTTTGACCAACTGTAGACTGGCTCTGCCGAAACCCCTCCCTTGTGTATTGATTACAATTCTTCTAAATTCCAAAGAAAGATGCTGACTTTCCAAACCTGCCAGAATGATAAAACCGATGATCTCATGATTCAGCTTTTCTTTGACAAGTAAGTGAAGAATGTCTGGGTCTTGGAGAATGCTACGGTGTTTTTGTTTGGAATAAGGAAAAATGAATTCCTGGTTATGTTCTTCCTGCTCGAGGGCTACCACATAATCCAACTGAGACTCCGATGTCTTATAGAATGCGATATGCTTCGATTCTATAACTTTATCCATTGAACTGACTATTTTGGTATGGTGAATAATATTTTTACAGTATCAAAAACAAATGTATTAATTTTCCACTTAAAATAGCATAGATTCATTGATTTTCAAACCCCAACACACGCTTATCCCCAAGTTTGGCAAAGCTGTATGCCTGGAATTAGCCCCGGTCTAATCGGCTTAGACCAATTTTTTTAAAGCTATTTCAAAAGCAGCCGCAGCAATATTTTTTTTAGCCGGATTTATCTGATGAATCTCTGTCAAAGCTCGATCAATGGTATGAGAAATATCCGTAAAAATGGCATCATCTGTCATCAATACATCTCCCGACATAAAATAAGCAAAGGCTCTGGCCATCCCACAATTGGCTACAAAATCCGGAATTAGAGAAATTTGTGTATCTACAAACTCAGTAATCGGCCCATAAAAAATTTCTTCGTCGGCAAAAGGCACATTAGCACCGCAGGAAATGACCTCTAGCCCATGGCTGATCAATTGAGTGACCTGATCCCGACTTACCAGGCGTGAGGCGGCAGCTGGGATAAAAATTTCAGCACCCATACTCCATATCTTTTTATTGGCTTCTTCAAAAGGAATTAATTGCTCTGCAACCAAGGTATTGCCTTTTCTTTCCGCAAAAAGCTTTTTGGTGGCTTCCAAATCCAAGCCATCAGGGACAATCAGTCCGTTTTCTTTATCCAATATACCAACAATTCTAGCTCCTTCTTTAGCCAAATACAAAGCCGAAGTAGCCCCGACATTGCCCCAGCCCTGTACAATGACCCTTTTGCCTTCCAAATCACCTCCCCACAAACGATAATAATGCCTGATTGACTCCGCTACCCCAAACCCTGTGATCATATCCGCCACCGTAAATTTTTGCGAAATGGTGGTAGGAGTATACTCAGGGTCTTCTATGATTTTGGACACTCCCTGGCGAAGCTGCCCGATTTTTTTGATCTTGTCCGGACGACTGGCATTGTAATGCCCCGTCACTACACCCTCTTGCGGATGCCAGAGTCCGTAATTTTCCGTTATGGGGATTACTTCATGGATTTCGTCTACGTTCAAATCCCCTCCGGTACCATAATAATTTTTAAGCAAAGGATATACCGCCTTATACCAACGCTCCAGGACTCCTCGCTTTCGAGGATCAAGAGGATTAAAGTTGATACCTGACTTAGCCCCACCGATCTCAGGACCGGAAACCGTAAATTTTACTTCCATGGTTTTGGCCAAAGCCTCAACCTCTTTTTTATCCAAGCCAATACGCATCCTTGTGCCTCCTCCGGCAGCTCCGTTTCTCAATGAATTGATCACAACCCAACCCTCTGCGTCGGTTTCAGGGTCTTTCCATTCAAAAATTATTTCAGGTTTTTTGCTCTCGAAAGTTTTTAAAAGATTTTTCATTGTCATAAATTTATTTTAAAATCCTACTTGATCGTATCCGCAAAAATATAGGAATAATTATTTAATTTATTGAACAAAGACATGAATTTAGCTATAGATATCGGAAATAGCCGCCTGAAAGCCGCACTTTTTCAAGGAAATGAGATGATTGAAATTTACAGTACTTTGCCCGAAGGAGAGTTTGCAGAATGGCTGCTTAGGCAGCAGGCAACCTATACCATTCTTTCTTCCGTGAGGAAGGATGTAGACACTATAAAATCTGAAATAGAACGAATTTCACAATTAATTGTTTTGGAATCAGGAATGGAGATGCCTTTCCAAAGCTTATACCAGACTCCTCATACATTGGGGGTGGATCGTTTGGCAGCCATTGCAGGTGCTCAAGCTTTATTTCCAGGTCAGGCTTGCCTCGTAATTGACTTGGGTACGTGTATTACTTATGATTTTATAGATCAAGAATCTTACTTCTGGGGAGGGAATATTGCTCCTGGTTTACAGATACGTTTTCGGGCTATGCACGAATTCACAGCAAATTTGCCCCTCGTCCAAATCAACCCCGAAGAAGAACTGCCCTACACCGGGAAGTCTACCCGGGGAGCCATGCAGAGTGGAGTAGTATACGGAATTGTACACGAGATAGAAGGAGCAATTCGTTATTATCATCAGAAAGTTGGAAATTTTGTGACAATTCTAACTGGTGGTGATGCGCTTTACTTTGAAACTAAAATAAAAGAACAGATATTTGTAAATCAAAATTTAACACTGATTGGTCTTAATGGAATACTGCAATATCATGTTGGTAAAAGTGTTTAGAAGCTTACTATTCATACTGACTTTATTATCTACCTCATTTTCTTATGCCCAAGACCTGGGTAACTCACCCTACTCACAAGTTGCATTAGGAGATATTCTTAGCCCCGCTTACAGCCATCAGGCAGGTATGGGAGGCACAGGGATTAGCTATTCGCTGCCTTTTTTGATGAATAACATCAATCCCGCGCTCTTGGCTCGTAATCGACGTACGATTCTCGATGTAGGGGTGGTAGGGCAGCTCAAAGCAATTGAGCAGGGAAATGCCTCTCAAAATGATTTTGGGGCAAGTGTAGGGCATATCGGGCTTGCTTTCCCCATAGCTCCTAAAATATCTGGTGCCATAGGAATCAATCCTTTTAGTAGTGTAAGTTATGAAAATAATTTCAGACAGCGCGTGACTAATACCACTTTCGGGGGGCTTCCTACCGGAGAATATTATGCCGATATCTTATTCCGAGGGCGCGGCGGACTTACGTCTGCCTTTGTAGGGTTTGGTTGGGACTTATTAGGGAAGAAAAATTTTCGCCCTGATACCCTTGATCATAGACTTGCCGTGGGCGTAAAAGCACACTATGTATTCGGATCGCTCATAGACGAAAACATCACTCAGTTGCTCGTAAACTCAAATGAATTTCCCCTAGAAATCGCTTTTTTCCAACGCACTACCTTCTCGGATATTACTTTTGAGCCAGGGCTCGCCTATACTTATCGTTTGGGCAAAAATACACGACTTCACCTAGGAGCCGTATATAGCATCGGTAAAGACTTGAGTGCCAAGCGTTTTGTTTCGGTAGATCAGCGAAGTAATGATGCGCTGATCCCAGGAAGGCAAGATACCATTCAGGATAATGAATCCGGGAAAGTTACGATGCCCAGCCGATTGGGTTTAGGAATTAGTTTTGAAAAAATAGATCCCCGAAGTGCTATCTCTCAATGGGTGGTTTCTGCTGATTTTAATTTGCAAGATTGGGCTGACTTTCAGGATTTTGAAGCCAATACGGATTCATTGGATAAAAATATGTCTATGGCATTTGGAATTCAATATATTCCTGATTTTGCCTCTGTCAGAAGAGGGTTCTGGCGAAGAACAGCCTACCGTGTCGGGTTTAATTATACCCAAAGCCCACTTATTTTTGAAGGCCAAAGAATAGACGATATGTCCGTCAGTGCTGGATTTTCGGTACCCTTTGGTAAAAGTAGTACCTTATTGAACTTCTCGATGGCCGCCGGACAGCGTGGCACCTTAGAGAATAATTTGGTGAGAGAAAAATATATTAAATTTTATTTGGGCGTTACTATAAATGATACTTGGTTTATTAAACGTAAGTACGATTAATTAAAATTTATATATTTGCACAAAAGTTTTAACGTTTATATTTTAATTTGTATATACTGTTAAAATTCGGTAGATTCATTACAACACAAATGGTTTTTCCTTAAAAAATGTACTGTATTATGAAGAATAAGTTATTACTCGCTCTGTTGCTAGTGTTTAGTGTAGGTTGCCTTTGCGCCCAAAACGGGGAGGATGATGGTGAAGGTGGTGTCTGGGAATGGGGAAATGACCCCCAAAGAGCCAAAGAAACCTATACAATCTTCTCTGATGATGTCCGTTCAAAAAATTTTAAAGGCTCGCTTGAACCTCTAAACTGGTTGCTACAAAATACGCCAAATCTGAATAAATCGCTGTATCAGAAGGCAGTGCGTGTTTACAACGGTTTATTAGCTGATGAAAAAGATGAAACCCTGAAAAAAAATTATCAGGATAAAGCCCTGGAAATGTTCGATCTGCGTGTCAAATATTTTGGCGAGGAAGCAGATGTATTAAACCTCAAAGGGAATTATGCAGCCTCTTATTGGGGGCAAAGACCCGACAAAATTACAGCCCTCTATGACCTTTACGCCAGAATCATAGAACTCAATGCCGAAAAAACTTTTGCCCGTAATATCCAAAGTTATATGTGGCTGGTGGGTATCATGAAAAATAATAAACTGAAAGGCGTTGACGAAAATAAAGTGGTTGAAATCCACGAGAAATTGACAGGTATTATTGAGAAAAACCTCGAGAAAGGAGAAAATCAAGAAGAATGGGAACAAACCCTGGATTATGTAGATGCTCAATACAAAACTTTGGTCACCATTGACTGTGCATTTATCAAAAATAAAATGATCCCTGAGTTTGAAAAAATTGATCCTTTGAATGAAATTTATATCAAGGAACTCGAGAACCTCGTAGGTAATATGCTCAAAGCCGAGTGTACCGAAGACCCTAGATTCTTTGAATTCAGCGAAAAACTGGCTCTCAAAGCTCCTACCTTTGGCCGTTATAACTTCCTGATCCGTGCCTATATCAGCAAAAAAGACCTGAACAAAGCACTTGAATACCTGGATAAAGCCGCTCCTTTGGCTGAATCTGCTTCTGATAGAGCCGAAGTATTTATGACCAAAGCTCGCATCAAAAGCCAACAAGGCAACAAAGGCGGTGCCAAAGCCGACTTTATGCAGGCTGTCTCTATCGATGGTACCAAAGCTTATGAAGCCTATACAGCCATCGGCGATATGTACCTGAGTAGCGGCTGCCCCGGCATCACACTCAATCCCGATGATGCTACACAAAAAGAAAATACTTGTACCAAAAAGGCTTTTGCCATCGCTGCGTACAATATGTATGTCAGAGCCGGTAACAGTGCCAAAGCTGCTCAAGCTCAATCTTATTTTCCTACCAAAACAGACATTTTTACATACAGTATGGGAGGCAAACAAGTATCCGTAGGGTGTTTTATCGGTGAAACCGTGACTATTCCTGCTTTGTAAATCCTTAAATTATACCCAAACATGAAGAAGAGTAGAGATTTAAATCCCAAAACTTGTACTACAAGTGAAAAACGATTTGGATTTTCACTCTTCTTCTTTTTATCTTTTCTCATGCTGGCTTGCTTTTTTGCCTGCGAAACCAACACCCTCAACCCTGCCGTAATCAAACCCCTGGAAGGGCCTACGCTAAAAACCTTTGATATCCACATGATTTATACCGATTCGGGAAAAGTAAAAACCGAAATGCACGCCCCTCTCCGACTGGAATACAAAAACGGAGATGAAACCTATCCCAATGGCATAACGCTCGATTTTTACAACGCACAAGGAAAACGATACACCCAACTCAAAGCCGATAAAGCCCGTAAGCTCAATCAAGAAAATAAATACACCGCTTTTGGAAATGTAGTTGTCAAAAATACCCAAGAAAAACAACAACTAAATACCGAAGAGCTTAACTGGACACCCTCCAACCATCAAATCTTTACGGACGCACACGTCATCATTACCACAGAAACCGAAATTTTAAAGGGAAAAGGTATGACCGCCAACCAAGATTTCTCAACCTATACCATCAAACAACCAACCGGCAAATTCACCTTGAAAGAATAATGAAACCATCTGATATATATACTTTTAGAAGACTGCCTCATTGGGGTAAAGCTGAAGAAATATCGAGATCAAAGCCCTGGAAAATACAAAACACCACCACAAACCAAAAGGTCTAAACAGTCATGAATTTATATGAGATATTCCATATCGTAATTTTATTATTACTTTGGGCTTTTTTTTCAGGAACTGAGATCGCTTTTGTATCAGCGAATAAACTTTATTTTGAGCTTCAAAAAAAACAAGGTGTTTGGTCTGGTATTATTATTTCTCATCTACTCAAAAAACCTTCTATTTTTATCTCGATCTTGTTGATTGGCAATACCATCATACTTGTCTTATATGGATATTTTATGGCAAGCCTACTGAGCCCCTATGCAAGTCGATATCTCCCCTTAGGAATTACCCAAGAACTGGGCATTGCAGTCGTTTCTACCCTCTTGGTGCTGATCACAGCGGAGTTTTTGCCCAAAACTACCTTTATGATGAATCCTGACCGTATCCTCGAGATACTTGCCATTCCTATCTGGGTGGTCTATCACGTGCTTTATTGGCCGGTTTATATGATTGTGTTGTTTTCTAAATTTTTGATCGTTCATTTATTCAAACTAAATTACTCCGAAGATGAACCTGTTTTTGGATTGGTAGATTTGAACAACTACATCATCAACAACACCAAAACCGAAAGCGAAACCGAAAGCCCACAAATTGATCCTAAAATCTTTAACAGAGCCATCTCCTTTAAAGAAGTAAAAGTCAGAGACTGTATGATTCCAAGGACAGAGATCGAAGCCGTGGAAATCCACGACAGCATTGAGAAGCTTCGCAAAGCTTTTGTAGAAAGTGGGCATTCCAAAATCCTGGTCTATAAAAATAATATAGATGATATCGTCGGATATTGTCACTCCCTGGAATTATTCAAAAAACCCCAGGATATTGCCTCGATACTGACTAATATTATCATCTTACCCGAAACTACACAAGCACAAGAACTCCTGATCCGATTTATCAGCGAACACAAAAGCATTGCATTGGTCGTGGATGAATTCGGAGGTACCTCGGGTATTGTTACGCTGGAAGATGTAGTAGAAGAAATCTTCGGCGAAATCCAGGATGAATACGATCAGGAAGATTGGGTCGAGCACCAGATCGATCCCTATAATTATATCCTCAGTGCCCGCCACGAAATTGATGACCTCAACGAAAAATATGGCTGGAACTTGCCCCAGGGAGATTATGATACCCTCGGTGGCTTTATCCTGAGTATTACCGAAAATATCCCCAAAATGAATGATGTGATTGTTCATCCCCCTTTTACCTTTACTATACTCAATATACAATATTCCCGCATCGATACCGTCAAGCTTCAAATCAACAAAGAATATCAGGATCAACTAAACGACGAACCCCCAAATTCCTAAAAATAAATTGCCTCAGTTTTTTTATAAACCCTTGTACACTTGTGTATTGAGCTTGAATTTGTATATTTGCAGAACTATTTTAAAAATGTACTATTTCTATGGCAGTTATTAAAACAATTAGGAATTATTCCGGAATAGCAATCTTCTTTATAGCCGTTTCAATCTTGGCTTTTATCGCCGCAGATTTGATTATTCCCGGTGGTGCCGGTGGGCAACAACAACTTTTTGTTGGTTCTATCAACGGGATCAAAATCCCCAGAGAAGAATTTGAAAATCAGGTAAATGAAATTGAATACAATTATCGCCTGGGCAACCAGCAAGCCTCTATAGATGATCAATTGAGACAAAGCTTTCGTGAACAAGCCTGGAGCAATCTTGTATTTAAATATGCCTATACCGACTTCTATAAAGAGCTTGCCCTAGCCGTAAGCGATAAAGAGCTTCAGGATATGGTACAAGGTGATTCCCTCTTTATTCATCCCTGGATCCGACAGCAATTTACCAACCAACAAACCAACCAATTTGATAAAGAACTGGTAATTCGCTACCTAAAACAATATGACCAGATGCCTCCCCAACAGAGACAACAATGGGAAAATTTTGAAAAAGAACTCTACAAAGAAAGACTTCGATCCAAATATGTAGATTTGCTCAGACTGTCTTCTTATGTGACCGAGGCCGAAGCCGAAAGACAGTATCAAAGCCAAACCGCTAAGGTAAATGTCAAATACTTGTATGTACCTTATACTTCTTTGGTAGACTCTTTGTACAAATCCAAAATCACGGATGATTTGCTGAATAAAAAGCTAAAAGAAAACAAAGACAAATACAAAGCCGAAGAAACCCGAAGCTTAGAATATATCGTTTTTGATGTTTTTCCTTCCAAACAGGATAGCCTGAGCTTTCAGCAAGACCTCAAACAATTGGCTCAAGACTTTAAAAAAGCTCCCAATGATTCAAGTTTTGCCAGCCTGAACTCAGATACCCCCGAACCGGTACAGTTTCAGCCTGTTGGGCAAGTACCTACCATCCTGTTTGATAAACACCCAACTCTTGAAAAAGCTAAGGTTTACGGACCATATCCCGACAACAACGCCTATAAAATCTTTAAAGTCATTGACATCAAAGAGGATAGCCTTGCCTACGTAAGAGCACGACATATCCTTTTCCAGGCTGACGAAACGGCTTCCGAAGAAGTAAAAGCCGAAGCCCGTAAAAAAGCCAATGATATACTTCAGCAAATCAAAGATGGAGCTGATTTTGCAGAAATGGCCAGAAAATACGGTACCGATGGTACAGCACAAAAAGGAGGAGACCTGGGCTTTTTTGCCAACAATGGTCAAATGGTAGCTCCTTTTGAAAAAGCAGCCTTTTCTCAAGAAGGCACTGGTTTGGTTCCCAATCTGGTAGAAACCAAATTTGGCTATCACATCCTGGATATTACTGCCGCCAAAACCAAAAATACTTACAAAATCGCTACAATCACCCGAACGCTTGACCCCAGCGAAGAAACCCGCGACGGTGTACTACTCAAAGCCGAAGAACTGAGAAGCAAATCTGAAAACGCTGACGATCTTCGTGCTGAAATAGCCAAAAATCCTCGTTTAATTTTAGAAAAAGCAGAAAAATTACCCACTACCGCCTCCAATATTGGTAATATTACCGGAGCGCGTGAAGTGATTCGTTGGGCATTTAATGATGCAAGTCTCAATCAGGTCTCTGATGTGTTTGAAATTGCCGACCAAAATAAATACATCATTGCTACCCTGACCGCCAAAACCAAAAAAGACGAATCCTCTGTGGAAATATTCCGCACAGAACTGGAGCAGGAAGTACTTACTGATATCAAGGCTAAAGAAATCATCTCCAAGCTTAACCTCAAAGCCAAAACCCTCGAGGAAATGGCCAAAGCGTATGGAACCTCCGCCCTGGTAGGTACAGCCAATGACCTGTTGCTTAATTCAGCCGTATTGCAAAATGCAGGGTTTAGCCCCAAAGCAATCGGGCAAGCATTCGGTTTGCAAAAAGGCAAAAGAACACAGGCTATTCAGGATGAATCGGGAGTCATCATTGTAGAAGTGCTTAGTACAACTCCTGCCCCCAAAATTGCAGATTACAGCCAATATAAAGATCAATTGGTACAAAATAACAGCCAAAGAGTACAATATTTGATAGATCAGGCTTTGAGAAAAGCAGCCAATATTGTAGATGAGCGATACAAATATTATTAATCTTTGTAAGGAATAAGCTTCCAGGTTTGGGAAATTCAATACCCAATACCCTATAAAAAATAGGTAGTATTCAAAATGTAATGCTGAAATAAAAAAAACGCCCAGCTTTGTGTCCTCACAAAGCCCCTTTTTGAACGAACAGCATTACTTGTTTAACATTACCAAAAAATAAAAACATCTGAGACCTTTACCTTAAATCATCTTGGGTAAAGGTCTTATTTTTTTCAGGAAATATTATTTTTGAATTGCATATTGGCGAGGTCCTCGTAGTTTTGGCGTAGTTCTTCTTCCCGAATGAGGATTTCGGTAGTCATGCGCTTGAGTTCTTCTTCCTGTAGTTTACTTTCGGTAATATCCTGAAATATGCCGTCAAATACTATCAAATCATCCACTTGACGAGGAGTAGAGATAATTTTGACCCATTTCCAGTTTTGGGCTTTGTCAGCGATTCTGCCTTCCCATACAAACCCTTCCAGAGACTGCAAAGAAGCCAGGCTCTGCTCGAAATAAGATGTACGGTCTTCGGGATGAATGCCCTGATACAAGTTTTCCATATCAAATTGCAGAAATTCTTCGGCAGAATAATCCAGTACTTTTTTTACATAATCCGACACATAAGTAAATCGCCCTTGATTGGTTTGGGGGTCGTGTTCAAACTGATAAATAATTCCTGGCACATTTTGAGTAATATTCTTAAAGCGTTTTTCATTGGCTTCCAGCATTTGGTTGGTTTTTTTGAGTTCCAACTCTTTTAACTTGTTTTTTTTGAGTGCTTTCTCGAGGACTTCCGTATTGGTTCGCATTTTTTCGTTAGAACGCTCCAATTCCTGGCGTTTACTGGTTAATTCATTGAGTACAATATCCAGTTGTTTTTGATTGCTGATGTCATTGATATAACCTGCCACTCGAAGCGCGTTACCTTCTTCATCACGAAGAGACTGGCAGGAGGCTCTAAACCAGCGATATTCTCCGGATTTGGTCAGAAGGCGATGCTCATTTAAGAATGTAGAATTACCAGTTTTGTCTTTTACGTGTTGTATAAATTCACGGAAAACCCTTTCGCGATCCTCAGGGTGTAGCCGGGTAGCCCAGCTATCAAGTACATTGGGGAATTCTTCGTCGGTATACCCCAGGCTGATTTTTAAATTTTTAGACCATAAAAATTCGGTATGCAGATCAATGAAGCCGTTTTGAGGTATCACCATATCCCAAAGTCCTTCGCTAGAGCTTTGAATGATTAAGTTAAATCTGCTAAGTGATTCTTCTAATTCTTGGGTGCGATTTTTTACTTCTGTTTCCAGATTTTCTTTTAGTTTTTCAAGCTCATGTTGTTTGGCTGCCATTTCTTCCTGCGTCACGGTAAGCTCCTCCATGTTCTTTCGCATACCTTCTTCCTGTGTACGCATGATATCTGTCTGATCCTGTAATTCTTTGACGAGTTGGCGGGTGCGTTCACTGATTTTGATAGAGGAAATGGCAGCAGCAATACTTTCGCAGATTTTCTCAATAAACTCAATTTGATAATCTTCAAATTCGTGTAAAGAAGCAATTTCTAGTACTCCTTCCACAGCATGATTTAATTTGAGTGGGAAGATGAGTAAATAACGTGCCGGGGCTTCGCCAAGTCCTGAACTGATACTTAGATAATCCTCTGGAATTCTTTGCAAATAAATTTTTTCCTTTTCCAGATAGACCTGCCCCAAGAGGCTTTCTGCGTGGTCGTTATGAACTATGATTTGTTTATTGAAATACTTCTTGCGGTCATACGCATAACAAGCAATCATATCAAGTTGGGCAGTAGCTTCGTTTTCACCAGGATTGACAATAAAAATACCTCCTTGATTGGCTTCTAAGTACTCGATCAGTGCAGCCAGTGTATTTTCTCCCAGCGATTTGAAATCCAAATTATTTGAGCGGATGATCTCGGCAAATTTGGCCAAACCTTGAGTAACCCAATTTCTTTTTTTATCTTCTTCTGCTACCTCCTGAAGCTTTTTACGCATTTGAATCAAAGAATTGCCCAAGACATCCTTATCGCTGACGGGGCTAAACTCGAAATCGAATTTCCCATCTCCAATACTTTTGGCAAAAAGGCTGGCATTCTTAAGATTGTCAGAGAGTAGATTACTGGCCTCTACCACGTGAGCAAGCTCATCGTGTGTAGATTCCATTTGCTCGGGAATTTCCCCATTGGAGAGCCTGCGAATCAGCTCGGTTGGTTTGTTAATGGATTCTGTAAGTCGAAAAGCATTATAAAAAGCAAAAGCCACCGAAATCAGAATTGAGAACACCATGATATAGATGGTAAAGATATTGGACCAATTAGTTTTACTCTGAACCTGATCTACGTGCAGGCGTGTGATTTTATCATTATTTTCTAGAAGCAAAAGGAGTAGCGTTTTGAGTTTATCTTTTGCTGGTAGTACTTCTTCACTGATTTTAAGCCCAATTTGATGGGAAATGACTCGACTTTCATCCAGAAGAGCCCCTATTTCAGAAGAATCATTTTCTGGGATAATTGCCTGAAGATTTGAAATATTTTGCTCAATGGCCACATCACTCTGGGCAATGGCACTTTTAAAATCCGATACCAGCGTCTTGAGCAAAGGAATTTTTTCTGTTAGAAAGTCATCTTCTTTAAAATCCAGCTGAATTTCATTAATCTGTATAAGTGAAGAGTCAATCTTGGCTTGCCAGGTTTCTACCCTTTGTCTTTTATAGGAAGCTTTGGCATTCAGAACGTATAATTGATGCAATGAAGTAATTTCTTCAATCCCGGCTAACATTTGAGAAAGTATGATGAGTTTACGGGTATCGAGTGATTCTAATTGGCGAGTCAGAAAATTAGTTTGTCGGTTTTGCCATAGAATAACTGCCGAAAAGGTCAACAATAACCCAATAAATAATACTACAAAGATCAGCATTCTGCCTTGCAGGGTGTTTACACTCATAAAACTACTCCACCTTTGTGTAATGTCGGAGGATTGACTATTTTCAGGCTTATCCATATTCACAAAATATTGCAAGATATACTAAATCAATGCAAGCGTTTATAGCACGTCTATTAAAACACCAAAAAATCAATATAGTTATAAAATAGTATGTTTTCCGCTCTTTTTTTCAAGCTTAAAAATCATACCAATCCCAGGAATCCATTTTAATATTTACCTGAATTTGTACCTGAAATCATTTCCGGGTATGAATACGCCGATTTAAAAAATATTTTTTTTGCTCAAGCAACCTATATAAGATTTTTTGCATCTAAATAACAAAAACTAATAATAGTAGACGAATTGACGATACAATGCCCAAACTATCATCTGATCAGGAATTGATAGAGGGATGCCTGAATAATCAAAGGCTTGCCCAAAAACTTCTCTACGAGAAATATTCTTCTCGTATGCTTGGGCTATGTATGCGGTATATTCGGGATGATTTCGAGGCCGAAGAAGCCATGATTGGAGGATTTATGAAGGTCTTTTCCAAAATTTCTCAATTCAAAAACGAAGGAAGTTTTGAGGGTTGGATCAAACGCATCATGGTCAATGAATGTCTCAACTTTCTGCGTAAAAAACGATGGTTGTATGCAGAGGTGGATATTGCGAATGTTTCAGATAATATGGATTATAGCCGCTATGAATCTGAATTTGATACAGAAGAACTGCTCAACTTGATTGATCGACTTCCGATAGGGTATCGCACAGTATTTAATTTGTACGCCATAGAGGGTTATTCGCACAAAGAAATAGCCGATATGCTGGGAATCAGTGAAAATACTTCCAAATCTCAGCTTTCACGCGCAAGAGGACTCTTGCAAAAATTGATTAACAACAGCGACAAAACTTTGAACAACATCAGTCATGGATAAAAATAATCTGGATAAGCTTTTTCAAAATAAACTCCAAAATTACGAAAAGAAGCCCCAATCAGAAGTCTGGAACAAATTGGAGTTTTTGCTCCAGGAGGAAGAAGTAAAAGTTATACCAATTACACGTAGAAAAATAGCGTTCTTCCGACTCTCAGTCGCAGCTTCTTTGTGTATCCTTGTATTGGGCTGGTGGGCTTTGTACCCTCGCTTGTCCGATAAACAAGCACCTCGGTACTCGAAAGTCCATGAAGTAGAAATACAACCGGAGTTAGACTCCATCCAAGTACCGCAAAAAACCATTAAAGAGCTTTCCAAATCAAACAGAAAAAAACTTTCTCCTCAAACACCTAAAAAATCACAGGAACTTGACATAGAAATAGAAATTTCAAGCCCGAATCAGCTTACAAGCGATAAACTTGCTAAAAATAAAGATGCTAAGAGTTTAAAAAATGATTCAAAAGAAAACAAAACAAACCCTGAAGATGATTTTACAACACAAGAGGAAAATTTGAATCAAAATACAACTCAAGTGGCTAAAAACGAATCCCGAAAAGGCTATAAAATTATTGTCAAAGTAAAACTAAATGAAGGGACAAATCCTACGCCTCAACCTGAAAATTCGGAGGAGACCTTGGCAAACAATGAGCCTTCTTTGAAAAAAGGAAAAAAATTTCTGGCTAAAATCAAAAAATCCGATCAGGAAAAAAAATCCGATCAAGAATTCAAAATCCTGGGTGTTGATCCCGAAAAAATCTGGGCTTCTATTGGGAAGTAAATCAATATGCCCCCAAACTAAGATAAAAAATTAAAACCATGGAAAATCAAAAAATATTTACAGTGCTGGTCTTCCTTCTTTTGGGTATGCTCAACTTAGGCAGGGCACAAGATACCATCAGTGTTGAACTGGGCGATAAAGCCATTGTACTGATCGTCACCAAGGATCACGAAGGCCTTAAAAGGGTACGTGAGCTTGACCTCAATCAAATCATTCGCGACGTAACGACTCAACTAGATACAGCAGCCCTCGCCCAGCAAAAAGAGGTCAAAACCTATGAATACCAAATGGATCCTACTAGTCACCGCCTGACACTCATGGAAGTAAAACCCGAAGAAAATACGTATTCCTCCAAACCTTCTACAACCGAAGATTCTTTTGAAAAATACACAGAGATACATCTGGGCAGCCGTATATTCTGGGCTGTAGAGTTCGGACTGAATAATTATTTGGAAAACGGCCAGTTTCCCGACACACAAGGCAAATCCTATGGAGTAGAGACGATTCAATCTAGGTTTTTTGCTACTGGGCTTTACCAACGCACCAATTTAGGCGGCACCAAAACTCCCTTAAGCCTGCAATTCGGATTGGAATTGAGCTGGTTCAATTTTATGTTTCAGGAAGACAATTATCTGGTTGAAAATGAAAACAGCGTTGAGTTTAGAGATTATGTAACGGATTTTGGAAACAAATTGCAGAAATCCAAACTGACAGTGCCTTATCTCAATCTGCCCCTTACGCTAAATCTCCGTTTTAGAAACCGACAAGGGCGGCGCACCTTTAACCTAGGGGCTGGTGGGTATATCGGTTATCGCCTGGGTGGGCATACCAAACTCAAATTAGAGGGCGACTCGATCAAAGAACGCAATAACTTCTTTCTCAATAATTGGCGCTACGGACTAGAAGCACAAGCAGGCTACCGACATTTTTTACTCTTTTTTAAATATGACCTCAATGACCTATTCGTCCAGAATAAAGGGCCAAAATTAAATGCTTTTGCTTTTGGGATAAGGATTTGAGCTAGCTAGTGTTGGGGGAATAGCCCTTTGTTCATAGATTTATTTTTTCGCTATAGAATTTTATACCGTTTTATGTGCCAAATTTTAAACTTAAAAAGACATTAAACAAAGAATGTATAAATAATAAAAAAAATATTTATACATTTTTTTGCAAATTGTGTTTTATAAAAATAAAAAGTACCCATGCGAGTTCGCAAGTGTTCATTTTACTTTGATTTAGTGCTCATGTGAGTTCGCAAGTGTTTATTTTATTTTGATTTAGTGCTCATGTGAGTTCGCAAGTGTTCATTTTACTTTGATTTAGTGCTCATGTGAGTTCGCAAGTGTTCATTTTACTTTAATTCCCCGATCTGTGGCACACATACCAGTAATTCCGGTCTGTGCGCCACAGACCAGGGACAAGAGGTATCCATGTCAGATTCTCTTGCATCAAAATTTCATCATTACCTTCCTAGGAAAAACAATTTTCAATCATCGTCAAAAATCTCCCGATCCTCTTTATATTTGTATGAGAGTGCCGAAAATACACAGACCTAATCTACAGGTATTTTTTTCGTACTTATCCAAATTCATTTAACAAAACTCAACAAAAAACTATGAAACGTCGCGCAACTGCCGTTTGGAACGGCTCCGGAAAAGAAGGGAACGGTCATTTGACTACCCAGAGTACTGTCCTTCATGAAACCCAATATTCTTACAACAGCCGCTTTGCCGAAGGCATAGGTACCAACCCCGAAGAGTTGGTTGCTGCTGCTCACGCTGGTTGTTTTGTGATGAAATTATCTTTTGTACTTGGCAATTCAGGCTTTACCCCCGAAATGCTAGACGCTACTGCCACCATCACGCTGGAAGACGGCGGTATCACAGAGTCTCATATCGTACTGAAAGCCAAAGTACCCGGTATCAGTCAAGATGTATTTGAGACCAGTGTAAAAGACGCTGAGTTGAACTGCCCCATCAGCAAATTGCTCAATACCAAAATTACGGTAGAGGCTACCCTAGAAAATTAATCAAAAAAGATTTTCCAAATCTCAAAGATTTGGAAAATCTCTCCTTCTTGGCAGGCAGTAGGTTTTTATAACCTATCGCAGCTTTGCCCTTACACTTTCATCAAACCAATCAATCGGCGTTTGATTATAAATGTGCTGAATAGAGGACAATACTTCTTCAAAATTGATCTTCAGGTCTTGCAAAACGCCGTGCGCCAAATCAAAAACCCAACCGTGTACTACCGGATAGCCTTTGTTGACATAAGACTGCTGCACCACCTCGCTTTTGATGACATTGATACACTGCTCCACAACATTTAATTCTACCAGTCGGTTACTTCTTTTTTTCATGTCCTCGATGGCATCCAACTCTTCTCGGTGCAAACGATACACATCTCGGATATTGCGTAGCCAGGGGTTTAAAGACCCGTAATCACAAGGCTCAAGAGAAGCTTTCACGCCGCCGCAATTGTAATGCCCACATACAATGATATGCTTGACATCCAGATACCGCACAGCATAAGTGATCACAGAAGCTACGTTTAAGTCCGAATTACTGACTACATTGGCTACATTGCGATGCACAAAGACTTCCCCGGCATCTAGCCCCATGATTTCATTGGCAGGCACTCGACTATCCGAACAGCCGATGTACAGATAATCTGGATGTTGCTCACGGGCCATGTTCTTAAAAAAATCTTTGTCCTTTTCTAGCTTCTGAGCAACCCAAATCCGGTTATTCTCAAAAATCTGCTCGTAAGTTGTCATGATTTAGTGATGTTTAAAGTATTTTTGGTTAAATTATGCATTATACCGAAAATAACAAAGCCTTTGTACATCATGAATACAGAAATTAAAAATTCTTCTCGTGCCCCCGAACCGGTCGGGCTTTATCCACACGCCCGCAAAGTGGGTAATTTGCTTTTTCTGTCAGGTGTAGGACCTAGGGAGCGCAATTCCAACAAAATCCCAGGCGTAGAATTGGATGAATCTGGCAATATAATTTCTTATGACATAGAGGCTCAGTGCAGGTCAGTCTTCCAAAATGTGCGCTACATTGTAGAAGATGCAGGCTCAAGCTGGGAACAGATCGTGGACGTAACTGTGTTTCTGACCCATATGAAAGATGACTTTAAAACCTATAACCGCATCTATGCGGAGTATTTTAAAGACATTCAGCCCTGCCGAACTACCGTAGAAGTGAATGCCTTACCTACTCCGATTGCCATTGAGCTGAAAGTCATTGCAGTAATTGGAGAATAATATAAAAGGCAGAAAATAGGGTATTCTGTCCATGAAAATTCGTCAAATCCCTATCTTTTGCATCTTATACTCAAACCGAAGTGGTTTTCCGAAATTTTAGCTCTTAAATCATGAATAATCAAGCTAATCAATCAAGAAAATCAGGTAAATCACTTTAATCTGGGTATAAAAAATTAATAACAAATTACAATATATAAAAACATGAACGTAACCAATCTCATGCAGTGGGTCGAGGAGCACCGAGATCAACTCAAGCCTCCCGTCGGCAATAAGGAAGTTTATCCCGGTGGTGATATGATCGTAATGATCGTTGCCGGTCCGAATGCCCGCAAAGATTATCACTACAACGAAACCCCGGAGTTTTTTTATCAAATCGAGGGGGATATCGTACTGAAAATCATTGAAAACGGCGAATTCAAAGAGGTGCCTATCCGGCAGGGAGAAATATACCTGCTTAATGCCGGGATACCACATTCTCCCCAACGCCCTGCGGGTACTATCGGGATGGTACTCGAGCAAAAACGCCAAGAACAGCATCGTGACGGCTTTCAATGGTATTGTCAGAACTGTGGCAATAAATTATATGAAGAATATTTTCCACTGAAAGATATTGTCAAGCAGTTGCCCGAAGTATTTGCACGCTTTAATCACAACAAAGACTTGCATACTTGTAGCAATTGCGGACACTTCAATCAGTTTCCTTAAAAAGAACTCTTTGAAGAAATACAGCATGATGGTCTGATAAGGAGATGGGCAATTGGGTTTTGGGCTGATTTTTATGGGGTAATTTGCCTCAGCATACTTCCCAATACCCAATGCCTTTTGGCTTAATCTGTGAAGAACACACACTAGGGAATAATTACCTAATTTAATTATCTCTTAGAAGCCATTTTCTGGCAGCATTGATGTCATCAAAATACCTTGATTTGAAGGAGTTCGTTTTGTCTTCTTCCATCGTCTGCTCTATGGATAAACTGGCTATATACTCTCTGCTGAGTAAAATGGCAATCTTTTCAAAGTCGATTTCACGATATACTTTGAAAAGGTTATCATTGACCCATTCCTGAATCTCAGGGGAGATCGTAAATTTAAAGTCAATCATATCACCTAATACTTTTTTGGGTTTGTGAAGACTGACAAAGTCCGTAAACACCTTGAGCTCTCCGACGTATTCCTCGTCGGTCATCAGGCTGGTATTTTCATTAAATATATAATGAAACAAACGATTATCCAGGTCATAAGAAATCGTGAAGTAATTACTTTGATATAAGAGTTCCATAGTCAATTGAGAAATTTGGAGAAATATAGATTTTGAGTCTTATTTTAAGCATATTGCCTTCAAAAACAGATGGATACCCGAATTGTTTTGAATAAGATTGTCAAAATTTTCGTTTAGAATGATCTTTTTATCCCAAAAATGTGATAATTTGTATTTTCTTACGTGACAAATTGTATTAAAAATTTGCGTAATCATCCATAGCCAAGCACGAGGTTGATTCTGTACAAATATTTGATTTTGTATTTCGGACCTGAATCACAGGTGTGAAAATTTAGGGTTTCAATCGGACTGCTCTAAATGTATTCCGAGTTGCGGCTTTTGGGAGATCGCTCTTCGGCCGGAGGCAAAGCTGATCGGCGACTAGGTATATGATGAGATACGCACGGATGTTTTAGCCTGCGAATGCCCAAGTGTTTACATTAAAAATTTACTTTCATGAATTATATCAAACTATTTTTTTTATCCCTGCTTCTTCTCGCAGAAGCTTGTTCAAACCCTCAACAAGAAGTTGATTTGATTGTCCACCACGCAATCGTGTATACAGTCAATGCAGATTTTGCCGTGGCGGAGGCTTTCGCTGTCAAAGATGGGAAAATCATTGAGGTGGGTTCTTCCAAAGCCCTATTAGCCAAATACAAAAGCAAACAGACATTGGATGCACAGGGAAAAGCCGTTTATCCAGGTTTTGAGGATGCCCACTGCCATTTTGTGGGTTATGGATTAGCCCTGCAGCAGGTAGATCTGGTCGGCACAAAGTCTTATCAAGAAATTTTAGAAAAATTAGTGGCTTTTCAGAAAGCCAATCCCAACATACGCTGGCTTCAGGGTCGTGGCTGGGATCAAAATGACTGGGATACCAAGGATTTTCCAGACAAGGCTCCCCTGGATAGCTTATTTCCTGATTTGCCAGTGTATCTGACCCGCGTAGATGGTCACGCCGCACTCGTCAATCAAAAAGCCCTGGATTTGGCCGGAATCAATACCAAAACACCCAGCGATGCAGGTGGTAAAATTGAAATCAAAAACGGAAAATTGTCTGGAATCCTCGTAGACAATGCCATGCGCCTCGTGAGCAGCAAAATCCCTGCACCGAATGCCGAAGAAATCAAAAAAGCTTTATTGGATGCTCAGAAAAACTGCTTTGCACTAGGGCTTACCTCCGTACAGGATGCGGGGCTTCCCCAAGAAACACTGGAAGCAATTGATCAATTGCATCAATCGGGCGATCTTTATATACGCATCTATGCCATGATTAGCAGTACTCCTGAAAATGTAGACTATTATTTGAAAAAAGGCATTTCTCGTACAGATTTTCTTTCCATTCGCTCCTTTAAAGTCTATGCAGACGGTGCTTTGGGCTCGAGAGGTGCTTGTTTGCTTGAGCCGTACTCGGATAGCCCTACCGAAATCGGTTTTTTGCGAGCAAAACCCGAAGAACTTGACGCTCTCATTCAAAAAATTGCCCAAAAAGGCTTTCAAGTCAATACCCATTGCATCGGCGATTCGGCCAATCGTTTTATTTTGGACACCTACGCCAAATATCTTAAAAAAGATAATGATCTGCGCTGGCGCATCGAGCACGCCCAAGTAGTAAGCCCCGAAGATATACCCAAATTTGGCAAGTATAAAATCCTCCCCTCCGTACAACCTACGCACGCTACATCTGATATGTACTGGGCAGATGAGCGTTTGGGAGCAAAACGCATCTCTACGGCTTATGCCTTCCGAAAGCTTTATGAGCAAAACCGAATGATTCCTCTCGGCAGTGATTTCCCGGTAGAGTTTGTCAATCCTTTGTATGGATTTCACGCCGCTGTAGCCCGTAAAGACGGGAAAAATTACCCAGATGCAGGTTTTCAAAAAGAAAATGCCGTCAGTAGAGAAATTGCCCTGAAAGGAATGACCATCTGGGCGGCTTATGCAGCTTTTGAAGAAAAAACCCGTGGAAGTATCGAGCCCGGCAAATGGGCGGATTTTGTGATCCTGGAAGAAGACATCATGAAAGTACCCGAAGAAAAATTGAGAAATGTGAAAGTTTTTCAGACTTATTCGGGTGGAATGTTAAAATTTAACATGACCAAACAATAAAAATGAATTATATTAAGCACGTTTTAGTTTTTTCTAAAAAACCGTTCGTAAATACCTACTTAAGAAATTAATGAACAAATATATAAGATATGGGAATTCAAGGAATATGGTACTTAGAGGATGTAAACTTATTTAAGGTTTTTTGTCCGCATAAATATGCTGCCTTTAAAAAAAGTCACGAGTTTAAAAATGTCAAAAAAGAACAGTTTGTTTATTTTAAGGAAGATTTATCCAATAAAATATACCTGATCGCCGATGGAAAAGTCAAAATCGGGTTTTATACCCACGATGGTCGTGAAGTAGTCAAAGCAATTCTTAGTAAAGGCGAAATCTTTGGAGAAATGGCTTTTTTGGGAGAAGAACGCCGAACAGACTTTGCCCAATCACTGGATGACAAGACCTCCCTCTGCCCCCTGAACATAGAATCTATGCACGCGCTGATGCGTGACGATAAGCCTTTTAGTTTCAAAATCTATAAATTGATCGGTTTTCGTATTCAAAAGTTGGAACGCCGCATCGAGGCTTTGATCTCCAAAGATGTAAAAACCCGGCTCATCGATTTTCTCAAGGAAATGGCCGAAGAAAGAGGCAAGCTTGTAGGCGATGAAACGCTGATAGAGCATCACCTGACTCAAAAAGACATCGGTGACCTGATCGGTTCTTCGCGCCAGACCGTAACCACCCTCCTCAATGAATTGAAAGAAATTAATCTGATTTATTTCGATCGTAAAAGGATACTCATTCGTGACATGAAGAAGTTAGACCAATTTGTTTTGCAGGCGAGTTCTTAAAATGCTTTTTAGGGGCGAAATAATTTTGAATTTATAACCAGACCAAAGTGATTCAGACCATACAAAACCCCTAGTGGCAAGGTTTGACCTTTTATGATGTAAAAGTTGAAATCTCGCAAAAACACTTTGGCATACGTATTATTGACTAAAAATGCTTAAAATAAAAATTTTTTCCACTTTTTGTGTGCTTTTGGGTACCATTTCAAATGTTGTACTTTCTCAGAATAATTCGGTGATTGTGGCTCAGTGGGAGCATCAGACAGATACCCATATAGCTTATCCCGATTATTTTCAAGATCAGGCTTTTACAGATTCTCTAAAACTACAGATCAGCGATTGGCTTCGAGAGAATTATGCAGCTTCTACCACAGACTTTAAGAAAAGAAATCCGGTTTCCTTTGTTGTCGTAATCAGCCCCCCTAGTGAGCCCCGCAGTATTGAACACACCGTCTATGATTTGTCTTTAGGAATTGTATCTACCCTAGAGTCAGGGCTGACCTATGACAGATACAAGCCCGAAGAAGGTCTTTTAAAATTTGATGTTTGGCTCTTAGACCGCAAAGGCAGGAAAATATTCAAGAATAAAACTGCAGTCCGATTTGTGATAGCCCGCAAGCCCAGCAACCCCAATGAGGTCTATCTAAGCCGAGAAGATTTTTATGAGCTTTACAAAGCTGGTATCAGAGCTGCATTGAATATACAGCCTACCAAGAAAATGCATGTTTTCCAACAGCCTGATCATGAAGTATATAATCAATTAATAAGTCAATCCGAACCCCTTGGTTTTTATCGGGTGAATCGAGGAGTTTTTGAGATTCGTGGAGCTGAAAATCCTCTTAGTTTTCGCCTCGATTTGGAAGTACCCTTAGTTCGGAGAGATACCTTTAGCCGCACGGCTGAGTTTATCAATCCCTTTAATCAAGAGACTTATTGGATGGAGGCCTCTTTGATCAGTAATCAGGCACATCGGATGCGCGCCAAGATCAACACAAATTCAGAGATGGTCGCGCTGGAAGGTTTTAGGACTTCGGAGCAATTTGTCCTGGAAGCAAATGTAAAGGGGAATGCTTGGCAAATGAGTCGGAATCTTTTCTCGAATCTGATCAAAATTCAAAAATATGGCAGCGTGTTGGCCTTGTTGATTTATGAGGGAGGAGACCCGAGCTATGATGCGCACTACGGTCTTTATTTTTCTTCGCGATGCACCACATTAGACAAAGTAACTGCCCTAAACCTGATCGGAATGGAGGCACTCGTTCAGACTGTGCAAAAATTTTATGAAGCAGAAACCCGTCACAAATAGATTTTTTACATTCAAAAGCTTATTTTGTTGAGATTTTTGTATCATTGAATAAATTCTAAAAATCCAACGCTTATGGCTTATACCTATGATTATCCCAGACCAGCCCTGACCGCCGATTGTGTAATTTTCGGTCGGGACGAAAATGAGGAAAAACTCAAAGTTTTGCTTATCAAACGTGCTTATGAGCCTTTTCAGGGGCATTGGGCTTTTCCGGGAGGTTTTGTGGATGAAAACGAATCCGTAGAACAAGCCGCCCAACGAGAACTCATGGAAGAAACCGGAGTGACCAACATCGCCATGCAGCAGTTGTATGCTTTCAGCAAGCCGGGGCGCGACCCAAGAGGTTGGGTAGTGACGGTGGCATTTTTTACGGTAGTCCATATCGCTGATTGCAAAGTGCAGGCAGGTGATGATGCCAGCCAAGCAGAGTGGGTGCCCCTTGATGAAATTCAAACAATGGCTTTTGATCATCAGGAAATATTAAAGATGGCTTTGGAGCGAATCAAATAGATGATTGGGCTTCAAGGATCTGGTTCTTCCATCGGTTAATTTCTTTTGATTAATCAGATGGTTGGCTGTACATCATACTTTCCAGCTTGGTTTTGTTCTCCATTCTTGCCGTGTTGAAAAAGACACTAAGTTCAAGATTTGATTTTTTTCTTTCTCAAAAATAGAAATACTGAAACTGAGTCCAGAAGAGTTTTTGCTAGGAAATATCAGACTGTCAATAAAATATGATAAAATCATGTAATTTTGGAGTAAAGAGTATAGTTTTTGAGTATCTTTCACAAAAAATATTTGGATGAGTATTCTGAGTCGGGTTATTTGGTTTTGTGTCTGTATTCTTTGTTCTACGTGTCAAAATAATCTTCCTGAAATCAAAGTAGGCATACTCCATTCACTTTCAGGCACTATGGCGATTAGCGAAAAGGCTGTAGTCAACGCTACCTTAATGGCTATTGAAGAAATCAATCAAAAAGGTGGCTTATTGGGCAAAAAGATCGTTCCAATTGTAGTTGATGGAAAATCCGACTTGGATGTTTTTGCCAAAGAAGCTGAAAGACTGATTACTCAAGAAAAAGTAAGTGTCATTTTCGGATGTTGGACTTCCGCCAGCCGTAAAACTGTAAAACCCATTTTTGAAAAACAAAATCATCTTTTGTTTTATCCGATTCAATATGAGGGTTTGGAAAGTTCGCCTAACATCGTATACACAGGGGCAGCTCCCAATCAGCAGATCATTCCGGCTACTAAATGGGCTCTCGATAATTTAGGCAAGAAATTCTTTATTGTAGGATCGGATTATGTATTTCCACGAGTAGCCTCAGCAATTATGAGTGATTTGATCAAACAACTGGGCGGTGAAGTAGTAGGAGATGAGTATGTATTGTTGGGTGCCAAAGAAGTAAAGCATATCATTGATAAAATTAAAATTGCAAAACCAGACGTGATTTTGAATAATATCAATGGAGATACAAACATTGAGTTTTTTAGACAATTAAGGCTTTCAGGCATTAGTCACCAACAGATACCCACTATTTCTTTTAGTATCGCAGAAGATGAATTGCGAAGCCTGGAAGTAAGTCAGATGGTAGGAGATTATACAGCCTGGAATTATTTTCAGAGCATAGATTCGGAGAATAACCGAGCTTTTGTGGCAAATTATAAAAGAAAATATGGAACACAATCCGTTACGGATGACCCCATTGAAGCCGGATATATCAGTGTTTATCTGTGGAGCAAAGCCGTGCAAAAAGCAGGCACTTTTGATGTAACAAAGGTTAGGAAAAATCTGGCAAATCAAAGTTTTATAGCCCCAGGAGGACTGGTTTATATAGATGAAACCAACCAACACATTTGGAAAACTGTACGCATCGGACAATTCAAAGCAGACGGACAGGTAGAAATTGTGTGGAGCTCGATCAAGCCTGTTAAGCCTTTGCCTTATCCTAAATCACGTAAAAAGGAAGAATGGGATAAATTTCTGGTGACTTTATACGATCGCTGGAATGGCAATTGGGCAAACTCTGGGGAGCTGAATACTCCCACCAAATAGAAGGTTAATCTCAGGCAATTTATCCAATAAGATATATCAGTCAAATTAAATCACCATATCAAATGATTTTTAAATTTATTCATAGTCAGCCTATTTCTATTCAATTACTCTTTATGTTTTTGGCTATTGAATTTCCAGCCGAAATCGTTTTGGTGTATGTGAGCTATTACAATGCAGAAAATATCCTATCCAAAGAATTAAATGATAAGCTTCAAACTACCTACGAACGGCAATCTCGACAAATTACCGACTATTTTGACAATCAAATTAATCATATCAATATCCTGGTACAGATTCCTGATTTTATCCGCCTGAGCAGAGAAACCATCCAAGATCGCACAATAGCATCTGATCAAAAGCCATTTGACCCTATCATAAAACAATCATTCATCCAATATCAGGAATCATTTAAATTAGCAAATCTTATGATCGTTTCATCTGATCGTCGCATAGTGTTTTCTACAGATTTTGGTATGAATATCGATTTTTCTCAAATAAATTCAGAAAATGACGAAATTAGACAATTGATAGATCGTAGCTCCATTATGCTCCAAACAGAATTTTCAGATTTTATCTTTATTAAGGGGCGGAATTATCCCACAGCTTTTGTTGCTACACCCATTCAAGAAGAATCAGGCAGATTTCTAGGAATTTTAATTGCTGAAATCAATAACGCATCCATTACCTCTATTGTAAATGATTATACAGGTCTAGGGCAAACAGGGGAGAGCATTATCCTAAGTCAGATAGAAGGCAAAATCGTTTCTACTACGTCCACCCGTTTTAGATCTCTATCAGAAGATGAATTTAGCCTGGATGCCTCCAAACCCTTACCCGTTGATGAAGCCCTACAAGGTCGCTTTGGTTCGGGGTTTTATACAGACTACCGGGGGCGAGAGGTATTTGCTTATTGGAATTATATACCTGCTTTACGTAGTGCCTTGATTGTAAAAGTTGATAAATCTGAGGCATTTGCCTCCATTCAAAACCTTCGTTATATACTTTTATTGATTGTATTGGCTACATTGGGGATTGTGGTGCTTGCAGCATTTTCGGCAGCAAACTTATTTAGTGATCCCATCCAAAAGCTCACACTAGCCGCTCGCAGACTTTCAGAGGGAAATTTAGACGAAAGAATTATATTGCCTCAACGCAATGAGATAGGCTTGCTAAAAGATACGTTCAATCAAATGGCCGAAAATCTTCAAAAATCTCAAAAAGAATTACAAAATTATAACATAATTCTTGAACAGAAAGTAAAAGAAAGAACGCACGAATTACAAAAGGCTTACAATGAAATCACGCTCATAAACCAAGAAGTTGTCCTCCAAAAAAATAATTTAGAATCAGCCAATGTACAGTTGAATAATACCCTCGAGGAGCTACAATCTACACAAAGCCACTTGGTAGAATCTGAGAAAATGGCTATGTTAGGGCAATTGGTTGCCGGGATAGCTCATGAAATCAATACTCCTATGGGTGCCATCCGTTCCTCTGTGAGTAATATCATTATAAATCTGGATAGTATTATCCATCAGTTACCGGAGTTCTTTAGCCGCCTCAATGCTACTGAAAAAGAACTCTTTCTGCAATTGATGGAAATTGCTTCTCAAAAAGACATGTCCATATCGGCCAGAGAAGAAAGAAAATATCGTCGTGAATTACAAAATCAACTAGAAGAAACAGGAATTAGTAATGCTATGGACATAGCAGAAAAATTGGTTGAGATGGGCATATACGAAAACATGGAAAACTATAACGCTTTGTATGTTTCATCGTTACAAAAAGAAATTTTCCATAAAGCACACACCCTGTCAGGGATCATTCGAAGTGCCAATACGATCAATCTTGCTTCAGATAAAGCCTCAAAGATTGTATTTGCACTCAAAAATTACGCAAGAAAGAGCTATAGCGGAGAAATGGAAGAACATTCTATCACACAAGGAATAGATACCGTATTAACAATTTATCACAATATGATGAAACACAGCGTGGAGATATTCAAAGATTTTGAGTTTGTAGAACCCATCCTTTGTTATTCAGATGAATTAAATCAAGTATGGACCAATATCATTCATAATGCTTTACAGGCTATGGAATACAAAGGAGTCATTGAAATCAGCGTTAAAAAAGTTGAAGAAAAGGTGCTGATAAGCTTCAAAGATAGTGGTAAAGGAATTCCTCAACAGATTCAGGGAGAAATATTTAAACCCTTTTTTACAACTAAGCCCATGGGAGAAGGAAGCGGATTGGGATTGGATATAGTCAAAAAAATTATAGATAAACATCAAGGGAAAATTTATTTTAAAAGTGAAGTCAGCATTGGAACCACCTTTTTTATTGAGCTACCTATTGTCTCTCAAATGAATACAACACCCATAATGTCCTAATAATAGTATGATAAAAATAAAATACACTATACTTTGTGTTGATGATGAAAAAATCGTTTTAGATAGCCTAAAAACCCAACTCAGAACGCTACTAGGAGATAGTTATCATTATGAAATTGCCCAAAACGGTAATGAAGCCCTAGAAGTCGTAGAAGAAATGAAAGATGATAACTTGGAGGTAATTATTGTAATTTCAGATTATGTCATGCCTGGTATGTACGGCGACGAATTTCTTATCAAATTGCATCAAAAATATCCTCAAATTCGAAAAATTATGCTTACCGGGCAAGCAGACGAATCGGTAATCAAACGTACTCGCGAAAAGGCAAATCTTCTTTTTTGTATCCGTAAACCCTGGACACAGGAAGATCTAGCCAGAGTGATTAAAGTCAGCATGGATATTGCTTAACTGAACCTTAGTAAACACGCATAGATAAGTTATAGGAGTCCTGCTGTTATTATGATTTCATAACCGTGATCTATTGACATCAAGTTTACTCAACTGGAAGCTGGCTTTTAATGCCAACACATTCATTTCACAACCTCAATATAAATAAAAGCTAGCCTGTAACTAAATTATACTCAAACCGAAGTGGTTTTCCGAGATTTTAGCTTTTAAATCATTAATAATCAAGCTAATCAATCAAGAAAATCAGGCAAATCACTTCAATCTGGGTATAATTCCAATACACATTAGCTATTTTACTATGAGTAATTCTGTGATTATTTGTATTGATGATGAAAATATTATTTTAACCGACTTTTCGCACCCTAGCGAAATATTTATATAAAATATAACTATTCTTATAAAACTTACATGCTATATTTTATCAAAACCCATATTTTGCGATATTTTATAGAGTTTTAGAAGAAAACTTACAAGAAAACTCAAAAAAAACAGGGGGGTGCGAAAAGTCGGCCACAGAATTATGAGCCATTAAAACAAAAAAAAACCGGAACAAAACCTTGCTCCGGTCAAAAATTAACATGAAATCCAGATTTTATTAGAATCCAAATACGCCTTTTACGCGGTTAGCACTTTCTTCTACCTGAGTTTTGATGCCTTCTACGGCTGCGAAAGTCAGCTCTTGTTGTTTGGCTGCCAGTTCAAGGCTTCCGTTTACAGCTTTCAGAGCCAGACCTTGCCACTGCTCAGTAGCAGTCAAAGTAGCATGCAAAAGCTCTTCAGTAGTTTTGAAAGCGAAGTCATTTACATTTTTGGTAGTTTCTTTCAACTGAACGAAGCTTTCACTGACAGCAGTATTTACAGATTTGCTGGCTTCTTTAAGCTGTCCCATGCCTTCTGTTACTACGTTGTTTACAGTTTCGTTTACAGATTTGGTCACTCCTTTAAACTGCTCCATGCCTTCGGTTACTGCGTTGCTTACAGTTTCGTTTACAGATTTGGTTACTCCTTTAATCTGCTCCATACCTTCGCTCATTACGCCGGTTACAGTTTCGTTTACAGATTTGCTTACTTCTTTGAGTTGTGTCAATTGCTCGCTAACTAACTCTTGGTTAGCTTTGATAGAAGTTTTGCCGTTGGTTTTTGTGGTCTGAGCCATAGTTGTATCTATTTAAGGGTTAAAAATTGATTTAAAATTGAATCTTGCATCAAAGATAATTTGGTGGAGTTACAGAAAAGTTACAAATTCAAGGAATTAAGGAAATTTAATCAATTAAGAGAATTAAGGGAATTAAGTTAAATTAATTAAGAAAATTAAATTAATTAAGGGAATTAAGGTCTCCCGTCTGTCGTGCTGTAAGCATCTTCTTATGAATTACACGAATTAAAGAAATTAAACAGCACTCCTTGAATTCCCTTAATTCCTTGAATTCCTTGAATTCCTTTAATTCCTTGAATTCCTTTAATTCCTTGAATTCCTTGAATTCCTTGAATTCCTTGAATTCCTTTAATTATTTTAATTCCCTCAAAATCCCTTAATTTCTTGGAAAAGCTTTTTGGTTTCAGGTAGAGGTTCAATACCGAACTCATCTTCCAGCACTTTGGTACATTGCTGAAAAGTGCGGATTGCCAGGGGGCGATTTCCTTTGCGGAGGTAGGCTTTCATTTGGATGCGATAGGCATCTTCCCAGACAGGGTCGATGAGGAGGGCTTTTTGGGTAAGATGGATGCTCTCGAGGGGGTTTTTGTCCAAGAGTAATTCAGCCAGTTGTATAATAGCACCCAATGCCAGCAATTGCAGGCGTTCCCTTTCACTGCTTGACCAGTCTTCATACAGGCGGTCGGGCAGAAAATCTCCTCGATACAGCTCGATGGCTTTTTGAAAATAAAGAATTGCTGCTTCGGTATCTTCCTGAGAAAATAGGCGGTTGCCCTCACTGATCAGTTGCTCGAATACGTCAACATCCAACCAGATCGCTTCTCGGTGGAGGCGATAAACTGGGCCTTGCCGACGGACAAAATGCGGATCGGCATTGCGTTTGCGCTCAGGCTCCAGAATTTTGTGAATGCCGTGCAGAGCCACTTTGAAGTCTCGTTCTCCCGCTTCCATATCTAGGTCGTCCCAAAGGCGGTCAATGATTTTTTCTTTGTGCAAGCCTCGGTGGTGGCGGTGAGTGATCAGAAACTGAAAAAGCTGAAGGGTTTTATCTCTTCCCCAGTTCTGAATTTCTTCGGAATGCTCCTTGATGCATACACTAAAGTTCCCCAGACAAAATACGCTGATTTCCTGCGTAGAAGGGCTACAGAGCTGCTGTATCTGCTGTACGAGTGCTTCCATAAGCTTGGGGCTAACTTTGAGATTTCAACTGATTTTCAAGGGATTTCATTTGATTGGTAAGCCCTTGAATTTGCTCCTGAATTTGGCTGAGTTGAAGAAGGATGTTGTGGGCGTCAGCCTTGGTAGAGGGTTTCCAGGTATCGGGGTTGAGGCTTTGGCCTACTTCCTGATCGATTTGTTTGCGGAATTTATTGAGTTGCTCCAGGGGATTGCTCAGGGTATCGATATAACCCATCGCAAAATCCTTCCAGAAATGATAGCTTTTGCTGAGAATGTCATCTTTTTCTTGGGGGCTTTTGTCTTCGGCCAGGTCGAGGGTAAGTTTGGAAAGGGATTCCTGAATAAAGCTCAGGGCTTCGGAGAAGTCCACAAAACGATGCTCTTCGCCAGATTGTACGTGTCGGATAGTGCCGCGCCATTGTACCTGATTTTCACCCTGTTCGTCATGCCATACTTTTTGGGTGAAGCGTAGCATAAAAGAGGCGGTTTCGTTTTTTTTACTCATAGTTCAATTTAGTTAATTTTCAGCTTAATATAAGTAATTTCCTCAAAAAATCAGGGGATTTAATCATCACTTTGATCCATTCATAGAATACCAAGATGATGAGCACTTTTACACGCATCAGGTTTTCTTATGCAAGCATCAAAGATGATTATACCTCACTTAAAGATAACTATGCACGACTTGAATGCGACAATGCGTCACTTAAAGATAACTATGCACGACTTGAATCTGACAATGCGTCAGTTAAAGATAACCATGCACGACTTGAATCTGACAATGCGTCACTTAAAGATCACTATGCACGACTTGAATGTGTTAGTTGAGTCATTGCCCAATTTGTATAATCATTACAGTATAAAAATCGTTCCTGTAAAATTTTAGTATAAGTTTAAAATTTTGCAAATTTATAATTAGATGCGTAAATTTCGTCAAAGTTTAAAATTAAAGACAAACGATGAAAAAAGTAATTATGACAATCCAAGACGAGTTAGGAAATATTGTTTC
>JANRIC010000136.1:0-68575 GCA_033765345.1 Microscillaceae bacterium
TAATGGGATAGTAAACTTTCAAGGTAGTTTAAAAGTGTCATATTAGCTTATTTTTGACCTTAAATAACAAAATTTATCTCAGTTTTTCAATATTTTTGCCTCTTATCTTTATTCTTAATAGTTTTCCGAAGTTATCAGTGAATAGGATTGAGATGTTTTTTTGATTGAATTATGAAATCCTTTTTTTCAAAATAGATAATTTTTCCTTAGAACCCGGCTGTTTTCCCAAGATTTTTACACTTAAATCGGGAAGGTATTGCCGTTTATGGGTTTTAGTGTATATTTAGAAATCATTAAGCTTTGTAAATCTTATGAAATTAATCAAAGTCGCTGCTGCCGTACTCAATCAAACGCCCCTGGATTGGGAAGGGAACAAACAAAATATCATCCGTGCTATCAGGGATGCCAAACAACAACAGGTGAGCCTCCTTTGCCTGCCGGAGCTTTGTATCTCGGGGTATGGCTGTGAGGATGCTTTTTATGCCCCTGATTTGCACAAAACGGCTATTGAGGTCTTGCCGGAGATCCTTCCCGAAACCAAGGGAATTGCCGTTTGCCTGGGCTTACCGATCGCCTTACAAAACAAACTTTTTAATACGGCTTGTTTGGTTTCCGACGGCAATATTTTGGGTTTTGTTGCCAAGAGGTTTCTGGCTGGGAACGGAGTCTACTACGAACCGCGCTGGTTTACGCCATGGAAAAACGGCGAACGCAGCTCTTTTGAAATTGAGGGTGTTGACTATCCGATTGGTGATTTTTATTTTAATGTGGGAGGTGTCAAAATCGGCTTCGAGATTTGTGAAGATGCCTGGGTGGCCAATCGCCCCGGACGCTATCTGTATGATTTTGGGGTGGATATCATTATGAACCCCAGTGCAAGCCATTTTGCATTCGGCAAACTCAATATCCGCAAGCGTTTTGTGCTGGAGGGCTCAAGGGCTTTTGGGGTGGGCTATATCTATGCCAATTTGCTGGGCAATGATGCCGGACGTATGATCTTTGACGGCGGTGCTTTGATTGCATCCAACGGCGAACTACAAGCTGTAGGGCCACGCTTGACTTTTGAAGATTGTCACCTGACTACAGCCATCCTGGATGTAGAAATCAATCGCCTGACTCAGCTTCAAAACCGCACACCTTTTGAACACGCAGCTCAAGAAGACGAATGTATCCGCTGTGATTTTGAATTTCCACAGATAGCCCCTCAACATATTGAAAATGAAGAGGCTGCCTGGGAGTATAGTCCGTTTATCAAAGAAGAAGAATTTGCCAGAGCCGTTTCCCTGGCTTTGTTTGATTATATGCGTAAAAGCTATTCCAGGGGTTTTGTCATTTCACTGAGCGGCGGGGCAGACTCGGCGGCGGTTTCTTGCCTTTGTAGACTGATGATCGACCTGGGTATTCAAAGCATCGGCTGGGAGCAATTTACCGACAAACTCAGCTATATCCAGGGCATCAAAGAATATACTACCGAAAAACAACTTGCCCGAAGACTCATCACCTGCGTTTATCAAGCCTCTAAAAATAGTGGCTCTGTAACCCGAAACGCTGCCGAAGCACTCGCAGAAGCTTTACACGCCACCTACTACTTTTTATTCGTGGGCAATATCGTGGAAAATTACGAAGCCATCATCGCCGAAAGCTTGGGCAGACCCCTGACCTGGGAACAAGACGACATCGCAAGGCAAAATATCCAGGCGCGGGTGCGTGCCCCTAGTGTCTGGATGCTCGCCAACATCAAAGGGGCTTTGTTGCTCTCTACCAGCAACCGCTCCGAAGCCGCCGTGGGTTATGCCACGATGGATGGAGACACGAGCGGCGGACTCAGCCCTATTGCCGGTATTGACAAAGCTTTCCTCAGAAAATGGTTGCGCTGGTTGGAAACCGAAGGTCTGAACAAAGGAGAAATTACGATTCCCGAACTGATACACGTCAATGCCCAACAACCAACCGCCGAGCTTCGCCCACAGGAATCCAAACAAACCGATGAAGGTGACCTGATGCCTTATGATCTGCTGGATGAAGTAGAGGAACTGGCCATTCGAGATAAAAAACCACCCCTGGAATGTTTTCTGTTGCTTCGCTTTAAATTTCCGCAATATTCGGATGAGCAACTAAAAATCTGGACGGATAAATTCTTCAAACTCTGGTGCAGAAACCAATGGAAACGAGAACGTTATGCCCCCTCCTTCCACCTGGATGACAAAAATCTCGACCCCAAAACCTGGTGCCGCTTCCCAATCCTCTCAGGAGGCTTCGCCCGAGAACTAAAAGAGATGTGGGCTTATGTGGGGTGAGAGAGGGGTCAGGGGGAGGGGAATGTGCCTAAAATATTCAAAAAAAAACCTTGTTAGTCCTTGCAAAAGGCTAACAATGGTTAGGAATGCAAAAAAACCCTGGTTAGTCCTTACAAAAGGCTAACCAGGGTTTTGGCTAACCAAGGTTTTAATCACACAAAAAAGCAGCAAATTCTTCGGCACTGATTTCACCAAAGTAGTTACGAAGGTCTTGGTTTTTGAGTTTTTCCGTCAAGGTCTGTTGCTCATAACGGATTCCTTGCAGAAAGTTTTCTATTTCTGACAGGTCTCCATGCGCCAGAAAATCCCCATAGAATTTGATATTGACAATATTCCCTTCTTTGACATCCATACGGGCATCAATCTGACCGAAGGCAAAGCGGTTTTTTTTCTGTATATTAAATTCTGGGGAGCGTCCGTAGTTCCATTCCCAGGTTTGGTATTTTTCTTTGGAAAGTTGGTGTACAGCTTCCCACTCCGATTCGCTTAGTCGATAAGTTGGCACTTCGCCTTTGGTCTGAAAAATTTCCTCCAGGATTGTCTGTCGGAATTGTACCATATCCATATCTTCCCGAAGCAATTCACGGATATTGGCTACCCGGCTACGCACCGATTTGATGCCCTTGGAAGTGATTTTATCACCAGATACATTAAGGGCATTCACCACATCCTCGATATTAGAGTCAAACAGGAGTGTCCCGTGACTAAACATAGTTTTGGTATTGGAGAATTGTGCATTTCCCGAAATCTTTCGTCCTTCGGCGACGATATCATTCCTTCCTGTCATTTCGGCCGCTACACCCAGTTTTTTCAGAGCATCTACAATCGGCCGTACAAACTGGATAAAATTGTTGACCTTAGTGGAGTCGTATTTGGTCAAGAAGCTAAAATTAAGATTGCCCAGGTCATGGTAAACGGCTCCTCCGCCCGAAATACGGCGCACCACGATGATGTCCTTTTCTTTGACATAATGGCTGTTGATTTCCTCAATGGTATTCTGATGCTTACCAATGATAATGGAAGGTTGATTGATATAAAACAACAGAAAATCTTCTTTGGGTTCAAAATTCCGTACTACGTATTCTTCAAGGGCAAGATTAATTCGGGGATCGTTGATGTTCTGATTATCAATAAAAAGCATAGTTTAATTTTTTTGAAATGAAAAATACTAAAATACACAATTTAATCTAAGTTTATTTGATTCCTCCGACATTTTAATGCTTTGGTAAAAAAAGCTTTCATGGATCAAACAAATATGCTCCAACCGAAGCCATTTTGAACAAAATAAAACAAGAACCTTCTAGAAGAGTTTTAAGAATACAAATAACTCAAAACTTACCTGGTAGGATATGAATTATTTTAATCCAGATATCATTTACGTGTATTAAAAATGTCATCTGATTGCGTAATATTTGGAATATTTGCACACGCTTTATAAATTTGATTATTAAGAAAAAACTCAAAATCGTAAATGCTCATTAAAAAGATGATGATAAAAAATTTGATTTGGCTTGTAGTGCTAAGTTTTTGTATGCTGTTGGCCTGTAATAACAAGCCTTCTGAAGACGAAAAAACCACACAAAACACTGAAAACGAACCCCAAGGAGTCGATAACATGGCTTATAAGTGGGGTAAAATTGCCCTAGAGCTTACCGCCAATGATACAGAGCGGTTTAGACCTCGGCCTACCATTACTTCGCGCTACCTAGGGCTTATTTTCACGGCAGTGTTTGATGCCTGGTCCTGCTATGATGCCAAAGCTACTCCGGTTTATTTGAAAGGGGCAGAAAAAAGACCTCAAAACGAACATACACTAAAAAATAAAGAAATCGCCATCAGTTATGCAGCCTACAGGGCTATGATGGAATATTATTATGCAGATACATTGATCTTGAAGCAGCGTATGAAAGACCTGGGTTTTGACCCCGAAAATAAGACATTAGACTCCACAACTCCCGAAGGCATCGGTAATCTGGCTGCCAAAAGTGTCATTGAAGCCCGTAGAAACGACGGCTCCAATCAATATGGAGAAGTTGGAGCATCCAAAGGAAAACCTTATTTTGATTATACGAATTACAACCCCGTCAACTCCCCGGATAAAAATACCGACCCCAATCGTTGGCAACCCAAGTATTTTTCAGATGGTAAAGGCGGTAAATTTGCTCCAAAATGCCTGACTCCTTTTTGGCAAAAAGTCAAACCCATTGCCTTGAAATCCGCAGATCAGTTTCGGCCTGCGCCTCCTCCAAAAATCGGCTCTAAACAGCTTGCGGAAGAAGTCAAAGAAGTCATCGACCTACAGGCCAATTTGACCAACGAGCAAAAGGCTTTGGTAGAATTTATGCGTGATGGACCTAAATCCGTACAGCAGGCAGGTCATTGGCTTATTTTTGCCCAATTTGTATCCCAAAGAGACAAACACAACCTGGATCAGGATGTAAAAATGTACTTCCTCAATCAAATCACGGCGATGGATGCCTTTATAGCTGCTTGGGATGCCAAGATGTATTATGATTTTGCCCGTCCTTATGCCTTGGTACACGATTATTATCAAGATCAGGTGATCAAAGCCTGGGGTGGACCCGAAAAAGGCATGGTGCAGGTGAAAGGTACAGAATGGAGACCCTATTCACCAGATACTTTCTTGTGTCCGCCCTTTCCGAGTTATGTATCAGGGCATAGCTGCGTGAGTGGTGCTTGTGCCGAAGCCCTGAAGCTTTTTAAAGGCAATGATACATTCGGGCATGAAGTCAAACTTGTGCCTGGTGCTTTGACCGAACCTGAAAATGTAGGCGATACCGTCACCTTAAAATTTCCTACATTCACCGAAACCGCAGAAAAAGCAGGTATTTCTAGAGTACTTGGAGGCTATCATATCCAAGTAGACAACATCGAGGGACTAAAACTAGGGCGCAAAGTAGCCGGGGCAGCCTGGGAGATGTATAAGAAACACGTGGGGGAGGAATAGAAAAGTAAAATTTTGCATGCATTGATTTGTACTCAAATCACGCTATAAAAAGCTTGAAGATGAGGCTACACGAAATTTTATACGAATCATCCCAAAAATATACCCAGATTGAAGTGATTTGCCTGATTTTCTTGATTGATTAGCTTGATTATTAATGATTTAAAAGCTAAAATCTCGGAAAACCACTTCGGTTTGAGTATAACTTATGCAATCAATTCTACTGCATACTCTTTGAGCTCCTTTTGATTGCAGGCTACCCCAATGAGGTAAATGGGTTTTTGCTCGCTTTGGTATTTTTGATAGTATTTGCGGTCTTTGATTTGAGCAAGGGCACTTTCGGCGGTGTCGCTTACCTTGAATTCTAGGAGGTAGATATTTTCAGAGCTTTGTACCACGGCATCAATTCTGCCTTTGGAGGTATGTACTTCGGCAGTAGTATAATACCCTAATAAGGTGAAAGTAAGGTAAATAATGCTGTGGTAATAGCTCTCAAGGTGCTGCTCAAAAATATTGTAGGGGATTTTGGCAAAAAGGGCGTTGAGGTGCATAAAAACTTCCTCGAGATCGTTTTTTTCAAAAGCTCTCCTTAATTTAGACACCAAAGGTTTTGCCTGACTGTCTTCGGTATGGGCATATTCAGCCAACAAAAAAAGTAATATCGCGTTTTTAACTTCTTTGTTGGGATAATCTAGGGCAAACACATCATATTCTATTTTTTCCTTGATGGTCAGATAACCTGTCTGAAAAAGCAAAGTCACCAAATCTAAATTTTCAATGTTGGATTTTCCCAGTGTAAGTTCATCTGCCTCCACTCCTTCAATCTGGTAGAGGTGTTGTTCGGCCATTTTTTTGGTCAGGAAGGTAGGCGTACCCGTGCTAAACCAATAATTGCCAAATTGGCGATTTTGCATATAGCTTAAGATGGAAAAGGGATTGTAAACCTTTTCTGTATTTTCACCCGAGAAGTTATATCCATTGTACCATTGTTTTAAATCATTCAGCAATTGATTTTTATCCACGTGCTTTTCCTCAACGATGTAATTCAAATACGGATCAAAATAGTGTTCTAATTCAGCTTGGGTGTAACCCAACAAAGTGGCATAATCCTGCACCATACTAATATCCAGCAGATTGTTCAAATCCGAAAAAATGGATACTTTGCTAAACTTAGAAACGCCCGTAATGAATAAAAAACGAATGTGTGCATCCAAATCCTTGAGGCAAGAATAAAAAATTTTAAGTGTATCGCGGTTTTTGATTGCCTGGTGGATTTCATCTTTGCCCAAATATTCAATAATTGGTTTGTCGTATTCATCTATCAAAATGACAACCTGCTTTTCTTGGGAAAGGGCTTTGATGAGGTTTTCAAATAAATCCGCTATACTTTTTCCTGCTATCTGGACATTGTACTCCAAAGCTATTTCTTCCAAATGTTGTTGGATGGCCTGTTCCAAACCAATCTCCCTAAAATTTGACTTCCCAAAACTAAAATGAATGACATTATGTTTTTCCCACTCGATTTTATCCTCGATCCAGAGTCCTCCGAAAAGCTCTTTTTTACCCAAAAAAATATCGCGCAGTGTACTCAAGAGCAAAGATTTACCAAAGCGGCGTGGGCGGGAGAGGAAATAATACACGCCTCTTGTGATGAGTTGATAGATCAACTGAGTTTTATCCACATACAAAGCTTTGTCATTTCTCAGTCGGGTGAAATCTTGTAAACCTATGGGTAATTTTTGCAGTTCGCTCATCTTTACTGATATACATATTATAAAGGTAAAAATACGAAAAATTACTGGATAAGTACAGATATTCTCAGCGAAGTATCCTAATTTCTATTTGTTTTTATATAAAAACTAGGGCGCAATTAGCCGGGGCAGCCTGGGAGATGTATAAAAAACACGTGGGGGAATAAGTTAAGGTTCAACATTTTTAAAGAATTTCGGATTTTTAATATATAAAAAAGGTTCACCTTTATCTCGGTCAACCTTTTTTTGATGATTAAGAATTATAAAAATACCTGACTTTAATCGGTAATCAACATCCGCTTGCTATCAACTATTTTACCGTCTACTACCAAAGTATATAGATAAAGTCCTTTATGGAGACTTCCGGCTTGGACGGTCACACCGCCTTCTCCTTTTTGATTGATGGGCAATCTGCTTATTTCTTTGCCTTGCAGATCAGTGATTAAAATCATGGCCTGGATATTTTTTTCTGGTAAATAGTAGCTAATCACCGTAGACTGCCCAAAAGGATTGGGTTGGTTTTGGTGCAACTGAGCGGTGTTTTTATCTATAGTTTCAGACTCAAGTCCCTGTATTTTAGCCAGTTGGTTTTCCAGTGTTTCCAAGCGTTCTTTCAGTGATTCTATTTGCTCTAGAAGTTGCTGATTTACCTCATCAGGTGCGTTTTTGTTGGCATTGCTGCTTACAAATACATTACCGTTATTGTCTATGACCAGATTTCTACCTTGTCCTTGAGGTAAGTTTTCAAAACGAACCGTGCCAACATTATGTAAATGAGCTGTTGGATTAAAAACACCTAAACCTATGTTTCCATTGTTTTCAATCACCAAGCGGTGCGTACTTGGTCCGGCAACATTGGTACCCCAATCAGCAATGACAAATTTACCCTGATTAACACCTGTTGCAAATGTGTAGAAGTAAAAACTTTTCCAAACATTGTTGAAACCTGCATCGTAACGTACGATGGCAAAACCCGGATCAGGCCGGTCTCTATCTATGCGGAAGATAGCATTGGTAGCCCTTAGATGAATAGGTCGTTCAGGATTTTTGATTCCTATGCCTAAGGCACCGTTGAGAGCCACTACTTTTTGACTAAAATCTCCATAAATCAATGGATTACTCGTGGAGTCATTAGCGATGTAGAGTTTGTTGGAGCTTGTTTCGTTGTAGCCTGCTTGGTTGCCGAGAAAGACATTGCCAAAACCAAAAACATTCAATTTACCTGCCTCTTGCCCCAATATGGTATTAAGATTTCCTCTGTTTAAGCGTCCTGCAAAACTACCCAAAAAAGTATTCCTAAGTCCATTAACATTATCACGACCGGCTTCATACCCCAAAGCAGTGTTATAGAATCCGTTTAGACCGCCTCCGGCATAACTACCTACAAAAGTATTGTATTGACCGGTGGTATTCCCTCCCCCTGCACTACGACCTATAAATGTATTTTCGTGTCCAACTGTATTATTAAATCCTGCCAGTTGGCCTACAAATGTATTATTCACCCCATTGATGTTGTTATAACCTGACTGATTACCTATGTAAGTATTTTCAACGCCACTTTTGTTGAATGCTCCAGCACCAGCACCTATAAAAGTGTTTTCAAACCCATTGACATTGCTTGCTCCTGCAAATCCACCCACGAAGGTATTTCCCCCTCCATCAGCATTGACTTTACCCGCCTCCCCCCCTATGAAGGTATTTACTGTTCCCGTAGTATTGTTTAGACCTGCTGAAAACCCCCAGAAAGTATTTGAACCGTTACAATTGCCGGGACATTGTGCCAGGGCTGACTCACTCAATAGTATGAATAAAATATAAACTAAAATGGCTTTTTTCATTATTCTTATTTTTGTTTGGATGGGATTTATTCAAAAAACTTATTCAGAATCTCTTAGGAACTTTTTTAGTTCTTTATTGCTGGTCGGATAACCATAATAATATTGTTTTACCCTTTTAGGACTTGCTCCTTTGCTAATCAGTAACTGAATTAAATCCATATTTCCACTTATAATAGCTTCGCCAAGCGGTAGATCTTCGTTTGAATCGGCATTTGGATCAGCTCCTTTATCCAGAAGCATCCGTACAAGATCCAAATCCGGTGTTTTGGAATTGCAAGCTATTACAAGTAGAGAAGGATCAGATTTAATATCGGCTCCTTTCAGCACCAGAGTTTTAGCAATCTCTATTCTACGCTCTCTCAGTGCTTTATTGAGTGGGGTGATTCCTTCCTCATTAGGGATATTGATATTTGCCCCATATTTTAGTAAAACTTCAGCTATGGGAATTGTTTTGACAAAATGTAAAGGAGTATTACCCTGGTAATCCTTGGCTTTTACATCGGCTCCTTTTTCAATGAGCAATTCTACAATGGCAGGATTTTTCTCTACAAGAAAAAGGATATTTTGACTGTTTTCAAAGATTGCATTTACATCTACTGCTTTTTCAGCAATTGCTTTTTTGACCATTTCAAGATTATCGCTGACTACGCCATTTTTCATGCGTGAATTAGCTCCTCCTGATATACGGTTTTCTTCCGAAATACGGAGCTGTTCTTGTTTTTCGCGTTGCTCTATTTCAGCTTTTCTTTTAGCTTCCGCTTCTGCTAATTCCAGGGCTTGGCGTTGTCTTGCAAGTGCTATTTCAGCGTCGGCTTTATCCTGCTCAATTTTAATTTCTTCTGGTGTTTTTTGTCCTACGATCAATATTGCTTGATTATTTCCTTCGGATTGTACGTCACTAATTGTGTAAGAGTATTCAATGCTCCCGAACTCGGAAGAATAGCCGATTAGCTTTTTTTCTCCTGCCCCAAGTACGTGTGTTTGCGTAGTGAGAGATGTATGTCCCAAAGGATCACTTTTTGTGCATTCTACAAGAACACGCACAGTTGTAGCAGAATTATTCTGTAAATGCACTGATTCTTCTTTGAAAATATCTGGCCCCTCGGAATAGCTAAATTGTATTTTATCTCTTAGACTTTGGGCTATGAGTGTTTTACCTGTACAAAAAACAATTAAAATAAGAAAAATAGTGATTTTCATTGAATTATGATTTTATTAAGCGTTGAGTAATCATTTAGAAAAGAGATTGATTCTTAAATGAATCAATCTCTTTTCAATTTTTGTAAAAATTTTAGAACTAATCAGCAATGAGCATCCGCTTGGTATCTATCAATGCCCCATCCGCCACCAAAGAATAGAGATAAATTCCTTTGGCAAGGCTTCCGGCTTCTAAGCTGATGCTGCCCTCTCCACCTTGACTGATTGCCAAACGATTTACTTCTTTGCCTTGTAAATCAGTGACTAAGATCATCGCTTGGGCTACGCCTTCGGGTAATTTGTAGCGAATCAATGTAGACTTATCAAATGGATTTGGTTGATTTTGGAAGAGCTGCGCTTTGTTATTTACAGATTCTTGGCTGGGATTTTTTAGTGTTTTTAATTCTTCTTTGAGTAAGTCAATTTCTGCTTTTTGCTCTTTCAAAGCTTCAATCAACACTGGGATTAGCCCGTCATAATTTACAGCTTTGTAGCCTTCAGCGTCTTCTACTACGAGTTCGGGGAATACTTTTTCTACTTCCTGAGCGATCAGCCCCAGGTTTTTGCCTTCGGGTAGACCTCTTTCAGCAAATTTTTGGGTTTCGTAGCTATAGCTTACGCCGTTGATTTTATCGAGGCGATCCATGGCTGAAGGTATGGTTTCTATGTTTCTTTTGAAGCGTTTGTCAGAAGTGATAAAGCTTCCGGTGGCGAGTACATTGCCGCTGACGGTAAGTTTTTGGCTGGGGTTGGTAAAAAGAAAATCTCCAATGCCGACATTGCCATTATTGGCAATCACCAGACGTGCGGTGCTAGGTCCTGATACATTAGTAGCCCAATCAGCGATCACAAATTTGCCTTGATTTACGCCAGTGGCTCGGGTGTAAAAGAAGAAACTTTTCCAAACATTGTTAAAGTTATTGTCATACCGTACAATATTAAACCCCGGATCATCGCGGTCGCGGTCAATTCTGAAAATTGCATTGGTAGCTCTAAGGTGAATAGGGCGTGCGGGGTTTTTGATTCCTACGCCTAAGGCACCGTTGAGAGCCACTACTTTTTGGCTGAAATCTCCATAAATCAATGGATTACTGGTGGAGTCATTGGCGATGTAGAGTTTGTTGGAGCTTGTTTCGTTGTAGCCTGCTTCATTTCCGAGGAAGAGGTTTCCTGAACCGGTCTGATTTGTCCAACCAGCTCTGTATCCCAAAGCAGTATTGCTTTGCCCAACGGTATTACCCACACCAGCTTCATTCCCTATAAAGGTGTTGGAGACTCCTGAAGAGGTATTATAACCGGCCTGATTCCCAATAAAAGTATTGTATAAGGCAGTCGTGCTGAAGTATCCCGTAGCATAACCTACAAAGGTATTACTTGCTCCATCGTTATTGGTAAAGCCGGACTCATTCCCTATAAAGGTATTATAAGAGCCTTTATTGTTGTAACCTGCAAATGTACCCAAGAAGGCATTATACTCGCCGATGGTATTTGAAGCTCCGGCAGCCACGCCTACAAAAGTGTTTAAACCTCCGCTGGTATTGGAGTTGCCCGCACTGCGACCTACGAAGGTATTAAAAGTCCCCGATGTGTTTAGTTCACCGGCACCTACTCCTAAGAAGGTATTTTCATTGCCTGTACTGTTGAGTTTTCCTGCTCGCCAGCCCATAAATACGTTTGCCCCTCCTGTGGTATTGCTTATCCCTGTTTCTTTGCCTACAAAAGTATTTCGCTGCCCGATAGTATTTGATTGTCCTGCATTGACACCCACAAAGGTATTGTCAATACCCGTCGTATTAAATCTTCCAGCTCGCCAGCCTATAAAAACATTCAAGCTACCGATAGTATTACTTTCTCCACTTTCTCGTCCAATAAAGGTATTAAAACTTCCAGTGGTGTTTTGGTCACCGGCACTTACTCCTACAAAAGTATTGTTAGAGCCGGTAGTATTAGAAAATCCAGCACTACGTCCTACAAAAACATTGAGAGATCCTGTTGTTGTTGATTGCCCGGATGAACGCCCTAAAAATGTATTTTCAGAACCGGAAGTATTGAAGCGTCCTGCAAATAAACCTACAAAGACATTACTGAATCCTGTGTTTAAAATACCTGCTTCATTGCCTAAACGAGTGTTGTCTCCTGCACAATCACTGGGACATTGCGCCCAGGCAAGACTAGAAATGGATACAAATAAAATAATAGATAAGCTACATTTTCTCATTATTTGAGGTTTTTGTTTGAATTTGCCTACTCTTTTTTAAAGGCTTTTCGACAGCCGCCTCCCGGTTTTTTAAAGGCAATACCAAGATTCCTCCGGCTTGCAAGGCAGGCCAGAAACTGTAAAAAATGGATTTTAATTGAGCTGTATTTAGATAAAATTCAGTGCAAAAATTTAGGGTACCCTTTGCATAGCTGATTTATACTTTCAGTTTTTTGTTAGTTGGTTTCGTAGAATTCCATTTTATAATCAACCAAAATGGATTTCCAAAATTTAAGAATGTAAATCATTAAAAACTTGCCCCACAGGGGTCTTGTATTTTAATCCTGAAAATCTTGAAAATCACTTTAATCTTGGTTTAAAATTGCTTGTTTAATTCATTAGTCGGAAGAAGATGTAAGAAGGTAAATGGTTTTGCAGAATTTTTTTATAAAAATTAGTGATTTACAGTATGAGTTAAAAAATACTGTCGTGTGCAACTTGAATGTTGTTCGTTCAAAACAGTGGGCTGTGAAGACACAGCCCACGGCGGGTAATTAGGAGCTGAGACAAATAATTACGCAGACAAATAGATAATTTATAATATTAACTTGAAAAAATACAATACCACGTAAAGTAATTAGGAGCTAAGACAAATAATTACGCAGACAAATAGATAATTTATAATATCAACTTGAAAAAATACAATATTAATAAAATTTGCGCCAAGCCCAGAAGATTCCGACTCCCAATATGGCTGCTAACAGAGCATAAAAAAGATAAGACCAGGAGTTTTGCTGTGATTGCAAGGGCAGATCATCCCCTACCAGTACAAAAGCCGCCCAAAAATGAGGGGCTAATTGATGGGCTGTACCCTTAGCCTGTAAATAGCTTAGTTTGGCTTTTTGCAGTGCCAGGTCTTTGTCCATGCCTGCTTTGAGATTTTTTAAAAATAATTGTATTAATTTGGACGTACTTTCATCATCCACAGCCCAATAACTCATGACTAAGTTTTGAGTGCCTGCCAGTTTGAAAGCCCGCCCGATACTCAAAATCCCCTCTCCCCGGCTTAATTTACCTATGCCAGTCTCGCAAGCACTCAGAATAACCATCTCTGCAGGGATTTGCATATTGTATAGCTCATACGCATACAACAAGGGGCTTTCTCCTGAAACGGTTTTTGTGCCGCGTTTTTGGCTCGTAGACACTTTACCGAAGACCAAACAAGATTGATCAGGCAGCGAATCATTGACCAAACCGTGCATGGATAGATGCAGAATACCTTTACAATTTTCGGCATAGCGCAAGAAGTTGGCTTTGGTGGCTTCTGCCCCTACAAAACTTTGCCCTGCGAATAATTTGGACGAATAGGTAATTTCTGTGCGGTTATGCTTTAATTCTCCAGTACTTCTTTTGGAAAGCGGAAATTCTTCAGAAAAACTTCTTTTGGAACCCAAAAAGTCATTGTTTTCATATTGAGGGGCAAAACCTAGGTACTGATTGGATGCTTTTGAGCTAGTTGAATGCTGAGATTTGTCCAAAAGTAAAGTAATGGAATACTCATAGCGTAGGGCAAAACGATGGAGCAGATAGGGCAAATCTACAAAATTAATCGGCTTAGATGCAGGGCTGGCTTCTGTGTGTAAGACCTCAAAAGGCAAATAACACAATAAGCCGTCAGGGATGATGACCAGTTTTTGGATAGATTTTTTGTGCTGTGTTAGGAAAGGAGCAAGCAGATTTTGGTAGTTTGTATAGGCAAGTTGATTGTATTGTACAAAAGCGTCTTGAGAGCCGATTTTTTTCTCGTCTTTGATGTGGCTAATCAGTTGGCTAAGGTCGTTTTCTAGTTCATCTGTCCGGGGGATTTGCCGAATAATCAATTGTTTTGAATCAATTCCCATTCCATAGATATGCTTTTCTCCAAATAAATAACTCACAATCTGGGTAGGATCGGCTGATAATTTTTGTTGTGCTTCTTGCAAACTCAGCACTTTTGTTTGGTGCTTAAAGGAATAATACGCCGGATAATTTTTTTTGAGAGCCTCTACAAACTGCTCATAATTGCTTTCTGTTTTCAGTAATTTGCTGAGAAGTTCGGATTTTTCGTTTTCTTTTTCAGTATCATAGATTTTGTTTTTGAGGAGATAGATTTCACCCAAGTATAATTTTTCACGCTCGGTCAGGCTGTCGGGCAGCAGGTGATTGGATTGGCTAGCCCATTTTTGATGGGATTCCAGCAATACAGCACTACGGCTTTTTTCAAACAAGTAAAATATTTCGGCGTGGACGGCTTCCTGATTTTTTTGAAGGCTTTTGATAGCCAGTGCATTCGAGAGAGCCTGCTCGTACAAGCCGTAAAATCGTTCGCTTAGTAATTCGGAATGTTCCTTGAGGTTGAAGTTTTGCCGGATTTGGTCTACCAGTTCGGTAGCCAGGTGATAGGTTTTTTGGGCTGTTTGTAATTTTTGTAGATTGGGTTGTTTTTGCGTAGCCCACAGTTGGTAAGCCTGTGCTTTGAGTACAAGAATTTGGAGTAAATCTTTGTTCCAAAAAACATTTTTTAGGTTGGGATTTAAAGCCAGATTATGCTTGTATTGAAAAGTTGAATCCAGTTGCGTGATGGCTTTTTGGTAGTGTTGAATGGCTTTTTCGTAAGATTTTTGGGCAGCATACACTTCACCGATTTTTTGGAGTGCCAGTGCTTTGTTGGGATGAACACCAGGGTAAAACTCCCGGGCAATTTGGTAAGCACTGTCATAAGCCTGGATGGCTTGGGGGTATTTTTGGGCGGCGTGGTGGATGTCGCCGGCGGAGAGATTATACCTGATTTGATGTAGTTTATTTTTCAAGAATGGTTTTCCTTTTTCTAGGTAATAATAAGCACTGTCGTATTGGTTGGACTCTTTGTACAAAGAAGCTAGATTTGTGTATTGGGTAGATAATAAATTAAAAAGTTTTTTATCAGGCTTGTTATTGGAAAGCAAAATATCTCGATGATTACTCAAAACAGAAAGTCCTTTTTTTGCATATTCTTTCGCACGAGTGAAGTATTCATTGTTCTTCTCCATCTGAAATTTTAACTGGAATATTTCACCTATACTGCCAAGCTTTAATGCATACTCATAGTCAGAATTGAATACATCATCATAAACATCAGATTTTTGAGGAAGGTATAAAATAGATGAAGAATATTGTTGAAGGGCTTCATCATACCTTTCTAATTTGACAAGTGCTTTGGCAATAGCATCATGAAGGTTAGATTTTTCCAAAGAGTCTTTTGCGATTTTTAATGATAGGCGTTGTCTATGTGTAGCTAAACAGGCTTCAAAGTCTCCTAAACTGGATTCTAAAAAAGCTTTATTATACAATAAATTATATTTAGTCTCTTCTGCCTTCTTTTTGTCAAGTTTTTTAGCAAGTTTATTTAGTTCCAGAAAACCTAGCTCAACGGTCTGTCTAATTATTTCCAAGTCACTATGCCACATAGCAGCATAACCTTTGAATATGATAATATCAAAATATTGTTTCCATCGATGATTTTCTTGGGCAAATTGCATCAAGGTATCAAAAGATCGAGTCGTTTTTTTGTAATCATCATAAAATATGGTTTTTTCAATCTCAGTTATTGCACTATCAATAAGTTGATCCGGAGGGTGATTCGCCTTAATTTGTGCATTGCCGAAGTCCCACGAAGTGCAGTAATAGAGAGAGAAACACATCAATAAACATATCCAAAAAAAATTTAGTCCAAAAAAAAATTTAGTACACATACGCTCTGTTGTTTGAAGATTTAAAATTTAATTCGTCTCTTTTAGCTGGTAACTAAAATTAATTCACAATAAACACATAAAATAAGAAATAGTCAATCATTTATTAAATGATTAACTATTTTCTTATTAAAAAACATTGATTACTGGATAACTATGTATTTAATTTTGCGGCTGTTCAAAATAATTGGCAATAACTGTTTTCTCTATATTTTCCATATTAAAATTAATTTGGACATCATATTTACCCACTGCAATATCTTGTGAGTTTAATTTGAAGGCAATAGAGACAAAGTTTCCTAATCTTGGGTTAGAATAGAACTTACTATTAGCTTTATCTATAACTCCTATTATTTCACCTGTTTTACTGATGATAGAAACTTCTACATTCTCGAGCGAAGTTGAAGGAGCTTCAACCAGTATTCTAATACGTGATAAATACTTAATATCAATAGGCGGCTCACAAGGACCTCCACAGTCTTTAGGTGGTCTTATTATATAAGATACAAAACAAGGATTGCGTCCATTGTTTTTACAATCGATTGCCTGCTGCATGTATTTTACAGGTGAGCAACTGGAATTAAAAATCAATAAAATAAATCCCACAAGATAAAATAGCAAAATCCAAGTTTTCCTTTGAATAGTTTGTGTTGACATATACATTTAAAATAATTAAGGTTGAAATAAAAACTTTGTAATTTTTGAATTTATTGATTGGTCGTAAAAACTTTAAAAAGGTAAATAAAATTTTCCTTTGTTTACTTATTTTTACGCATATACGACTAATACACAAATATCTCTCCGAGTGGAGTAGATTAGCTCCAAAAGCTTGTGAAATGCCTATAAATATGCGTGAAATAACGATTGATAAGTACCTACGCAATCTCTTGAGTGAAGAAGAAAAAAGATTGTTTGAGCAGGAATTAAAAAACGACCCGGCACTGATGGAAGAATTTACTAAATATCAAAAAGCTTATCAGGCACTTTTGTTGGGGAATGAAAGAACACTTCGGCTCAAGATGCAACAATGGAAAGAAGAACTCGCTCCCCCCGCAGACCGCGTACACGCCAGAAATATCTACCTTTATCTAGCCGCCGGGCTTGTTGCTGCCTGCATTTTGTTGCTGATCATATTTTTCCCACAGACAAAAACCCCTGATACCCTTTTTAAAGAAAATTTTACTGCCCTGAATATCTCCTCTTCAAGAAGTTTGCCCCCTAACCAAGATTCACCGCTTTCTAAAATGGCTGAACGCTACAACCGTAAAAATTATGAAACCCTTCTTCGGGAATATCATTCATTGGGCAAAGATTCGGACATCTACACAAAAGATATGGCTTCGCTGTATTTAGGAGTGTCATACTTGCACCTGAATAAAAGCACCCAGGCTGTCAGGTATCTAAAAAATGTTTCCAATCAATCTGACCCCGAATTATACGTACACGCCCAATGGTATCTGGCTTTGGCACAGCTACAGAGTAATCAAATACAAGCAGCCAAAACATCTTTTCAAAAGATCACACAGGATACACGACACTTGTATTACCCCAAAGCCCGCAAGATTCTGAATGACTTGCCCTGAAAATTTTGTTTTAAAAAAACTAAAAATTGACTTTTAGACACAATTTACGAATCTTTGGCAGCACCAAATCAAACAAGGATGTCAAAAGAATTTAAAAACGATGCCTATCTCGTGGCTTGCATTCAGAAAGGCGGTCTGGATCGTGAAAACGCGCTCAAATACTGCTATAAAACTTATTTCAAATTCCAGCGACAAATGTTTGGAGCTTTTTCAAAAAAACTTTCCAGCGAAGACATAGAAGAAGCCTTTCACGATGCGATAGTAGCATTTCGAGACCAAATAATCCACCAAAAATTCGGCGGTAATTCAAAACTAGAAACCTTTTTTTACAGCATTTTTAAGTTTAAATGTATTGACACCCTCAGAAAAATCTCCAAAGACCCCGATAAACTGGATCAACCCTTTGACCCCGTCAATCCTCTGGATGATACCCTCACATCATTGATTCGGGAAGAGGACAAAGCCATATTGCTGGCGGCTCTGGATCGCCTCAAGGAGCTTTGCAAAAAAGTCCTGCTTTTGTGGAATGACGGCTACTCGATGGAAGAAATCGCCCGCCAGACCAGGTTAAAAAACGCCAATACTGCCAAAGCAAAAAAAAGCCAATGCTTTAACGAACTTAAAAGTATGTTTTAAATACCCTTCAAAACAAGACAATTTTCAAATTTCAATCAAACAATGTCTTATTCTTACCAGGAGTCATTCCTAAGTGTTTGTAAGCTTTTTCGGTGGCTTCACGCCCACGAGAGGTTCTTTTGATGAATCCTTCCTTGATCAAAAAAGGCTCATACACTTCCTCGATCGTTTCGGCTTCTTCGCCGCAAGCCGTGGCAATGGTCGTGAGTCCTACGGGGCCTCCTTTAAACTTCTCGATGATGGTCATCAGGATACGATTATCCATTTCATCCAATCCGTAGTCGTCTACTTCCAGGGCATCGAGTGCCATTTGAGCTATGGCCATCGTGATCTCACCCTTGCCTTTGACCTGGGCAAAATCACGGGTTCTACGCAGCAAATTATTGGCAATTCGTGGAGTTCCTCTGCTTCGGCGGGCAATTTCCATAGCCGCTTGGTCGGCAATGGGTGTATTTAAAATAGCGCACGAACGCTTAATGATCGAGGCCAGCAATTCGGCGTCGTAGTATTCTAACCTGGCTTTGATGCCGAAGCGCGCCCGAAGCGGTGAAGTGAGCAAGCCCGAACGGGTCGTGGCACCAATCAGCGTAAAAGGATTTAAGGTAATCTGAATGGTACGGGCATTGGGTCCGGAGTCGAGCATAATGTCAATTTTATAATCTTCCATGGCCGAATACAGATATTCTTCCACCACAGGATTGAGGCGATGAATTTCATCGATAAAAAGCACGTCATTGGTCTCCAGATTGGTGAGTAAGCCTGCCAAGTCGCTGGGTTTGTCCAATACGGGTCCCGAAGTGGTTTTCATGGTTGCCTGAAGTTCATTGGCAATGATGTTGGAGAGGGTCGTTTTGCCCAGCCCCGGAGGCCCGTGTAGAAGTACGTGATCGAGGGCTTCTCCCCTTTGTTTGGCGGCAAGTACAAACACTTTGAGGTTGGCCACAATCTTGTCTTGCCCTGCAAAATCACCAAAAGAAAGCGGTCGGAGGGCTTTCTCGATGACCTGCTCTGCTTCCGATAAAAACTCTTTATCCCCTTTGAGGTATTCTTTCATATAATTCTTAGAAAATATAAAGGTTAAAAATAATAAATTTTCGGGATATTCTGGGTCTAAGTCTGAATTTTCCGCTAATTTTGATTTGTCAAATTTGAGTACAAACTATGAATAATCTCCAAAAAAACGCTGTTTATTCACTTGTATTAATTGTGGTATTTGCAAGTGTTTATTTATACCGACAATCGCAAAGCCCCTCCAAACCCAGCAAAAACACTGAGGCTGAGAAAAAAGAAGTTTTTATCGAAGGTACCACTTTTGGTGTTGTTACTTATCACATCAAGTACCTCGACGAAAAGCAGCAGAACTATAAAAAAGAGATCGATTCTATCCTTCAGGATTTTAATCAAGCTTTCTCAACGTATATTCCCGATTCTGAAATTTCTCAATTCAATCAATCCGACTCTCTCGTGTTTCAATCTCCGCTTTGGTATCGGGTACTGGCAAAAGGCAAAGAAGTATACGAAGCCAGCGAAGGGGCATTTGACCCTACGCTAGCACCGATTATTGAAGTTTGGGGCTTTGGTGTGGGTAAAATTGAAAAAATCCCCGATCAAAAGACTGTTGATTCGCTCAAAAAATTCGTGGGTATGGATAAAATCAACTTTGATAAAAAAATACTCCGAAAAGATATGCCTCAAATGAGCCTGAATTTTAATGCCATCAATCAGGGTTATGCCGTAGACGTAGTGTCCGAATTTTTGCAATCCAAAGGCATTGAAAACTATCTGGTTGAGATTGGCCGTGAAATGGCCGCTAAAGGCAAAAACGCCGAAGGTAAAAGCTGGCTGATTGGCATTGTGAACCCCAAATACAAAGAACCAGGACAAGATCCGATGGGCGGAAAAGTGCGTTTGGAAGACCGAGCTTTGTCTACTTCGGGCAATTACGAGAGTTTTTATGTCAAAAACGGTAAAAAATACGCCCATATCATTGATCCCAAAACAGGCTATCCCGTAGAACATTCCCTGCTTAGTGCGTCGGTATTTGCCCCAGATTGTATTACTGCGGATGCCTTTGCTACGGCTTTTATGGTGCTTGGCAAGGATAAGACCCTGGAGATTGTGGCTAAAAATAAAAATCTGGACGTATTTCTGATTTACAGCGATGAAAAAGGAAACTTGCAGAAGTTTGCCAGCGAAGGCATCAAGGATTATTTTGAAAAATAAGTAAAAAATCTTCTTTGTGCCTGCTAAAAACACGTACTTTGTGTATGAGTTGCATAATAACCAAGAAAAAACCCATTGGAAAATTCACTAAAAAATAAACCCGAACTATCTCAAAAAGAATGGTTTAACGATTGGTTTGACACCCCTTTTTATCACATTCTTTATAAAAATCGTGATTTTGGAGAAGCTCGACTTTTTATAGATAAACTGGCAGACTTTTTACAGTTTCGGACTCACCACAAAATCCTGGATTTGGCCTGTGGGCGAGGCCGCCACGCTATTTACCTGAACCAAAAAGGTTTACACGTAGTAGGGATTGACCTTTCTACGACCAATATTGCATACGCCCGTCAGTTTGAAAATGAGCGACTTCGTTTTTTTGTACACGATATGCGCGAGGTCTTCGAGGAGTGCTGCTTCGATTTTATTGTCAATCTTTTTACCAGTTTTGGATATTTTGAAACAGACGAGGAGGACTTAAAAGTGATTCAGGCAGCTACCTACAATCTAAAATCCAGGGGAAAATTCCTGATAGATTTCCTTAATCCTGATAAAATTATTCATCAGATCCGCCCCCAGGAAATTAAAGTGATCAACGATATTGAGTTTCACATTCAAAAATCTTATCAAAATGGCTTTATCCTCAAAACCATCGACTTTGAGTACAAAGGCAAAAAATACCACTATCAGGAGCGGGTCAAATCTATTGATTTGGCAAAATTTCAATCCTATTTTGAACAAACACAACTGAACATAATCCACATTTTTGGCAATTATCAGCTTGACAAGTTCCAGCCCAACGAATCGGACAGGATGATTTTTGTACTTGAGAAAAGATAAATTTAAGCGATGGTACAAATCCTAGATGCCTTATTAAGTTCCATATTGCTGCTGACAATCGCCATATTATTGCTCAGTTTTGCTGGCATTTTATTGGCCGTAGCTCGTCCGTTTCGCTCGGAGATCGCCAACGGCATTTTGTCAGTAATTTCAATAGGATTTGTCTTTGGGATTATTTTCTGGATGCTAAACGCTCGGTATTATCACGCCTTGGGCAAAGCATCAGAATTTACAGATCTTAAAGTCAATCAAAAATATATTTTCCTGGTTGACAAGCAGTTCCAGGGAGATTCGGACGGGATGGGGGATAATTTTTTCCGATTATTTACCCTAGATCGTCTTTCAGGCGAACTAATCGGGCGCAGCTTTGCTGGCGAATATGGGGAAGAGGGAACAATCGTCATGCTACACGAAGATACTGCTTGGGTAAAAACGGGCAAAGGTTTACTCGGAATCAAAGGCACAAGCAATCAGGTGGTTTTTTCTGATCAAAAAAAAGCACTCACGCTGCATTTTGAGGAATTCAAGATCGGTATCGATAAAATCAACTATCTTCCAGGAGATAGCTTATTGTCTATCACCGCTAAAGACGGCAGAACACACCTGCTTTCCCCCCGCACACAAAAACTTGGGCCTCCCAAAGACTATGAATCAAACCCTGTAGCTACGGCTTTCTTTGCTAAAGAATTCATAGAACTATCAAAAAACCAAAAAGTCTATCTAAGTAGTTCGTCCAGAAAACAATTCCTGAGCAGTCTTTATACCGCAGAAGCAAAAGTACTCAGTCCCCTTGAGTTCCTGGAGGGGTATTTTGTGGCTTTTTCACCGGAAAAACAAATTTTTTTGATCCTTCATTATGAAACTACCGATAAAATTGATTTCATCCTCAGTGCTTTTTCAAGCCAAAATCTGCAAAAACCCTTGTGGGATATTTACCGGAAAGATTTACAAATCGGTGACTTCTTTAGCAAATCTGAAAGCACACTGACTTGTGTGCAAGTGTATGAGAACGAAGTGTATTTCACCATAGACGGTTTTTTGTGCAAAGCTGATTTACAAAAAGGAACAATCATTTGGAAAAAAAGGCTTTAAAACATTATCTTGCCAAAAATCCCAGTCCGGCCGGCTGATAAAGCAACCAACCCGTAAGGCTCTCACGGCCTTGGTAGGTCATCATTACTTCGTGTTCTACCAGATCACTTTTGAACAATACCAGTCTGTTGCCAAGTGGTTCTACTAGGATTTCCCGATCGTCCTGATAGATTTTCAATTCTCCACCATCGCCAGGCTGCCATTTTTCATTCAAGTAAAAAACTAGGGAGATCAGGCGATTGTTCTGTTCCCGAAACTGATCCAAATGCCTTTTGTAAAAAGTACCCGGAGGATAATAAGCCAGGTGAAACTCGCTGTCTGAAATACTCAGATAACAATAGCGATTTAAGCGAGCTATCCATTCATCTATCAAAGAAAAAAAACCAGTCAGAGGTTTATCACGCTCCCGATCAAGCCAATAAACCCAATCACCCCGGATATTTTTGTCAATTTGAAAATCCTGCAAAGTACCGATCCCAGCTTTGGCAAATTCTTCCTGAGTCAGCAAAGATTGATAATAGGTTTTTATTTCTGCAAAGGTTCGGTCTGGAATAACTTGATCAATCAGCACATAATGCTGGTCTGAGAGTCTGTCGATCCACTCGAGCCAGGTTTCCTCGGAGATAGTATTCATGATTTTTTTGAAATGTATTACGAAGTTAACAAATACAGGCAAATATTCTATAATTTGTGGATACATTTGTAAATTAATCCAAATTCAAATTTATGGCATTCAACCCTCACATTTATAGACAAACCGTTACTTTTGCTGGTAAAGCGCATGCGGGGCATCACATACCCGGCACTACCATCCCCTACGTGACTCACCTGGCTGCCGTGGCTGCCGAAACGATCTCAGCCATCTTACAAAGTAATGAAGATCACTTGGATATAGATTTTGCTGTGCAATGCGCCCTCTTGCACGATGTCATCGAGGATACTTCTGTAAAATACGAAGAACTGATTACCTCCTTTGGTGAAAAAGTAGCTCAGGGTGTACTTGCACTGACGAAAAACGATCAACTTCCCTTCTCAGAACAAATGGCAGATAGCCTGAAACGTATCTTAGAACAAGGACCAGAAGTGCGTATCGTCAAAATGGCCGACCGGATTGATAACCTCTACCTTCCTGCCCTTTACTGGACTTCAGCCAAAAGAAAATACTATCAGGAAGAAGCCCGACTAATCCTCGATACCCTGAAGGGTGTCAATCCTTATATTGAGCAGCGACTCGCTCAGAAAATCGAGGATTATACCAAGTATTTTTAAGGGGAATTATTCCTTGCTTCTTCTGATTTTTATAGCTTAAAACATCTCCCTTCTGCCCTATTGTGTGCTAGAATGCCTCTTTGAAGCTTATCGATAAATAAAATGTGAACTGAGGTGCGTATAAGCAGCCATTTTAGTACGACTAAGGCTAAAAAAATCTTTCAAAATTCGTAAATTGCCTACAAAAAAAATTAAGTATCCTCATGGCAAAGTACATCAACCCCTATACAGATTTTGGTTTCAAAAAACTCTTTGGCGAGGAGGCAAATAAGGATTTATTAATTGATTTTTTGAACCAACTTTTGCCTGCACATCACCAAATTGCAGACTTAAATTTTCGAAATGTTGAAAATTTAGCTGATTTGTCGGCAGAAAGAAAGGCAATTTTTGATATTCATTGTATGGCCGTTTCAGGCGAAAGGTTTATCGTGGAGATGCAAAAAACAAAAATAAAATTCTTCCACCCCCCTTTTTAATTTCCCCCCTAAATAGGGGGATTTAAGGGGGGTACGAGAATAAGCCCAACAGGGGGATTGGAATTTCAAATTATACTCAAACCGAAGTGGTTTTCCGAGATTTTAGCTTTTAAATCATTAATAATCAAGCTAATCAATCAAGAAAATCAGGCAAATCACTTCAATCTGGGTATAGAATCGATTTATTTTGTGGCTATGTTGGATTTTGAGTATGACGAAGCTGAGGAAAGACGTAAATTTAGGCGTGATGTAGCCCTCAAAGATCAAGACGGAGATTTGTTTTTTGATAAATTGCATTTCAAATTTTTACAAATGCCTTTGTTCAAGAAGCAAGAACACGAATTAGAAACTAAATTTGACAAATGGTGTTACTTTCTCAAAAACTTAGAAACTTTTGACCATATTCCTGCTATCCTTAATGAACCCATTTTCCAAAAAGTCTTTGGTACAGCCGAATTAGCAAGTTTAACCCCAGAACAAAGGGCTATTTATGAGGAGAATTTGATTCAATATTGGGGTATGAAAAGTGCCATCGAAACAGCTGTGGAAACAGCAGTTGAGGAAAAACAAATTGAAATTGCAAAAAACTTAATTTCGCTGGGTTCTGATAATGACTTTATCGTCAAAGCAACTGGACTAACAGTTGAACAAATAGAGCATTTGCGTAATGCAACGAAGAAAAACTGATGGCTACATACATTACGTCTGCAAAAAGATGGGCTGATGCACATAATCTGGGCATTATATAAACTAAGGCGCGTATAAGTACATGCTGTTTGTAAGGCTAAAACGACAGACACCAATGAGACTAAAAGACATTTTTTCAGACAATAAGACAAGAGTTTTCGTGGTGACTAACCAAGCCGAAGTAGATGAACTTAATTGGACAATTGAGCCGACTGATTTTGACCTTTTGTCAGAAGAAGATAATATTTATTACGTAAAAGCCATTCAAGTTTCAGCAGACAATACTTCTGACTGTTATACCCAGATTGAAGTGATTTGCCTGATTTTCTTGATTGATTAGCTTGATTATTAATGATTTAAAAGCTAAAATCTCGGAAAACCACTTCGGTTTGAGTATACATTGGAATAATGACACCTGAAAGAATTGCTGAAACGGTTGTGAAAAGAGAACCAAATGGACAAGTTCTAGCTGAAAGCATTTACGACCAAAAGCAAAGTATAATTCCAACAGTTGCCTCTGACTGTTTTGGCGACTATGAATTGTTTTATGCAAAAGAAAATCCACAAATTGGAGTTGACATTTTAAGAGACAGACAGCCAAAAGCTATCAACAAAAATGTTGTTGCAGAAGACTTAGGATCTATTTTACGGGACGAGAATAGAATTGAAGAAGCGATTGAAGCATTTATAATCAGCGAGCAGACAGGGCCTTCTTCTGAGTATGTTTACTTTGAACTTTCAAGACTTTATCGAGACATTGGACAGACTGATAATGAATTGAAATACAAGCAAAAATTCAAAGACAATGGCGGAGTTGAATAGTGAACAAAAAAGCCCAGCCCATAACATCGGCTTGGCAAAGGCAAGACAAACGGAAGCAAATCAATATTTGTACTTCTATCAGCATGTGTGCTGATGATTTTAAATGCCCTGCCTTCGCCAAGCCCTAAACCCCTGTACAGCACTCAAAAAACAACTCTAAATCAAAAAAATACACTAAACTGGAAATACCCCAAGTACGCAATCCTCCCCAAAAAAAATTTATAAAAAAATTATGTAGTCAAATACTTTTTTTACTATATTTGTGTAGTTGACTACATAGATTATGCAAGAAGAAGATTTTCTACGAGAATTGGGTGTGCTAGCTTTTACGACCCGCCTGAAAAGAATCAGTGACAAGATGCTTCAGGATGGCAAAAAGTTGTACAAAAAATTAGATTATGAGATAGAGCCTAATTGGTACGTAATTTTTAAAATCCTACAAAAATACGGCTCACTTTCTATTACGGAGATAGCGCAAAAAATTCAGATTTCACATCCTTCGGTGATTACGATGGTAGAAAAAATGAATGCTAAGGGATTCCTGGAGTCGGTCAGTGATGAAGAAGACCAACGAAAGCGATTGTTAAGCCTGAGTGAAAAGGCAATCAATATGCTGCCTGTTTTTGAAGAAACCTGGAAAGCAGGTGTTCGCGGGCTTGATTATTTGCTAAAAGGCACCCCTATACTCGAGATCTTAGACAAGATAGAAGACGGTTTGAATAAAAAAGGATTTAAGGAAAGAGCCTTACAAGAAATCAGTCACCCATCATCCATTAAACATACAAAAACCATGACAACTGTCCAACTCAATGAATCTTTCATAGAAGTCATCAGCTATGAGCGTGCGTATGCGAGCGATTTTGCCCGCTTGAATTATGAGTGGTTAGAGCAGTATTTTAGCGTAGAAGATCACGACGTAGAAATGCTTGAAAACCCCGAACAGTACATTATTCAGCCCGGAGGGCAAATTTTCCTGGCTACGGTCAATCAACGGGCTGTGGGTACTGTTGCCCTGATTGTACTGGATGAAAATACCTTTGAATTGGCCAAAATGGCAGTATTGCCAGAATTCAAGGGCAAAAAAATCGGCAAACGACTTATGCTTTGTGCGATTGATTATGCCATTAAAGTAGGGAAAAAACGACTGATTCTGGAATCTAATACCAAGTTAACCCCTGCACTTAATTTGTATTTGAAAATGGGGTTTAAGATCATTCCCTTAGACCCAAATTCGCCGTATCATCGCGCCAACATCCGAATGGAAATGATCCTTTAATATATCAAGTAATGGTTGAACTAATTGCTTATACAGCACTGATAATCAGCTTATTATCAATGAGTATGCGTAAGATTCACCTGTTGCGATATTTGCATATTGTATCCAGCAGTTTATATGGGATTTATGGTTTTTTTATTGCTTCACAGCCCTTGATGGTAGGTGCTGGTTTATTTGTGATGATTCATATTTATCAATTGGCAAATACACCACAGGGCAGAAAATAGAAAGAATTATGTATTTATACTCAAACCGAAGTGGTTTTAATACAAAAACAAGACCCTTACAGGGGAGCTTTTAGCGCTTAAATCATGAATAATCAAGTTAATCAATCAAGAAAACTTGCCCCAAAGGGGTCTTGTATTTCCTAAATCACTTTAATCTGGGTATAAAGTGCGAAAGCAACATTTTGTCAAAGCATTTCGCCTTTGAAGTTGTTTAGAAAAATTTGCTTAAAATTTATAATAACAGTATTTCTTCTCAACACATTCATAAGCGAAAAGCTTTGCTGAATAGCTGACATTGTTATCCATGAATTGGTATTTATTTCAACAATTCAGCTACTTTTTGTTCCAGAGCAGGGCCGCGCAGGTTTTTATCTACAATCATACCGTCTGCATTGACCAAATAGGTCGCTGGGATTGCCTGCACGTGATAGGTTTGAGCGGCTTCGGAATACCAGAATTTGAGATCTGAGACGTGCATCCAGGGTAGCTTATCGTCGGCTATGGCTTTGAGCCAAGATTCACGATCTTGATCCAGGGATACGCCATAGATCTCGAAGCCTTTGTTTTTGTATTTTTCGTACAGTTTTACCACGTTGGGGTTTTCCATTCGGCAGGGTTTGCACCAGGAAGCCCAAAAATCAATAAGTACCAGTTTTCCTTTTAAAGAAGAAAGTTTTACCAATTTTCCTTGTGGGTTTTCCAGAGCAATTTCGGGGGCAGGTTTACCGATGGCCAAATGTTTGGTAGCTTCCAATTGCTGGTTGACGGCTAATAATTCTTGGTTGAATTGTTTGGTATAGATAGAATTGGGTAGTTCTTTATTCAAACGTTCGCTCAATTGATTGAGGTATTCTATTTCTTCCTGGCGGTCTAGCAAGCTGGCAGCACGAACCATTACAATGGAAGGTTTCATTTGATCAATAAATTTTTTTACTTTCTGCACACTTTCTTGCTGAATTTTGAGATAAGCAGTTTGTATATTCATCATTTCTTCTTCGGGATTATCCACGTTTTCCTTTCGGAGTGCTTCTACCTGACTGCTATATGCTTGGTAGATTTCCTCAAGTTGTTCATAATAACGCGTATCCTGAGAGCCCTCTACTTGATAACTAAGTTGCGCCTGGCGGGTATCTAAGCTTATCGTGATATTCTCGTGATTTAATACCAGAGGTATGTCCTGTTTATGAGAAATACTAAGAAGATAAAAATCTGGTTCAGGAACTTGTACCTGTAATACAAATTCTTGGCCTTGTATTTCGGCTGAATCAATGATTTCATTTTTTTCCTGAGCAACTTTTCGGAGTACCACCCAACCTTTTTGTGGGGACTGGAACTTGCCCTTGATCTGAACGCTAGAACCTGCGATCGAGGCATCTTTTTTTTGTGTTGATTCGCAAGCAAACAAACCCGCTCCGATACTCCACAAGAGTAAATACGAATATAATTTTTGTAATATAGGCATATTAAATCTAATTATTTTAAGGCTTTTTTACAAGAATAACAAAGAATGTTCAGAAACATTCTGATTTGCAGGAAAATAACATTTCATTAGTATTCTGCCTCGTCCAGAGCCTTTTGAAGCAGTTGTTGGGTTAGTTTGGGGTCTGCTTTTCCCTGGGTTTTTTTCATGATTTCTCCCATAAACATTCCTTGTAATCCTTTTTTACCGTTTTTATAGGCTTTTACTTTATCCAGATTGGCAGCAAGTACTTCCCTGATGGCAGACTCGAGGGTATTTTGATTGCTTTCCTGGATCCAATTATATGTTTTGGCAATTTCCTCGGCACTTCGGGGAGCTTCTTCAATCATCAAGGGCAATATTTTTTGAGAAGCGATGGTATGGCTAATTTTTCCGGCATCGATGAGTTTGAGCAATTCACAAAGGCCAGAGGGGGCTACCGGAAACTCGCTGATGGACAAGTTATGCTCATTGAGATAAGATTTAATATCACCGTTGAGCCAGTTGGCCACTGCTTTATATTGGGGATACAAAGCTACACAAGCCTCAAAATAGGCGGCTATTTGTTTTTCATCACTCAGCAACTGGGCATCATAGGCAGAAAGTCCAAAATCACGTACGTATTTATCAAACAATTCCCAGGGCAGTGCGGGCATTTGCGCTTGGATGTTTTGCAGGGTTTCATCACTTATCTGGATGGGAGTCAGATCAGGCTCCGGAAAATACCGATAATCATTCAGCGTTTCTTTTTCACGCAAGGCAAAAGTTTTACCTACTTGAGCGTCAAAAGTGCGGGTTTCACGCATTACCTGCCCTCCTGACTCGATGAGTTTGATTTGGCGTTCGGCTTCATACACGATGGCTTTTCGGAGGTTTCGGATAGAATTCATATTTTTGATCTCTACCCTTGTTCCTAGTCTTTCCTGACCTCTTGGGCGCACCGATACATTGGCATCACAGCGTAAAGAGCCTTCTTCCATATTTCCATCACAAATATCCAGATAACGCACCAAGCGGCGTATTTCCTGCATATACAATGCAGCTTCTTCGGCAGAGCGCATATCGGGCTCACTTACGATTTCTACCAAAGGCACGCCGGCGCGGTTAAAGTCAATCCAGGAATGATCAGGATCATTGCTATGGATAGATTTGCCGGCATCTTCTTCCATGTGGATGTGGTGCAGGCGAATCGTTTTGGTTTCAAACTCAGACAAACGAATATCTACCTTGCCCCCAATGCAGATGGGAGATTTATCCTGAGAAATTTGATAACCCTTTGGTAAGTCGGGATAAAAATAATTTTTCCGGTCAAAAATATTCAATCGGTTGATTTCAGAGTTACAGGCCAATCCTACTCGAATGGCGTACTCGACCATTTTCGCATTGGTTTTGGGCATAGCCCCAGGGTGTGCTAGGCTGATGACACTGATATGGGTGTTGGGTTCTCCTCCAAAAGCAGCCGAATCAGAGGCAAAAGCCTTGCTGAGGGTTGACAGTTGGGCGTGCACTTCCAATCCAATCACAATTTCGTAGCGGTCTTCCATACGTGTATTTTAGAAATATTTCTCAAAATTAATGGAGAAATTAAAAAATAGCTAAATTACAGCGCATACAAATAATTAATTTATCTGATATTTTACAATTTGGTATTCCCCGAAATATGAAAAAATGTATTTTTAGGATTTTATGTCTTTGTTTTTTACCGGCTTGTCTTCCCTTGCCCAGTAGCAATTCGGGTTTGGAAAATACCAGCCTACCTGTATTCAAAACAGAAGATTTGAATTATAGCCCTTCCGTAAAAACGGTGCTGTTCTACCCCGAAGCTTCTCGGCAAGAGCAAAGTGGTATACTAAAGCCTCCGGTGATTTTTTTAAACCAAAGCAATCCTTTAGTGCTTGAGTTTGACGACCTCGATGAAGAAATCTATGACTATCGCGCCAAAATCATTCATTGTAACTTCGACTGGACTGAATCCCTGCTCAATGACATTGAATTTATCAATGCTTTTAATGATTTTCAGATCCGAGATCGACAATTATCATTTAGCCAACGAGTTCCTTTTGTGCATTATAGATTTGTAGTTCCCAAACTCAAAATAAGCGGCAATTATGTGATCAAAATTTATCGAAGTACAGATGAAAACGATTTGGTACTCAGCCGGCGTTTTGTGGTGTACGAAAACCAGGTCAGCATTCAGCCTCAGGTCAGATTCTCCAATAAGCCCAGTGAAAGGGATAAAAACCAGCAAATAGAATTTACCATCAATTATTCCAACTATCCTCTCAGCAACCCACGGGACGAAGTAAAAGTGCTTATTCGCCAAAATTACCGATGGGACAATGCCCTTCGAGATTTGGTACCCACCAGTATTCGAGAGTTTGAAAAAGTGTTGGAATACAATCATTTCAACTTGGAAAACAACTTCAAGGGTCTGAATGAATTCAGGAGATTTGACATCAAAAGCATTCGATTTCTTGGCTTTCAGGTAGCAAATCTGGATGTGACCGATAGCCTTGTGCGTGCGGATTTGTATCAAGATCAGCCCCGTGCTGAAAAACCTTATATCCGACAAAATGACAGCAATGGTGGTTTTTATATCTATCAATACGAAACCGGACAGGGTACTTTGGAGGCAGAATACGTCAAGGTTACCTTCTCGATAAAGTCCGAAGAGCCACGTACCCGCCCGGTGTATGTTTTGGGTAAATTCAATGGATGGATTGCTGGAGAAGATAATAGAATGCGCTATCAAGAATCAAAAGAAATCTATAGCGCAGAAATGTGGGTCAAACAAGGAGATTATGATTATGTTTATGCAGAACTAGACGAAGAGAAAAATATTTGGGATTTTTCATATTTCGAGGGAGCTTTTCAGGAGACCGAAAACGATTACGATGTTTTGGTATATTATCGACCAATCGGAGCACGCTCCGATTTGGTCATTGGTTATAAGGATTTTAACTCCAATACCTCTCGATGAATGATGAGTTAAACAACTTGAGAAAGTCTTTTTATCTCATGGAGAATTAACTCTTAGTCAATTTGTCAACATCAATAATTCTGAGCTGAAGGCAATTCATAGACCTCGGTTCTTTTTACGGGGTCAATGTTAGCCAGGTCAAGCATACCAAAGCCTTTGTGGGTATAAGCTCCCAAACCACACTGAAATACAAACTCCTGAACCCTTGAAGTGGCATAAAGCACAAAGGGAAAGGTATAGCCGCGTAGTTCGTATTTGGTCTTACCTTCGGTAATGGTATAAATCCGGGCAAACTTTTTATCGTCCTTTTTAATTTTCTTCAAATAAACCTGATCCGGTACAATTTGGAATTTAAAAAACGATTGTATTTCTTCGGCTGAATAATAACCACTTTCCTCCATTCTTGACATAGTCATTTCATACATCAGATCTGAGAAGAGGTCGGCTTCTGGAGTTACAAATTTTTTGGCATAATAGCTATCCAATTCAGGATTGACCAGTACGAGAGGAGAAATACATACATATTTCACTTCTTCGCCCAATTCGGGAGAGCTTTCCTTCTCAACCAGTTCAGGTATTAACCAAAGTTGATGTATCTGAATTTCATCCTTTTGAAAAAGTTTACCCAACAGATACTGTACAAATTTTTCGTGAAAACTTGAAATCACCAGAGTCACTTTTGAAGAATAAAAGTGTAGTCCTTGCCTGCTGATTTTGGTCTGCCCTTTAAGCCCTGAAAAGTTAAATAAGTTATAGGACTTAAATTCATTGTCTTCCGACTCAATTGTTTCACGAATCAACTGAGCTAATAAATGCTGGTGGTGGAAAGGCACATATCCTCCCCGATTTTTTACCCTAAAAACAATTCTTACCCTCACGTCATTTTTTCTGTTTAGTTACCAATAAAAATAATTATCCATTGACTTTACTGAATTGACCTAAAAATCAGCGAATCGTCACACATAGCATTCAATTTTTTTTTACAATAACTAATTGATTTTTTATTTGTTGCAAAATCTCCAAACTTAAAGTGAGCATTTCATCAGAGAAAGCTTAGAATTGTCTGATTTGACTCCTGAATTTACAAAGATTCTTCAAAAGAGTTATAGGTAATATATTCCTTTGAAAATGTCAAATCCGGCGTTTATATATCCTCTAATTATTGCCATTTCCAGGAATTTTTGGCAAAGTCCTTTTGGCAAATCTTTAAAAATTCTCCTATTTTGATGATTTTGGAAGTTAAAAAAGACTCAATGAGGTACGTACTCCTGATTTTTTAAGACAATTTGTTACAATTTAGTTGCTATTTATCAATTAAGCCTACAATCTTACATACTTTTTTTTAAAAAAGAAATAGGCTTTATTCATAAAACACAAGAAAAAGGTTTTTATTTTAAAGTTACAAGTATAAAAGACACGCTTATTCCCATTCAAACACCGAATTATTACATAAACATATCTACATCTTTTTTTTACAACAAAAATTGAGCATTATTCGTTGTTTTCACTTATGAATGTAAGAAAAAAGTCTTTATTAACATTGAATTTTTGGGTTTCTTGTCTTAAAATTACGATTTATAAAATACCCTATTAAATCTTAGGTTTTTAAATTAAATTCTTGACAGATTTTTCTAATTAACATGCAAAATATTATCATTGAAGAAACTGAAAATACGCCTGCTATCCATTTTGATTTCCAAAATGGAGAATTTGAGATTCGCGGGGTTTCGTTCCCGGAGTATGCCAAAGAGTTTTATGAGCCGATTCTGGAAGCACTCCGCGAATACACAGCTCACCCTTTGGTGTTCAAGACTAGGCTTACTTTTAAGTTTACGTATTTTAATACAGGCACTAATTCATTTATCACCGATTTGATGAAAGAATTAGAAAGGATTACAGACCTTGAAGGATATCAAGTAGAAGTAATTTGGTATTATGAGGAAGATGACGAGGATATGAAGGAACTAGGAGATTATTTCGAATCGCTTACCAATCTTCCGGTCAAATTTGTTGAATGTGAAGAAATGTAAAGAAATACACCCTTGGTTTTTTCTCATTTCTCTTCTAAATTTCCAGTCAATAAAGCATTCATTCTCCCAGCATTTTTATTCTTACAAGCTCGGTTTTTATGCAAAAAAAACCGAGCCTCAAAGCTCAGACATTGAATCTGAAGTGCATGATATCGCCGTCTTCTACAATATATTCTTTACCTTCTACGGCTATTTTTCCGGCATCTTTACAGGCTGTTTCGGTTTTGTAGTGTTGGTAATCTTTGATTTTGATTACTTCAGCCCGGATGAACCCTTTTTCAAAATCGCTATGAATGACTCCTGCTGCTTCAGGGGCTTTGGCACCTTTGCGAACCGTCCAGGCTCGCACTTCTTTGACACCAGCCGTAAAGTAGGTAATGAGGTTCAAGATTTCGTACGATGCCCGAATAAGTCGATTCAGTCCGGACTCTTCCAATCCATATTCGGCCAGAAACTCTGCTTTTTCTTCTTCTTCGGTGAGTTCAGCTATTTCAGCTTCCAGGGCGGCACTCACCATGACTACCTGTGCTCCTTCGGCAGTAGCGACTTCCTTGAGGGCTTTGACAAAATCATTTCCGGTATGAATGGAAGCCATATCTACATTCGCCACATAGATTACTGGTTTGATGGTTAGCAAATTTAAATCACTGATCAGTGTTTTATCCTCTGGGCTTAGATCGGCGTGGCGGGCATTTTTACCGCTTTCTAGAGTTTCTTTGACGTTTTTGTACACATCAAACGTTTTTTTGGCATCTTTATCGCCGCTGTTGGCAATTTTACGCACACGTTCAATGCGTTTATCTACGGATTCCAGGTCTTTGATCTGTAGCTCAGTATCGATGACTTCTTTATCGCTGACAGGGTCTACCTTTCCGTCTACGTGTACAATATTGGGATCATCAAAGCAACGGACAACGTGGATGATGGCATCTACTTCGCGAATATTTGCCAAAAATTGATTCCCAAGCCCTTCCCCTTTGCTAGCTCCTTTGACCAGTCCGGCAATATCCACAAACTCGATAATGGTAGGTACAATTTTTTCAGGGTGAACCAGCTCTGCCAGGATATTCAGGCGTTTATCCGGCACGGATACCACGCCTACATTTGGTTCAATTGTGCAAAAGGGATAATTGGCCGATTCGGCCTTGGCACTGGAAAGTGCATTAAACAAAGTAGATTTACCGACATTTGGCAAGCCTACAATACCGCATTTCAAACCCATAATACAATTTAAATTTTGAATTAATTCTTCTACATTTAGAAATCCAGAGATCATCAAAGGTGTTTTTCCTTGTGAGTTCGGAAAATGTAATACTGCCGATAGCCCACATTCAACTCTAGCCAAGAGACTTTCAAAATAGTATACACAGGAATAGCTGTGATCATTCCCAAAGCTCCTGCAATCGCTGCACCCGCAAAGATACTAATAAAAATCTCGAGTGGATGGGCTTTAACGCTTTTTGAGAAAATAATCGGTTGAAGTAGGGCATTGTCAATCATCTGGGCAACGGCAAATACCGAAGTGACTTTAATCATTAAAAAAATATAATCACTCAGTGCAACAGCAGCACTCGGGGTAGAAATAACGACAATGATTCCAAAAATATATCCTAATGCCGGACCCAGATAAGGAATCAGATTGATTAAAGCAGCAAATACGGCAATGGTCAGGGCATACCTGATTTCTAAAATCGCCAAACCCAAAGCCATAATGGTAAATAAAATGCCCACCTGTAGAAGCAAGCCAATCAGATAATTAGACAATAATTTCTCGATTTTATAAAAAGTGGTCACTACTACCTCAAAATACGCATTGGGAATCATCGCCAACATACTTCGACGAATAATCCCTTTTTCGTACAAAAGAAAAAAAGTGATAAAACTTACGGATAAAAAATAAACAAAGATTTTACCAGCAAAGCCCAACATATACCCGAAAAACTCCCGGATACGCGAACCAGTATCTTTTGAATTGGCTCCCAGAAACTGATTCTCCAGATTTTCTCTGATAAAGCCTGGGTGGATGTCTTCTGCCCTGAAATGATCGATAATATAATTTTCTACCAGCGTAATATCATCCCTTATTTCAGCAGAAAGCACCTCATAATCAATACTTTGCAAAACGTGAATCTGATCAACAATCAATGGAACAAACAAAAGGATAAACATCAGGGGAACAGTTGCCAGGATTAAAAAAGAAATAATCACTGCCAAAATACGAGGTATTTTGATTCTGAAAATTTCAAAATTATCCACATAATCTGTAATAGGGCGGATAATCGTAGCAATAACTGCTGAAATGATCACATACAGGACAAGCTCCGAAAAAAACCACACAATCAGTCCGATAAATACGATCACAAGAAAGATATTAAGTACAAATCTTTGGCTAAACATAGGGCTTGGAGTTAGATCATAAAGCGAAATAAAAAACTCTTGATGTAAACACCAAGAGTTCTTTTAAAATCTTTGCTAAAACTATTTAATCCCACTGTAGATTATCTTTTTCAGAGTCTTCAAAGTTGTTTTCTTCTTCGTCAAACTGAGAAAAATCAAAATCAGGCATCAATTCAGACTTCACGTGTTGAACAGTATCTTTTAAAGCTTCTATAAATTTGTCAAAATCTTCTTTGTATAAGAAGATTTTATGCTTTTCATAAAAATACCCTTCATCTTTGTATCGTCTTTTGCTTTCTGTGATTGTTAAATAATAATCATTCGAGCGCGTAGATTTTACATCGAAAAAATACGTTCTCTTCCCCGCTCTTACTCTTTTAGAGTATAGTTCTACTTTTTCTTTGTTATCGTCCACTGTCCTATTAAATTTGAGTTAATCCTGGGGTAAAATTATAACATAAATCTCTAGTAACAAAAGACTTTTGGTAATAAAATTGTTATTTTAACAAAATTATTTAATAATTTTGAATATCAAGTGAAGCCAAAGACGAAGCTCATTCAGCACATTTTATGAATTATAAAGCACTGTTCTCTCTTTTGTTATTCCTATTTTTATATACTGATATTCAGGCACAATACGGACCAGGCTTTAAAGAAACAGGGGTAATTTCTTACTTTACCGACAAAGTAGCCGACCGTACCACTGCCAATGGTGAAAAATTTGACAACGAAGCCCTAGTAGCTTGTCATAATCAAATACCTTTTAATAGCAAGGTGAAGGTAACCAATCTGGCCAACGGCAAATCGGTAATCGTAAGAATCAATGACCGCGGCCCTTATGCCTATGGAAGAATTATGGATATTTCAAAAGCAGCCGCTAAAAAAATTGATCTGATCTTAACCGGAATCGCCAAAGCTCAAATCGAGGTAATTCCTGAAAAAGAAAAACAACCCATTCTGGCTGAGGAAGAGCCTGATACCAAAACTCCGGTCAAATCAGAAAGCAACTACCAAGTAGGAAAAACTTACAGCCGCTGGGGAACAGTCCGCGAACCCAAAGGATATGGTGTACAAGCAGGCGGTTTCACCAATATCAATGCAGCTTTAGAATTTTGTAAACTCTTAAAAGACAAAGGTCTTGAAGAAAATAAACTTTTCATTCAGGTCGTATTGCGTGAAGGAGCAAAGTTTTTTAAAATCATAGTCGGAGAATTTGCAACAGCTCTTGAGACCTCCGACCTCAAAGAAGATATCCGAAAAAAGACAGGACAAACTTGTTTTACCACTACCCATCTTAAATAAATTTTATCCTTCTATGGCAAAAAGAGATTTTAGTATCAGTAACCTCAAACAGGTTCGAGAGTTCGGCAACATTGAGTTTTTGGCCAAACAATTGGTGGAAGGTTTTATCACTGGCCTACACCGCTCCCCTTTTCACGGTTTTTCGGTAGAATTTGCCGAACACCGCCTTTATAACACCGGAGAAAGTACCCGCCACATCGACTGGAAAGTGTATGCCAAAACAGACCGGCTGTTTATCAAACGTTATGAAGAAGAAACCAACCTGCGTTGTCAGGTTTTGCTCGATATTTCTTCCTCGATGTATTATCCGCAAGAGTCTAACGGTAAGCTGACTTTCAGCATTTTAGCGGCTTCTGCCCTCGCTTATATGCTCCAAAAACAACGAGATGCCGTAAGTTTGTGTACTTTCCACGATGAAATCGAGCTGCATACCCAGACCAAATCTACCCCTTCACATATTCATAAACTTTTTGTAACCCTTGAAAATTTATTAAAATCCTCAGACCAAAAAAGAGGCAAAAAAACCTCAGTCGCCGAAACGATCCACAAAATCGCCGATAAGATCAGCCGACGTTCTCTGGTGATTATTTTCAGTGATATGTTTGATAATTCTGAAGACTCCGAAAACCTATTTTCTGCTCTTCAGCATCTCAAGCACAATCAACACGAGGTGTTGCTTTTTCACGTAAATGATAAAAAAACCGAAGAAGAATTTGATTTTGAAGAAAGACCCCACGAATTTATAGACCTCGAAACAGGCGAGCGGGTCAAACTTCAACCCTCTGAAATCAGGGATTTTTATCAGCAAAAAGTCAAGGAATACTACAAATCTCTCAAGCTCAAATGTGGGCAATACAAAATTGACTTTATCGAGGCTGATATCAAACACGGCTTCGATCAGATTTTATACGCTTACCTCGTCAAAAGAAGCAAGATGAAATAATAGACATCAGAATTTAGTCTTTATCAGGAAAAAACTTCGTTGTGTTGCTCCATGACGCGGATAAAAGTAGTGCGTTTGGTCAATTCTTTTAGCCTGGAAGCTCCTACATAAGTGCAGGTAGAGCGTATCCCACCCAGGATATCCTGTACAGTAGTAGTCACAGGGCCTCGATAAGCCACTTCTACGGTTTTACCTTCTGAAGCACGGTATTCAGCCACTCCTCCGGCGTATTTATCCATCGCCGTAGAAGAACTCATTCCATAAAAAAGTTTGTATTTTTTACCATCTCGCTCTATCAGTTCTCCGGCACTTTCATCATGACCCGCAAACATCCCTCCTAGCATCACAAAATCCGCTCCCCCTCCAAAGGCTTTGGCCACATCGCCCGGAGTTTTGCAGCCTCCATCAGAGATAATTTGCCCGCCAAGCCCGTGCGCTGCATCGGCACACTCGATAATGGCCGAAAGCTGCGGATAACCCACCCCAGTTTTGATACGAGTGGTACACACCGAACCAGGGCCGATGCCTATTTTGATCACGTCAGCACCTGAAAGCAAGAGTTCTTCTACCATTTCGCCAGTAACTACATTGCCTGCAAAGATTACTTTATCGGGGTATTTTTCCCTTACTGCTCTGACAAACCTGACAAAATGCTCTGAATAACCGTTGGCCACATCAATACAGATAAAACGTAACATGGGGAACTCTCGCAGGATGAGCCCCAGTTTTTCGGCATCTGCCTGGCTGGTACCTGTGCTGAGGGCGATATATTCAACCATATTTTCATCATGATTTCGAATAAAGGTATTCCAAGCATCAAGAGAATAATGCTTATGAATGGTTGTAAATAGCCTGTTTTCAGCAAGTACCTTGGCCATTTCAAAAGTGCCGACGGTGTCCATATTGGCAGCAATCACTGGGATACCTTCCCAATCAGAAGCTCCGTGAAGGAATTTGAATCTACGAAGCAGGCTCACCTCTGAGCGAGATTTGAGGGTAGATCGTTTGGGTCGGATCATTACATCTTTGAAGCCCAGTTTGATGTCAGTTTCTATACGCATAAAAATAAAAAGCTTAGTACATTCAAATCTATGGTTTAATCCTCAAATATCCAACCGACTCTATGTGAAGAAATCTATAAGGAATGAACCTGATTTACAATTATTCGATTAAATTGGGGCAGTATTTGAATAAATAAAATGATTTAAATATATATGAGACAAACGATTTCATTCATTGGCATAGTCTTCATTTTCGCGATGCCTGTTTTTTCACAAATCCACAAAAATCTAAGCGAAACACAGCTTAAAAAATTAGCCGACAAACTGGCTCACCAATTTATTATCACCGATGGGCACGTAGACCTCCCCTACCGCCTAAGAACCCAAAACTTCAGACCAGTCAAAGAATATCTGGGCATTCCGATCAAAACCAAAGAAGGAGACTTCGACTATGAAAGAGCTAAAAAAGGTGGATTGGATGCGCCTTTTATGTCTATTTTTATCCCATCAAGCTACCAGGAAAGCGGCGGCGCAAAAAAGCTGGCAGATTCACTCATTAATATGGTTCAATCTATCGCAAAAGCACACCCCGATAAATTTGCCTTAGCTACTTCTCCGGCAGAGGTAGAAAAGAATTTTAAAGCAGGAATCATTTCATTGCCTATGGGGATGGAAAACGGTGCAGGCATAGAAAATGACCTCAAAAATCTGGAATATTTTTATCAAAGAGGTATTCGATACATTACGCTCACGCATTCTACACCCAATTTGATCTGCGACTCATCGTATGATCCGAATCGTAAGTGGAACGGACTGAGCCCTTTTGGTCAGGAAGTGGTGCTTGAAATGAATCGACTAGGAATTATGATAGATATTTCACACGTATCGGACAGTACATTTTATCAAGTGCTGAAAATCAGCCGGACACCTGTAATCGCCTCCCATTCTTCGTGTAGAAAGTTTACGCCGGGCTTTGAGCGCAACATGAGCGATGACATGATCCAGGCTTTAAGCAAACAAGGCGGTGTGATACAGATCAATTTCGGTTCTATATTCTTGGATGGCACTTCCAATGAAGCATATTATGCCAAAAAAGAGGAATTAGATCAAATCCTAAAAGATAAAGGATTGAGTACCGATGATCCCCGTTCCGAAGCTGTCATCAGTCAATTTGAAAAAGACAATCCGGTACTTTTTTCGGATGTAATACGTGTTGCCGATCATATAGATCACGTGGTGAAACTTGCCGGAATAGATCACGTGGGGCTGGGTTCGGATTTTGACGGAGTAGGAGATTCGCTTCCGGTTGGCTTAAAAGACGTATCACAATACCCCAATCTGATCTACGAATTGCTAAAAAGAGGATATGATGAAGAAGCCATCGCCAAGATCTGTTATAAGAATGTATTTAGGGTATGGAAGCAAGCAGAAGAAATAGCCCTTCAAATGAAAAATTAGGTATAAAAAGTGTACGCTAAAAATAAAGAGCGTACACTTTTCAAAAAAATGAATTAAAAAATTTAGGCAAGCTTTGCAGGCTTCCACATTTCAACCATTTTATGAGTCATTTCTTTGGCATAATCCACACTGAATACTTCGGTAAAGTTTACAGGCTTACCAAAATTTTCAGTAAAATAATGACTTACTTCAATTACATTTTCCTGTAATTTTTTGACGTTCGCAGTAAGGATTTCATTCAATTCTTTCAGATCATTGGCTTTCACAGTAGTTTTCAAGGCACCAAACCACTCTTTGCCAAGATTTTGTTGAGCTTCCAAAGAAAGCTTCACCAATTCGGGAGCGTTATCAAATTTTACTTGCTCTTTTACTTTTTCAACGGCAGTTTCAAGTGTTTCCTCTTGTTTGTCCAGCCATTCAGAAAAATATGCTTTGGTTTTACCGAAGCTCTCACCCAACTTGAAGGTATCTGAAAAATTCTTGGAATTTTCTACCAAGCTATCTACAAACTTGGTCTGGGTTTCAAGTAGGATATCAAATGCACCTTTGGTGGCTTCCGCAGTTGTATTTTTGATCTGCTCTTTGACTTCAGTCGTAGTAGTTGCTGTAGTCTTTTCGTTGGAGTTTTTTGCCATCGTGTTATCTGTTTAAAAGTTTGATGATACAATATTAAAACAGCAAGACTTAAAATTTCACTTTTTTTGAATAAAAAAACCACAAACAATTCAGAAACCTTATCAATTGATATAATACAAAATTTAAATTGTATTTTTTATATATTTCACCCTTGTTAGGTGAATTGATTTCAGGGTACTCAAAAATTGCACTTTGCCAAGAATTTTTATTGGTACAAGTTAGATATTGAGTTATTTTATAGCTGGTATAAATCGTGCGGGCTTCATCCTATGAATGTTTTTTTAATAAAAATTAAGATCTTTTTTTGTCTTTATTCTATAATGTTTTAGTTTTGCATTCCAAAAAAATGAATGGTGTATATTTCGAACTAAGATATGGCAAATCATAAATCTGCGTTAAAGAGAATCCGGGCAAATAAAAGAAAACGTTTGAGAAATCGCTTTCAGTTGAAAACTACACGTACTTTTGTAAAAAAACTGAGAGAAACTAAAGAAAAAGAAGTAGCAGAAAGTCTGTTGCTAAAGGTAAGTGCTATGTTGGATCGTTTAGCCAGAAAAAATATCATCCACAAAAATAAAGCAGCCAATAACAAATCCAAGTTGACTAAACTGGTAAGTAAAATGGCTTAGTTTTTCTTTGAAGTTTTTGTTCCTTAAAATTTTACCACACTCTGAAAGTTTAGTGTGGTTTTTTTGTGTTCTTTGTATGCTTTGTGTAGATTGAGACCAAACTTTTTAATCTTTATGAGTGCTGAGAACCCCGATAACAAGCATCTTCAAATTAAAAGCTGGGCAGAAGAAGATCGCCCTAGAGAAAAACTACTGCTCAAAGGAATCACTACGCTTTCGGATGCCGAACTGATCGCTATTTTGATCGGCTCTGGTACTGTGGCCATGACTGCCGTCGAGCTTGCCAAGCATATCTTAAACAAGGCAGGCAATAACTTACACGAATTGGCCAAACTTACAGTCAAAGACCTGCAAAAATTTAAAGGGATCGGCGAAGCCAAAGCCATCAGCATTGTAAGTGCGCTTGAACTAGGTCGGCGGCGGAAAGAAAGCGATATGCTCAAACGTGACAAAATCACTTGCTCACAAGATACGTATGAATTGATGAAATCCAACCTACTTGATCTCAAGCATGAAGAGTTTTGGGTGATTTATCTCAACCAAGCCAATGTAGTGATCAAAAAAGAACGGATCAGCATAGGAGGTATCAGTGCTACGGTGGCAGATGTCAAAATTATTCTCAAAAAAGCACTGGAAGAACTATCTCAAGCGATCATCTTGGTGCATAATCATCCCTCAGGCAATTTGCGCCCTAGCAAGGCTGATGTAGATATCACCAAAAAAATCCGTGAAGGAGGGCATTGGTTGGATATACAAGTACTCGACCACGTCATTTTTAGTGACGAAAGTTATTTCAGCTTCGCCGACGAAGGTTATCTGATGTAAGGTGCGAGGAGTCGGGTGTCACTTACTCAACGTTCAAATACTCAACGAGAATTTCGGCGATCCATCGGTATTGATTGTCAGCAAAGTGGACATCATCGGGAAGCACTTCTGCCCACAAGAGTTCGGAATTTTCTTTTTTATCTATGATTTTTTGATAAAGATTCAGGAAAGCGATTCCTTTTTCTTGTGCCAAATTTCTTAATACTGGGCTGTAAGTCAGCACTTTGGCATTAAGTGGTGTAAGAATGGGCGTTGGATTCATGAGAATAATCTTTGTATGAATGGTCTGAAGCATCTCTATCATTTTGGCGATATTTTGGCGATATATTGCCGGACTAAAGCCGCTATATACATCATTAATTCCTAATTTAAGGATGAGCAAATCGGGTTTTTGATTGATCACCAGGGTACGAATATTGGCCAGAGCTTGATCACTTCGCCAGCCATTGTGCCCTTCGTTGATGACCTGAATGGATGGATTTTTAAATTTATCCCGAAGCAATTTCTGGAGTACCTGCGGATAAGGTTTCTCTACGGAGGCGGCTGTACCCACTTTATATCCACGTGTAATGCTATTACCAAAACAAATTATCTTTAAAGAATCCCCTTTTTGCATACTTTCTATAAGGGGTTTAAGATTTATTTTGTAATCATCGAGGGCTAATCTCTCCACTTGTATTGTATCTTTTATCATAGCATCTTTTTGAGCAATTTGAGCAATTATTTGAGAAGAATCACCGGAAATATGCCTAAATGATGGATCGGATGATCGTTCTGTAACCAAAGAAGATGCTTGTTTTTGTACAGGCTGACAACTCCCAAGCAAGCTCAGTAAAAAGACCCATCTCCAATAATTCTTATTTAATCCTTCCACATTAATATCAAAATATTGTTTTTCACGTATTGTAAAATCTTCCCTTCCAGCGCACTTTCACAGGTAGAAAATAATAAATCAAGAGTCCAAAGCTCAGAAATAACTTATAAACATTATAAAAAAACAAATAGTTAACCAAAAATAACTTATTAATTTTCAATATATTAACCCCTAGCCAAATATTTTGTAATATAAAAATACCCAGCAATATGCAGATAGTCAGCTTGATGGATAAAGCCATGCCCATCAAGCTCAAGGGCAACATCAAAGCAGATAAAAATAAGGGCAATTGCAACCACCAAGGCAGTTGACGTGCGCCTCGCATCCAGCGTTTTCGTTGTTGGAAAAGTTCTTGAAGATTTGAAGCTGCGGAGGTATATGCCAAAGTCTGTGCATCCAATAAATGATAAAAATCAAAACCTTTTTGTACGATCTGATGAAAAAGTGCAAAATCTTCGGTCACAGAAAAAGGAATATTTTCATAACCACCCACGGCTTCATAAGCGTTGCGGGTTACCCAGAGATGATTGCCCAGGGCGGTCACTGGGATTTTCATATCAGAAGCCAATTTGATCCAGCTAAGTGCCTCGAGCCATTCTAAAGATTGTAAAATTGCCCAAAAACCTTTGGGTCTTACCAAAGTAAAACCACTCAAAACGCCTAGGTGCTCATTTTCTATAAAATAATACACTGTTTGCAAGCAATTTTTGGGGAGAACTACATCGGCATCCGTAAAAAAATAAATTTCTCCCTGTGCCTTTCGGGTCAGTTGCGCCAGCACATTGGCTTTGCCTTGTTGGCCGGGGACTTGTTCGGTAATATCAAAAGCCTGAAATTGAGGTTTTTCCTGAATGTAATTTTCAATGACCAGCAGTGTGTTGTCTGTAGATTGATCATTGCCGATCAGGATCTCGAGCTTTGCTTGCGGATAGTCTAGCTGCTCGATAGCCCCCAAACAATCTAAGATAGTTTTTTCTTCATTCCGTGCAGCAATAAGGATTGAAATACAAGGAAGTTGCTCAGGGTTCATAATCTTTGAAAGTCAAAGCCTAATTTCTTAAAATGACTCAAATATTGAGGCAGTACAAATTTGAGCTTGGTTTCGGTTTTAAGGCTATCGTGAAAAACCACAATAGAACCCGGGCAAGTATTTTGAATAGCTTTTTGGAGGCAGTACTCCGAAGATAATCGCGCATCAAAATCATAGGTCAGTACATCCCACATAATGACGTGATGCGTATTTTTTAGGTTTTGGTAGTGTTTTTTTTTGATTTTGCCGTATGGAGGCCGAAAAAGGAGTTTATTCAGTTGGTGATTTGCCTTTGAATTCGAGTTTTTCAGTACCTGATCAATTGTATCCTGACAAATACGAATATTCTCAAGATAGTCCAAGTTTGGGGTTTTCCAGCCATCCAGGTGGTTGTAGGTATGATTGCCCACACTGTGTCCTTGTCGGATGATTTTCTGAAATACATCAGGATGTTTTCGGATATTATCTCCTACACAAAAAAAAGTAGCATGAGCCTGATATTCAGCAAGTTGGTCTAATACATATTCTGTAATTTCGGGGATCGGCCCGTCATCAAAGGTAAGGTAAATCGTTTTACTGTCTGAGGGCTGATTCCAGAAGTAATTATGCCAAATTAATTTAAGCAGGAAGGGTGTTTTGAAGAAACGCATCATTATATGGAATAGTCTAAGAAATTGGGTTCTTCTGAATTTACAAGGAAGTTATTTTCAATAATAGTTTTTTCTGTTTTGATAATAAAATTCTACTTTTTTGAGATAGTTGGTATCTCCGGTAAGGCCGACTATATCTCCCAATCTGTAACAGGAAAAACCATCTTCATCCCCGTCGCTGCTGATTTCTTCAACCAGGATACTTTCTTCATCAAAATCAAGTATATACCCCACTACCCAGTCATTGTAATAAAAATCTAATTGGATAAGTTGATTCAGGCTGGCTGCACGCTCGACCAAGGCTTTGAGAATATTTTTATCTTCCCAGTTTTCTACCCCGGCATCATCTCTTTCGTGATCTTCGTCTGAGAAATCTGAGGAGTTTTGGAATAAAGAAAACAATCTTTTGAGATAACGGTTGAAATAGGTTATTTGGTGAATTCTTTCCCAACGAATCAAAGAATAACCATCTTCTTCACCAGCATTGGAAACCATGTGAATGTAAATCTCTGCATCATTCAAAGCTTTGACAAAACCTACCAGAAATTTGTTTGGATTTTCCAAATCTTCGTACACGGCCACCAGTTTATCTTCTGCCTGGGCTTTTTCAGCAATTTTATAGAATAAATTGTTCATAATTTCGTCACTCGCACGCCAATTTAAAGTAATCTAAGTCATTTATTTGAGTTTTCCAAATAGATTGTCCTTGTTCATTGAGGTAGACTATCTCTATGCGACGCTCTTCCAATTTTCTTTCTGCAAAAAATAAGGGATGTGCATTTGTGCCTAGATTATGGATTTTGTGATATTGAGGTTTTACGATTTCGCCCAAAGTACTGTGAATAATTCCTTTTAGTCCTTCCCGACTTATGATGGCAATATTTTCGGGGCTGTCATTTCTGATGAACTCCAGTTCCTGATATATCGGCAGGCTATCAGGGCTTGCTTTTTTATCCTCTGTGCCATAGTTGTAGAATGTCCAAGAGCCGTCTTTGGTCTCAACCAGTGCTCTTTTATCGTTCCAGTAAGCCACTGTATTGAATTTGAAAGGAACCTGGGTTTTGTTGGCAGCGTTTACCACGCCGTTTTGTCCTCCCTTACTGACCAGAAATAAAAGATTATTGGAATCGGGAACGCCAAAAAGTTTGGGTGCGCTATCAAAAGCGGGTTCAATCAATAGTTTTTTGGCTTTATGATAGATTCCGAATTTATTGTTCAATAAAAGAACTTTATAATCCGGGTTGTCCGTCAGGTTGGTGATTCCGTTGTATTTGGCGGGGAGTACCAATTGGCTGAGTGAGTCTACCAATCCGTATTTACCCAGGAGTTGCACATTGATCAGGTCATTATCTAGTGGATACACATTGCTGTACTTGGGGCTGAGTACTTTTTTGCCATTTTGTGCAAAAAGTCCTTTATTGCCTTTCAGATCTTCATAATACACAAAGGATTCGGCATTGGGATAATTTCCTTTTTCTACGCGGATATTTTTAAAAAGCGTAAAATCGGTCTCGTTCAAAGAGCTACCTGCTGTAAAAACCATTTTTTTCTTTTTCTTATTGATCAGCAAAACGGCCTGATCAATAAAACGTAAGGAGTCATTTTCGGCAGCAATTACCGATTTACCCTCCGAATCGATAAGTCCCCATTTGCCCTCCTGCTTCACGCCTAAAAAGCGGGCGGAAGAAATCACTTCCTGATATTTATCTTCATTCAAGGGTTTTCCTTCGGGGTTATAGACCTGCCAGACTCCCTCTTTGGAAGCCGACCAGCCAAGCCCTGGGTGATAGCGAATCTGATCTCGATTGATGGAAAAAATTGTTCTTGAATTGTCATCAATGACTCCATAGGCATTGCCTTGTTTGAGCAGAAGGTATTTTCCCTCGATTAGTTCAAGCCCATCAAAGCGCAAAGAGATTTCTCCGGTTTTTTCGGTGGCTTTGAGGATGAGGTTTTCATTGCTTTCAATGCCCTTTTCACGCCCCATGCTAAAACTCACAAAATTTTCGCCCAGAGCATCTATTTCTGTATATTCTGGCTCAATCACCATGCTCCCATTGTGGCCGATTAGCCCCCAGCGTCGGTTTTTACGCACTTTTAAGAAATATTTGTTGATTGGTTCAATTGCATCAAATTGCAAAGGTAAGATTTCCTTGCCGTTGTGATGGATTAGTCCTTGGAAAGCATTTTTGGTAACCTGAAATAGCCCCGGTGCGATGGGGTTAATTTTGTCGTACTGCGGTTCGGCAAGTACATTGCCCAGTTTATCTAAGAGTCCGAGGTGCCCGTTTTTATTGATAATGATATAGTCTTTTTGGATACTTTCACAGAGATATTCTGGCGAAATGTATTCATATTCTGCTGAAATGCGTTTGTTGCCATTTTCATCCAAAAATCCATAAAGTTCTTTTTCGTAAAATGGCAAATATTGTAATTTTTCAACAGCGATTAACTGCTCTAGCTTTTTAGGCTGATTAAAATCTGGAAATTCTTTTGCAAAAGATTCTAGGTTTTTTTCATGGCGGTAGAGGGCGATGAGCCAATCCCAAGCCAGGTTAGTAGGTGGGCTATCGGGGTATTTTCGTACGAAATTGGCATAGGTTTCGGTAGTATGGCGTACAGCCAGAAGATCAAAAAGTCCGGTGAGGGCTTCTTCGGCAAAGATATTATTGGGGTATTGATCCAGAAAGCTGAGGTAATCGCTTAGTTTACCCGATTTTGTTTCACGTTGATAAATAATTTTATCTCTTTGTTGAATGGCTTCTTGTTTTTGAACAGCATTGGGGAAGCGATCGATAAAAGACTGATAACTTTGCATTGTATTTTGGCTTTGCGCTTCCTTCCAGGCCAACTCATCGCGGTAAGTGATGGCGGTTTTGACTTCCTGCGCTTCCGGGAAACGATCAATAAAAGACTGATACGCTGTAATAGAATGATCTTTGCGGGCATTACTGAAACCTTTTGCCTCGATATTGGCTTTGAGTTTGAGGGCACTTTCCTGGCTGATCCCTTCTTTTGCCCATTCTTCGGCATCTTTTTCAGGGGCATTTGGATAGTTACTTAGTGCTTTTTGTACAAAATAATAGGCTGAATCTATTTGATAAGCTGGGTTATTCTCAGAAAAGAAAAAAACGGAATAAATATGAAAAGCCCCAGCATTGAGGGAGTCTTTTTCCAGTTCTTTTAAGAGCAAATCTCTGGCTTTTTCAAAATCGCCTTTTTGGATTTGTTTGTAAGCCCCGGTGATTCGGTCGGCAAAAAGAGGCTGAACACAAAATATCAGCCCTATAAAAATGTATAAAATCCTCATAATGAATGTTTAGCAAGGTTATTCGATCATTATTCAGGCAATAATGTGGCCGAAATTAGGAAAATCAAGTGTGAATCCCAATTTTAAACCTTTTTAATAAAACGAATTATTTCCACAAGATTATCAATAAACTTACCGTCTTCGCTCAATTGTGCTACTGCGTGGCGGGTTTCTTTCATAATTTTTTCGTGTTCTTTTTCATTTTCGGCTTTTAGTTCGGTCAAATTTTGCTCTAAATGGCTAATTTGATGCTTATGCTCTTTGGTTTTGGCTTCTTGCCTGGAGAGCCAGGATTCTTCTTCGTTGGGATTCAGCATTTTTTCCAAATCTTCTACTTTCATCTGCAAGCCGTCCAATTGTATTCTAAGGGTATGCATGTCCTCTCTAGGAAATTTAATCTCCTGACGGATATAATACAGACGGGTAGAGATGTATTCATAAGCTCTGATGGAAGGTCGTAAAAAAGTCAACAACAAAGCTGCCCCCGAACCATAATACCCTACCACGCTGATTTGTGCCCAAGAGAGCCAGTATAAACCCAGGGCAGAGATCAGATGTAAAAAAATGGCTGCAAAAAGGGCGTATCGGTGCAATTTACGGACATACGACAATTGACTTTCATCAAATTCTATCTGTTTTTTGCGAGATATTTCGGCATCATTGAGTACTTCTCTTGCTTCAAAATGAATATTCCAGGGTACAGTGACTACAGTCATGAGCCAGGCAAAAATGGCTATTCCGATGAGCCAATCCACAAAATTACCTACGGGCATCTGAAGCGAATTGAGTACAGCAAAGCTAATCAATGCCATAAAGATAGCCCCCACGGTAAAACTTAAAAATCCGTATGAATTTCTTCCCATATCTCAAATAGTGTAAATTAGATGTTTAAAATGTAATATGTGTCTCAAAGCCCAGTGAATTTTTAAGCTGGTTGATTTCTTCGGGGCTTATTTTATTGCCATCTAGCCTAAGAGTTTTTAATTTTTTCAGTTGTGTCAGTCCGCTTGGAAGACTGGTAAATAAATTATTGCGAAGATCAAGTTCTTCTAGTTCAGTCATTGCCAGTATTTCATTGGGCAAGGTGCTAAATTTGTTTTCGGAGAGGTTGATTTTTTTCATACCGCGCAGGGTACTGATTTGTGGGGGCAGGCTATTTAACTGGTTTCTTTGTAGGTTTAGCTCTTCCATACTTGTCAGTGTTGCGATTTTGGCATCCAGGGCGGTCAGTCCGTTTTGTTTGAGGTCTAGGACTTTGAGCTTTTTTAGCATAAAGATTGATTCAGGAATAATTTTCAGGCGATTTACTTCCAGATATAATTCGCGAAGATTGGTCAATTGGGCTATCTCGACGGGCAATTTAGCGAGCATGTTCCCTCCTAGTTTGAGCACTTCAAGTTCGGTTAGTTTGCCGACTTCTGCCGGAATGGTTCCTTGTTTCATCAGTCCAATATTGAGACTTAAGTCCAGGTATTTAAGTCTGGGTATTTCACCGATGACCTTGGGAAGTGCTATAAATTTATTATTTTGCAAGTCTAAATATTCCAGATTCTGTAATAAATTTATTTCTTGGGGAAGGTTTTTTAAATTATTATTTTTGAGATCAAGAATCTGGAGATTTTTAAATTCACCGATACGGGCATCCAGTTCACTCAATTCAGACGAACCCATATAAAGTGCCTGTAGATGACGAAGCTTTTCCATATTTTTGGGCAATACTGCACAACAACTTTGCGGGAAATCAATCACATACACGCTATCTGCATTAACCAAGGCTTTATCCAGGTTATTATACACTGGTTGAGTTTCTAATTCTGTACGACTGAGCGGTTTTCTGAGTTTTTGTGTGGAATCTGTGGGGTTGAGGGTGCTTGTTTCGTTTACCTGAGCTAAAACTGGTAAAGAAAGTACTGCGAAGAAAGAAAAAATGATTCCTGAAATGATGCTTTTTTTCATAAGACAATAATGAATATAGTGGTAAATAATGTACTTAATCACTGTCAATGTAAACGATTGAGGTGGTTCAATGGTTAAAAAAAAAGAAATAATTTCAAAAGACAAGATCATTTGACTGTAAAATCAACTGTTTTTTCTAAAGTTTAATCCATGTAAACCTTTTGTAAACCCCCATAATTCGCCTTTGTATCGCCAGAAACGTTGATTTGATAGTCTGTTATGATTCATTTATTTCATTATCAAAAACTTAAAAAAAATGTTTAATCAAGATCCCTTACAATCACTGGAAAAAGCTAAAAAATACACCCAAGGCAAAGGCATCATGGGTTGGCTTACAAAATTATTTATAGGAAAAAGTAATTTGGCTCAGATGGATGCTTCCATCACTATGGCTGAACAACAACTCAAAAATATTCAGCACCAACAACAAATCAGACTTACTGGTACACAAGCCAAAGCTACCGTGCTCAAAATTGTAGATACAGGCTCTTTTATCAATCACAATCCTCTAGTAAACCTGACCGTAAAAGTAAAACCGACCTCCGGAAGAGAATTCGAGAAAACATTTCAAACGGTGGTTTCATTGGTGGCTATTCCCAGAATAAACGATGAAATATCGATAAAATACAATCCTAACAATACCGACGAAATTGCACTGGATTAAAAACAATCCGTTAAGCCATGAAATAGTTCAGACTATTTCATGGTGTTTTATCTCTCAATGGTCACATATTCAAAATCCCTATATGATGAATCATTATCAAACCGAAACAGAAATCACCGCCCTGGTAAATCAATTTCGCAGCCAAACACTGCCTTCTACAGCCTGGACACATCAGGCGCATTTAACCGTCGGGTTGTGGTTCGTCAAGAATTATTCTTTTGAAGAAGCTGTGTGTTACCTGAGAGGTGGAATTATCACCTATAATTATTCCGTAGGTGGTCAGAACACACCTCAAAAAGGCTATCATGAAACACTTACCCTTTTTTGGGCAAAAATAATCGCCCAATTTATCCACGATCATATCAAATTAAACCTGCTGGACTTGTGCAATGCCTTCTTAGAAAGTGAAATGGCTTCCAAAGAATTGCCCTTAAAATTTTATACCCCAAATCGGGTATTTTCTACCAGCGCAAGAGCTTTTTGGATAGAACCCGATTTGCAAACCCTGGATATTTCATCTTAAAATCAAAACCAAAAGCCTAAACCGACCTCATCAAATTCAAGATAAACTTAATCAACTCATCGACACAGATCAGAAAATGAGAACCTTGGATGTCCATGAATCCTGGGGAAGCGTTTGACGAGCAGGATATACGATTAGGCATGGACACCTATCACATAGAGCGTGATAGTCAAGGCTATGGCAATTATGGCGGTTACGAAAGTTACCAATTTTTTATTTATTTGATAAATACTTTAGGGCGAGTGGCTTTGAGATATACGCCCTTCCAGTAGTCCGAATTCAGGTCTGACTCCATGACTCCCTTGCTGGAAGCGTGTACAAAAAGAATTTCACCTGCCAGACGGTTTACTTTACTGACCATCCCTACGTGTGTAACTGCCAAATTACCGGGTTTATCTGTAAAAAATACCAAATCACCTTTTTCTAAGGCTTCTTTATTCACGGGGATTCCGATGGAGGCCTGGTCACCCGCAATTCTAGGGATTTCTACACCGATGCTTTTAAAAGAAGTACACATCAGCCCAGAACAGTCCATCCCTTGATCAGTAGTGCCTCCCCATTGATAAGGAGTTCCTTTGTAAGAAAGGGCTGTACGAAGCACTTTATCGATGCGGGTATAATCGAGTGAAGCTGTTTCGGTAGTTTTGGGTTTGGTCAGGTTTAGGAGCTTGGCACAAGAAGTAAATCCTAACAACAAGATGATCCATACAAGAGATTTCTGCATAAATTATAAATGCTTATTTTTTCTTTATGAAACTTAATTTTTACCAAATTATTGCTTTTATACCAAAATTTAAAGCAATTAGCCCTAAAAGACCTCTATGGGGAAGTTTTTCAAGATTTAGTAGCTAAAATTTTCTTAGACTCAGTTATTCAAAAAAGCGGATGGCCTGATTGCCAACAAGAATACACTTTGCCAATAATCGGAATTAAGGTCGGACTCCATAACCCCTTTGCTTGAACTTGCATGAATAAAAGTGACGGTTTTACTTTCGGCACTAAGGCTACTTACTAGACCAACGTGTGTGATTTTTTTATTACCGGGTACATCCGTAAAAAAAACCATATCTCCTAAGTTAAGTTCCTCCGGGTCAATCTGAGGACCGATCTTCGCCTGATCTTCGGATACTCTGGGAATACTGATGCCTCCTCCTTTAAAAGCAATCAGCATTAAACCGGAGCAATCCAAACCCTGGCGGTCTGTTCCGCCCCATTTGTAAGGTGTGCCCAAATAAGACAGCGCAGAATCAATAATCTTTATTACAATTGCTTTCATAAATCTTGGATGAGTTTCGAGTAGGCAAGTAAACTTGCGGAATTATAATTTCATTCGCTCAAGTTCACGCTTGGTGTCTTTTTCTTTGATATCTTCGCGTTTGTCGTACAGCTTTTTACCGCGAGCTAGGGCAATTTCAAGCTTGGCAAAACCTTTGTCATTGATAAAAAGACGTATAGGAATGATGGTAATACCATTAACTTCGGATTCTTTTTCAAGTTTGCGGAGTTCTCTTTTCTCGAGGAGAAGTTTTCTTTCGCGGTCGGCCTGGTGGTTGTAATGAGTTCCCTTAGAATAGGGTGAGATTTGTAATTGTTTTACCCATAGTTCTCCATTGTTGAAATAGCAAAAAGCATCCTGCATATTCACCTTTCCCTGACGAATAGACTTGATTTCTGTTCCCCGAAGCACCATTCCTGCAATGAATTTATCCAAGAATTGGAACTCGAAAGAAGCTTTACGATTTTTTATATCTATTTTCTTTGCAAACGTCTCTTTTGCCATGACAAATTCTTATCAAAAATTAAAGGAACAAACAAAAAAGCGGATTTAAAAACATAAACGTTCTTTTTTCTAAAATACTCAAAAATAATCCTCTATTTTTCAACAATTAACTTACGGGATATGAAATTTCCATCAATATAAGTTCTCACAAAATAAATTCCTGGGCTTAGATTTCCGACCCTAATCTCTGCAAAACCTGATATACTATTTGCACTAGGTATGTCGGTTTCACTTAGAATTTTTTGCCCCAGGTTGTTATAAATTGAAATTTGAACGTCATTTTCGCCTACAATCACAATTTTAAATGTGCCTGAATTGGGGTTGGGTGAAATCCAAACGGGCTCTGTGCTATCCAGAAATGTACCCGGATGCGAAAGTGATTCCGATGTACCCTCACAACCCAATGTATTACGAACAGTAATCGAGTAATCACCAGGGTCTAAGGGCAAATGGCTAGTTTCTGTGGCTTCCAGAATAGGAATTCCATTGACATTCCATTGAAAATTGCTATAATTTTCTGCCTCCAATACTCGAAGCACTCTTCCTTCCAATACGATTTCGGGTTCGGGAGTTGGTAGCGTAATTACTTCCAAAGATTGTGTTTTTAGGTATTCACAAGGAAATTCGGCAGCATTTTCGTCATACAATGCCTCTACCCGATAGATTCCACTTTCAGAAGCAAATAGAGAATCTTGTGTACTAATCAATTGATTATCTTTAAACCATTGATATTGAATAGGCTGGCTGGTAGCACTTGCTTTCAGCAATACACTATCCCCTGCACAGATAGACAAACTTCCTCTAAAGGTAAGTAATAAAGTAGGTTCAGGGCGCACAAAAACCTCATAAGGCAGTGAAATGGCAGAACAAGTAAAGTCAAGCAAGGAAAATATTTCAACTCGATATACCCCTGAAGTATTTACTTCAATGCTATTCCCGACAGCTCCCAAAATGACTTGATTTCCTTTGAACCAACGATAAGCAAGGTCGAGTATCCCGTCTTCTACTTCGGCTTTTAGTGTGAGGCTGGTTCCGGGACACAGGGTATTGACTTGATTGGTGGGCAAAGAAACAATTTGAGGGATAGACAAAGACCTTCCAACCTCTACATTCACTTCTCTGGAGAATACGCCGACTGGTTCGCAGGCATTGCTTACATTGACTCGGTATTGTCCGTTGGTGTTTACCTCTAGCAAGGGTGTACTAGTGCTTGCAAAGGCTGAATTATTGCGATACCAGGTAAAAGTTGGGTTGGAGGCCGAAGTTTGTACAGATAATTTGACCACATTCGGGTCACTACAGGCATCTACCAATAAATTAATTTCATTTTCTTTGGGAGGAGCTACAAAGCTAATTTCCAAAGTATCCGAAAAGACCGTACCGCATACATTATCAGCTATAAAAGAGTATTTGCCGGAAAGATCCGACTGGCTGGCTGCACTGAGCGTCAATGTAGGATTAGAGCTATAAGGTTGGCCGTCTTTAAACCATTGATAATTCAGATTTGTGCCTTCTACTTGTGCAGAAAGGATTCTTTGCTCATTTCCATTTTCTACACAGACCAGGGCTGTTCCATTAATCAGTAATTCAGGATTGGCAGGACTTAATTCAACCTGAAGTAAAATGGGGTCAGAAGGCAAAGTAGCCCCGCAGGCGTTAAAACCCTGAACCGTATACGTGCCCGTTTCACTGATTGTAAGTCGGTTGATTACGGTAGTTCTTTGAAGATTATCTTCTTGCCTTTTCCAAAGATAACTTACCCCTTCTCCTAAGTTATCGGTCTGCAACTCGACAGAACCCGTACAGGAAACCGTACCGTCCTGTGCGGTAATCGCAATCGCCTGAGCATCAATATCACCTGCTTCTATGATTTTGAGTACTGCCGAATCGGTAGAATCACACTTATTAATTGCCCTGACAAAATAAAAACCTATTTCTTTGACAACAAGAGAAGCCTCTGTGTTATTTTCAATCTGCACAAAATCGACGCTTGAGCTATCTGGGCTAAAAAACCACTTGTGTACAAGCCCTGTTCCATCAGAAACCGCTTTCAGGGTGATGCTATCTGTAGGAGGGCTACATGTGGGCGATAATGAGGGCGAAGCTGTACCCTCCAACTCGATATCTACAAAAGTAGGTGCATTGATTCTGCTAATTTGTACTGTATTGGATGCTCTAAATCCACATTTATTATACGCAAATATTTGGTAAGCTCCGACCTGCGAAGTACTAAAATTGGGAGTAACATTGGTTTCAAAAAGAACATTATCTTTATATAACTCAAAATAATCGGCAAAACTTACTATACTTACCCCAAAATCGGCTGAAATCTGTGTATCACAGAGTACTCCGTCCGCAGGAGAGCTAATCACACTAAAGCTTGAGGGAATATTCAACAAAAATATCTGTCGGCTTACTTTTTTACTTCCACAACCGTTGGAGGCTTCTAATTCATATATCCCAGGGCTGTTGATCGTGAGTGTGGTGCCGGTGCCAATAGGAATTGTACTGCCGCTTTTAAACCACCTGTACGCATCTGCATTATCGGCTGCAGCACGAAGTTGAAGGGTCTTTCCCTGACATATCGTATTAGTACCGTCATCCGTGGTGATAGCTACATGATTGGGCTGAACATCAATGGTGTTTATAACAATAGAAACAGGCAAAGAACTTCCACAGGCATTGGATACTTCAACAGAGTAAGTTCCTGCACTTTCGGGTACATTATTAATTTGAAGTGTTCTATCGGTCTGGCCGACCAGAAGCACTGAGTTTTTATACCATTGATAGGTAAAATCTGGGGTAAAGCAGATGAAATCTTCACCAGGGTTATCAGCGGATGCTTCAAGCGTTAAAGTTTGCGTTCCTCCAAGTGTACAAAGAGAAGTGGTTCCGTTGGCTTTGATACTGACATCAATGGGTGGGGCAGAGACAGAGCAAATCTCAAGAATAAATTTAAATGGGGGTATAAATATGCTTGATTCATTCCTTACTTCTACTGTATAAAGGTTCTCAGGCAATGACCCAATAAAAATACTATCTGTTGAAAATACATTATTATTAAAATCAAACCATTTGTATTTGATATTCCCTGAACCCTCTACCAAAGCCCTCAACTGAATGATCTGATTGGCACAAACTTTAAATGAGGTTTGTGAGGCATTACTGATCAAGGTACTGTCAGCGTTGGAAGTCCCGTGATTTATCACCACAAGTATTTGAGATGCCATTGTTTTGAATGAATGGTCATCACGCAAATAGATCGAGTCAGTGGGCGTTGCTCTTCCATAAATTGTTGATATATGGATAAAAATAAACACAAGCACTACCAAGAAGCAAAAAAACGGCTTATATTTTATTGGTTTTAGTGCGAAACCAAACGCATCTGGGCAAAATTGTTTCATCTATTGAATTTACTTTAATTGCCGAAGAATGTTAAGAATTATTGTAGGAATGAAATAATATTCCTTTAGTTAACGATGTTCTGCGATAAAAAAGCACTTAAAATCCATTAAATTTTAAGTTTTTTTTCTTGAAACCAAACCTAATACCCTTCTACAATTGTTTATCAATTAATAAAACTCAAAATTATGTCATTTTTTGATCAAATTATTGGCAAGATTTTCCCCCGCCAGGAAAACCCCTCCCCTACCTCTATCAAAGAAATATTAAAAAGAACAGACAAGGAGCAAAAAAAATACCTGGATTGGCTGTCAGAACGACACCACGAGCCATTGGTCAAGGCCATTTCGCAGGCTTATTTTTATAAAAAAACTCAGATTAGCTCTTCTATTAAAATTCATTTATTCAACTCTCAGGGGGCAGAAGGGTTTGCCATCGATTATATGCCTGCTATTGGGCAGGAAAATTTTCAACATTTATTTGATTATCTCAAAAACAGAATCCTGGAGATTAATTATTTTCTGCAAGCATCTGAGCGCAGAATACTCGATAAAGGCAGTTATGTTGAGACTACCCAGAAATATTACCTCAAACCCAAATGGAAACATGCTTTAAAAGATCAAAATATTTTAAATCAATTGTATGGTAATATTCTTATCGAACTTATACATATTGATAGACAACCAGGCTATATCAAATTCTTAGTGACCCATTATCAGGATCGTCTCTTTACGCCTGCCCTAGACTATGACGAACTGATAAATTGTCTCTTTATTACGTAAAATTGAATTATTTGCTGATTCAATAAAAATGTTCTTTTTTTTAAAAAAAAATCTGCACGCGTTTTTGCAGAAATTACATGAAGATTTTAGTTTTGAATAAGGTAAAAATAAATTTTCAGAAGATGTATTATTTACGGGCATTTTTGAAAATATTTTGCTTTTTTCACGTTTTACTCATGATTCTAACATCTTCATTCTTCAGCATATATAATCTTTAATAATTTTTATCAAGCTAATTTCTTACAGACATGTTAAATACAAATCTGGTTTTAAAGATTTGCATCATTGGATATTGCATTTTTTTAATCCCCATGATGAAAAAGGTAAATGCTCAAACCTATCAATGGGGTATCGGTATGGGAGGTTCTAGGGCAGATCAACTCAATGATATGACCGTAGACACACAGGGGAATGTGTATGTAATTGGTAATTTTCAAAAAGAACTTAGTTTGGATGCTTCGCTGATTGCTCAAAGCTTACAGAGTAAAGGAAAAGATGACGTAGTGGTAGCCAAATATGATAGTTTGGGCAGATTGGTTTGGGCTTTTCCAATTGGCGGGTCAGGGAAAGACATTGGAAACAGCATAAGTTTGGATTTTGCAGGGAATTTTTATATTACCGGTAGTTTTGAGGGTACTGTTGATTTTGATCCGGCAGATGAAACTACCAAAATCTTGGATAGCCAAAGCGGTGCTGATGCTTTTTTGGCAAAATATGATACCTCTGGGCATTTTATGTGGGGCTTTCAGATTGGTGGCCAAGAAGGCATTGGAAGCGGTAGTCAAGTAAAAGTACACACAGACGGGAGCGTATTCCTGTCTGGTTATTTTGGAGGTCCCGCAGATTTTGATCCTGGCAGCAAAGAACTCACTCTGCACCCAACTGGTGCCTTCGTAGCCCGTTATGATTCAAAAGCCGCCCTACTTTGGGCATTTGCACTCAGCGATAATGAAGGCGTATTAGGCATTGAAGATATGGCACTTGATTTTCAGGGTAATGTTCACCTTACTGGCTACATCGGCGGACGCATTGATTTTTCCAACAATACAAGCCCACGATATATAACAGCCAAAGGAGTGTCAGATATTTTTGTGGCTAAATACGACAGAAATGCCAATTTTCAATGGGGTTTTGGAGTCGGAGATGCCAATGGAGTGGCCAATGCTCAGTCAATCGCAGTGGATAAAGTCGGGAATGTAGCCCTTACGGGGTTTTATTTTGGAAAAATGGATTTTGACCCCGGATCAGCTACCCGAAATCTAAGCAGTAACCAAAGTGCCAATATCTTCCTGGTCGAGTACACCAAAACCGGACAATACCTCTGGGCAAAGTCTTTGGGTTCGGACCAGGAAGGAGATGCCGGCACTGACCTGGTATTCGATGATGCTGCCAATCTTTATGTGAGCGGTTATTTTGGGGGAAAAATGGATGCTGACCCCGGAACTGCCCAAAATTTGTTCAGCAGCAATCGCTTGGCTGATATCTTTGTAATTAAATTTAACCCCAAAGGAGATCATCAATGGGCTTTTAAAGTAGGGGGCGTTGATTTTGACAGAAGCCATGCCATGGCTTTAGACACTGATCGAGGCCTCTACTTGGGCGGGTATTTTAGGCAAAAGATCAGCTTGAACCCCACAAACACTGAAACTACCCTGATTAGCCGTGGAGATAGGGATATGTTTTTTGTCAAATATCAACAAGCCCCCCCCTCTACCTTTTATGTGGAGAGTTTTGTACTTTATGATGCAGACAAGGATATTCCATTACAAACCATCAAAGACGGAGATGTCATAGATATAAACCCGTTTAACACCCTGAATTTTTCCGTATTGGTCAATACAGTACCTCCCACAGTGGGCAGCCTTGAAATTATTCTGGAAGGAGGATTCAATCGTAAACAATTAGAAAATTCAGGACCTTATACACTTTTTGGGGATAATGGAACAGGCAATTTAAGCGGTTCTACCTTTTGCCCGGACTCATACAGCTTGTTTGCACAACCCTATTCACTTGTCTTTAAAGGTGGTAGTTTGGGTGAAGGCAAAGGCGTGAGTTTTCGTTTACAAGGGGGAGGTTTGATTGACACCCTCATGCTTCTTAATGCAGATACTGATCTCAATATTCGCCCATTTGTCAATAATGACACGATTAATCTAGCCCTTACAGGAGCCAATCTGAGCTTTAGGGCTGCAACAACCTGCGCTAGTGGTGTATTTTTCGAAATGCGTGACAGTGCAGGCAAAGTTTTAATTTCTCGTTCCGAACAAACAGCTCCCTTTGCACTATTGGGGGACAATCCTACCGGAAACTATCACCCTTGGACTCCAACACCCGGAAAGTATTCGCTTTTGGTCAGGTCTTTTATCAATACTGGTTCTACTCCTGTCAGGGGTGTAAACAAAGTATATAATTTTACAGTGATTGAAAATCTACCCGAACCTGAGCCTGTTCAGGATTCTTTGGTCTCTGAAATTACGCCTGTACAGAAAGTATACCCGAATCCAAGCTTGGATAATAAAATTAATCTCCTGTTTAAACCATTGCCTCATGAAAACATCGTATTGCAGGTTGCCAATAGCTATGGAGAAGTGGTTTTTCAGGAAAAAATACAGCCAGGCAATGATCAACTTGAGTATCAACTGGATTTGAATAAGAGCGGACTGGCACAAGGGATGTATTTTGTGACTGTGTGGTTGAATGGCAAAGCCGTACAAAATTATAGAATTGTCAAATACAATTAATGCCTCGATGAACCTGAGGTATTTTGTAAAAAAAGTCGATAAGAATACCTATCGACTTTTTCTTTTTAAGAAATATTTTAAGAGAGAATTTATTTCCTGCCTATACCAAATTTCACACCAAAAGCCAATACTCCTTGATCAGCTTCACCAAGTACGTATTTGAATTCAATAAAAGGATTTACTACTTTGAGGTTAAAATCAACCCCCCCACCAATATTTAAACCCAACTCTGTATTAGAGCCATCTTCATCGAATAAACTATTGTCATCGAGTTTAACGGTAAGCGTCGTAAAATTGAGACCTGCTAACACATAAGGGCTTACCAGACCGGAGGGTAAGTCAAATACATAGTTGCCATCAACATTAACAGACCATACCGTGACTTTAAGTCCGCCTGATTTTTCAGGAAAAAAATAATCAACTCCAGGTGCTATTCGCCAGTTGCCAAAACGAAAAGTAGCCCTGCCGTTTAGTCCTAGTTGTTCTACCTCGGTACCGTAGATCAAACCACCTCCCAGATGGATGCCTACCTGAGCTTTAGATAAAGAAGAAAATGCAAACACAAAAATTGCGGAGAGCAATAGTTTGTAAATAAAATTAATTAATTTTTGCATAGATTTGAGATTTTATGATTCATAAGAAAGAAAAATTTCGAGAGCCAAACTAAATAAAAAAGCCCATAAAGCATCACTCCTAAGCTCTAAAAATTAATAATATCGTAAAAAAGCTTGTTTTTTTACATCCACAGTAAGTATTATTTCTTAAAAATCAGAAATTTTTGGATTTTAGATACTGTGGTTTTTGTACTTTCTCAAAAGAAAGCAGCCGTTTTTTTTTAATGCCTCTATTCGCAGCTTATATTTGTCATTTAAAACTTTAAATCAATTTACATGAAAAAACTACTCTTTTTTTTAATTTGCCTTGTCGCTATGGCATCTTGTGTGACCAAAAAAGCATATACTGAGCTTCAGAAGCAATGCAATGCTAAAGACTCCATCTTGGTCAAAACCCGTACCGAACTAAACGAATCTAACCGCAGCAATACCGGACTTGAGAGCGACCTAAAAGGCTCTCAGAACCAAATTCGCTTGATGGAAAGCCAGATCAATGACCTAAAAACAACCAACACCAATTTGCTGGAGCGTGTATCCGAGCTTTCGCGTATGGGACAGACAGGACTGGAAACACTCAAAGAGCAAAATAAATTTATCCAAGACCTCACTAATAAAATTCAACAAAAAGATTCGTTGAATTTGATTCTAGCTACCAATTTGAAGCGTTCTCTAGACGATGTCAACGATCCAGATATTGACGTGAATGTACTCAAAGGCGTTGTGTATATTTCAATTGCCGATAAATTGTTGTTTAAATCCGGCAGTGCTGAGATTAATCCTAGTGCAGCCACCGTGCTTGGCAAAGTAGCCAAAGTCATCAACGACCACAAAGAACTGGATGTACTTATAGAAGGGCATACCGATAATCGTCCCATTTCCACATCCTGTATGAAAGATAACTGGGATTTGAGTGCTTTGCGCTCTACTTCTGTGGTGAGGTTGTTGCAATCAAAGTACGCCGTTGCCCCAGAAAGAATGACTGCTGGTGGGCGTTCGGAGTATGTACCCAAAGAACCCAATGATACTGAAAAAGGGCGATCCGTCAATCGTCGCACCAATATTATCATCACCCCGAAATTGGATCAATTTTACGAATTGTTACAAGCTGAAGGAGCCAAGAAATAAAAAACAAAACCCGGTTTGTAGCATTACAAACCGGGTTTATTAGATCTACAAACCAAGTGGTTTGAGAAAATATCAATGAGTCACCAAATCCTGATTCTGATTTTCTAGGTGTGCATATTTGACTTTATGGGGTACACCTTTGAGCTCCCAAACCAATCCCAACCACGACATCACTTTCAACACATAAAAAGTAATGTCAATTTCCCACCAGAAAAACCCTTGTCTTACCGTAGATTGATAGTAGTGATGGTTATTATGCCAGCCTTCTCCTAATGTGACCAGTGCCAACCAAAGGCTGTTTCTGGATTCGTCACCAGTTTTATATCTTTGGCGACCGATTTTGTGCATCAAAGAATTGATAGAGAAGGTTCCGTGGAATAAAAGCACCGTGCTTAAGAAGAAACCAGCTACTAGGGTTGACCATCCCTGAGTAAATAAACCCTCCAGAGTTCCTCCACCATTGACCAAACCTCCCAACAAAAACACCATGACTCCCAACGTAATCGGAGGTAGAAAGTGGTTTTTATCAATCCAACGTATCTCAGGAAACTTAGCAAAGTCGCCAATCACCTTAAAATTCGTTTCATCAAAATCTCTGCTCATAATCCATCCGATATGCGAATACCAAAAACCGTATATTTTGGCCGAATGTGGGTCCTGTGGTGTATCGCTGTGTTTGTGATGACTACGGTGATGAGCAGCCCACCAAAGTACGCCGCGTTGCACAGAAGTTTCGGCCATAAAAGCCAGAAAAAACTGAAATATGCGGGAGGTTCTGAATGTACGGTGAGAGAAATAACGATGATACGCTGCAGTTACGAAAAACATCCTTATAAAATATAAGGAAAAACATACGATCCAATCAAATAAAGTTGCTCCCGTCCAGATGAGTAGAAGAGGTAGCAAATGAAATGTGATGATGCCTGCACTGTATGAAACGGAGATCTTACCTCTGATTTCTTTCTCTGCGGGCTGAGTGGTGGTTTGTTCCTGAGACATGTGGACTAAATAAAAGAATTAACATTAAAATCACAATAATACAAAAATAAACGATAAATCGGAATATTTTCCTGATCTTAAAAATTTATTCAAGAACGCAGCGATTTATGGATTGGTATGTTTATTTTAAAAATATCAGCACAGTTCTGCTTTTTCACTATATTTATATTCTTGTCCCTGCTTAATTCATAGGTTCAGCATTGCATTTTTATTTAACACTACCTCAATAAAACACAGATGATACAGATTTTACGGATTTAACACGGATTTATCGATTATATCTGTTTTCTTATAAATAGGGTACAACTTGAATTAATTAATCCATAGAACTTTGCAGAATGTATACCCAGATTAAAGTGATTTGCCTGATTTTCCTGATTGATTAGCTTGATTATTAATGATTAAAGAGTTAAAATTTCGGAAAACCACTTCGGTTTGAGTATAAATAGAACTTTGCAGAATGTAAATAGGGATTTGTAGGATACACATTTGCACTCCCGACACCTCACTCCCGACTCCCGACACCTCACTCCCAACTCCCAACTCCAGACACCTCACTCCCGACTCCCGACTCCCGACTCCCGACACCTCACTCCCAACTCCCAACTCCAGACACCTCACTCCCGACTCCCGACTCCCGACACCTCACTCCTAAAGTTTTATTCACGAAAATTGTCAAAAAACCAAAAAAAATAAAAATCCAGTAGGATTATTTCACTAAAAACCCTATCTTCGTTCATAATCAAAATCTTACTCTTTTGGAACAGTCTTCAGAACAACACAAGGATAATTCCTCCCCTAAAAAATCAGCAGACAAAAAAAATAATTCTGCCCAACAACCTTCCTTTGGGAATCCTTTTCAAACATTTGGCAAACCAGGGCAAAATGCTGAAAATGCTTTTCTAAAAGCGCAATCCAAAACCCAGACACTTGGAAAACAAAACAATCACGCCATAGCTCAAACTAAATTACACTCACTCGCTCAACAAAACGATCATGAAGTTGCTCAGTCCAAACTTCAAAGCTTGGCAGCCAGCAACCCTTTCCTAAACTTACAAGCCAAATTGAGCATTGGCTCTCCAGATGATCCTTATGAACGAGAAGCCGACCAAATTGCTCATCAGGTCGTACAATCACCTACTCCTGTTCAAACCAAATGTGCCGCTTGTGGGCATCCAGGTTTTGTTCAAACCAAATCACTGGCTTCCAAAATCACACCTCTAGGAGCTGGTTTTGCACAAAAAAAATGTAGCTCCTGCCAACAAGAAGAGGAACAATTACAGGCTAAATTTATACAAAAAAAATCGGCAGGCGATCACTTAGAGAGCCAAATTCAGCAATCCAAAGGAGGTGGCTCACCCATGGATTCCAACACAGCTTCTTGGATGAGTAGTCAGTTTGGAGCTGATTTTAGCAACGTACGCATTCACAACGACTCGAGATCAGCTCAAATGAACCAGGATTTGGGCGCAAGAGCTTTTACTGTCGGGAACGACATCCATTTTAATCATGGCCAATATCATCCCGGCTCACAAGATGGGCAAAAACTTTTGGCTCACGAGCTGACACACGTAGTACAACAAAACGGGGCAGGCACTCAAATCCAACGTGATCTTGCCATCGAGCCTCCCAACCCGGATGCCATCGCCAGAGAACTGAGTGAAGAAGAAATCCAAGATGCGATTGCGTATAATACCAGGCGTTTTAAAAATGAAGCCGAACTGAGAAACCTCAGAGACGTACTCGGAATTCCCCCAGACCCGGCGGTGATTGACGAAGAGTTAATTTTAGCCGTTGTACAATGGCAGGCAGAAAATAATCTTACCCAAGATGGAAAAATTGGCCCACGTCTAGCCCGAGTAATTGGGCGAGAAATGCTCGCAGAATCAAGCTTAGACCCCAGCCAAAGAAGCCCTGCAATCAGAATGCTTGAGAGAGGCATTACGCTTTATTTTACAAACAATCGCTACAATGATACCGCAAATACCTCTCAAAAACTCATTGGTTTTAATGTATTTATTCCCGAAGGTCTGAATATGCGGGACTATGCCCTGGTAAATTTCCTGAGAGGCCGGCTACTTTTTATGCCTGGGCCTACCTCTCCTACCGTGCAAATGTATGGTTCCAATGTACCTTTTAACTTTCCCAGCGAACAGGTAGATTCCGTGGATGCAGACCCCATTTATTGGAGTGATGCCTCTGCACGTTGGAATTATAGCACATCTGGCAGGGTGTTTTCGGCTACTGATGATCCCGGAAGGCCTAATCACGTATTCAACCCTGGTGATACCGCCGATGTACATTTCAGAATAGGCGTGTTCAGAATCAGTGACTTACCCGCTACTACATCAGGCAATGTAGGAAGTGCCAGACCCATTGTATCGGCTAATTGGCGTTTTTCAGTGGCAAGAGATGCAAGCACAGGAGTCATCTCCCATCCTTAAAACAATGATGAAAAAACATGAAGCAAATTTTGAAAATATCTTTTAGGATATTATGCCTCTCGTTTTGGATGTTTTCTTGTCAATCTTCTGAAAGCAATACACACACAAAAGAAGTAGCCAGCACGGAAGAGCAAGAAACACTAAAGCCCAATTCATCAAAACCTAAATATATATTCACCGAAGTATATTCTCAGGAGTTTCCCGAAGCAGGCATTCGTCTGAATAATTTACAGGAAGGACAAAAACTTCCCACAGGCAAATTCTTTTTTAATTTCAGTACTCACCATTATGAACTTGGCAAAAACACGGTTGATGCCCCGGAAAAAGTATCAATCAATGCCCCAGAAGGGCAACATATTCACTTGATCCTGGATAACAGCCCTTACAGACCTCAGTCTGAAATTACACTGGATGAAGGTGGGCACGTACTTCTGGCGTTTTTATGCCGATCATATTTCATCAGCCTCAAAAATAAAGAGGCTTTTGTTTTACGTACTTTTACAGCAGGTAATGCCAAAGCTCCTAATTTTGACCCCAAAGGAGCGCATTTGTTTTACCATCAGCCCAAAGCCGACAACCGACTTGCTCCTGGAGATCAACTTTTGCTGGATTTTTATCTGATCAATACCACCCTTGCACCCAATGGCAATAAAGTCAGAGCTACCATCAATGGCGAAAAACACCTGATTGAAAAATGGACAGCTTATAGCATCGCTGGCTTAGAGAATGGTGATATAAGTATCAAACTCGAGCTCATCGACAAAGATGGGCTTCTCATAGAAGGACCTTTTAATGTGGTAGAAAGAACTGTAACCTTAAAAACCATAGAATAATATACAAATTACTCATCAATAATATGAAAGGACAAAAACGTAGAAAATTTATCACAAACCTGGGAAAAGGCATCATTGGAACAACCTTTTTGGGAAATCTTGCTCTTGGGAATTATGCCTGCACCTCCAAAAACGACGGAAACACTGACCAGACACCCGAAGATTCTGCCCAGATCGGACAAAAGAATAACTCTGGGAATAAAAAATTAGGGGTCGCTCTCGTAGGATTGGGTAGCTATAGTGCCGGGCAATTAGCCCCCGCTTTACAACAAACCAAATTTTGTGAATTAAGAGGAATTGTAACTGGCACTCCTGCCAAAGCCAAAGAATGGTCAGGCAAATACAATATCCCCGAAAAAAATATCTATAATTATGAGAATTTTGATACCATCCGCGATAACGAAGACATTGACATCATTTATGTAGTGCTGCCCAATAGCATGCACGCCGAGTACGTCATCAGGGCTGCACAAGCCAGCAAACACGTGATCTGTGAAAAGCCGATGGCCATTACCGTCAAAGAATGCCAAGATATGATAGATGCCTGTAAAAAAGCTGGGAAAAAACTTTCTGTAGGGTATCGTCTTCATTTTGAACCCTTCACCCAGGAAATTATGCGCTTGGGGCAGAAAAAAATTCACGGACCTATCGAGCGGCTGGAAACTGCCTTTGGTTTTGAAATCGGCGACCCTACGCAATGGCGCCTGAAAAAGAAAATGGCCGGAGGCGGCCCACTGATGGATGTAGGGATTTATGCCATTCAGGGGAGTATCTATACTTTGGGAGAATTGCCTATCAGTGTCACTGCGAGCCAACTTATCGGAACGGGGCCTAAATTCAAAGAGGTGGAAGAATCCATTTCCTGGGAATTCGAGTTTCCCTCCGGTATAAAATGTATAAGTAAGTCTTCTTATTCAGAATATTATGAATATTTAAAGGCTTTTACAAAAGATACCGAATTTGGTTTATCTCCAGCTTACAGCTATGGGGGCTTGAAGGGTTATGTGAACAAAGAAAAACTGGATTTCCCTGCTATCAATCAACAAGCTGCTCATATGGATGCTTTCACAAGATGTATTTTGGATGATACCGACACAACTGTACCCGGAGAAATGGGCATGCGTGATGTAGCCTTGCTACAAGCTATCTACCAGGCAGCCGAAACGGGCAAAAAAATCAAGCTGGACTTATCTTCCAAGATTATTGACAAGGTCTAAGGTTGATCGTCTGGTCAACCTTAAAAATAAACCCTGCAATGAACATTGTAAAAAGAATTGGCAGTGTTAAAGAAATAATGTTTACATGAAAAAAACGTTTTGTGTTGTCATAAAACCCTTTTTTGAATAAACAACATTCTTGTTTAACACTACCAATTTAAAAAGTCAAGCAATAAATAAAAAAGTGCTTGTTTTTTATTTATTATCCATCCAAATTGCCACTATAACAATTTTTACGAAGCTTTTTTGAAATCCCGCTATTAAATCGGCAAGGCTTTCTCTTTGGTGCTTTTGTTTGATAAAATCCTGATAATCAATTTTTATCTTTAAAAAATACAGTAAAAACTCCATATTATTTTGATTCTAAGCGCATATGAAGCAACAATATAGCTTACCTATGAAGCTAAAATAAGGAGTACGCCCAAAATCCTGAAAAGAGTAGGCAAAATTAATCTTAATCATAATGAAAAAGAATATCACCTTTAGCCTGCTACTTGTAGGCTGGCTACTTATCGCAAACCAATGTGGGGTAAAGTACCCAAGCCCTGAAACCTACGTGTGTCAAGTAAGCAATCCAACCAAAAATTTACCCTGGTTGAAATCAATAGTGGAAAATGCCTTAAAGGATGGCAGCTTAATAGAAATTTACACCTACAGTTTTAATAATAATAATACTGTTATTAAAATAACGTGAATATTTTTAAGGTTCTTAGTAAAGTACAACTTTCATATAGTCTTTAGGATTGACCAAAGGGGTATGCGGTTTATGTTCTAAGAAAGTATATCCAATTAAAGCGGTCACCAAATTGACCAAGAAATTCACGGGAC
>JANRIC010000140.1:0-3156 GCA_033765345.1 Microscillaceae bacterium
CCCCACAAATTGAGTGGAGGTTTCTGGCGGATTTTTTTCGCCCCACAAATTGAGTGAAGGTCTCGGACGGATTTTTTTCGCCCCACAAATTGAGTGAAGGTTTCTGGCGGATTTTTTTCGCCCCACAAATTGAGTGAAGGTTTCTGGCGGATTTTTTTCGCCCCACAAATTGAGTGAAGGTTTCGGACGGATTTTTTTCGCCCCACAAATTGAGTGGAGGTTTCGGACGGATTTTTTTCGCCCCACAAACGTAGTACTCAGTTTTCCAGTGTAATCACTTCAAAAAAAACTTGGTGAAGGTGGTCAAAGTCTTTATCTAATGTAAGCAAGTGAGCTTGTATCACTGAAGCAGTAGCTGCAATCCAAATATCATTTTTACCCATATTTCTTGCACTTAGTCCTTGGGGTAAAGATTTATCTTCATCTTTACCTTGGCTGAAAGTATCAATATCTGCATAACGCAATAAAACCTCATCTACATTGATGTCTAAAACGTCAAATTTAGCCAGAATACGATCTAATTCCTTAATTTTCTTTTCCTGCCATTTATTACGTCGGGAAAATGATAAAATCTCGCCTACCGAAACCACTGAAATAAAGTAATGATGTTCTTCCTGATCTAAATGATGTATTTGTTTGATTTTTTGCCAGGTTGGGGAATTACGAATTAAATGCACAATGACACTTGTATCCAACAAATAATTCATAATTGTTGTGCCATTTGATTAAATTCTTCATCACTCATCTCGGTAAAAAATGTACCTTCTACCTCGCTCAACTGAAACCGACTTTTTTCTTTGAATGAATCTATGTCTAAGGTAGTTGATTTAGTAAATGAAAAAAATTTATTTTTTGTACGAGTTTGTTTCACCTCTGTGCTTAACCAAGTCAGTAGGTTGACTTTCTGCCCACGGGATAGCTGTTTGATAAGCCGAATAATTTGTAAGTATACCAATGATTGCATATTAACTGTCTTTATTGATGATAAATTTAGTTGAAATTTTTGGTTTATTCAAGTCGATGTGCGCCTAAGCTAAATAGTCCAGCAAAAACTCCATTTTATTCGTCAGTCCCTTGTAGCGGGCAGATTCGGGACTCATACTCGTCAGTGCAGCGTGTAATGCTTGTTTTTCGGCAAGCTCCAGATCATTGACAGCATAAAAATAAATCCTTACTGTAAAGATAAAAGCTTGATGCGCTGGGAAACCAATCAGGTTTTGTCGCTCTACCCGCACAAACAATTCTGGATTTTGAGGGTCAATTGTACTTCCGAGTTGGTTGCCGTAGCTATTCTGGGCTAGGGGATGGTGATTCAGGCGATTGTCCGTAGCCACGCTCCAGCCGAAGCGAGTAAATGCCCCCCGCTCCACGATAGATTGCAGCATCGCACGGTAGTTTTGGCGCAGCTTTTCCATGCCGGGTACAGGCTCGTGGAGGGAGTCAAAGTTTTTGCCAATTTTTTCGCCGGGTGCCCAGTGGCTGGGAGCGCATACGTGTACCGTGGAGAGAAAATCCCGGTCAGATTCCAATTGCACAATGGCCATATCTTCGGGGATACGACTCATCAAAGCATCAAAAAGTGAAAGGTAGATATCAGAATTTTTCAGATTTCCTTTGGTATTAATTTCCAAAACTTCTCCTGTAAGTTTACAATGAAAAATCTGTTCGCTTCCTACTGTTTCTAGCTGAAATAAATCCGGATAATCCCTGCAAATTTCTTGTATGATAAACGCATTGACCGATTTAATTAATTCGGGATTGAGCTGGTATTCGTGGTAATATTTATGGATATTTTCGGTGCGGCAAGCCCTGATATTTTCCAAATAACTTTTAATGGTCTGATCAATTTGAAAGACCCTGCGATCATAGTTGGTTTCGGCTTTTTCCAAAGCTCTAAGACCTGGGGCAGTGGTATACTTCCCTCCTAAAAAAGGTAGATATTTGGGAGCTTTGGGGAGTTGTAGGGAAAATGTCATAAGATTTTATGTGAAATTTGAACAAATATAAAGATTTTCCAAATCGCAAAAATTTGAAAAATCTCTTTCCAGCTATTTTTGGATTAGTTTCCCGATTTCTTTCCAGGTAATGAGTTGGATGTTTTGTTCTTTTAAAATCTTTTTGCAGGCTTCACTGCTGAAAAAGTCAAAATCCTGTTGTCGCCAGGTAGCTCCCCAATGTGGGTGATCTACAGTGATAGCCTGCATTTCGGCATCGTCATAAGCAGCGTGAATGATCATCAGATTGACTCCAGGTGATAAATTTTTCAATGTTTTGCTGTAAAAGTCCTGAAACCCGGTCTTGAAATCTGCTTCTCCTGCTCCCAAAATTTTCTGAATGACAATGTCCTCTTTTTGAATCAAAGCCTTATAGGCAGGCACTCTTTCCAGAATTTCCTCGGAAACCATCACCGGGATTCCGAATTGCCGCCCCAGTTTGAGATAAATGGCAAACATATCCGGGCTTGAAAAAAGCGTGCCCATGTGCGAATCCAGGTGTGTAGGTTGGATACCCATATCGATGGCTTTTTGAATCTGTGCCTTGAGCTCTGCTTCTGCTTCTTCAAGTTTGGCAGTTTTGAGTACATCAGGCACATTGTCATACAAATAACCGTCTTTATTGACCAGGCTTGGCACTTTATCTCTACCCAACACCGGACTCCATTTATAGAATTTCCACTCGGAGGTCAGAGCCAGGTGAATACCAAAATCCGAATCGGGATGACTTTTGTAATAATCGGCCACTTCTGAAAGCCAGGGGCAGGGTACCAAAATGCTTGCCGAATTAACAGAACCTTTTGCCATGGCCTCAAAGGTAGCGGCATTTTCGGAGTGACTTACGCCGATGTCGTCGGCATGGACGATGAGTAATTTTGTGCCGACTGGGTAACCCAGACGTTCAACCAGAGAGCGATTATCCTGAGATTTTATAGAAAAATGAATGCACAAAAATAGGGAAAGAAAGTAAATGACTTTTTTGCTTAACATGAACTTGTGAGTTTTAGGGCACTTATGTAAAAATAGTTTCTGTAAAATTTTCGTATGAATCAATTTAGGCACTATATTTATGGTAAGCCGTAACAATGGCAAGATTTCTTGCACCTTTTGCAGACCAAGCCATGCCTTTTCTTTTTTGTCTTTTAGCTACTATCAGATCATT
>JANRIC010000146.1:0-27596 GCA_033765345.1 Microscillaceae bacterium
TTTTGAGTTTTTTTGTAAGTTTTCTTCTAAAACTCTATAAAATATCGCAAAATATGGGTTTTGATAAAATATAGCATGTAAGTTTTATAAGAATAGTTATATTTCATATAAATATTTCGCTAGGGTGCGAAAAGTCGGTTACACATTATTTTTTCAGGCAAATTAATTCTGTCAAGAAATCAAGACATGCATAGCAAAATTTAGGTTTTGCTATACAAACAATTGATGGCATATTTTAATCAACTGTGGGCTTAATTATCTTTTTTAACCTGATTCATCTTCAAATCCTGCATTTCGTACTCAAGTCTTGAGAAAGCTCTTTTTAAGTCATCCGCACCGTCATATTCCTCCGGAAATTCACGGCTGATATAAGCTGTGTACCGCCACAACTCGAGCACCTCGGCTATATTCAGTTCATAAGGTTCATATGCGATATTGGAAGATTTCAACAGGATACATCCATTTTTTTCCACTTCATTGTATACTTTTTTGAGTACAATTCCATCGCTTTTTGAGATTACAATGCAGACCTCACCATCTTTTACATCTCGGATATTCTCGACATACTCGCCAATGACGATACTTTTGTCTTTGAGTGGTAGCATTGAGTCTCCGGAGATCTCAAAAGCTCGGTACATACGACCACTGGATAAAAAGGGCAACTGATAAGCTGGTAGTTCTTTGAGATATTCGGCACTGGCATAACCACTGGTATAACCAGCAGAGGCTTTTTCGGGTACAAGATTGATAAATCGTTGATTATTTTTATCAGCGGTCACGGTAATCACCTTAAGATTTTGTGCAGAAGCATATTTTTTCAAGGCCCTTTGATGTTCAACCTGTTTTTCGTCTACATTTTCTAGGTCTAAATTGGTAAGATTCTCGATGGATACATCAAAATACGATGAGACGCTAATCAGTGTCGCTATATTAGGTTCGGCGCGACCATCTTCATAAGAAGATATGACACTGCGGGTTAGGTGGAGGATGTCCGCCAGTTTTTCCTGGGTTAAGCGATTGTGCTTTTTACGGAGGTGTCTGAGATTTTTGCTAAAATAGATCATTGCTAGATTTTTGATGATAATATGATAAGTAGGGTAGACATTGACATCAAATTTAGCAGTTAGAAATTTAATATCCAAACTTTTCGCTAAAAAATCGCACAAATATATACACTATGAGCAGTTTTTTTTTAACAGAGGGCTTTTTTTTTTATTTTCTGCTCATAGATTAGACCCTGATTAGTTCGTCCAGGCTTCGGAGTGCATCGAGTGCTGACATAGGTAGGGCGATTCCGGGGGCTTCTATCTCAGCATCGTGTGGATTGATACGAACCACTTGAGCCTGATATTTATTTTTGAGCTGGCGACTGATATGTCGAATGGTTTTGATTGTTGGGCCGGCACCGATTTCTAAAACCAGCATTTTTTTATGCTGATTTGATTGAAGAAATGCCTCCCACCTTTGTCTTTGAGCTTGAATACGGCTGGGTACAAAAGTACGATCTTTAAAAATATAAATATTCGGACGTACCAGTGCCCCGCAATTGGGGCAAGTTGGCAAATTATCCAAGGTCAACTCAGCCACGTAATGATAAATGGAATAGTCGGATTGCCATACCTTATCCCAGCAAGGCAGAGTACACTGCAAAAAACCGCTTGCTCCGTGGACCTCATACAGGAGCTCAGGATCAAAACCTGCTTCACAAAACTGTCTGTCTACGTTAGAAGTAATCACAAAATGATCTAACTCCAGGCTTTTAAGCCAGTTTTTTAGGATAAAATATCCGTCATGTGGAGCGGTTTCTTTCAAACGGTGATGGCCTTTACAGAATCTTTTCCACATCATCACTGGGTTTTCCAGGATAAACTGAGGGGTCATGATCTCCGTCACATTGCGATTAAACTCACTCTCGACCTTCCCCCAGCTCCCCCCTTCTCCGCGATAGGTAGGGATTCCCGAATCGGCACTCATTCCAGCTCCGGTATTGAGGATCAATACTTCACTTGAAAGCAGTAAATGCTTGATTTTAAGGAGTGTATGTTGCATAAGTTTTTCTTTTTGAATTTCAGGGCTGAGAAATTTCTAAAGCTTCTCTAAAAATTGATCTTTAAAAAGCTTCCATACCGAGGCATTTTCAATTTTATCGGTGATGATCTCCAGAATTACCGCCTGGTCAGAAGGCTCAAAGAATGTTTTTAGTTGGTCTTGTAAAGCAGCCAGCGTTTCTACTTTTTTATAGCTCAAGTTAAAATCTCGGGCTGTATTTTCAGCCTCAAGGGTTTGGATGGTTTCAAAGTATTGTTCAAGCTCTGGCTGTTGGCTGGGTCCTTCAATGATTCGAAAGATGTTACCACTATGATTGTTAAGTAGTACAATACGTAAATTTGATGGGATGAAATTATTCCAAAGCGCATTTCTATCATAAAAAAAGGCCAAATCTCCGCTCAATAAAACAACAGTTTGATCAGGAGTCATCAACGCAGCTCCCAGAGCAGTACTTGTGCAGCCATCAATGCCACTGGTACCACGATTGACACATATTTCTATCTCAGCCCAAGGTGGAAAAGCTACATAATTGACATAACGAACAGGCATGCTGTTCGCCAAGTGCAGGATATTGCGAGGAGGCAATGCCTGCAATAGCTCATAAACGGCCAGAAAGTCGGTAAGTTTTTCTTGAGGGAAATCAAAACTATGCACATAACGTTCGGCTTTGGCATTATATATTTGCCAAAGCTCGTGATAAGGATTATCTTCCCCTTCTTCGTCCTGATCGAGCATATTGATAAAATCCAAATCACTGTATAACTGTCTAAAAAAAGCCTCTGGGTACATAGGAATGACCTTGGTCAAAGATTGAAAGGTGTCAGGCGGAATCCCAGCCACTTGAATATGCCAGTGCTCACGGGCAGGGAATTTTCGCAGGAAAAGTTTTAGTGCTTTGGATATAAGCGATTTGCCAAAAGTAATGAGTAAGTCCGGACGCAAGCTTTCCAAAAAGTCAGGCGATTTATCCATCAGGAATATATCATGGTATCGGACCGCTCCGGCGATACTTTGGGTATTACTAAGCGTATCACTCACAATGGGCATTTTATAATCCTGGTATAAAAGCCCTAGGTATTTAATTAAATCGGGATGGAAATCGTGCTGCCCAGGTACGATCAAGATTTTTGGGCTTTCTTCCCAATCATCCAATAAAGAATTCCAGAGGGGCTTTGCAAGGTTGGTCTCTCCGGAGAGCGTCTCAATGATTCGCAAGGGGCTGTCAAAATGTGGTATTTCACCAGGTTGAGGATAAAAAGGTTCTCGGAAAGGCGCATTGATATGCACCGGCCCGAAGGGGGGGCTCTTGGAAAGATTAATGGCTTCATTCACAATCCGCTCCACGTGCCATACAGCGTCGGGGTGGTCATAATCTACGGGGAGTTCATAACTTTTTTTGACGTGAAGCCCGTAGATGTTTCTCTGGCGGATGGTTTGGCCATCGAGCTGGTCGATCCACTCTGGTGGGCGGTCGGCAGTAAAAACAATCAGGGGAATTTCCTGATAAAATGCCTCGGCAATCGCAGGGGCGTAGTTATAAGCAGCAGAACCGGAGGTACAGGCAAGACCTACCAATAAAAAATCTTTTTGTTTTTGTTGGTGATACAGCTTACTCAACTGTTGCGCCATTCCGAAGGCAGTAAAAGCAGCCGAACGTTCATCACTCATCGTAAAAGATTTTATTTGAGGGTGACGACTCAATGCAATGGTAAGTGGAGCCACTCTGGAGCCAGGAGAGAGCATCCATTGACGAACATTTTTTCGGGCACAAATCTCAGCAATATTATAAATAATTTGTAAATTCATAGGAATTGGATGGGAATCAAATAAATTTTGTAATCAGCTTCTTATAAAGTCCTTAAAAGTAAATATATTTAGCAACATTTTTCAGTTTTTTAAGTTTGTGAAATAAGTTGTGGTGATAATTCGGAGATTTGCCGAATAAGACCTTCTTTTGGTCTCAAAGTTGTTTTGAAAAACTTTGATAACAATAAATTAAAAAAAATTATGTATTTTTGTTTGCCCATAAGTTCAAAATATTATTCTAACCAATATTAGTGATGCTGAACGTGTATGAGTATTTTAAGAAAATGCAAGATGAAAAAGTTATCTTGTATTTTAAAGGAGAAATCACTAACAACTTACTCACATCAATTTTGCAATTGGTAGATGATCGATTGGAGCGGAAAAGTGAAGACTTGAAGATCAAAAAAAAGGTCTTTAGTATATTGCTTGAATGTTTGCAAAATATTTATAATTACCAGCAAACTCACGAGTTTAATAGTGAATCCTTACAATCTGCTACCTTGATGATAAAAAAAACGCAAGAGGCGTATTATATTATCACGGGCAATTATATCGAGAGCGAAATTGTAGAGAGTTTGCGAGAAAGATTAATTAAGGTGAATTCTCTTTCTACAGACGAGCTGAAGGATTTTTACAAAGAAGTGCTCAGTCGGCAACGTATGGAAACGATCAACGGAGGAGCAGGATTGGGTCTGATTGATATGGCACGAAAATCGGGCGAAAAGATTGATTATAGTTTTGATAGCATTAATGATAAACATTGTTTTTATAGTTTACAAGTGAAAGTTTTAGCTTAAATTAGAGTTGTAAGATTCTATATTTTAAACTAATTTTATTGCTTGTTGGTCTTTTCATAATTTCATTTTTATTTAAATGGAAAATATTGAACTAGAAGGAACTGATAGAACCCCAAAGGTTAAATTCAGTGCAGACAAAGGTGAACTTGAAATATCAGGCAGATCTATTCCTGAAAATTCTATTTCTTTTTACAAACCCTTGTTTGATTGGATTGATAACTATGTAGCGAGTCCTCAGAAATCTACGCAAGTAGCCTTCAATCTGGAATATTTTAATACAAGTTCTTCCAAGTGTATTTTGGATATGTTGCGGAAGCTCGAACTCCTGCCTCAATCGGGCTACCTAGCACGGGTAAAATGGTATTTCGATGAAGGAGATGAGGATATGGAAGAATCAGGGAATGATTTCAAATCCCTTATTAATATTGATATCGAACTGGTAATGAAATAGACCGGGAAGAATCCATGCAAGACCCTAAGCACGTTTTTGAAAAGGAAGTTCAGGCACTTAATCATGCTAAGGCAGTACTCAAGGAAAAAAACAAATCCATTGAGAAACTCACCAAAGAATATGAGATTCTGAGTAAGGATTATGAAAAACTTTTAGGAGATACTCGGGTAATTACCAATATCAGCGATCGACTGCAAAATCGCCTCAATAGAGCTAATACAGAACTAAATAAGGTAAATAACGACCTTCAAATAAGCTCTGAGGAAATTAAGCGTAAGAACGAACAGTTGAGTAATACCATTGACGAACTTACCAAAGCTCGTATCAGTAAAAAGGCAACTACCATTGTGTTTATGGCTGCTATTTTGCTGTTTTTTATCTCAGAAGTATTTTTAGAACCTATTGTGGATAGATTTTTCCAAGAAGATGAGTTCATCAATATTGCGATCAAAGGCTCTATAGCTTTACTTCTTAAACCCATTGATTATTTTGTGGAATGGTATCTCCTTCAAGATGCTATGCAAAAATCGCGTAAACGTAATGCCTCCTGATCTAATCCTTTTTTAGAAATTCTGGGTCTAAATAAAGACCTATCACTAAGATATCATCAATTTGATCGTATCCTTGCATCCAATGATAAAGCGCATCTTCCAAAATTTCCTTTTGCTCATTCATGGGTTTTTGATAATTGTCCAGGAAGATTTTTTTCATAGTTTTAATCATAAACTTTCTTCCCTTAGTTCCTCCAAACTGATCCTGTAGCCCATCAGAAAAGGTATACACCCAAGTAGGTTTTTCAATAGAAATTACGTGACGGGCAAATACCTTTTCACTGGCATCCATTTGAAACCCGCCAATTCCGTAACGATCGCCTCGAATATGGTGAATTTCTCCATCCTGAATATAAATTAAAGGATTTTTTGCTCCGGCAAACTCCAAGGTTAGGTTATTGGGATTGACCACGCATACGGTCATGTCCATACCGTCCAAGTTTTCAGTTTGATCTTGTTTGAGTGCCCTTTTTACTTGATTGTCCAGCTCTTTGAGAATGAGTTGGGGCTGTGTGATTCCCTCAAGCACAATAATCTGATTGAGATAAGCATCTCCAACCATAGACATAAAAGCCCCCGGTACGCCATGACCAGTGCAATCTACGGCGGCAATAATTTTTTTCCCCATATTAAATCCGTCAAAAACCGAGGGGATGCCACGAATAGCTGGATTTTTATTATAGCGTGGTTCCATGGCGGTCTCTGTATACCAATAAAAATCCCCACTCACAATATCTCTAGGTTTGTAGAGTATGTATGAATCCGGGAATGCCTGCTTGATTTCTGCCATACGTGGAAGCATAGCGTCCTGAATTCTACTGGCGTAATTGATACTGGCAGTAATATCTTCGTTCTTGCGCTCAATATCAACTTTTTGCTTCGTGATTTCATTATTGGCTTCCTTGAGATGCTCAGACTGAACAAGGATTTCTTCTCTTTGCTGCTCGAGTTCTGCATTTTGAAGCCGGATTTCTTTGGTTCTCTCCTCTACGATGCCTTCCAGAATTTCTTTTTGCCTACGCAGCCTGGCTGTATTGATACGGATAGTCAGCAATATAAACACGGTCAGAAGCACAAGATAAGCCAGGTAAGCATAAATAGTTCGATACCAAGGAGGTAGTATTTTGAATTGATAAGAGGCTGTAAGCCCTTCTTTCCCATAGATATTACGTGACTTGACATAAAAGATGTAATTGCCCTCACTCAAATTGGTATATTGTGTTTTGGTATCGGATGACCAGTGCGACCATTCTTTTTCTGATCTCCCTTGGAAAAACCATTCTAACCAACTTTGATTCTTTACTTCTAGATAATGGCTATATTGATTGGCAAATTCAGGATCAAAAAAGGTACTCGTGTACTCGAACTCCAGCGTAAATCTGGGATCAAACTTAAAAACAGGAATCAGTTCTGTTGCCTGTTGAAATGAAACCTGTGGGATGTTGGATGTATGGGTCAATTTAAAGTGACTTCCCAAAAATACCAGCGAATCCTCATTGAGGGTTACCTTGCGTATCAGATTATAATATTTCAATTTTTGAAAGGCATAATGATTTTGGTCGCTATCATAGCGGTATAGTCCTTCTGAACCACCGATCCAGACAATTCCATTTTGATCGGGATAAATCACCGGCTTACTGAAATCAGGAAGCCTTCGAAGCGGCACATCCGTCCAATGATAAGAATTTTCTGAATCCTGTAGTGCTACTCCAATTGGATGTGCATGATTGCTGACATCCGCTGCCCAGATACTATGGTTTGCATCTAGGGCTAGCCGATACAGCCCTCTAGAGCCGTCTGCAAATTGCCTCCCCAGTAAGTCATTGGCACTAAATTTTTCTTGTTTAGGATCAAAAAGATACAAGCCTTTTTGGGTAGCAAAGAGTAGTTTTTGATTAAAATAATAGACTCTGATATCTCTTAGGCTAGGCAATCCGTGTTTGGTATCATACCGTTGGATGGCCAGCGGATTTCCCTGAGGAGAAAACGTGACGCTGAGTACTCCGTTAATAAAAGTACCCAGCCATAGATTTTTGTCCTCATCCTCGGCAATACTATAAATTTCTTCTTCAATATTGCGTACCAGCCCTTCATTTAACCAAGTTCCTTGGATGTATCGAAATCTCATCAAGCCACCTTTCAGCCCTGCGTAGAGTACATCTGCATCAAAACGCGACTGATAGAGAGAGAGAACGGTATAAGGATTGGTAATTTTGACGGTTTTGATCTGATTGTCAAGGATTTCAAAGATTCCATCGTGTGTGGCAACCAGCAAGTGTTTTTGCTCAGGCTTTTCGGGAGAGCTAAAGTTAAGCAGTGACCAACACTCGCTGGAGAGATTATTAACCGGAGAAAATTTATTACCATCCGAATAAAATACCCCTAGTGAAGTAGCCACATAGAGTTTATCCTGATGTCGGGTAATATCATTGATTGTTCCTTGGATGCCAAGCTCCGCATCCCAGAATCGTATCGGAGAAAGTAAACCGACTTTACTGATGCCGTTGTCGAGAGCGAGCCATAATTGATTTTCACGATTGAGTAATGCGTAGCGTACATTTTCGTCGAGCAGTCCATCTTCTGCATTAATCAGGCTACTAAGTTTGCCTTGTTTGTTGATGACAATCAGCCCTCGATTGCGGGTACAAAGGGCAAAATGTCCATGAGGAAGAACGGTGCCGCTGTATAATTGTCCTTCTTTGATTAATGTATCCGCTTCCGTTTTAAAGGGTATAAAGGCTTGATCGGCGGGCGCTTTGGGGTTGTACGTAAAAAGTCCTTCTTCACGGGTACCAAGTAGAATTTTTTGCCTATCAAAAGGAAGCAGTATATAAATGTTTTTTTCTTTAAATCTTTCCCCTCCGGCTACAAGCTGGATTTTGTCGTTTTCAAGAACCATCAGTCCGTTTTTTCGATCAAGGAGATATAATTTTTGATGGACGTAATAGCTCAGAAAGAAAAAAGACTCTGCTTGGGCGTACCAGGTTTTGATAGATTTCTTTTTTAAGTCATATCTAAAAAGAATACGGTCTGTATGAAAAAAAACAGCTTCTGAGGTAGCGTGGGTAGTCCAGACATCTTCAAAATCTTTATCTTTATCGGCAAGTTTATGTTTTAATGAAAAATACTTCATTTGCCCCTGACGATCGGGGGCTAGGTATCCAAACTCACCAGAACCTCCTACAAAAACGATCCCAACCTGGTTTTTGGACAAAGACCTGACCGCAGAATTATTGCCTGTAGGGATGAGTTGCCATTTTTTGCCATCATACTCAAGTACTCCTTGATCATTGGCAAAATACATCACTCCACGATTATCTTGGACGATAGACCAGTTTTGAGGGTCAGCTTGGTACTCTTTTGGAGTATAATTCTGCAAGAAGGGTTTCCCTGAATCTTGAGCAATAGATACCTCAGCTTGGAAGAAACTCATGATCAAGATAAGCGGAGGTATTTTGTATTTAAATAATTTGCCGAATCTCAAAGATGTTTTGTTTAGATTTAGTGATATAATTAGCAAATTTTAATAAAAAAAAAGAATATAAAAATTTTTCCTGCTCGATTTACTTCGCAAGTAATTCTGGTCGTTTGGCTTGTAGTTCTTGGAAAAGCTGATCGTCCAGTTTAGCTCTGTGTAGATTACGTGCCTCCAAAAGCTGATCACAGGTAAGCCCGGTTACACGACGAAGATCAGCTTTAAAGAGGTTAGCAAATTTAAAACTGGCGCCGCTCAGGTCGCAACCCTGGAGATTGGCTTCCATCAGGATCGCATTCTCAAAATTTGCCTTTATCAAATAAGAGTTTTCAAAATTGGCGTTGATCAAAAAAGCGGAGTTAAAATTGGCTCCATTGGCATAAGCTTTTTGCAAATCGCAATGGTTGAGATTGGCTTGTTCAAAATTGGTTTGATTCAAACGGCTTTCTACCAAAAAAGAACCGATTAAATGGGCGTGGGAGAGATTGGCCAGGTTCAGGTTTGCCCTGGAAAGATTGACATAATTGAGATTGGTACGAGCCAGGTAGCAATCAGCAAGGTTAAGATCATGAATGCCGTGGCGATTTAATCTTTTGATGTTACCAGCCGTACGGTAGGCAGCTTCTTCTGAATCCCAAAGGCGAAAATCATCTATTTCATCCAGATAGGTTCGTATTCTTCGGCGGTTTTCTCCGTGATTATGCAGCCAGAGTATAAGAATACCAATCACGGCAATATCAAAAAGCATCCCGTGTGCTTCCGCTAAGATTTGCTGATAGAAATCATTAAAATCATTCAGGTAATAAGGAATACTAAGCCCGATAACAATCCCAGAAACAATAATTAGTACAAAAAATGAGGTGATGATCGGATTTTCATTGGTTTTATTAATGAATTTATAAAAACGATTTTGTAGTTTGTTGTTCATCGGATTAAGTACTTCACGAAATAAAATACGATAAAATCAAATATTGCTTGAGTTTGTATGTGTTTATTTAGTCTAAGCAATTTTAATTCTTTTTTCAGATAGGTTTTAGCATTTAAGGAGATTTTTTTTGAAATCACCGCATACCAACTCAGAATTGAAAATAGATAAATGGTTGTACATTTTCGCTTTGGACTTGCAAGATGATTTGTATCATAAGAATCAAAATAGCCGCTTTGGCGAGCAAGGGCAGGGTGCCATAATATTCTGCCAGGCGTTCTTTATCCTCGTGACGCACAAAATGAATGACATAACCCAATACCATCATCAGAAACACCAAGCCATTGGCTTTGAGGAATGGAGGGAAATAAGCAAAATCCAAATGGAAAATCATTTGACGAATCGCCAGGGCAGCATCTGTGAAGCTCTCGGCCCGGAAAAATATCCATAAAAAAGCCACAAAATGAAAGGTGAGAATCCAACCCAAAGGGCGCAAAAAGTATTGATTCCATTCCAAATCACGGGCAGTTTGGCTGAAAATTTTATGAATAATCAGCCCTAATCCGTGCATTCCACCCCAGAAAACAAACTTCCAATCTGCCCCATGCCAAAGCCCCCCAACAAGCATCGTAATCATAAGGTATAAAAACTGACGTTCTTCGCCGTGCCGATTTCCTCCCAGAGGAATATAAATATAATCGCGCAGCCAAGTAGAAAGTGTCATGTGCCACCGCCGCCAGAACTCAGTGATGTCCAGCGCATTGTAAGGACTCCTGAAATTGTCAGGCAAGTGAAAACCTACTATAAGTGCCAAACCGATGGCCATATCCGAATACCCCGAAAAATCACAGTAAATCTGCATCGTGTAAGCATACATCGCCATCAAGTGCTCAAATCCCGAATATCCTGCGGGATTTCCATAAACAATATCCACGTATTGCGCCAGGAAATCAGCAATGATTGCTTTTTTGAACAAACCTTTCAGTACCATAAAAAGCCCTTGACTCATATCCTGCCGGCTGAAAACGATATTTTGGGGTATCTGAGATAAAAAATCCCGCGCCCTCACAATGGGTCCGGCGACCAATTGCGGGAAAAAACTCAGATAAAAAGCAAAATCCAGCACATTACGGGTCGGCAGAATGGATCTGCGGTACACATCGATGACATAGCTAATCGTCTGAAAAGTATAAAATGAAATCCCAATGGGAAGAAAAATATCCAAAGGTTTGAATTTGCCGTCTCCTAAAAGCGCATCGAAATTACCCAATAAGAAGTTGGTGTATTTGAAATAAATCAAAAATCCAACATTAAACAGGATGGATAAAATCAGAATTCTTTTGCGGTAAGATGCTTTTGCAGCGTGGTGTATCTCCTGGGCGGCCAGATAATTGATCAAGGTTGAAAAAATAAAAATCAATACATAAGCACCACTGGATTTATAATAAAAATAATAGCTAAAAACAGTGATATAAAGCGTACGTGCAAAAACATTTTTATACAAAAGTGCATAAATCATCAAAAAAATAGTAAACAAAGACATAAACACCCCGCTATTAAACAACAAAGGAGCCTGTTTTGAATAAAGAAGCACGTCACTTAACTTATCCCAGATTAAATTCATTGGTATATTGGTATATTATATCTTTATTGTCCTTTTACCAGTGCTATGTCTTTTTCCGAATTTTCTTCGGGCCTTAGCATCAGTATTTTATGTTTGCTTTTGTACATCATCCAGGCAGCAATAGAATCAGCCCAAACGTGGTACGACTGAAATGTGGGATGGATGCCGTCGCCGGCTCTGTCCAGGTTTAATTCTTTGGAGGGGAAAAAACGAGGCTTCCCGATTTCATCTTCAATCAGATCGGTGAGTCCGTTGTCGGTTTTCCAATTGGGAGGGCAAATCCAAACCAGGCGCAAAGGCTGGCTCTGCTGGAGGATATTTTGCAGATACCTTCTGTAACTATCCAAAGAACGAGTAAACAACTCATTGGAACCCAGGCAAATGATCACATAGCTGGGTTTGATCTTCTCGATGGTATCTCTTAATCTGCCTTTGTCTTCACGCCCTACCCACGACATAATGGTGGCACTTCGCTTGGCCAAAGTAGTGAGGCGATGTCCATTAAAACCAGCATATTTTTGTAATGGAAGCTGAAGCCCTTCTGCCATAGAATCTCCTATAAAAAGAATGTGTTGGTTAGCCGAGTCAATCTTAATGTCGGGGTCAAGTACCGTTTGCATACGAAATTTAATCTCCATTTCGGTAGTCAGGTTAGACAAATGCCGTTCAATTTCTTGGTTCGGCTTTATATGTTTGTGTGCATCTTCTCCATAATAACTCCAGAGAGAATAAACGACCATCATCAAAACCAAAACCAGTGCCATGACCACTGCTTTAATGCCAAAAAAATCATTTTTCATACTATCTGTACAGGTTTATGTGTTTGTTTGGGATGTCAGATATTTATATTCGGGTATTTTTATCATGAAAATTTTTTAAATATTCGAGATTAAGACCTAAGACTATTGGATCAGTACAGGTTTTTCTTGGCAGCAGGTTTACGCATCAGGATTTTATGGCGACTTTTCTCCATAATCCAAGTAGAAATCGTATCAGCCCATACCGCTGCCGAACTCCAGGTGGGGTGTGCACCGTCAGGACCCCGCTCAAAACTTAAATGTCGAGATTCAAAGAAGCGATCCTTGCCTACGTTCTTAATAATAAGGTCATTAATGCCCGTGTCTTCAGCCCAGTTAGGAGGTCCGATCCAAACGAACTTTCGGTCTCCCGCCTGCGCAACAATATCCTGAATGTATTTTTCTCGTTCTTTGATATTTTTAATGAATAATTCATTGGAACCCGTAGTAAACAAGATATAATCCGGGTCAAATTTACGAATTAATTTCTGGAGGCTGTCCGATTCACTCCACCAAATGGTGGTAGAACTATACCAGATTACGGTTTTCAGATCGTGATGATTGGTCTGAGCATATTCTCTGAATCGGAACATGAGCCCTTCGCACATAGAGTCTCCGGTAAGCAATATTTTTTGAGAAGTGGTATCTAGCTTGGGAGATGAATCACTTTTTTGAATCAAAGAATCCATCAAAGACTCCAGATGCTTGTCCAGGCTTTGTGCAAGAAAAGGTTGGGTGGGAGGTGCTGATAAAAAAGCCTTTATTTCGGTTTTTTTTAGTTTGATGGAAAACTCTATTGGGTCATTCACAAATGAATAAATGCCCAATGTAACAAGACTCAACATCAATACAGCTATTACTTCCAATAAAGGTTTTATTTCTTTCATATCCAAGCGTCAATCTTTTCAGCAAATCTTCAAAAATAATTCCGAATTAATCATCTTTTTTTTGTGCAAATAACCATTCAAGTAATTTAGGCTCTTCGTAGGCAGGTTTCCAGCTTCCGTGACCTGCATCCGGATATTCGGTATACTTGGGCTTTCCGCCAGCATTTCGGATAGCGATGATCATTTCTCTAGACCTGCTTGGTTTTACGATTTGGTCTTGCTTGCCGTGAAAAGCCCACAGAGGAATATTTTTGATACTCTCGGCAGTCTGTAAATCGCCTCCACCACAGATAGGGATAGCAGCCGCAAAAACATCCGGGTAGCGGGCAATGATGTCCCACACAGCAAATCCACCCATAGACAAGCCAGTTACATAAACCTTTTGCTGATCAACTGGATAATTTTTGATGGTTTCCTCTAAAAGCTCTTTGCTAAGTTGTAGAGGCAATGAAGGCTTCTCGGGAATTTGGTGCCCGTCGAGTGTCCAATCAGTATCTACCCAGCGGGTATCCAAAGGACATTGAGGTACCAGCACAAAACAAGGATAATTTCGACGATTAGCACCGTTGAGAAAAAGCCCAGCAATGTGGGTCAGGGGGGTTAGATTATCTTTACCCCGTTCTCCGGCACCGTGAAAAAAAATCACCAAGGGGTATTTTTTCTCAGCATCATAAGGCATCGGCCTTAAAAGGCGATAGGGCAAAGTACCAGATGGGCTTGTAAAGGTATATTTCTCAAATTCAGGATAATCTTTGTAGGTAGTTTGTGCTTCGCTGTTTAAAGACAAAAAAGCCCAAAACAACAAAAACACATATCTAATTTGGAAAGAATTTTTCATGGGATAATTTTTTATTTTGAAAGCACTCAGACAAAATTATAATGAATGAAAATTATTTGGAAATTTATCTGAATTTTTCCAACTTCGAGCAATAATTTAATGAAACATTTATGGATTTTTGGGGAATACATATTGAAACGCCTGTAATTGCCATCACTTTTGTTATGTCTATTCCTTTATCTGCCATCATTGGGCACTTTTACCTGAGTGCGCTTAAGATCAGACAAGGGCAAGGTCTCGAAAAAGAGGATATTCGATTTATTAAAGAAAAACTTGCTGAAAATGAAGATCTTAAACAGCGAGTTAAAAATTTGGAAGAAATCATTACGGATCTTGACAAAACACTGCCCCCCTCCAAATCCGGGTCATAGCATGGATTACAAAAGATTTAGCCTGCCTTTGATTTTCCATGTTATGGTTATATTTTAAGTATCTTATATAAACCTAATTACAAAGCTAACGTATTGAAAAATAAAGGTACTTTGTATTACCTAGTAGTTGGTTAAATCTAATTAATTCTTTTATTTTGCGTTTGTTTATTTTCTTACAAACTATTCTCCAAATTTAAATGATTATATTATGTTCGACGTTATCAGACTAATTTTCAGACCTGAAGTACTGGTTTTTTTAATTCCGATTACTGCTATCATAGGTGGTTTCTACATTACGGCACTCAAAATCAAAGTTCGCCAAAACCCGAGTATTAGCGATGATGAAAAAAGAGTCATTGCTACGGTTATTCATGAAAATCAGGAAATTAAAGAGCGATTGTCTAATCTCGAATCCATCATTACAAGTATGGATAAAGAAATTTTGATGCTCAAATCAGCTGATGATGCTCAAATAAATCAGCAGCGCGTAAAGGAGCTTTCTGAAAAAATGAAACCTTCCAATTCTTAAACCTACAACAAAATCATGGTTGAAATTATACTACGCCTTTTAGACCCTGCTGTAATCTGGGTCTTGATTCCACTGACAGCTATTGTTGGAGGTATTTACGCCAGTCTCAAAAGAGAAGAAATCAAAGCCCGCGGCGCATTGAATCATGAGGATATTCAGGCACTCAAAGCACTCATCCAAAATAATAAAGAGCTAAATAAACGAGTTGAAAGCCTTGAATCCATCATAACCGGTATAGATAAAGAACTTCTGGCGCTCAAAGCTGCCGACGAACTGGAAGCAAACCGCCAAAGAGTGAAAGAAATCTCCGAAAAAATGAAGGGAAAGGAATAAATAGCTATCCTTTTTAAAGCATATAAAATCTTTTTCTGAATTTGCGCCAATTTGACATATTTCCTCTTTTGAAAATACTTTGGTACTGAGATTGAAAATACTTATTTGTTCAATTATTCATTTTAAACCATAAACCTATGACAAATACCAATTGCGGACCAGAACCTAAAAAAAGCTTCTTTGATTTTGTAGATGAAGTATTTATTGGTGACCTGAAAGAATTTTCTAAAAAATTTAAAGATTGGGGCAGTGAGTTCCGAAGAGAATTTAGACATAAAATGGGGCATGATTTTGTAGAAAACCACGCCCTCATGAATGTGATTGAGACCAAACAAGCCTACCGGATTGAGATTGCCGCTCCTGGACTGAGTAAAGAAAGCTTCAAAATAAGCCTGCACGAACAAGTGCTTAAAATCGTTACTGACATAGAAAACAGCCTGGATGCCGAAGAAAAATACTTGAAACAAGAGTTTGATTTCGGAAAACTTGAGCGTACTTTTTATCTTCCCGAAGATGCCAATCCCGAACAAATTGAAGCCAAATACGAAGATGGTCTGCTGAAAATTACGGTTGCCAAAAAAGAGCCTGAGCAGAACCAAGAACGCGAAATTAAAGTCTCATAAACTTTCTCCCTTTTTGAAAAACGAAATTAAAGTTCGGTAGAATCCTGATTCTACCGAACTTTTTTATACCTAGACCTTGATCTGACAGTTTGGCAGCATTTCCTGCAAGCGTCGGATTTGTTTGGTGTCTTTTGCAATGGGGTTTTTTTCAAGGATGAGTAATTGAAGATTTGTCAGACAGGCAAAACTTTCAGGAAGCCTCTCAATAAGATTTGATCTGAGATAAAGATGCTCTAATTGATTCAATTGGTCTATTTCTTTGGGGATTTCACGAATTTGATTCACATGAAGACTCAATTTTTTAAGATTTTTAAGCTGAAGTAGTGCCTCTGGGAAGATTTTAAAAGCATTATTATGCAAATAGAGATAGCTCAAAGATTCTAATTGACCTAAATTGCCAGGTAGCTCGCTCAGGCGATTATGGTTGGCGTACAAAAATTTGATCTCAGGAAGCTCGACAATACAAGGATGTATTTTTTTTAGCTTAAGAGCATTGAGATAGAGCACATTGTATTTAATCTCCAGTTTGCAGATTTCCAAAAATGAACGAGGGTATTGCATGCAAAATAAGCGTCCTTTTTGGTAATTTTTATACACTCGGATACCCAATTCATTGGGGTCTAGCCTAGTGCCACAAATATTCTTCAGATACCCAGCAAGTGTTTCTTCACTGAGATAATTGTCAAAAATCCTGAGATTCGATTTAAAATCCATAAAAACATCTGCGGGCAGGTGCTTTTCCAACACTTCTCCAGCCAAGCGGTGGAGTGTGTCATTTTTGCTCCAAATATATAAAAGGATGATTTCATACTGGAAACGCTTATGAATACCGCCGCCGAACGCCAGCTCTAGGGCTAGTTTTTGATTGGATTCTTCGCCACTATTCAGCAGGCTTAGAATCTTTCCGGCGACCTTATCGGTTTCGGCGTCTTCCTTCATGAGATAATACCCTTGAAGCGTGTGTAAGTAATCACAAAGATGCCCGGCTGCGATAAGGGGCTTACCCGAATCCAGGGCATAGTGCAGTTTTTTGTAGGGATATTCACCCAAAACCAAATGGGTGGTAGAGGGTTTGGGTTCATTTTGAAGCGTAATACCTTCTTTGGAGAGAATATCTTTGATTTCCTGTCTTTTGTATTCTTTTATTTTGCCGAGTATACATAGCTTAATCTCTGATATATTTGTCGGGTTATTCTCGAAAGGATTTTCAAAGTAACGGTAAAAATAACGAGCCGCATTACGACGAATTTCGGGAAAAAACCCATTTAAACCCCAAAGAACGGCTTTTTTTCCAGCAATTTTTTCTGCTTTTTTGAAATTTCCCAACAAAAGCTGAAGATATAATCTGCGCTGATCCGAAGATAAATTTTGTTTCCGAAATCGACGGAATAAATCCTGTAGGGTTTTAGAACTGATAGGGGTCTGTTCCAAGATCGAGTTACCACCCAGGTCTAAACAATTCAAAGGGAGTAAGGCAAAACCAAGAGGCAATTCCTTAATTCGATTATTCATCAGGAAGATATCGGTCAGTTGCTCTAACTGATCAATATCATCAGGAAGGCTTTCCAACTTATTATTATCAAGAATGAGCTTTTTTAACTTTTTGAGCCGTAGAATTCCCTCGGGAAATCTCTGAAGTTGTAAAAAATTTAAATCAAGCACTTCCAGATTTTGTAAATTTCCGATCGAGGCGGGTATAGCTTTTATGGGGCTATGCATAAATTCAAGATAAACCAACCCTTGCAATGTGAAAAGAACTTCAGGGCAATTTTTTTCTCCCCAGCCAAATACAAGACGCTTAAGCTGGGGAAGATGAGGCAGAGTGCTTTCAAGGTCTTTGGTTTTATAGTACAAAAGTTTTAGAGATTCAAGATTGGGCAAATCTGCCAGTGCGGCAAGATTTTTTTCCCGATAACCATCCAACGACAGTTCCCTGACTTCTAGGGGAGATTTGAGTGCACTTTTGAGCCCTTCGTAAAATTTTGCAGCCATATATTTTATTTACGGTTTTTGGAGTCTATCAAGATGGTTACAGGACCGTCATTAATTAAGCTTACCTTCATATCAGCCCCAAACTCGCCGCAGTGGATAGGTTTTCCAAGTTCCAGCTCTAGCTGCCGAATGAATTGCTCATATAAAGGAATGGCGATTTCAGGTCTGGCAGCCTCGATGAAAGAAGGGCGGTTTCCTTTTTTAGTACTAGCGTGCAAAGTAAACTGACTGACCAGCAGAATGTCGCCTTGCACCTCTGTCAATGATAGGTTCATTTTACCAGCATCATCTCCAAAGACCCGCAGATGGGCAATTTTTTTACTCAGCCACTCGATATCTTCCTGAGTATCATCAGCACCCATACCAACCAAAATCATAAACCCGCGCCCAATACTGCTTTTAATGAGTTCATCAATTTTTACCGAAGCCTCAGAAACTCTTTGAATAACAACAATCATATACTATGGTATCTTATTTTTGATAAAATCTGACTGGGTTTTTCATGGAGTATTACCTCCACGTATTAAGTTCTACAAAATAAACCATTCCTTTTATTTTTTTACTCTTTATGAGGGCAGAAGTCGAATTGTTTTCCCGGATGAATGCTTTTATGAAGTCGCTCAGGAAAAAAACCCAAGTAGGATTTCTTTGAATAATACAAAAAAAATCTTACATCAGTTATTTAACTGACCAACTTTACTTGCAATTATGGATTGAAATAGCTAATTTTAGGCATGTTTATTCAACCAACCATTGATAACAGCTAAAAATATCGCAAGTAAGATATATGCGTAATTTGCGATTATTATTGGCATTCTTCTCAAATATGCAATCTTTTTAGATCCCCTGAAAAGAACACTACTTGTCTTAAAATTTCGTTAAGCTGCTGAATGTATGCGTTTTAGCACTGTTTAGTGCTGAATTTAATCTTGATAGATGTATCAAAATAAAACTATGTGCCAAGAAATTTAAAATAAAATCACTATCAAGATATAATTTATCAAATATATAGTTGTAATAAAATCTTACAAATTAAAACAAAAATCGTTTAAGACACCCGTGTATTATTTGACCATTTTACACCTAATTTATCCATTATGCTAAACAAATCCTTCTTTTTCAAAAAAATAACTGTAGGAATAATACTACTTTGGCAGTGTATCTTCTTGCAGCAGGCAGCCGCTCAAAGCAGCACCGGGCAGTGGTTTGTTCAAAGTACAAACGGCATCAGCCCTGAAAATCGCCACGAAGGCAGCTTCGTAGAAGTAGGTGGAAAATTCTACCTAATCGGTGGTCGAGGTACCAAGAAGATTCAGGCATATAACCCTGTTACAAAAACCTGGAGTAATACCAATACAAGCACCAGTGACATTCACCATTTTCAGCCCGTAGCCTATAAATCTAAAATTTATATCATCGGAGCTTTTAATGGGGGGTATCCCAATGAAAATCCTGTAGCCAATGTGCTCATTTATGATACCCAAACCGACCAACTTACTACAGGACCTGCCATTCCTAGCAACCGGCTCAGGGGTTCTGCCGGAGTAGTTTTGTATGAAGGCAAATTTTATATCATTTCCGGCAATAGAAAAGGACATAGAGCCTTTACAGATAATGGCGAGGCTGCACACGTAACCTGGTTTGATAGTTTTGACCCCGAAACCAATGCCTGGCAAGTACTTCCGAACGCACCCAATGCCAGAGATCACTTTCATGCGGCCGTAATCGGTACTAAAATGTATGTGGCCGGAGGGCGTAGGTCAAGCTTTGATATGCCTATCGGTACTTTTGCAGATACAGAAGACGATGTAGATGTTTTTGATTTCAAAGCGGGTACTTGGCTTAGTGGAAATGCTTTGCCCGGAGACCTCCCCACAGAACGTGCAGGTGCTTCCGTAGCTGCATTGGGCACCGAACTGATCGTAATCGGGGGCGAAACTGAAAATAATAATACCGTATCTCTGCCCAAAACCGAAATATTAGATACTTACACCGGAACTTGGCGCACCTTAGCCAATATGAATACTGGGCGACACGCTACCCAGGCTATTGTTTATCAAGGAGATGTATTTCTGGCAGCAGGTTCTAAAACCAAAGGAGGTACTGAAATTACCGCCGGAGAGAATTTCTTGGAAGCTTTTTCATTTGACGGTGCCCCTGGTACTACACCTTATAATTTTTGGACAAATATTGGTAATTCATCCAAACCCCGCTCCGAATCTCAGTGTATAGTCTATGAAAACGAAGTGTACCTCTTCAATGGATTCGGACCCAATATCAAAATTGAAAACTCCTGCGAAAAATATAATCCTTATACCAACCGATGGACTACACTTAAGCCCATGCCCAACCAACCCAATGGCAGCCCCTGGGCTGTAACCCACAATGGAATCGCCCTGGTAAGTGATACCATTTGGATTGTAGGGGGGAGAATAGGTGACCCAGGTACGGTTACCAATAAAGTGTGGTGGTATGTCATCAGTCAAAACAATTGGTATGAAGGCCCTAGCTTGCCTTTTGCCGCCGGTGGCGGTGGTTTGGGGCGACTAGGTAGGAAACTCCATTATGTAGGGGGCTTTGATGCCAACGCTCAATGTGATGTCAATGTACACCTATTCTATGACCTGGATAAACCCAGCTTAGGCTGGCAGAATATTACCTCAACTGCCGGAATGCCTGATGCCCGAAATCACTTCGGTACTGTGGTACTCGATGGTAAATTATACACCATTGGCGGCCAACACGGGCACGACGCAGGCTGTGTAGGTTTGGCCAATCCTGCTGCTGATGTCAATGATGTACACGTGTACGACCCTGCTACCAATCAATGGACTCGCCTGGCTAACTTCCCGCATAATGAATCACATATCGAGCCCAGTACATTTACCATAGATGGGAAAATTTATGTAGTAGGAGGGCAATCGCTGGGGAATGAAATTAATGTATATGATCCCATAGCCAATACCTGGACAGAGCAGACCAACCACCTGCTTCAGTTGAATTTACTGGCTCCTGGTGCAAGGATTTTTGACCAAACGCTGGTTATCATGACCGGTGGAGCCCCAAATACCACATTTCCTACCAGTGTAACACGTGTTAAAACATTCCCTCGTACTCCTGTAAATCAACTGAGCTTTAACCCCAAGACATTACAGGTAAGCCTTAGTGGTACTCAAACCCAAAAAATAAAAGTAATACTTTCTAGTACCAATGATGCGGTTTGTTATACCCTAAATACATCAAGCTTGCCTTCTTGGCTTTCCCTGAATAAAAGCGAAGGGGAAGCGTATGCCTCTTTCGAGGAGATTGAGCTTACCTTTAATGGTACTCCAGTAGGCCCAGGCACTTATACATTCTCCCTGATAGCCTCTGCACCTGGTTATACCAATGCTACGCTCAATCTTACCTTAATTAAAGACGGGGGCAGCACTGGGCTTGATCTGGCTGTCAATGAACTTGCATTGATCAATGCTGCCAACGCTCAGAAAATACGAACACTCAACACCGGCAGCGATGTACTTGTGTTGAGTCAATTACCTGCTACACTATCTATAGAAGCTCTGGTAGGAAATTCTGCCAAAAGTGTAGAGTTTCAGGTAAATGGTGGTACACCCAGAGTAGAGAATGTAGCTCCTTATTCTCTGGCAGGTGATCAGACCAGTAGCTTTACACCTTATCCTTTTACACCTGGTAGCTATACCATCAAAGTAACGGCTTTTTCAGGCATAAATAAAACAGGTACCGCAGGCACACCTTATACCCTCAATTTAACGGTACAAAATACGCCGCCACCCAGTTCGGGGACAATCGTCACCGAATTTGTGCTGGTAAATGCAAGTAATGCTCAAGCAATTCGTACACTCAATCCAGTAAATGATGTAATTGTATTAGACCAACTTCCGGCTGGTCTTTCTATTGAAGCCAAAACCGGAAATCAGGTTGGCAGCGTGGAGTTTCAGGTAAATCAAAATGCACCCAGAACCGAAAGTATTGCCCCATATTCTTTGGCTGGCGACCAGACCACGAGCTTTACCCCTTATCCTTTTGCGCCCGGTACATATATGATTAAAGCAACGCCTTATTCAGGACCAGGAAAAACCGGTACCACAGGAGCTACTTTCACACTCAATCTGACTGTGCAAGCGACTTCTGGAGTGCCTACTATGTCTTTGAGTATGGTCAATGCAACTACAGATCAGATATTCTTGGCACCTATCCCTGCCAATGCCCAGATCAATGCTGGTCAAATTAGTACATTTAATATCATTGCACAAAATTTTCCTGCCGAAACCAAAAGCATCGTATTCGAAATCACGCAGGGTACCAGCCTAGGATTTAAGCAAACTGAGAGCATGGCTCCTTACGCTTTGTTTGGAGATGTCAATGGCAATTATAATCCTAGAACCGTACAGGCGGGGGATTCTTATACAGTGAGTGCCAAGGCCTATAGCCAGGTATCAGGAGGAGGAACACTTTTGCAGCAGACAAGTGCTAGTTTTACATTTACCAACAATCAGGCTTTTAGTATGGGTAGTCAGGTGAATGCTAAAACCTTCCCTACAAAAATCATCAGTATTTATCCCAATACTATCGGCGATGCAGAAGACCTACACCTACTAATTGACAATAGCCTAGAAAGTAAAATTTCTTATGAGTTATTTGATCAGTATGGGCGCAGTATTGTCCGAAAAGAGAAGATCATTCATTCAGATAGTCAGGATATCGTTTTGGATATACAGACGAGCGACCTGAAGCCGGGTCTATATTTCTTGTCCCTAAGCAGCGATTTGATAGAGCAAAAAATAATTCGCTTGATGAAGCGTTAAAAAATTAGTTCAAGAAAAGCCGGAATTACTTCCGGCTTTTTTTTTAATTATTCTATTACTTCAATGGTCATTTTCACGAGTCCGTCTAAGGGCCAGCCGTCTGCACGGGTTTTAAGGGCAGCGATTTTGTCTACCACATCCAGCCCTTCAGTCACTTCCCCGAATACGGTATGTTTGCCATCCAGGCTGGGTACACCGCCTACTGTGCTGTAAACCTGAGTTTGAGCTGGCGAAAGCTGCATTTTTTCCTGTTGGGCAAGCGTTTGTAATTGTCCAGTACTCCATTTTTCGCCTTGTACAATAAAGAAATCGTAAGGAGTAGAGCCTATTTCGGGCGTTTCACCTGGTTTTTTGGCGGCAGATAAAGCTCCCCTTTTATGGAAATACTGATCTGTTTTATATTCAGACGGAACACGATAAGTGCCTAGTTTTTTCTTAACCTCGTCTCTCTGGGGAAAATCTCCAGCACCTCCCTGGATCATAAATTTCTGAATGATCCGATAGAACACGGTGCCATTAAAAAAGCCTTTTTTGGTCAAATAAATGAAATTGGCTCGGTGGTAAGGTGTTTCTTCATACAATTTGATCTTGATATCGCCCATATCTGTGTGAATGACGACCTGTGTTTCAGGATTGGCTTCTCCGTAAGCTTTCAACGATTCGCTGACATTGCCTGGCGTAAGCTGAGGCATTTTATAACTGAGTTTTACTTCCTCTGAGGTAGTAGAAGATTCGGGTTTTTCCTCAGTTTTAGGGTTTTCTGCTGTGCCGCAGCCCACTAAAACACTAAGCAAAAGCAGTGTGTAAAAGGTAATGGATTGGTAAGTCATAGTATGATTCGATTAAAATTTTTGTCGATTCTAATTTAACAGATAATTATGGTCAAACAAGCAATTTATCCTGCATTTTTCCTATGGTTTTCTAAAGATATTTTCTTTCTTTTGTTTTGGATTCACACCATCAAAATACAAAAGACCTATGCTACCCAAAATCAACCCTACAAAAACCCAGGCCTGGCAGAATTTAGAGGTTCATTTCAAACTCATGAATGAGGTACAAATGACCGATTTATTTGCTCAGGATGCACGACGCTTTGAAAAATTCTCCGTCAGATTTGAAAATATTCTCTTAGATTATTCCAAAAATATTATTTCGGAAGAAACTCTGGCACTTTTGCGCGAACTGGCTTACGAATGCGAACTTAAGGCAGCTATGCAAGCCATGCAAGGCGGCGAAAAAATCAATGAAACCGAAGACCGTGCCGTATTGCACATTGCCCTGCGTAATCGCTCCAATACCCCAATTTTGGTAGAAGGCCAGGATGTAATGCCCGAAGTCAATGAAGTGCTGGCACAGATGAAAAACTTTTCTGATAAAATCATCTCCGGCGATTGGAAAGGCTATACCGGGCAAAGCGTCAGTGATGTGGTAAATATCGGTATCGGAGGCTCTGACCTGGGTCCTTTGATGGTGACAGAAGCCTTAAAAGCTTATCAAAAACCGCATATTCGTGTACATTTTGTATCGAATGTGGATGGTACACACATGGCTGAAACGCTCAAAAAACTCAAGCCTGAAACAACCCTGTTTATCATCGCTTCCAAAACATTTACGACTCAAGAGACGATGACCAATGCCGAAACGGCTAAAAACTGGTTTCTGAATTCCGCCAGAGACGCAGAACACATCAAAAAGCATTTTGTAGCCCTTTCTACCAATCGGCAAGGTGTAGAAGCTTTTGGGATTGACCCTGTGAATATGTTCCGCTTTTGGGATTGGGTCGGGGGGCGATATTCACTTTGCTCTGCCATTGGTTTGCCGATTGCCTGTAGTCTCGGATTTGAAGTTTTTGAAGAATTACTCGAAGGCGCACACGCCATGGACAAGCATTTCCTGGAAAGCGAATTTGAAAAAAATCTCCCTGTAATTCTTGCTTTGATTGGAATTTGGTACAATAACTTTTTTGGTGCCGAATCGGAGGCTATCCTGCCTTATGACCAATACCTACACCGCTTTGCAGCCTATTTCCAGCAAGGCAATATGGAAAGCAATGGCAAATGCGTAGACCGCAACGGCGAAGCTATTGACTATCAAAGTGGCCCGATCATTTGGGGCGAACCAGGCACCAACGGACAACACGCCTTTTACCAACTCATCCATCAGGGTACCAAATTGATCCCCTGCGATTTTATCGCACCTGCCCTCAGTCACAATCCTATCGGTGACCACCACGTGAAGTTACTTTCTAATTTCTTTGCACAGACCGAAGCATTGATGAAGGGCAAAAGTGAAGCTGAAGTAGTAGCCGAATTTCAGGCTGCTGGTACACATGAAGAAGAAATTGAAAAACTCAAAAATTTCAAGGTTTTCAGCGGAAACAAACCTACAAATTCTATTTTGGTCAAAAAAATAGACCCACGCACGCTAGGAAGCCTCATAGCCTTGTATGAACACAAAATTTTTGTACAGGGTGTTTTATGGAATGTATTCAGTTTTGATCAGTGGGGCGTAGAACTGGGCAAGCAACTCGCCAAAAAAATTCTTCCCGAACTGGAAAACGAAGCAATCATCAGCAGCCACGATGCCTCTACCAATGGATTGATCAATGCTTTTAAGGAAATGAGGAAAGGGTAGGTTGGATGGAAAATAAAATAAAGAAATTTCAGGATTTGGTTCAGCGAAAAAAAGATTTGGTAGAAAAGCTTGGTTCTTTGCTTGAAAAAGAAATTGATATACAATTTGAAATTTTTGTCAGAAATGCTGAACTTGAGGTATATCAACAAGAGTATTATAATCTAAAGAGTTTGATTAGCCAGATAATGACTGGATTGGAACAACTAGATTTCGAGATTGATAATTTATCTTAATAATTTTACATCTATGGAACAAGAAATAAATGATTTTAAGTTGGGAGATTTAGGAAAAAAAATCAGTGATTTAAAAAAAGAAGCTTTGGAGACTTTGGAAATTGCTCAAGCACTCAAAAAAGATCACGATGAGTTTCTCAAGGAAATTAAAGCCGGAAAGTACAAACAAGAAAAGAGGGAAGATGAATCCTAAAACACTGCAAATTCGTTTTTGAGTTATGATTTTCTCTGAAAAAAAAATTAATTTGCACCATATTATTAAGACATAAAAAATGATCCTACTTTTGTTCATATCTTTGGTGTTGATGGGGGTGATGTTTGTACTTTTTTACTCCTTTTCGGCTACTTTACTTAAGTGGATTCCCAGCAACCGTTATGCACGCCCTCAAGATAGTGGCGTAGAAATCTGGGTCATTTCCAATGGGCCTCATAGCGATCTTGTACTGCCGATCCGCAGTGCTGAAATTGACTGGACAGAGTTTATCGATGTAAATACCTTCAAACCCAGCCGAGTAAATTATATTGCTTTCGGCTGGGGCGATCGGGGTTTTTACCTGGATACCCCTACCTGGGCAGAGCTTAAGCCCAAAACAGCCTTCAAGGCACTTTTCAAACTCAGCAGCACCACGATGCAAGTGGTGCTTTATGACGAAGTACCGAAGCACCATAAATTTGTAAAAGCACTGAAAATTACCCCCACACAGTACCAAAATGTAATCCGATACATCAAAGACAGCTTCCGATACACCGAAAAAGGAGAACTGTTGCATATCAACTTTGCCGGATTGCCAGCTTACGAAGCCTTAAATTATAACTTCTATGAGGCAGAAGGCAAGTACCATTTCCTCAAAACCTGTAATTGCTGGGTCAATAACGCCCTCAAAGAAGCCGAAGTAGGTACGGCTACTTGGGCACCTTTCTCGAAGGCTATTTTTCATCAATTGGATAAGTTTTACCCAGAGTCGCATACACAAACTGCTTTATCAGAAATGATGGAGGAAAAAAGAGAATCTCTGGGGTAGTGTTTGGTCAATAGACGATTTCTTATGGGGCATTAATTTTATGCCCTTGTTACCTATCCCAAACGATGCTTTACAATATTGGAAGAAATAACATGATGATAAAGATCAGAAGCAAACAGTTCACTCTATTGATTGAAGACATAGATGACTATTCAAATTTTCTATTTCGCTTCAAAGAAGACGACTTACCTACAAAAAACCAAAGATATTTAGATGCCTCTCAATTAAAAAATGGAAAATACTATGTTTATTACAAATCACTAGGTCTAACGAATGTTTATGAAATAGGGATTATATTGGAAGATTCTGATTAGAACTCAGGACGTTCTCTCCACGAAAGCCTAAGATAAAATATTCTTTGCGAAATAGCCAGATTTTTATGTGAAAACCCGAAAGCCTCTGGATGCAGACTTTCGGGTTTATTTTTTACCTCTCAGCAGCCTACGGCCTTTGCCTTCGGCAGAAAGCGGACGCTTTCAGGAATACTTGGCAGCCAGATTAGGGGTTATCCAATTGTCATAAATATCAAGGATGTTTATTATATTTGCATAAGTGCTCTTCATATCAAATCTATGATGGAAAAACTCATCGAGGAACTTGTAAACCTCGTAAATAAAAAGGAAAAACTACTTCAAAATTTATTTGTTATCAAGTTTTGGGAATTGGAGATGCAGCAAAGATTGGCCGAAATTGGTATTTCTATCAAAGATTTTGATTTACCTTTTGAAGAATTACCGGAGTTTGAATCCTCTCAGCAACTATTTCATGAAGAGCTTTCCAAAGCTCAAACCGAAATTTTGAGGATAGAAACCCAGATTTTTATAGTTGATCTG
>JANRIC010000078.1:0-3213 GCA_033765345.1 Microscillaceae bacterium
CGTAAAACTGCTCTATCTCGTCAGTGTAGCCTATTGTTTTTGCTTGCACTTAGGCTTGCTCTATGAAAAAGAAGAAAAACCTATCCCTAAAAAAAGACACGGTTACAGGGCATATAGCTTATTCAGAAAAGGTTTAGACTTACTCAGAGGCATCTTGCATAAAAAAACTGACAAAGACTTAGATATTTGGCATACCCTTATAGATAAGTTTATTCACCTTGCACTTATAAAATGCTCAAAATCAATAGGTTATCAAAATTATCGGGTAGGGTGCTACCAAATAACAAGCGTAGCGAGTAAGCAAAATGTCATCTATTTCTTTTTCAGCACCTTTGGGCATCGGTATCGTTTTCCTGACGTCAGGAAAATGATACTCAATGGTTTCACCTGCATTTTGGCAAGCTTCTTTGGCTTTTTGGATTACTTTTTCAAAGTTTTCCCACTTGGCATAGCCCAAGAGTTTTTGCAACGCTCTGGCACTCCAACATTCTACATCTTCTATTTGGGCAGCTACGGCTTCAAACTGTTCAAAAAGTTGTTCGATTTCATCTATTTTCATATCATGTAAATTTTAGTTGTTTACAATTTCGTTTAAGATGCCTTCGGTTTCCTTCTCTAATTGCAAAATTTCTGCGGTAATTTCTTCAATGCTACGTGGTGGCACATAGTTATAAAAATATCGTGTAAATGAAATTTCATACCCTTTCACGGTTTTACTTTCGTCAATCCAAGCGTCAGGAATGTGTGCGAGTACCTCTCGTTCAAAGTATTCGTGTATATCTTGGTCAAGCGGCACATTTTCAGTGTCTCTCAAATCGCTGTCAGCTTCGTAGGTTATCGTTCCGTCTTTTTCGGTTTTCTTAATTACCCTTTCAGCATCTTCGTTTTTCCAGGTGATGGCAGCTAAAATTTCTTTAAGTCCTTTTGAGTCAATGTCCAAATCAAGTTTCTTAATGGTTTTGTTGAGCAAAGGCAAAAAGGTGTTGTATTCGTCAAACTGCTCATTACCAAAATGAGTCCTTAGTTTTTCGGCATTTTCAATCAATTTGAGTTTGTTTTCCCAAAATTCGGCACTCAAAAGTTTATTTTTATCAGCAGGTTTGAGGGTGATGTCCTCTTTTTTGAGGTGGGTTTCAAGTTTCTTTTTCCATTTGTCAGCATCAGGATTTTCAGGATTTATGGATGCGGAGGATTTTTCCTTTCCTAAATCCTGCACATCTTTTAATCTAGTAAATCCCGCTTCCAACAATGTACTTATCCTAAAATCCTCTAATCCTGCCAATCCTGATTCAGACAATTTTTCAATAGCCTCCGCAGTAAATTTTGCCGAAAGTCTTAAAGGTCTTTCCACGGTTATTTTGTGGTAACCAAAATATTCGTTGGGGTAAATTTTAGAAATGTCGCTTTCCACAAAGTCCATATACAGATTGGTAATGGTGTCAATGTGGTGCGGTTTCATTTCGCAGTTCTTTTGCCCTAAGTTCTTCCGCAGTTTTTCGTACAGTTCCATGGCGTTGATCAACTGTACTTTGCCTTTGCGTTTTGGGGCTTTTTTGTTGCTTACAATCCAGATGTATGTGGGAATGCCCGTGTTGTAGAAAATGTTTTTGGGCAAAGCGATGATACATTCCAACCAATCGTTTTCAATGATGTATTTGCGAATTTCGCTTTCGCCCCCACCAGCATCGCCCGTAAACAAAGCCGAGCCATTGTGAACCGTTGCAATACGACTTCCCAGTTCAGTATTGTGTTTCATCTTGCTCACCATATTCATCAAGAACAGCAACTGACCGTCTGAGATGGAAGGCAAGCCAATTTGAAAACGAGTGTCTTTGATGTTCTGAATCGCTTTTTTGCCACGGTCATCTACAATGGCATCTTCATCAATTTTCCAGGTTTTGCCATAAGGCGGATTGGAAAGCATAAAGTCGAAATGCAAATGCGGAAAACCATCTTTGGAAAGGGTAGAGCCGTAGGCAATGTTTTCCGATTTTTCGCCTTTAATCAACATATCGCTGGTGCAAATAGCATAAGTTTCAGGGTTCACTTCCTGTCCGTACAGCATAAAATCGGCTTTGTGGTGGGTTACATCCATGGCAAAATGCTCTGCTTCGGTAAGCATACCGCCACTGCCGCAGGCAGGGTCGTAAATGAGATAGGTGCCTTGTTGTATTTTATCTTTTACAGGCGTGAACAAAATGTGAGTCATCAACTTGATGATTTCACGGGGCGTAAAGTGTTCTCCTGCTTCTTCGTTGTTCTCTTCATTGAATTTGCGAATCAGTTCTTCAAATACGTAGCCCATTCCCAAATTGGTCAATGGTGGCAAGATTTCGCCTTTGCTGTTTTTGGCTTCGTTGGGGCTTAGATTGATTTCTTTGTTGCAGAGTTTCTCGATGAGTAGATAGGTTACACCTGCTTCTTTCATGGTTTCTAACTGATTCCGCAGTTTAAACTTGCTGATGATTTCCTGCACATTGGGGCTGTAACCATCCAAATAGGCTTCCAAATTGGAGTCTATGTTGTCAGCATCATTCATCAAGGTTTCAAAGGTGAACTTTGAAATATTCCAGAACGGATAACCTGATTGGTTTTCCAAGGCTTTTTTGTCGTCAATATTTTGCTGAATGAGAAATTCATTGGCTTCTAACACTTTCTCTTTTGTAGGCACAAGCAATGCATCCAAACGCCTTAAAACGGTGAAGGGAAGAATGATGTCACGATATTTGCCTCTTACAAAAACATCTCTCAGCACATCGTCTGCAATGCTCCAAATGAAACTTACTATTTGATTGTGAACTTTTTGGTTCATAAATTTTTTTAGCTTTTTGAATTGCTAAAAATAGTGAATAGAACTAAAATTATGAAAAAGCCAATCCTATTTGTTTTGAAATAGTCTTTTTATCAAAAGTGGCGTTGAAGTTTGTATGATTTTTTTAGGAAATAGATTTTGGGTTTTTGCTCTTATAGTTAAATGCAAAAAAACCTTGTTAGTCGCCCGCTAGGGTGCTAACAATGGTTTATGTATTTTAACGACCGTTAGGGCTTTCAGCCACTAACAGCGTTTTTCAAAAAAAACCTTGTTAGTCGCCCGCTAGGGTGCTAACAATGGTTAGGGTTAAATGGTATTAAACCTCCCTCCAAAACAACTCGTCCTTCATCACCACGAGGGTATAAGCTTTGAGCGAATGCAGGGACTGAAGCTCACGATCA
>JANRIC010000174.1:0-50356 GCA_033765345.1 Microscillaceae bacterium
AATGCACGAATAAGGGCGTTTATTCGTGCATTTGTGGCAAAATTGATCATCAAGAGCGGAAATTGAATGCACTTATTTTTTATAGAATCATTGTTTGAAAATACTTGTATGGATCATTCCCACATCAATTGTCAGAGAACCTTTTTTTGTACCTTTGTAGAAAACAAAAAATCATGAGTCGAAAACTAATTCGTTTTGACTGGGCGATGAAAAAAATGCTTCGTCACAAAGCCAACTTTGATATTTTAGAGGGCTTTTTGAGCGAGTTACTTCATTTTGACATAACGATCGAGAGCATCTTGGAAAGTGAAGGCAACAAACAAGACGAATACGATAAATACAATCGAGTGGATATCTTGGTGAAAAGCCAACATGATGAATTGATGCTGGTAGAAGTACAGGATGATTCAGAAATTGACTATTTCCAGCGAATGTTATACGGCGTATCCAAATTGGTAACAGAGTACATCAAAGAAGGCGAACCTTACGGCACTATCAAAAAAATCTATTCCATCAATATTGTGTATTTTGGTTTGGGGCAAGGCAAAGATTATGTCTATGAATACAAAGGCGAATTTGTAGGCTTGCACGAAAACGATATTTTAATTCCTACAACGCTACAAAAGCAAGACTTCAGGGTGGAGAAGGTATCTGATATTTTTCCCAAATATTACATTTTGAAAGTAAATAACTTTAATGATGTTGCCAAAAATACACTGGATGAATGGGTTTATTTCCTTAAAAACAGCGAGGTGAAAGACGACTTCAAGGCAAAAGGCTTGGATAAAGCAAAGGAAAAATTGCAATACGAAGCCTTATCTGATGAAGAAAAGAAGATGTATGACCGTTTTCAGGAAAATAGGCGTATTGAAATGAGCGTAGAATACACTGCTAAATTAGAAGCCAAACAAGAACGAAACATTGAGATTGCTAAAGCTGCCATAAAAAAAGGTTTTGACAATGAAACTATATCTGAATTAACAGATTTAACTATTGAGCAAGTCGAACAACTACGAAGTTCAAAAGAGTAAAACTGTGCATATGCATTGCATTGATGGCAAGATGTGCAGACCTACTCCAACTAAATTTAAACTTTTATGCTTGTAGAAACAGATTGCTACTAAACCCGCTCTGCACACATGCTCTGGTATGTATAAAATTAAATGAAGTACACAAAGGACGACATACAATTTGAACAGATAAGTCCGCGAGGATTTGAAAATCTCTGTTATGACTTATTAGTTAAATATAATTTCCATAATTTGATTTGGAGAGAAGGTGGTGCTGATAACGGACGTGATATTGAAGCGAGTTTTACATTTATCAACACCATAAAGAATAAAGAAACAAAATGGTTTTTTGAATGCAAACATTATACGTCTGGTGGTGTACCAGCAGAACATCTAAGCTCTAAAATTGTTTGGGCAGATGCAGAATTACCAAATTCTATTGTAATTTTTGTTAGTTCTTATTTGACTAACAGTGCAAGAAATTGGATTGAAAAAATAAGTCCTCGAAAACAATACGAAATAATCTGCATCGAGGGAGAAGAATTAAAAGAAAGGCTGTTAAATTATCCTGACTTGATTGAGAGGTATTTTTCTCTTAACCGTTACGACCAAATGCTTAAAGACATTAAGGATTATAAGAATAAATTCAATATAAGCCCAAGCTTCGAGATATTAAAAGAGATAATTGAAAATATTGACTTGACAAAGCTCGACAACGAAGATATTGGATTCATTCTTCTCAATTTTTTTGGACAATATATCTTCTTTGAAACAAGAAATGATTTTTACGGGGACTTTGACGATAAAATCATTAATCGTGTATTGAAACATTTAAAAGCCACCATCACAAATGAAAGTCTTTCTTCTTTTGAGGAGTACAAAGGCAATTACGATGAATTATTAGGATTAGGAATCTTAGACGAAATGTGTTGCCTAGACAATGAGGATAATATTAACGAAATAAAAAAATATGATTTTCAAGTTTACGACTTACGTTTAAATTACAAACAAACTCAAGAAAATTGGAAAATTGGGCTTTATTTGTTTATTATTTATGATAATGTAGCCTTTGAAATATTCAAAGTTGAGAAAACAGAAATCAGAATAATTAAAGATTTTAATCCTAAAAAAATTGGAGTAATAAGTCTTAATCCTAGAAAAGACATTGAAAAAGATTATGACAAATATCTACAGCAATTCAGACCATAACATTCGCTTCGTAATATGGCGGTTAAAGGGTTTCTATAAACATTAGAGCAGGGTTCAATATCAGGAATTTTATTGAATATTTTGCCACGAAATCCGCCACATCATCAATACCCGACACTTCATAATCTGTTATCAATTCTTTGCTCACCATTCCCACAAAATAATTGCCCAATCTTCCCCTCCGGAGCTATATTCGTAGATATTTTGAAACCCTACTTTTTCGTGTGCACGCATAGATCGGGTATTTCGCAGAGCTACTTCGGTGATGATGTATTTGAAATGAGGTGCCATGAGGTTTTTCATCTCCTGATACAAACCCGCAAATACGCCTTGCCCCCGAAATTCGGAGGCTACACAAACTTGCCCCATCACAAAAAAGTTGGTATTATTTAAGTTTTCTCCTTGATACTCGATTGACTCGATCATCTCAAACATAGGTATCAGCACCGGGATTTTGTCTCCAAACTCCCGAAGCATCACCAGTGTATAGCCGATTACCTGATCCTTGTGCTTGGCAATGATGTGTGGATAAGGCTGATTCATTGCCTTCAGGGTCTCAAAATCGTGTGAGACCGTCACAAAACCCTGGGAACTGATATTTTCCTGAGTCAAAACTATTTCACGGTTGAGTTGCTGTAAATCCAGAATTTGGCGTAAATCCTGGTCATTTTGGGCAGTTGTGTAGCGGATCATTTTTTTCTTGTAATTATATATGAAAGCCAAAAGGGATTTATACAAAATGATTTTAATGAATTATACAAAAAATTATAAAAAAGTTCAAGGTTTGTCATTTATTTAACCGTTATTTATATTTAATTTTATGCCTATTAAACCAATCTACTCTACCTTTCAAAATTTTCGTTGAGATGAGGCGGCTTTCCTATCATTCTTTCAGATAGACAGTACATTAAACTTTGGCGAACGTGAAGGAGGGTATATTTTCCGAATAGATGGAAAATTAAGTAAATTCAATGAAACAAATTATGCAAAAAGTTCCCAGATTTTCCCATCTGAATCAGAAAGATTTTGTGACGGCACTTAATGTAAACGTCAATCAATATTTTAAAGATAATCGTTTATCTCGCCATGCGACTCCTTTTATGGTCTTTAAATCAGGAGTTTATCTCAGTTTATGGTTGGGTTCTTATAGTTTATTACTGCTTGGAGCTTACGATATTCCGGGTATGTATATGCTTTGGGCTATATTGGGTGTGAGCTTGGCAATGGTTACGATCAATATAGGACACGATGCCATTCACGGTGCTTATTCACGCCACAAGTGGGTCAATAATTTATTGTCGCATACCTTCAATCTTAATGGAGCCAGTGCTTATATGTGGGTCAAGATGCACAATCAAGCACACCATACCTATACCAATGTAGATGGTTTTGACGAAGATATTGCTCCTATTCCTATTATTAGGATTTCTCCCCTCAAGAAGCGTTGGCGTATCCATAAATATCAATATATCTATGCGTTTGTTTTGTATGGGCTTACAACGCTTTCGTGGATATTTATTAAAGATTATAAAAAATTTTTTATCAATGAAGTAGGCAATTACTCCGGAAAAAAACATCCTACCAAAGAATATTTCTTTTTATTTTTTTATAAATTTATCAATTATACCTTGTTTTTAGTTATTCCTTTGTGGGTGATAGATTTGCATTGGGGCTACGTTTTGAGTGGTTTTTTATTGATGCACTTTATTGGAGGCTGGTTGTTGGCTATTATTTTTATGCTGGCACACGCGGTGGAGGAAACCCATTTTCCAAATCCCGATTCTGAAGGATCTATTGAACACTGCTGGACAGTACACCAATTATATACCACAGCCAATTTTTCTTCCAGAAGCAAAGTATTGGCATTTATCACAGGAGGCTTAAATACACAAATTGAGCACCATTTGTTTCCCAATATATGCAGTGTACATTATCCGGCTTTGACGGTAATTGTCCGTGAAACGGCTCAACTTCACAAAATACCTTATTATGAATCTTCCTTAGCATCAGCATTGGTATCTCATCAAAGGTTTTTATGGAAGATGGGGAACCAGGATTGATTGTACTACACTTTGGAGTGAATATTGGGCTTTCCTACATTTCCAAATAAACGTCTACAAAACACCCATATTTTTGAAAGTTTGGGTGCTTTTTCTGTGTGACAAAGAATTTTATTTTTATCAGAGGGGTCGGTTTGATCGTTTTGGGCAATATAAGCCCTGGCACTTTCTAAAATGGCTGCGTGAAATTCAGGTCTTAACCGACAACAACTGCCAATTACACCAATAATCATTTTATCCAACTGATAATATTCATCCGAAACCCGGTTGATACTATGCTGCGGCACAAAATATTGCATAGGTATTTGCAAGGGAGCCATCTTGAGGATAATTTTATTGAGATGTTTTTGGGGCATAAGCATGGGGGGGAAGGTGTCGAAATAGTAGAGTTTCTCGTCTCTCAGGGCGTAGTTACGAAGTGTAGGATGGAAACCAATTTCCAAGGGTTCATTTTTTTTATTTTGCCAGTATAATAAAATATCATCAAAAATCCGGGTCATAATTTCCAGAAAACGATTCTTAGGAGCTTCTTCCAGTAAGTTTCTTACCAATTCGGACGGTTCAAAGGCTTTTTGACAGATGATCAGGTAGAATTTAGAGGCAATTTGCCTTACCTGAGCCTCAGTATCTGGAATCAATATTCCCAACGCTCTCATTTTCAGTATATAATCCTTGTGGTTTTCAAGTATAAAATCCATCAATGTGGGGTTTTTGATGGGTTTATAGATTTTTAGTACTAAAGCATCGCCTTGTTGATTGTGTATTTTGATAGGAGATGAAAAAAAACCCAGTTTGGAGATCGCTTGTTTTTTATACTCACCTGAAAGGATAAGTTTGTCAATGGCTTTATAATCAATTAGATAGGTGTCGTGAGGCATGAGATTTGGATTAAAATATGCGTATATCAAATTATTTCAAACCTCGACTTACTTAAAATTTCTCAAAACTAAAAATAACTTAAGGATTTATTTATTAAAGCACAAAAAAAGACTGCTCATACAAGCAGTCTTTGTATAAAATGCAATGTTCCATCCCTTACATATTTTGAATCACTTCGGTAGCGAATTCGGAGGTCTTAAGTAGCGTAGCCCCTTCCATCAATCGGTGGAAATCATACGTTACGCGTTTGCTTTGGATGGTAGCTTCCAAACCTTTATAAATCAGGTCGGCGGCGGCGTCCCAGTTCATATATTCAAACATCATAGCTCCTGATAAAATCACAGAACCCGGATTTACTTTATCCAATCCGGCATATTTGGGGGCTGTGCCGTGTGTAGCTTCAAAGATTGCGTGCCCAGTCAGGTAATTGATATTGGCACCTGGGGCAATACCGATACCTCCCACAATAGCGGCCAGTGCGTCAGAGATATAATCACCGTTTAGGTTCATGGTGGCTATTACTGAATATTCGGCTGGTCGGGTCAGGATTTGCTGTAAAAAAGCGTCGGCAATTACGTCTTTGATAATGATTTTACCGGCAGCTTGAGCTTCAGACTGCGCTTTATTGGCAGCATCTTGACCTTGTGACTCTGCGATTTTTTCGTATTGTGCCCAGGTAAAAACCTGATCGGCAAATTCACGTTCGGCAAGAGCATAACCATAATTTTTGAATGCTCCTTCGGTAAATTTCATAATATTACCTTTGTGTACAAGGGTCACAGAGGGTTTTTTATACTGAATGGCAAACTCGATGGCAGAGCGAACCAATCTTTCAGAACCCTCGAGCGAAATGGGTTTGATTCCGATAGAAGAGGTCTCTGGGAAGCGAATTTTCTTAACACCCATCTCCTTGACCAAGAAATCGATTACTTTTTGCGTGCCTGCCTCGCCATGCATCCACTCAATTCCAGAGTAAACATCTTCGGTATTCTCTCTAAAGATCACCATATCCGTTGTAGAAGGGTCTTTTACGGGTGAAGGTACGCCTTGAAACCATCGTACAGGGCGCACACAGGCATATAGGTCAAGGATTTGTCTTAGAGCTACGTTCAATGAGCGAATGCCTCCGCCTACGGGTGTAGTTAATGGACCTTTGATACCCACGAGATACTCGTTGAATGCATCTAAGGTAGTTTGTGGAAGCCAATCTCCTGTTAGGTTATAAGATTTTTCACCGGCTAATACTTCTTTCCAAGCGATTTTTTTTTGCCCTTGAAAGGCTTTTTGAACGGCGGCATCAAATACGCGCACAGAGGCCGCCCAGATATCCGGTCCGGTACCGTCTCCTTCAATAAATGGAATAATGGGCTGGTCAGGAACCTGCAGCTTGCCATTATGGATGCTTATTTTTTGTTCACTCATCGTGTAATTGCAATAAGGTTTTATAAAAATTTTTACAAAAATACGAACAACTTAGTAATTGCAAAGTAATAATAAATACTTCGACTTTGAATATCAATATTTCACTATAATTCAACCTCTAATTGGGAAGAATAGTTTTTTGGAGTATAATTTATGTATATTTTGCAAGAAAATAAATTTTAAAACAATGAAGCAAATTTGGTGTCTTTTTATGTGTTTGTGCACAAATTTTTCCGTTATTCTGGGGCAATCTTTTACACGGCAAGATAGTCTTAGGGGTTTCTTGAATCAGTGGAGAAATTGTTATGATGTAACATTTTACGATTTGGATATTCGGGTCAATCCGGACAAAAAATTTATTTCTGGTTTTAACACCATGCATTATACCATAGAAGCAGATTTTGACAAAATTCAAGTGGATTTGTACCAGAATATGAAATTGGAAAAAGTACTTTTTAAGGGAAATTCACTTGACTTTAAAAGGGAGGGGAATGCTATTTTTATCACTTTTCCTCAAACACAGAAAAAAGGACAAACCGGAGCTATTCAGATGTATTTCTCCGGAGAACCCAGGGTTGCGCCCAATGCTCCCTGGGACGGGGGCTTTTCCTGGAAAAAAGACGCACAAGGCAATCATTTTATCGGGGTTTCTTGTGAAGGTGACGGAGCAAGCCTCTGGTGGCCTACCAAAGACCACCTCTCGGAAGAGCCGGATAGCATGCAAATTAGCTGTGCAGTGCCCGCTGATTTGATCTGTGTAGCCAATGGAAGTTTACGCAAAGAGGAAAAATTAGAGGATCAATATCGTAAATTTATATGGTTTGTAAGTTATCCGATCAATAGTTATAATGTAACCCTGAATGTAGCCCGATATACGCATTTTTCTGACACCTACACGAGTGAAGACGGTGCAGCCCTTGAGCTGGATTATTATGTGCTGCCCGAAAACCTGGAAAAGGCCAAAAAGCAATTTGCTCAAGTTAAACCTATGCTGGCTTGTTATGAAAAACTATTCGGGAAATATCCTTTTTGGAATGATGGTTTTGCGCTGGTAGAGACCCCTTACCTGGGTATGGAGCACCAAAGTGCCGTAGCCTACGGAAATAAATACCAAAATGGCTATCTGGGGTATGACCTTTCAGGAAGTGGTTATGGGAATAAATTTGATTATATCATTATTCACGAAGCTGGCCACGAATATTGGGGGAATAGTGTGAGCTGTAAAGATCACGCCGAATTATGGATTCACGAGGCATTTTGCACTTATACAGAAGCTTTGTATGTAGAATGTATGTACGGCAAAGAAGCAGGATACAGCTATGTAAGTGGTCTCAAAGGGCAGGTTTCTAACCAAACTCCGATTGTAGGCCCACTGGGGGTAAATGCTTCTGGGGGGGGAGATATGTATTTTAAAGGTGCTTTGATGCTACATACCCTGCGAAATGTGTTGGACAATGACGTGCTTTGGTTTGAAATTATCAAAGGAATTACTACGGATTTTAAACTAAAAAATACTGATACGCCCGAATTGACGGCTTATATCAGCCAAAAAGCCGGAAAAAACCTGGGCTATTTTTTTAAACAATATCTCTACTTCCCGCAAATCCCTACCTTGGAATATAAAATTGAGAAAAAAGACAAGGCTTATTCCTTGAGCTTTCGCTGGGAGGCTGACGTAGAAGAGTTTGCCATGCCCCTGAAAATCAAGGTCGGAAAAGAAGAAATCACCCTAAATCCGACAAGTCAATGGCAACAAATTCCTTTAAAACAAGCGACCTTCGAGCTCAAAGAAAACACATATTATATCTATACAGAATTGAAAAATTGAACATTCACCTATATATATGGGTTAAAATGATGTACATTGATCTATTGCATATCTATGAAAAAAAGTCAGACTGATCTAAAAGAAAAAGCCGTAATCCGTCTAAGAGAGCCTTTTGAACTGATGTTGTGGGCAGGTATCCTTGGGATAAGCTTGATGTTTTTGGTTTTTACCATGGTTTTTGTGCTTCGTAAAGAAACCGGTATGGCCGATTTTAAGCTCCCCAGAGTATTTTGGTTGAGCAGTTTGGTGATTGCCCTGAGCAGCTTTAGCATAGATCAGGCAGGGCAGGCTTTCAAAAAAGAGTCCTTTCGAAGTTACCGATTTTATTTGCTCTTGACGCTAGTTTTGGGTGGTTTGTTTGTGCTGCTTCAGTTTTTGGGATGGTCAAAGATGATTCAACAAGGCATTTCATTCAAAAACAGCTTCGTTGGATCGTTTATCTATTTGATCTCCGGGATACACATTTTACACTTGGCGGGAGGAGTCTTGTGCTTACTGCTTATTTTTATGGATTCTTTAAAGAATTTATCTTATGTAGATTCTTTTGTATATAGCGTAAATCCACCCAATCGGCTTCGTTTGCGATTGGTATCTATTTACTGGCATTTTGTGGATGGGCTTTGGATTTACCTTTTTCTGTTTTTTTTATACTGGCAAACCTAAAATTCATATCCAAAAAAATAGATTTTATTCCTATGTAAGAATTTATGAAAAAGACTGGTTTTCTTGAATAAAATATGTATTTTGCACCCAAGAAAACATTCATTCTCTTTAATTTCTTCAATAATTACGGAAAATTGATCTTACTTTTTTCAATGAATACGTATTAACCGATAGCTTTGAAATAAGTAAATAGTCTTGCTTGGGTCAGTATTATCCTACTAAATGGATAATACATTTACTTCATCCTTGATGAAAACTTGTCGTATTAGCTCCAAAATTATGAAAATAAAGAAATTATTAGGGAAACATTTATTGGGAATTCTACTTGGAGGTTTATCTTCAAGTTTGTATATTCAAACAAGTATCGCACAAGACCATTATCCCCTAAACCTGACTAAAGCCGGGGAAACTGAAGAAAGAATTTTTAGCTCTCTGGATGAAGCACTTCAAAATCCCCAAGAAGTATTTCACCTAGATTTAAGCGAACAAGAATTAAGCGAATTATCACCTCAAATCGGGAAAATACAAAACTTAAAAATACTAAATCTTTACCACAATAATCTCAAAAGGCTTCCCACGGAGATTAATCAACTACAAAATCTGGAAGAAATCTATTTGGGCAATAATCCTAATTTAGAATGTGATGTGGTACTGATTCAGCTTAGTAAACTTGGAAAACTGCGTAAGCTTCATCTGAACAACAACAATCTTTATGTTTTACCTCCTTCAATCGGGATGCTTAACGGATTGCAAACCCTGAATCTCCACATGAATAACCTCACAGGCTTGCCTGCTGAAATAGCTAATCTGACCTATCTCAAAGACCTTTATTTACAATCTAATCATCTAAAATCGCTGCCGTATGAAATCACCCAGCTTAAAAATTTGATCTCTTTAGACTTGTATTTTAATCAAATTGCAGCTTTACCGGAACAAATCGGCGATTTAGAAAATCTCAAAACACTGAATATAGCTCAGAATTCTATTACTGAACTTCCCAAAGGAATAGCACAATTAGCTAATTTACAGTCCATTTATTTGGGGCAAAACCCTATCCTAGATCATCAGCAGACATTTGCTATCCTGGCTCATCTCTCAAATCTTCGGGTACTTCATCTGATGAAAAATAATATCCTGGAGATTCCCAAAGAAATAGGATTGATGAGTAATCTACAGGAATTATATTTGAATGAAAATGAAATTCGGGCATTGCCTGCCGATTTATTTCGCCTTGAAAGATTAAAAGTTCTTTCTCTTTCCAACAATTTGGTGGAGGAAGTCTCGGAGGAGATAAAAAATCTAAAAAGCCTGGAAAGCCTAAGCCTTAGTTATAACCGGGAGCTTGACATAAGCAATACACTGATAAATCTTGGTGCTTTGGCCAGTTTGATAGAGCTTGATCTTGCAGGTAATCAGCTTGAAACCATTCCTGTGGAAATTAAATATCTGAAATTTTTACGTTATCTGGATTTGAGCAATAATCATATTCGCTCTTTTGATCAAAATCTGGAATTTTTGGATGAGTTAAAGGTGTTGGATTTGAGCCGAAATTTGATTGAGTATCTTCCTGAGAATGTCTCTTATCTTGAGAACGTAAGTGAGCTGTACCTGATTAAAAACCGTTTTTCGCTTCTTAAGCAGGAGGAAGCTCGTACCAAGCTTCCTCAGACTTTCATTAATTTTCATTAAATACGATACATTTAAAGCTCCCAGGAATTTAAATGACTTAGGGCGTGATGAGCAGTTAGGTCAAAAGTACAAGGTACAATAGAAATATAATTGTTTTTTAAGGCCCATTCATCGGTATCCTGTCCTTTGTCATTATTGATGAAGGTGCCAGTCATCCAAAAATATCTTCTTCCATACGGGTCTTGACGTTCGTCAAATTCCTCTCCCCAATGCCCAATGGTTTGTCGACAGATTCTTATGCCATTAATGGGCTTTTGAGAACGCGCAGGAATATTGACATTCAAAGCCACTCCTTCGGGAATCCCTTTTTCAAGTGCTGTAAGGGCAATTTCTTTGACGTATTTATGGCAATGGCTAAAATCAGCGTCATACCTAAAGTCTGTCAAGGAAAAACCAATTGCAGGTAATCCCTCGATGGCTGCTTCAATAGCCGCTGACATAGTTCCGGAGTAAATCACACTGATCGAGGAATTACTGCCGTGATTGATCCCACTCACAACCAGATCAGGCTTTCGGTCTTTGAGCACATAGTGTTTGGCCAATTTAATACAATCGGCAGGAGTACCTGAGCACTCATAAGCAAGTATGTCTCCGTAGATTTTATTCTCATCCAAACGCAGAGAATTTCCAATAGTGATGGCGTGTCCCATGCCAGATTGAGGTTTATTGGGAGCTACAATCACTACTTCGCCGATTTCTTTCATAATTTCAACCAGATTTCGGATTCCGGGAGCAGTAATGCCATCATCATTAGAAACCAAGATAAGCGGTTTTTTGGTATGTTGAGTCATCGTTTATTTTGATTGTAAATTATAAAAATTGATTAAGTCCATCAAATGATTTTTATTCTCAAAGTTAACCCGATTATCTCGTAAATAATCTTTGAGGGCTTTTTCCCGATCTCTGAGTAGGTATAACAAACCTTTTTTGGTGCCGTCGTAGAGGGCTATATTGCCATTTTTATAGAGGAAATAATACTCATTTTTGATGACTGTTCGGGTAATCGGCGGACCCTGATACACATAATAAGGGCTATTACTGGTATAAGTCTGCGTAGTAAGCGATTCGCGACACAAAAGCGAAACAGGGGTATCCTGAAGGAGCAACTCAAAAAAAGTGGCAGTTTTGTAATTAGATACCTTTGCATAAGGGAGTGCGTAATAGTAGCGATCTTTTTGCTCGAAGGTATCAAAGAACTCGAACGCTTGTATCTTCCTGGAAGTGAAAGTCTTGAGTACTCCATCTACCTGAAGTTGAACGATCTCATTCTCCAGATCAAATTTGAGGTCTCCTTCATACACAGAGCCATCTTCTAATTTTACTTTACCGTTTTTGTGCCAATAGTCCTGTGCGTATCTTTGGGCATAAACTTCTACGAGATTTGCCCAAAACAAACTGATTACAAAAAACACAAATATTTTTTTCATCGTGAATAGGTTTTAATTAAGGGTTGTCTTTTAAGATTTCGTGTCCCATTTTGTCTCTTTTCGTACGTAGATAATTTTCATTGTGTTTATTGGGGATAATCTCGATGGGTACGGTATCTACGATTTCAAGCCCATAACCGATTAATCCGGCTCTTTTTTTGGGATTGTTAGACATGAGTCGGATTTTTCGAACACCCAGGTCTCGCAGGATTTGTGCCCCGATGCCATAATCCCTTTCGTCCATCTTGAAACCCAGCTCCAGATTCGCTTGTACGGTATCTCGCCCTTGCTCTTGTAATTTATACGCTTTTAGCTTATTAAGCAGACCGATACCACGTCCTTCCTGATTCATATAAAGGATTATTCCCTTGCCCTCCTCCTCAACCATGTGCATGGCTGCACTGAGCTGTTCTCCACAATCGCAGCGACAAGAGCCGAAGATATCACCTGTGACGCAAGAAGAATGTACCCTGACCAAAACCGGTTCGTGGGTATCCCAGCTATCTTTGATCAAGGCCAAGTGGATGTCATCGGTATTGATTTGTCTGTAAGCAACTAGATCAAAATCACCGTATTTGGTGGGCATTTGTACGCCTATTTCGCGTCTGATCAGGCTTTCGTGTTTGAGCCGATAAGCGATCAGGTCTTCAATACTTACGAGCTTGAGGTTAAATTTATCGGCTACTTTTCTCAGGTCGGGTAGGCGAGCCATAGAACCATCTTCATTAAGGATTTCTACCAAGACTCCCACAGGCTCAAATCCGGCCAATCTGGCAAAATCAACCGTAGCCTCGGTATGTCCTGTTCTGCGAAGCACTCCACCGTTTTTGGCTTTGAGCGGAAAGATATGTCCGGGTCTTCCGAGTTCTTCGGGTTGGGTATTTTTATCAACGAGGGCTTTGATGGTTTTGGCTCGATCGTGTACAGAGATGCCTGTCGTACAGCCATGCCCCAGAAGGTCTACAGAAACAGTAAAAGGGGTAGCGTGTTTGGCTGTATTTTTACCTACCATCAGTTCTAGGTCTAATTCCTCACAACGTGTTTCGGTCATGGGTACACAGATCAACCCTCTTCCTTCTTTGGCCATAAAATTCACAATTTCGGGTGTGATACATTCGGCTGCACATACAAAATCGCCTTCGTTTTCTCGGTCTTCGTCATCCACTACGATGATGATTTCTCCTCTTTTGATAGCCTCGATGGCTTCCTCAATAGTATCCAATCGGATAGAAGAATTTTCCATAAATATTTTTTTTTAAATATAAACATAATCCCTTTGAATAGGAGGGATTTGTCATATATATTGCATGATAAAAACATAGGGTGATGCAGATTGTTGCTGATCACCGAACAGTTATTTATAATTTTAAAATAAAACAAATTTTTGGTAAGAATAATTAATGAAGCTTCAAATCACTGGTTTTGCGCCTGGTATAATAAGCGGCAAAGTTGATGATCTGCTCTTTGGTGCCGAGTACAATGATAATATCTCCTGAGGTTATGCTGGTGCTGGGGTGAGGGTTAATCATAAAGCCTTTTTCTGCATCTTTAAAGCCCATGATGCTGGCTCCGGTTTTATTGCGGATGTCCAAATCCAGAATGCTTTTATCTTTGTAAATATCTTTAAAATCTTCATATAAGAACTCTTCCAGCTTGAGCTTCCCGGTTCCACTGATCATATCTAAAAACTCGACTACTTCGGGGCGTATGATGAGGTTGGCCATATACACGCCACCGATCAGGTCGGGTCTTACCAGTTTGTTAGCACCAGCTCTGAGGAGCTTACTTTCTGCACTGGTCTCATTGGCTCTGGCAATAATCAAAATATCAGGGCTTAACTGGCGTGCTGTCAGGCTTACGAATACATTATCGGCATCGCTGGGGAGCGTAGTAATAATGGCACTGGCGCGTTCTACTCCGGCGGCTTTTAATATTTCATCTTGAGTGGCATCTCCCTCAATGTAAGAAACCTGATTGCTTTCTACAAACAACTGAAATTCTTCTTTGAAAATTGTGCCGTCTTTTTCAATGACGACAAATGGTATATTATCTTTGATAAATTCTTCACAGGCTTTGTGTCCGTTTTTGCCAAATCCGCAAACGATTACGTGATTTTTTAGTTTTTTCACCTTTTGATTACTGATATAATTGCTTAATATATCTCTCAATTCTCCTTCCAAAATGTAGCTAGTGATTACTGTGGCAAAGAGTGCAAAAACTCCGAGATTGAAGATAATAAAAAAAGAGGTGAAAATCCTTCCTTCATCCGAAAGCTCGTGAACCTCCGAGAAACCCACCGTACCAATAGTAATGACGGTCATATAAAGAGCATCCAGGAAATTCCAGTCTTCAATAAGCATAAACCCGGCAATCCCTACTCCCAAACTAATGAGCAGAATAGTAGATGCCAGGAATAACTTGGATAGTTTATGGTGTAACCCCAGGCTCAGTAATGAATTAGTAGATACAAATCTGGAAAAATTAATCAGCATTGAAATGGATTATTGCTGTAATTTCAGGCTCAAAGCTACACAAAATTCTTGAAATCATAGAATATACTGACTTAGGTCTTTGTTTTTTACCAGTCCAGACAGATTTTTTTCTACGGTTTCTTTAGTAATCAATATTTTGGCATTCGCTCCGATCACATCCGGAATATCAAACAAGAATTCATTGAGTAAATGACTCATGACTGTATGCAAGCGTCGGGCTCCGATATTTTCTACTTCGGAGTTGATTTGAAAGGCTATTTCAGCGATTTTTTCTAGAGCTTCGTCATGAAAGCTTAACTCCACATCTTCTGATTTTAGCAGGGCGATGTATTGTTTGGTCAGGGCGTTTTTGGGTTCTTTGAGGATTTGATAAAAATCTTCTTTGGTCAGGCTGTTGAGTTCTACTCGGATCGGGAATCGCCCTTGTAGCTCCGGGATTAGATCGGAGGGTTTGGATACGTGAAAGGCTCCTGCTGCAATAAAGAGAATATGGTCGGTTTTGACGACACCATATTTGGTGTTTACAGAGCTTCCTTCTACAATAGGGAGTAAATCTCTTTGTACACCTTCGCGGCTTACATCTGGTCCTCCTCCGGAGGAAGATTTACTAGCAATTTTATCAATTTCATCGATAAAAATAATCCCTGCGTTTTCGGCTTTGCGGAGGGCTTCATCCTTGACTTCATCCATGTCGATGAGTTTGGCAATTTCTTCTTCCAAGAGGATTTTGCGGGCTTCGGCAATAGTGACTTTTCTTTTTTTGTCTTTTTTGGGTAGCATCCCACTGATCATCTCCTGAATATTCATCATGGCCATTTCATCCATACCGGGTCCTACCATGCCAATACTGGCAGTTGAGCTTTGCTGGATGTTGATTTCGATCTTTTTCTCGTCCATGTCTCCTTTCTGGATTTTAGCACGGAACAATTCGCGGGTTTTTTCATTCAGCTCTTGGTCTTCGTCGGTACTCAGATTAAAACCGCTAAAAGTATTACTTGGATTTTTTTTCTCTTTGACGGGGGGAATCAGAATATCCAGAATCGCATCTTCTACGGCTTGATTGGCTTTTTCGGTGACTTCTTCTTTTTTAAAAGCTTTGACCATATTAACAGCCTGCTCTACGAGGTCACGAACCATACTTTCTACATCGCGTCCTACGTATCCTACTTCTGTAAATTTGGAAGCTTCTACTTTTGTAAAGGGAGCCTGAGCAATTTTGGCAAGGCGGCGAGCAATTTCAGTTTTGCCTACGCCGGTTGCACCGATCATGAGGATATTGTTGGGCACGATTTCCTGCTGCATATCTTCGGAGCTGTTCATACGTCGCCAGCGATTACGGAGGGCAATAGCCACATTTCTTTTGGCATCTTTTTGACCAATAATATATTTGTCCAGTTCTTCTACGATCTGTCTGGGGGTCAGAGCATTCACATTATCTATCATCTCTTGCAAATTGAGTTAAAAATATTCCTCTGTGCATTATTTGTTTTTCAAAAATACATATTTTCCCTAAAAAGGCATCGCATCCCTTTCGAAATTTATAGTATTAAAATATCTTACTTTTTTCTGTTAGGATTTCTTCAAAGGTTTTATCGATCAAATGAGGGTATAAATCGCCAAATTTGGCGTCGCACCAGGATTTTAATTGGGGTAAATCTTTATTTTCTAGATTTTGGATGGATTTTCGGAGTTCTTTTTCAAATAAATTTTCGTCAAAACTCATTTTTTCTAGTATAAATTTACTGTAATCCAACATAGCCGTCATCATAAGCCTAACTAATAATAATCGTAAATTTTTTGTTGCAAAGTTAAATGGAACATTTGAATAAAAACAATACGAAATTAAATAATTATAGTTTGTGTAAATATAATTATATTTTGACGCAATAAACACCTAATTTTTTAACTAGGCAAAAGTTTTTCTTCCTGGTCGAGTATGGGTTTGGGATCGTTGGATTCCATTTTGCCGATGATGAGGCGGTTACTTTTATCATAAGACATATAACTCCAAACCCAGTTGATAAATACCAGAACTCGATTGCGGAAACCCACCAGTGCCATCAAGTGTACAAACATCCAGATAAACCAGGCGAAAAATCCATGACTGCTGAATTTGCCAATGTCTACCACGGCTTTGTTGCGACCAATAGTAGCCATAGAGCCTTTATTTTTGTATTTGAATGCCTTGAGTGCTTTTTTCTGAAAAATATTCTTGAAATTTTGAGCCAATAATTTTCCTTGCTGGATGGCAGGTTGTGCCATTTGCGGGTGACCTTTGGGGTAATCTTCGGTTTCCATGGCGGCAATATCACCAATGGCAAAAATATTCTCATAACCTTCTACCCGGTTATACAGGTCTACTTTGTAGCGGTTTCCCCGAGCGATGCTGTCTTCGCGGATGCCTGCAATGGGTGCGCCTGTAACTCCGGCTGCCCAGATCAGACTTTTGGTAATCAATTGGCTTCCATCATTAAAAATGACTCGATAGCCGTCATAAGATTTTACGGCTTTATTGAGGTGTACACGCACATTAAGCTTTTCTAAAAATTCTTTGGCTTTACGTCCTGAAATTTCAGACATACCATTAAGCAGGCGAGGTCCGGCCTCGATGAGGTCTATATCCATTTGATTAAAATCCAACTCTTTGTAATCATTCGGAAACACGTGCGATCTAAGTTCGGCCAAAGCTCCAGCTACCTCTACCCCTGTAGGACCTCCACCCACAACCACAAAGTCCATCAAGCTATTCATCTTTTCGTTGTCTTCCGTCAAAAGGGCATCCTCAAAGTTTTTGATGATTTTATTTCTTAGGTTTATTGCATCTAAGATGGTTTTCATGGGTACGGAATGTGCCTCAATGTCTTTCATCCCATAAAAATTACTCGTAGTACCCGTTGCAATGACCAAATAATCGTACTCAATGATTCCGATAGAGGTCTCAATACAATTTTCTTCGGGGTAAATATGTTTTACCTCTCCGAGACGAAAATAAAAATCTTTTTGGCCGGAGAATTTTTTGCGAAATGGAAATACAATGGAACTGGTCTCTAAACCGGAAGTAGCCACCTGATATAACAAGGGCTGAAAGGTGTGGTGATTTTGTTTATCAATAAGTACAACTTGTGCATCGGTATTTTTAAGGGCTTTTGCGAGTTCCAAGCCTCCAAAACCTCCGCCGATGACCACGATGCGGGGCTTTTGTGTATGTGGGATTCCAGTGGTATCGTGATGATTCATGTTGAGAATGTTAGTTTTGTTTGAGAATAATTCTTTAACCTGCGAAATGACAAAACGGTTTTAATTTTAATCTTTATATTCTATTTTGGATATGGAGCTTTTCTGTTTGGTTTTGGGGGCTATATGGTTTGCCGCATGATCTGGAGGGCAGCAATTTCTCTGATAAGGAGGCAAAACCGGCATTTCTCGATTCGTAGCTTCATTGTTGTGTTCGCGGGTTTTGATTTTATTTTCCTGCCATTGCTTACTTTCCTGATCAATTTCTTCCTGGGCTTTATCCAGGTATTTTTTATTTAAAAGGTCATCCAATGTGGGTTGTCCGGCATCTACCCAACAAGTATACCAAAAATCGCCTACCATTTTGATGGAGGCGCGCATACGTCTCTCCACTTGACCGGATAATTTGTTGTGATATGTCTGGCAGAAGGGGCGGGCATAAGTCCGAATCGTGAGTCCGGCTCTTTCATCGATGGTGTATTTTTTATCCTGGGGAAACTCTAGGGTCAGTTCCCGCTCAAAGTCAAGTACCGAATCCAAGGCCAAATGTGCATTGATCACAGCATTCCAGGCTTCAAGCTGAGGATTTTCCAGGTATTTGGCTTTGCCCACAAAAAAATTGTAATTGTCTGAGTACAATTCAGGCAATCTGGACTCCCAAAAGCCGTGAATACCAATTTGATTGGTCAGTTGTCCGTTGTAATTGGAAGTCGTGTGTAAGGGTACGTTGGCATCTCCGATATAATGCCCCAAATCAGCTGAAAGGCGCAGAATTTCCTGAGCATCTTTTTTTCGGAAGGCTTCAGTGAGGCGGTATTTCATGGAGTAAATATGCCAGGGTGCAATGCCATAAGCATTTAAAGTATCTTCGGTATGGGTGGCTATGGCATCTTTCCAATAGCGAGGCATTTTAAACACGGCGCTATCGTTATAGAGCGGGTCATAAATATCCACATCAATGTAATGCCGGGGAGCTTCTCCATCGACGGCATAACGTCTTTTATCAGGGTTGACGGCGTTTTCCTCGATATAGGTCAGGTAAAATTTATAAAAACCGACCATCTCAGGAGGCAAAGTAAATACAGCCATTCGATTGATCAGTTTGTGGGCAAAAAAGCCCCAAGAAAAAGCCTGAGTGTTCATTAAACACAAAAGAAAAATCAACAGGCTAGTTTTAGACTTCATAATTATTAAGAATGTTCAAGAAATTATTTGTATGCCGAAAGCCACAGTTCATTAACAATGCAAAATTTAAAAAAATATCCTTTTATTTTATTACAAAAAAGATGCTATTATTTTTTAAATTGTTTTAAGGAATTTGAAATAGGACTTTTAAAGGTTGGAAAATAATTTTATATAGAGAAATTCAAACTTGATTAAAATGCCTATTTTGATTTCTCGGATTGATTTGCTTGATTTTTGGCTTTGATGCCACAAAACTCCCAAAAGGGTCTTATGGTTGGGGTTTCTGCTTGTATTTATCCTAAAAACACACGGGAATTATTGTAACTATTTTTTTGAAAATACTTATTTTTCCTGCAAATGATTGGTGGGTTAATTCTGGCGAAACCACAAAGCTAAAATACCAAATCAGTAATAAGCCCAAAAACAAAATAAACAAAATCATGAGACTGATCCAGAGAATTCGATTTTTCTGCTGATCGTCCTGCTTGCGGCGGGCAGCTTTGAGCTTTTGAAGGGCATCCTGAGACTGAGAGGTGTCTGCGGGCTCTAAGGGGTTTGGCACTGAGTCAAAAATGCCGGAAGGTACAGCCTCCTGATCCAAGATCGTTTCCTTGTTTTTCCAGTGTGCTTTGGCTGCAAAATAGTCAAACCAGGGCAGGAGGGTATCTCCAATGAGTATTTGATCTTCGGGGAAAATAAGGTGCGGTTCGGCACCAATAGGCTTGCCATTCACCAGCGTACCATTCGTTGAGCCGAGGTCTTGCACATACATTTCACCTGATTCATTGCGGCTAAGTGCTAGGTGTTTGGCCGACACTTTTTTGTCTTCCAGCACAATGTCATTTTCAGGACTTCTACCGACGGTAATTACTTCCATGATGAAAGATTGAATGAATATTGTTTGCTAATTTTTCACCCAAAAATACAGAATCCTTTGTGAATTAAAATAAGTTTCTCACCTGGGAAATAAAAAAAGGGCTGTGTTTGGCAGCCCTTTTCTAAAATATGATTAGAATCTCCGTTATTCTCCAGCTTCAATCTTGAACCCAATGTGTACAGTAGGGCGGATAAATTTATCACCCAATGACTCATCAGCACCATAGCTCATTCCCCAATCCTTACGATTGATGTTGAATTTAGCCTCAGCACTTATTTTCTTACCATCTACGGTGATTTTGGCAGGGAATTTTACACTTTTGGTTACACCTTTCAGCTCCAGATTTCCAGTGACAAAGTGCGTAGGATCAGTCAGTTTGAACTCAGCGTCTTCTTTGCTGCTTTCTTCTGCTTCTTCAGGAGCGGTGTAAGGCTCTACTTTGGTGATTTCAAATTTGGCAGTACCGAATTTGTCTTTATCAAAGAAATCAGCTCCTGACAGGTGTCCGGCAAGTTTGGTTCTGGATTCAGCGTCCAAATCGGCTTCCTTGTCTGTAATCTTCAGACTGCTTATGTCAATGGTATAGCTTCCACCTACCACTTCGTTGTTTTCTATTTTTACCACACCTTCTGAGATTTTGAACTCTCCTGAGTGACGACCTACAGGCTTGGTGCCTACAAAACTAACCACACTGGCTTCGGTATTTACGGCAAGTTCGGTAGCTCCGGCAGTTTCTTCTTCATTAACTTCCTGAGCTTCACTTACTTCGGCTTCATCGCTTTTAGGCGCACTGGTACAAGCTGCCATATACACGGCAAACGCTAAAAATAAACTTGAAAATTTTAGATATTTCATAAACTTCATTGTTTGGGTTTAAAACGAAATTGTTTTAATTATTACGCTTCAAAATTATTGTATATACAAATGATGTGCAAACAATTTAGTGTTAATAATTTGTAAAACCCATCAAAGTACAATTTTATTTTTTCTTAGTACAAAGAAGTACGCTGCTATTGTCGGTTTTCCAGTGATAACCAAAAGTAAAATCGAGTGGTTTGACTTGATTGGCACTATCTTGAAAAGCTCTTTGCATATCACTCTGGTAGGTATACCCTCCAAAATCAGCTACTGGGCGGGCGTATTTGCCATAATACTGAATATCCCAGCCATTTTTTACGAATTCACGGTAAGGTACACCGGTATCATCCTGAAGTACCGCAGAAGTTTCATCCAGCACAAGCTTAAGCATCGTTTGAAAAGTAGTATTTTGCAAAATGTAGGAGGCTGATTTCAAGAAAGCAATCTTATCGGGGAAGCTTTTGATGAAAGCGGCCAATTCCATTTTATCTTTCATCTTGCTGTCTTCTACATCCGTACCGAAATAATACACTTTTTGGCTTTTGTCTTTATTTTCATTCAAAAACTCAATCATAATGCCTTCCACTTTACCTTTTCCGGTATTTTCGTCTTCTAAGGCAAAAAACTCAGGTTTACCTTCTTTGGTGAGGTAAAATCGCTTCATATCCACGATTTGGTTGCCAGTACGTGCCATAAAGATATTAATGACAGGCAGTACTCCTTTACCCCAAAGATCGTTGCTCATAAAGCTGGTAATGAAATAATTACGTTCAAAGATTTCATTCAAAGCTTTACGGATACCAGCCAGGTAATCGGGGGGCATATTCTGAATATCCACCAGGCGACCGTTGGGTTCTAGGCCAAAGAGGATGTAATTGTCACAATTGGGAAAAAACTCATAGGCATTCAGAAAATCAGGACCACTAAAAGGGTAAAATAGATTGTGTTTTTCACTATTGAGCGTTTTCAACTCCGATTCGCGCCATTTACGGATTTTACTCAGGCGGCTTTCTTCAAGTTTAGCCCAACTTTGGTTGAATTGTCTGTAATGCTCTTGGGTGGCGGGGGCATTGAGAATAGAGTCATAACCAGCGTTGTTTTTAAGTGCTACTCCAGCCATAATGCGGGCACGGGCAGTGGCAACTTCATCCACAACTACCTTGGGGGTAGTATTTTCTTCTTGGGTGGTTTGTCCGGTGGTATCTACCACCGTGTTAGATTTTTGGGTAGAAGTATTGCAGGCGTTAACCAGAGCTGAGAGGAGAATGATCCCCAGTATATTTTTGAGCTTCATTTTTTGTGAATTTTTTAAATTAATCGCACAAAATAAGCTTATTAGCCGAAGTAATACAAAAGGACTGCAAAAAAATATTATCAAGTTATTAACACCCGAACGAAAAATTTTTGAGTTGGAATGCGTTTATTAATGTATAAAATTGTAAAATCAACCCGCAATAAGAACAGATTGAGATGAAAATTTTAAAAAGAAAACGAATAATTATTTATTTTCTAAGCCTGATATTGCTGGGTTTGTTGGTGTGGTATGGAGAGTTGATTCTCTACGGCATTGAGCAGGGCAGGGGGCAGTTTCGAATTCTTTGGAATACCAAAACGCCCGAAAAATTTTTGGCTCAAGGCAACTATTCCGATTCGCTCAAGGTCTTTTTTAAAAAGAAACTTGATTTGATTGAGGAAATCAAACAATTTGCCATCGATTCTTTGGGTCTTAGACCCTCCAAAAGCTATCAAAAAATCTACGACCAGGAAAACCGATCATTGCTGTGGACGATCAGTGCTAGCGAAGAATTTGCCTTAGAGCCAAAAGAATGGAACTATGGCTTTTTGGGATCAATGCCTTACAAAGGATATTTTGACTCTTTGAAGGCTTACAGACTGGTGCAGGAATTGGAGGAAGGCGGGTATGACGTCAATATCTACAATCCAGCAGCTTGGTCTACCTTGGGTTGGTTTAATGACCCGATCTTATCAAGTATGTTGTATTGGTCGGAAGGAGGGCTGGCAAGTCTGATTATTCACGAAATGACACACGCTACCATCTGGATAAGCGGCAATGTGGAATACAATGAAAATCTGGCGGATTTTGTGGGAGATCAGGGAGCTTTGCTTTTTTTGGCTCAGAAATACGGTAAAAACTCGGATATCTATCGGGATTATGCCCAGGGAGATCAGGACGCAGAAAAATTTTATGCACACATTCTTCGAGGAACCGAAAAACTGGATAGCCTGTATCGGAGTTTTAGAGATAAAGAAAGCATACAGCAAAAAAGAACCAAAAAAAATGCATTGATTCAAAAAATTGTTCAAAAAATGGATACGATTCGATTTCGTAATCCTGAAAGATATCAAAAGTATTTTGAAGACAAACTCCCGAACAATGCCTATTTTATGCTTTTTAAGCGATACAGAGCCAAACAAAATCAATTTGAGCAGGAGTTTAGACAAAAATTTGGGTCAAACTTCAAAAAATATCTGGCGTATTTGAAAGAAAAATATGCTTCCTGAGTTTAAGTGTCGACAATCTATCGACCATAGATTCAACAAATACATTGTTTAAATTTTATTTATTAACCTTAACCTAAATTAAATAAAAATTTCTTTTTAGCATCTAAATACCTATTGCTCTATGAAGAAACTATTGATTTACAGTGTTTTAATTGCCTGTTCTTTTGGCTTTAAAAGCGAACAGCAATACCGAAAAGTGAAAAACGAGTCCTTCCAGCGAGGTGAACATATTGAATACCTGGTGCATTACGGACCCATCAGTGCTGGTACTGCGGTCATTGATGTAAGCCCTAAGGTGTACCTGCTCAACAATCGAGTTTGTTATAAAGTAGATGTGGTGGGTAAAACCGTAGGCGCAGCTGGGGTAATCACGCACGTAAACGATGTATGGCGTACTTATATAGATACGGCTGCTTTTGTGACGCATCGTTTTTATCGCGAACTGGAAGAAGGACCTTTCCGCAGAAAGGAAAAAACAGACTTTAACCCTTTGGCCAATTCAGCCGTCATGAATTTTGTGGAATACCGCGAGAAAGACGCTCCAGAAGATTATAAAAAAGGACAAAAAACTTTTACCATTCCGAATTATGCCCAGGATATGGTCAGTGGGTATTATTTTTTAAGAACAATTGACTTTAAAAATCTGAAAGTAAACGAAACCATCACTGTACCTGGAATGCTTGAAGATAAATTGTATAATCTTCAGATCAGATACCTGGGCAAAGAAACCGTACGAACCAAATTCGGAAAAATCAACGCCCACCGATTGGTGCCGATTATGCCCGAAAACGGCTTGTTCTCAGGCGAAAGTTCTATCAGATTCTGGATATCCGATGACATGAATCGAGTCCCTGTAAAGATTGAAGCAGATATGTTTATTGGTAAAGTAGTGATTGAAGTCAAAGATTATAAAAACTTACGCCATAAATTTAATTTTGTAAAAGAGTAAAATTCTTGTAAAAGTTTAGGTGTATTACAGGTAGTGTTTATTTTGAACACTACCTGATTTTTTTTATATTAGAACAAACAGATGCTTTTTGTTATTTCACTCGGCAACTCTGACTGGCATCTAAACAATGATGCAAGTGTATGTTTGATTAGAAATTATTCTCCAATAAGCATTTTTTTAGTATCAACGATCTTTCCATCAACAATCAAAGTGTAGAGATACAAGCCTTTTGCATAGTTTTTTGATTGAACTGTTATATGACCTTCCCCTAAGTGATTGATAGGCAATCGGTTTAGTTCTTTACCCTGTAAATCTGTGATTAAAATCATAGCCTGGGATGCGTCTATGGGAATTTGATAAGGGATGATGGTAGATTTATCAAAGGGATTAGGACGGTTTTGGTAGAGTTGTGCGGTTTTGGTATTTTCTATTGTGCTACTTTCGTGCAAATAGCCTGAACCGAGCAATTTGTTTTCCAGTTCTTTGATTTTTGCATCTTGTGTTTTTATGGCTTCAATCAAAACAGGGATTAATCCGTCATAATTGACAGCTTTGTACCCTTCTTGGTCTACTGTTACCAGTTCGGGGAATACTTTTTCTACATCCTGAGCGATTAAGCCTAGTTTTCGCCCTTCGGGAAGGCCTTTTTGGGCAAATTTTTCAGTTTGGTAGTGATAACTCACGCCATTGAGTTGGTGGAGCATTTCCATAGCTTTGGGGATGGATTGGATGTTACTTTTGAATCGTCTGTCAGAGGTAATAAAACTTCCGGTAGCGAGTACATTACCACTGACGGTAAGTTTTTGACTTGGCTCAGTGCTGAGGTAATCACCAATGCCTACATTGCCTGTATTGGCAATTACGAGGCGTGTTTTACTGGGTCCGCTGGTATTAATTTCCCAGTCAGCAATTACAAACTTACCTGTATTCAGCCCTGTTGCACGGGTATAAAAGTAAAAGCTTTTCCAAACGGTATTAAAATTAGTGTTGTAACGTACGATTGCAAAACCAGGATCATCGCGATCGCGGTCGATTCGGAAGATAGCATTGGGAGCTCTCAGGTGAATAGGTCTTTCGGGGTTTTGGATTCCTATTCCGAGAGATCCGTGGACTGCTACCACTTTTTGGGCAAATTCTCCGTATATGAGCGGTTTGGAGGTGCTGTCGTTGGCTATGTAGAGTTTGTTGGAGCCTGTTTCTTTGTATCCTGCTTGATGCCCTAAGAACACATTGCCTGAGCCTGTGGAATTAAAAAAACCGGCATTTAATCCAAAAAAGGAATTATTATTTCCACTGGTATTAAAGCCTCCGGTACCCACACCAAAAAAGCTATTGGAATTTCCGGTTGAATTTAAGAATCCTGCACTTTTACCGAAAAAGGAATTCAATTTACCTTGAGTATTGGAATAACCTGCATCTGTTCCAAAAAAGGAGTTTTGCTCTCCGGATGTATTATTGTACCCTACTTTGGTTCCAAAAAATGCATTGGCATTCCCGACATCGTTTGAGTAGCCTGCATCTGTTCCAAAAAAAGCATTAGAGGCACCGGATATATTGGAATAACCAGCATATCTTCCAAAGAATGCGTTTAAACCACCTATAGTGTTAGAATAGCCGGCAGAGAATCCAAAAAAAGAGTTGTCATTCCCTGAAGTATTTGAATAACCTGCGGAGGCTCCGACAAATGAATTCGCAGTGCCTTCGGAGTTGCTGTATCCTGAAAAAGACCCTATGTAAACATTAAAATTCCCCGATTTGTTGGCAAACCCGGCTCTGTATCCGATAAAAGAATTAGCTTCTCCGATTGTGTTATGGAAGCCAGCTTCGGCACCCAAGAAGGCATTATAATTCCCTAGGCTGTTGGAGTATCCTGCCTGCCATCCCAAAAAAGCATTGGCACTTCCTTTGGTATTAAAATATCCTGCGCTCCTGCCGAAAAAGGCATTAGAATTTCCTTCTGTGTTAGAATACCCTGTGAGTGCTCCAAAAAAGGCGTTGGCGTGTCCTGTGATATTGGATACGCCCGTTTTTTCACCAAAAAATGAGTTGCTATTACCCTCTGTATTTGCATAACCGGCTTCTTTGCCAAAAAAAGAATTTTGGCCTCCTAAGGTATTAGAGTATCCAGAAAATGCACCAAAAAAAGAATTATCTTCGCCTGTGCTGTTTAACCGTCCGGCGTTTCCTCCAAAAAAGGAATTATTGTTGGCAACGGTATTGCCGACTCCTGCATAAGTTCCGAAAAAAGAATTCCACTGTCCCAGCGTGTTTGCAAATCCAGACTCATACCCAAAAAATGAATTATAACTGGCAGTCGTATTTGAATATCCAGATTCGGCACCCAAAAAAGCATTACGCCCACCTGTGGTATTGGAAAGTCCTGCGGATTCTCCAATAAATGTATTATAATCACCTGTGCTGCTTGAACGGCCAGATGCTCTACCGAAAAATGAATTGGCTCTGCCGGTAGTATTTGAAAGTCCAGCAGATTCTCCGAAAAAAGAATTAAACATACCGCTTGCATTAGTCCCACCGGCATCCGCTCCAAAAAAAGAATTGTAATCACCCGAATTAAAACGCCCCGCAGAATAACCGAAAAAAGAATTCCTACTACCTACTCTATTATAAAACCCAGAGCTTGCTCCGAAAAAAGAATTCTGGTTTCCCCAAGTGTTGTCATATCCTGAATTCGCTCCGAAAAAAGAATTTTCTCTGCCTATGGTACTATTAACTCCTGCATAAGCTCCAAAAAAGGAATTGCTTGAACCAGTAGTCAGGCTGACACCAGAAAATAATCCCAGGCGTGTATTTAACGTAGCTATGCTAATCTCATTTGAGCCAGCTTTAGGCTGTGGAATCTGTGCCCAGCTTTGGTATCCGGCTAAAATGATCAAGATGAAAAGTAATTTGTGTTTTTTCATTAGGTGTTAAGTTTTGAAAATATAGAAAAGATGCCTACTTTGTTAAAGGCTTTTCGGCTTAGGCCTTTCAGCTAAACTAAGGGTTGATGAAATCTGAGATGTTAATTGTTAGAAGATTTTGATTTTTGACTTCGGATGCCGCTTAGAATTATTCCCCATACAAATACGGTAAATACACTTATCTGCGAAAAATATAATAAGAAAGGATCTGCCCAATTGTTATGTGTAGTTATATTGAGAAAAGGTAAGACGATCAGTATGGGCAGAAACAAATAAAAGGCAGCAGAAGAAAAACCGATCATAGCTTGCTCTTTCAAAGGTCTTTTGTTAGTAAGACGTGTAAGAGTCGCTCCCAGAACTCCCAATATAATTTGTCCGATCATCCAAGAAATTAAAAATAAAAGGCTTAAAACAGCCCCAAAATTTGGACCAAAGATATTGCTAGGCATAAGAGTAGTTTTTTAAATTTGTTGGTATAATTCTGTGTTAGGTATTTTATCCACCCATCTGAATGGGCGGATAAAATATCAATTTTTCTGAAATTTGATTTCTTGGACTCGGCCTTCTTCTGTTGTGATTTTCAGCACATACCAACCAGGCGATAAATTTGCGAGCGATAGATCGGTTTTTACAGACGTAAAGGGTAGGTTTTTCAGAAGATTTCCTTTTATATCATACAAGGTGATTGTTTTTGGCTTTACGTTGAGATTGTCTAGTTCGATCGTAAAGAGATCGTCAGTTGGGTTAGGATATGCTCGGATGTGCAAAGAAGATTTTGTAGTTTCAGTTATGTCGGTTTTTGATGTGGGCCTACACGGTTTCACCTCCTCGGTAACTTTTATACTGATTACCCAGAAATCATTACCGCGCAAATGGTAATCAGTTTGTCCGTGACGATTATCCGATTTATCAGCACCCCGATTAGAATCCGAATGGCCACCTATTAAATAACCTTCGGATGTGGGTATGATGTCTGTTAGGGTTTCCACATTGGTTCCGCCTAGTGTTTTATCCCAGATTTTTTCGCCGTTTTCGTCTGTTCTTATGATCCAGTAATCATTATATCCTCCTATTCTGTTTTCTGATTTTTCAGCTCCTATATTGGAGTAAGAACTACCAGCTGCTACAACACCATTATCTTGAGTTGGTATTAAGGCACCAAAGTATTCAAGGCTTGTTCCGCCAAGCGTTTTATCCCAAAGTATGGTACCCTCCGAATCAATCTTTACGAGCCAAAAGTCATTATCTGTGTTATAAATATAATCAGGAGTTCCTCGGAGACCTTCTGATTTATCACCGCTGATATCGGAGTTGGACGTGCCTCCCAACACATAATTCTGATCTGTGGTCATCGTAATATTCATTAACATATCACTCGATTCACCACCGATTGTTTTATCCCAAATAATGATTCCATTAGGATCTAGCTTTACAACCCAATAATCGACTCCGCCTTTTGAATTTTCTTTTTTGAATGTTCCGGCATTGGAGTTTGAATAACCACCTAGCAAATAGTCTCCTTCTGGAGTCAGAACTATCGAGTTCAAGAGATCACTTTCCCCTCCTCCAATGGTTTTATCCCAAATTTTTTTACCGTCAGCATCTACTTTCAAAACCCAATAATCGGGAGTCATCCAAGTCCAATCGGTTTCAAAGCCCTGATTGCCTTCCGATTTATCACCGCTTATGCCTGATAAGGAATATCCACCCAATACAAAGGATCCATTTTCGGTTTCGATCATAGATGTAAGAATATCAATATGGCTTCCTCCAAACGTTTTATCCCAAATTACGCCTCCATAGGGATCAACTTTTACAATCCAATAATCGTCTAATCCTCGGTTTTTTTCCGATTTTTCATATTTGATATCAGACCTGGAGTAGCCGCCCAGCAAGTAATTACCGTCTTTGGTTTGGATCATAGAGGTGAGATAGTCTTGGTTATGGCCACCTATGCTTACATCCCAAAGCCTATTGCCTACATAATCGGTTTTTACCAGCCAAAAGTCATCCATTCCTCTATTGTGGCTTGATTTATAGTTACTGCTGTCTCCGTCAGAATGACCTGCCAGTAAAAAGCCCCCATCAGGTGTTTTAAGCATAGAAAAAAGTCTATCGACTACATATTCACCATAGGTTTGATCCCAACCTGTGTTGATTACCGATGAGATACCGCAGTCTTGTGCCTGTAAGGAAGTATTTATGAGGAAGATAAGAAGTAAAATTTGTTGTAAATTTTTCATGTTGGATTATTTAGATTTCACACTTCTTTTTTTGTGTAAATAAATTTACGAATGCCAGATAATGAAGTGATATGAGTTTGTAATGAAGAGGTATAGTAATGCAGTGAAATTGTATTTTGTGGTAATGAGAATTTTACTTAGATTAGAATGTTATTTATCCATTCATAATCAATGATTTAGTAATATGATTAGAATAAACTTGATTATTTTTATAGCATGGCTGGCTTTACAATCGCTACAAGCTCAGGAAAAGCCCAACCTTCAACAGTTACACGAATCACTCCTAAAAACCACTGATTCTGATACCCTGAAAGTGAATATTTTAGCAGATATAGCGTTGTTGTATTATCAAAATCATCCTGACTCAACGCTTATTTATGCAGAAAAATCTTTACAGTTGGCTCAAAAACAAAATTATCAAGTAGCTGTAACAAGGGCTTATTTTTTAAAAGGTTTAGCTTATCAAGTGAAAGAGGAATATCAGCAGGCAATTATCTATTATGAGGAGTTATCTAAAATGCTTATTCATCATCAAGATCTCAGCCTTCAATCACGAGCTTTCAATAATTTGGCTATAGTCTATCAAGAGCAGGGTAATTTGGGCAAGGCTATGCAAATCCACCAGGAAAACCTTAAGATTAAAGAAAAACTCAATGATCAGCAAGGAATTTCCAATGTGTATAACAATATCGGAAATCTTTATGATATACAAGGCGACTACGACCAGGCATTGATCCACCACCTCAAAGCACTCAAAATCCGTGAAGCTATACAAGATAAGAATGGTCTGGCTACTTCTTATTTGAATATAGGGAATGTGTATACCATGTTGCAAAACCCGATACTTGCGCAGGAAAATTTTGAAAAATCCTTGAAAATCAATGAATTACTCAATAATCATAGACGTAAAGCCTTACTTTTAAATAATCTTGCCTCTGTATATCAAAAACAAGATTCTCTGGATAAAGCCCTTAGTTATTATTTTCAGGCATTTGAGATCAATATTTTGTTAAAAGCCAAGGAAGCACAAGCAGATAATTTGAATAATATAGCTTTGATTTTTAGCCATAAAAAAGAATTTGATCAAGCCCAGAAGTATTTTGAACAGGCCTTAGGCATCATTCAGGAAATGGGAAACCATGAAAAAACGGCCATTTTTTTGAATAACATGGCAGATAATTTTAAAAAACAAGCACAATGGGAGAAAGCTTTTTTGTATGCTCAACAAGGCTATGAGCTGGCTAAATCTATTCCAGCAAAAGTGATAGCTAGGAATGCACTGAAAATTATGGCGGCTGTGAAATATGCTCAAAAAGAAGGAATGGCAGCTTATGAATTTCAAAATGAATCATTTACCTATCATGACTCTATTTTTAATGAAAACTCCATCCGGCAAATCAATGAACTTACCGCTCGATACGAAACCGAAAAAAAAGAAAAAGAAATAGAATTGTTGAATAAACAGCAAAAAATCAACGAATTGGCACTCCATGAGCAAACTGCGCTTACCCAAAAAAGACAAGCTGAATGGGTACGTCTTAAGCAAGAAAAGATCGCACAGGAAGCTGAATTTGCCCGCAAACAAGCACTAAAAAAACTGGAAATTTATCAGATCAATCAATCTAAGGCTATCCAAAAATTTGATTTTGAGAGAAAAGAAAAAGAAGCCCTGGCCAATATCCAACTCCTAAGAAAGGATAATTCACTCAAAGCTTCAGTAATAGAAAATGAAAAATTAAAAAACAGAAATTTTATCCTATTTACTGGCTTAGGTGTATTACTCCTGAGTACAATTACTGCCTTAGTATTCCTTCGTCAACGCCAACGCCTACTTCTTGAGACTGAACGAAGATTACGTGAAAATATCATTCACCAATTTGATAATCTTAAAAACCAAATTAGCCCTCACTTTCTTCTAAACAGCCTTACTGCCTTAAACACACTTATAGCCAAAAATCCTGAACAAGCCCAGCACTTTACACGTGATATGGCAAAAGTATATCGACACGTGTTGCAATTGAAAGATCAGCTTTTGGTAGAATTAAAAGAGGAACTAGAACTCAGCCGAGCTTATATTTCTTTACAAAAAATGCGCTTTGGGGAAAATCTAAAACTCTCGATTTCTATCTGTGAGTCCAAGCTACGTGATAACTTGCCTCCGCTTTCTCTGCAGCTACTGTTGGAAAATGCCATCAAACACAATGAAATTTCAGAAGCGAAACCTTTGCAAATTCATGTAATGAATGAATCCAATTTTCTGATCATACGAAATAACTTACAATTAAAACCCGAAATGGAAAAAGCCAAAGAAGAAAACTCTACCTATATCGGATTGAAAAACCTGGCCGAGCGTTATCGTTTGGTAAGTGAAAAAAAACCTTTTTTTGGCATTCAGCAAAATGAATATGTTGTAAAACTGCCTCTAATAGCTTCTTAAACAAAATATCAGCCTGATGAAAGTTGCCATTATAGAAGATGAACCCCAAGTAGCCCAGGATTTGAAAAATTTATTGATCGAACTCAAACCCAATATTGAAATAAAATCAATCCTGAATAATGTCAGTCATAGTGTAGATTGGCTTCAAAAAAACTCGGTAGATTTATTATTTATGGATATTAATCTGGGTACAGGCTTGGCTTTTGACATCTTTGAACAAATCAAGGTAATCACGCCCGTTATATTTACAACCGCTTACGACAGTTACATGTTACAAGCTTTTAAAATCAATAGCATTGATTATCTCTTAAAACCTATTGATAAGCAGGAACTTAGTAAAAGTTTGGAAAAATATGAGCAATTATACACGAATCAGCCTCCCATCGGATGGAAACAGATATGGGATAATCTCCAAAATACTCCCTCCCCAAAATATCAAACCAGGATGATGGTGGTGTCAGGTGAAAAAATCCTTTCTATCAAAACAGAAGAAATTGCCTATTTTTTCGGACGTCAGCGTTATGTATCTCTCGTTAATTTCAAGAATGAATACTATTTGGTTGATTTTACTCTTGATAAACTCGATGAAATCCTTAATCCTTATGATTTTTTTAGAATTAACCGTCAGTTTATCATTAATTTTAGTGCAATCAAAAATATGCATACGTATTTTCGCGGACGCATTAAACTTGAGCTTACCCCCTCTACCAAAGAAGAAACCGTTGTTTCTGCTGAAAGAGTTAATCGATTTAAAGAATGGCTAAATAGATAAAAATTACACAAAAATAAAAAAAACTCCACCAACAAGGTCGGTGAAGTTTCCAATTACACACAAACTATTAACTATTTATAGGATATTTCAATCATCTTTCAAAAGAAATTTGTAAAAAAAAGAACTAATCTACTACACCAAAACTTCACTACTCTCTTTCTTTCCGTTTACATTGCAATATTAACATGATTGTATCAATTTTTTATCTCAAAGTAATTTTTGAAATTACGTATGTATGTTTTTTCATCAATAATTATAAAATAAAAATACATAGTAGCTATTTCAAGGATTTGAAGGACTGCCTGGGCAATGGATTTGTATTTTTTGTGCGGCTTCTTTGGGGTTGAATTCAAGGGCAAATGTCCAAAATTGACAAGCTTTTGTGATATTAGACGCTTTCAGGAAGCATTCTGCCAGGAAAAAATCCGTCCATTCCAACTTAGGGTTCATCGTACGTGCTTGTGATAAATCCTGGATTGCTTCTTGAATTTTATTAGAACTGAAGTAATATACCCCCCTGTTTCTGTAGGCCAAAGCATTTTTTCCTTCAATTTTTAAGGACTTATTTATATCGGACAATGCCTGGGAATATTTTTTCATCTGAATTAATACCCAAGCGCGGATGTTTAAGGAATAAATTTCATAGGGATTTAGCTCAATGGAGCGGTTCAAATGGATGATGGCTTCTTCAAAATTGCCTTGTTTGGTGTATAGTAAGCCCAAATTTGCATGGGCTAAATCTTGTTTTTCGTTCAAAGCAATGGCTTTTCTTAAATCTGCTTCGGCTTTTTCATATTCATGGCTGAGTAAATGGATATACCCCCGACTGTCATAGGCCGCAGCATAGTTAGGTGCTTGCCGAAGGATAAAATTTAGGTCTTTTAGAGATGCTGGATAATCTTCCAGTTCTAATGCGGATTTTGCTCGGCTGAATCGCAGGGATAAAGAATCCGGGAAAAAAACGATCAATTGATTCAAGTCTGCCATAGATGCCTTGTAATCGCCCGTTTCCTGAAAAAGAGCCGCACGGTTAAAATAAGCGTCTTTGAGGTCAGCCTTGATTTGTAAGGCCTGGTTATAATCAGCCAGAGCTTTTTCGTATTCGCCCATATTAAAATATACAAGCCCTCGATTGTTAAAAATATCCGCTAGACTGGAGTCCAGTTTGATACCCTGATCATAATAATAAAGTGCTTGTTTATAATTTTTATGCTTAAGTTCTTCATTGCCTTTGATAAATAATCGGAGCATTTTTTGGTTATAATCACCCTCAGAGCAGCTCAAAAAGCCTACAAAAAGCATGAAAAAACACAATCTATTTAAATATATACACATTGGAATTGCCAGGGTTTAAAAAAATTTAGCGCAAAATTAGAATTTAATTTTAACTTTGTCCTCTCTTTTTGCAGAGAATAAAGGAAATAAGGCTTTATGCAATTAAGCAAAATTGAAATCAAAGGATTTAAAAGTTTTGGGGATTCAGCCAAAGTGCTTTTTGATAAGGGCGTCACAGGCATCGTAGGGCCGAACGGCTGCGGAAAGTCCAATGTGGTAGATGCCATCCGCTGGGTACTTGGAGAGCAAAAAACCAAGTCTCTGCGATCCGATAAGATGGAAAATATCATTTTTAACGGCACCAAAAAACGCAAACCGGCACAAACCGCCCAAGTCTCGCTCACTTTTGACAATGATCGAGGGCTGATCCCTTCGGAATATACACAGGTCACCATTACCCGTCGCTATCACCGTACAGGCGAAAGCGAATATATGATCAATGAGGTGCGCTGCAGACTCAAAGATATTTCGGATCTTTTTCTGGATACAGGAATCGGTTCGGATAGTTATGCCATCATTGAGCTGAAAAAAGTAGATGAAATTCTGAATGATAAGCTCTACGCCCGCCGTGACTTGTTTGAAAAGGCAGCCGGAATTTCCAAATTTAAAACCCGAAAAAAAGAATCTTTTAGCCGCCTGGAAGCCGTAGACAAGGATTTGGCAAGGGTAGGAGACCTGCTTTTTGAAATCGAGAAAAACCTTAAATCGCTCGAAAGACAAGCCAAACAAGCCGAACGATACTTCAAGCTTCAGGGAAAATACCGACAAGCAAGCCTTATTTATGCCCGCAAAGCCGTAAGCCGACAAGGTGATGCCCTCGAATCACTGCGTACTAAAATCCAGGTGGAAACCGAAACCCGTCAGGGAATTCAGACAAGGCTCGTTCATTTAGATACCGAATTAGATACGGAGAAAACCCAACTCGATCATTTTGAAAAAAATCTGGCTTTCAAACAAAAACTCCTCAACGAACACAAAGCCAAAATTAGAAATATCGAAAATGAAAAAAAGCTCAAACACGAGCGAATTCATTTCCTTCATGAAAAAATCGATACCATCCGCCGTCAAATTAACGAAGACCTTCAAAATCAGACTCGCCTCAAAAATGACATCCGGCAATTTACAGAAGAAAAAAATTCGCTAGAAAAAATTTTGAATGAATCTGAATTGGAGCTTGCCGAACTTAAAACCACCTTCGATGACCAAAAAGCCAAAACCCAGGAAATCCAACGCAAATTAAAAGTCAATGAAGAACTCCTAAATAATAAACAAAACGAAATCAATCAACTGAATCGACAGATCGAAGTCAAACAAACCCGCCTTTCCTCCTCCAAGCAAGAGCTTGAGAACATCGTACAGCAGAATAACCAGCTTCGTGATGAATTCCATACGTACGAGCTGGAGCTCGAGAAAACGACCACCTCGCTTGAAATAGCCAAACGCGAACTCACCGAACTTCAATACAAGGAAGAACGCAAAGCCTCCGAAGTACAAGAATTAGAGCAAGAAATAGAAGAAATACGCACCCAATATGATCGCCAAAAACGACTCTTGGATGCCAAAAAAAATGAATTTGACCTCACCAAATCCCTGGTCGATAACATGGAGGGCTTTCCCGAAGCCATCAAATTCTTACAAAAAAACTCACAATGGGCTCAAAGTATTCCATTGCTTTCTGATATCATCACCTGCCACGAAAAATATAGAACCGCCATTGAAAACTATCTCGATCCCTGGATCAATTATTATATAGTCAATACCCAATGGGAAGCTTTTAAAGCCATTGACCTTTTACAGAAATCTCAAAAAGGAAAAGCCAACTTTTTTATTCTCGAATTCTTGGAAAACCCTGAAAATGAGCCAAATCATACACATCTAAACCCCGAAGCAAGTTTGTTTTTCGGTGGACTCAGCCCCGCCGAAATCAAAAGCACACAAAGCGAACACGCCCCCATCCCGGCATTGGATATCGTCAATTTTGATCCCGAACACGAAGCCCTGGTCGATCATTTGCTCAAAGATTTGTATATCATCACGCACTCCGATGATATTCGTGAAATGCCAGTTTCAGAAAAAAATTATGTGACTCTTCAAGGCGAAGTAATTCGTCGGCAATTTAGCCTTACAGGAGGTTCTATCGGCTCTTTTGAAGGAAAAAGAATCGGACGTATCAAAAACCTGGAAAAACTGGAATCCGAAATCCAGGAACTGGACAAAGTCATCCACGAATTGAGAGAAACGCTTACTTTCAAACAAAGTAATCTCCAAAGCCTCAAGCAAAATAAGTCGCTCAAAGAAGCCTACCAACAAACAGGCAGACACCTCAATGAGATCAATGAAAAATACGTGGCTCTACGCAGCAAAAAGGAACAACTAAGTCAGATTATTGAGAGCAACTTCCAGCGCAATGAAGAAATTCAACAGAAAATCGCTGAAGTTACCCAAGAAATTGAACGCCTAAGCCCTCAAATGCAAGAAGAACAAGAAGTGTTCCACGAACTGGAAGATCAAATCTATGACCTCCGAGAGCAGTTTGAGTTTGAGAGTGAATCACTCAGCGTGCAGTCATCCCGATATAATGAACTGAATATCAAATACCATCAACAACAAAACCTGATTGATAACCTGGATCAAAAAATTGGCTATCAGGAAAATTCCACCGAAGAAGTCAAAGAAAGATTGTCCAGGCTAGAAGCTGATCTCAAACAAGCCGAAACCGATCTGGAAGTACTCCTGGAAAGCCAGGAAAATTATGATGAAAATCTTTTGGCTCTTGAAGCACAAAGCGAAAGTTATGAACTCAATGTACAAAGTGCCGAAAAAGATTATTACTCACTAAGAGCCAAAATCACCGATTCTGAAAAAGAATCCAAAAACCTTCAACATCAAAAAGACCAATCGGATAATATTCTACAAGAACTTAATCATAAACTTCACGAAACCCAACTCAGCCTGACCGGAATCAGAGAGCGGCTTTCGGTGGAGTTTCAGGTCGATCTGGATGAACTACTCCAGAAACCCCCGGAAGAACTTCAGGAAGGGGAAGAAGTATCTTCAGAGCAAGAACTCAAAGAACAAATAGACGGCTTCCGCCAAAAAATGGAAAGAATAGGTAGTATCAACCCCATGGCCTTAGAAGCTTACGAAGAAATGAAGCAACGATTTGATGTAATCTCCAAACAAAAAGCCGATCTGATCGAGTCTAAACAATCTCTGCTCAAAATCATCCACGAAATGGAAGAATATGCCCGTACCGCTTTTATGGAAGCCTACGAAAAAATTCGAACTAATTTTACAAGAGTATTCCGCTCCCTGTTTTCAGCCGAAGACAAAGCCGATTTGATACTCAGTGATCCCAATGACCCCCTCGAATCTCATATCAATATCGTAGCCCAGCCCAAAGGCAAACGCCCCCTGACCATAGATCAACTTTCGGGCGGAGAAAAAACCCTCACCGCAATTTCATTGCTATTTGCCCTTTATTTGCTCAAACCTGCACCCTTTTGTATTTTTGATGAGGTAGACGCACCCCTGGATGATGCCAATACCGATAAATTCAACAACATCATCCGTGAATTTTCCAAAGATTCGCAGTTTATCCTCGTAACCCACAACAAACGCACCATGTCTATGGCTGATATTCTTTATGGAGTGACTATGATAGAAGATGGCGTATCAAGCGTAGTACCCGTGGATCTGAGGCAAATTGAAATGGAGGAAGCAACCCGCTAGTATTTAATCCACGGACCATCGTCTAGTGATTATTTCCTAAACTCAAAGCCAAAAAAAATACGTGTAAAATTTTTATACTTTGTTTACAGTCTATGGATTTAATCTTAGATTTGACGGACCCCTGTGTTGAATGATTGTTGATTTCATAAAAAAGAACTAATTTTGATTTTCAACTAAACAGCATTTATATATGATTCATTTTGAAGACGAAGATGACGAAAACATCAACCCGCTGCACGAAATGGTAGAAAACCTTAGCGGAATTAATATTTACAATAAAAAATTTATCCAGAAAAGAAAAATCTTTCTTTGGGGACCTGTCATGGATGAATCTGCCAAAAGCATCGTCAGCAAACTGATGTATCTCGAAGCCGAAGACCCCGGCAAAGAAATCGTATTTTATATCAATAGCCCTGGTGGTATGGTGACTGCTGGCATGGCCATTATGGATACCATGAACCTAATCAGCTCACCGGTTTCTACCGTTTGTTTGGGGCTGGCGGCTTCGATGGGTTCAATCTTGCTTTCTGCCGGAGTCAAAGGGCGTAGATTTATCTTCCCCCACGCTGAAGTAATGATTCACCAGCCCAGCATCGGCGGTTATATGCAAGGAAGAGCATCTGACTTGGAAATTCAAGCCAAACAAATCCTCAAAACCAAAGAGCTTGGTGCCAGAATCCTGGCTGAAAATTGTGGACAAAGTTTTGAAAAAATTATGACTGACTTTGACCGCGACTATTGGATGGATGCCAAAGAATCTCTGGAATATGGCATTGTAGACGGTATCGTGGATAAAATTGAGATATAATTGATCGAACATCGAGATCAATTGCCATTCTTCTGAAATTGAAATATTCAATTTTTAGAGAATGGTAATTTTTTTAAAAAGCACAGCATAGAGGTAAACAAAGAACAAAATGCTGATATTTAACCTATCCCAAGAGGTCTTAAGACCTATTCCGACACCTTTCCGACCTATCCCAACAGGTCCTCGAGAGAAAAACTACCGGAGAATATTTGTTTTTGTGAGGTTAATGAGGTTCGTGCCAAGCCTATGAAAGAAGCAATTAAAAAAAATCCATGTCTTAGGCAACCAAATCCCAAGCTGGCTTGTAAAGGCGATCATAGAGACTAAAAAAGCTTAAGCAATTTCTCAAAATTTTTCTTTGAAATCAAAGTCGACTTGATTTCTAACAAAAAATAAACAGTCAATTTATTCTTTTATTTAAAAAATTTAATGAAAATGAAAAAACAAACTATGTTTTTCAAGGGGATTTTTATGTTTTTATGCTTAGGAATAAGTGCTTTGCTGATGGTTTCGTGCAGTGAAGACAGTGATGAAACGCCAACTCCTGAAAATGAACCGAATGTATTGGTAAGCAATAACGCTCAATTCGGTAATATTTTGGTTGATGATCAAGGCCGTACGCTGTACTTCTTTACCCGTGACCCCCAAACAATTAGCAACTGTACCGGAGGCTGCCTCGATGTGTGGCCGATCTTTTTTGAGGAAAATCTGATAGTTGGTACTGGATTAAGCGCCGCAGATTTTGGCGTAATTACCCGTGGCGACGGACAAAAACAAAATACTTTCAAAGGATGGCCGCTGTATTATTATTCTCCAAACTCTGATGGAGTCATTGAAGCAGCCGGACAAACGCAGGGCGAAAACGTGGGTTCGGTTTGGTTTGTAGCCAAACCCGACTATGACGTGATGCTGGCCAAACAAACCGTAGGAGGCTCCGAAATCCAATACCTCGTTGATCTATCTGGCCGCACCCTGTATTATTTTACCAATGACAGCAACAATACCAGTAATTGTGATGGCACGTGTGAAGACAACTGGCCGCTTTTCAAGATAGATGTCAATAAACTGCCTTCTTCTTTGACAGCTGCTGATTTTGGAATATTCACACGTACCGACGGTCAGCAACAAGCCACTTATCGTGGTTGGCCTTTGTATTACTACAACAGTGATAGCCAAAGAGGTGAAACCAAAGGACACAACGTGGGTGGCGTATGGTTTGTGACAGATGAGGAGGCTGCCCAAGCTCCTGAATAGTATCTGACAAACAGGTTGTTATTTTTACAATGACAACCTGTTCTTTATCTACTTAAACTTTTATTTTACCCATTTATGAAGTCTCTAACGCACTTAAGTCTTTTTCTCCTAATTTTTATACTTGGCCTCGAGTCTTGTACCTATGAAAAACTCCTCGGCCCCTCAGATTGTGACCCCAACCTTAGCCTGAGTATTGATCAGGTGACGGATACCGATTGTGGGGTAAATGAAGGTAGTATAAGCGTTTCAGCAACAGGCGGTGCTGGAATCCTTCGCTTTCAACTGGATGAGCTTGACCCACAGGATGTAGGCACTTTTAATAATCTAGCCGCCGGAAATTACACAATCAAAGTCCTGGATGAAAACAATTGTACGGCTACCCAAACTGTAGAGGTAAAAAATCTCAACGGAATCAATATAGATTTGCAGGCTCAAGCAAGTGCCTGTGGTACTTCACAAGGATCCATCCAAGTGCAGGCAAGCGGCGGACAAACACCTTACGAATTCAGAATCAACGGAGGTGCTTTTCAAACCGGAGCAGTCTTTGCCAATCTACCCGTAGGAATGTACACCGTACAGGGGGTAGATGCCAACGGGTGCGAAATCTCAAAAGACATTCAAATCACTACCGGAACAAGCCTGCTGAATGATATTAAGCCCATTATTGATCAAAATTGCGCCTTAGCCGCCTGCCATGGGGGAGCGCAAAGCCCTGATCTCAGAAGTTTGGAAAACGTGCGTAGCTCCGCCGCCCGCATTAAAGTCCGTACCGGCAACCGGACAATGCCCCGAGGTGGTCTTACCCTGTCTCAGGCTCAAATTGACCTCATCGCCTGCTGGGTAGATGACGGTGCACCCAATAATTAAGCAAATGATTGAATAAATAAACTAGTAAAAAATAATGATGTTTAAATCAAAAAATAGTAGAATGCTACTGGGCAGTCTGCTCCTTGTTTTTTTGGGTTTAGCCTTTGCTTTTGGATACATGTATTACAAACCTCATCCCAAAGCATCCGGAAAACCAGCCGATTTTATAGTAACTGCCCAAGAATTTTTAAAGTCTTATACCGAAGATGAAGCCGCAGCAGATGCCAAATACCTGGATAAAATCATCGAGGTAAAAGGGCTCATCAAGCAAATCAGCCCCGCAGACGATGGAAGTATGACCATCACACTTGGCGACAAATCAGAGATCGGTGGGGTAAGTGCCGCTTTGCTGCAAACTGAAACAGAAAAAATCAAAAACCTGAAAGTAGGAGATAAAGTGACCATCAAAGGCTTTTGCTCTGGTTATTTGATGGATGTAATTATGGTTAAATGTATGATCAACGAATAAATATCAACACACCTTTTTATGAAAAAACACGCAATCTTTTGTCTACTTTATTTGATTTCGGGGTTTTTGCATCTCACTGCCCAAACTCAATTTATCACCCGTAACGGCAAAGCTACCTTCTTCTCGAGAGCTCCTCTGGAGAATATTGAAGCAAGCAACCAACAAGTACTCAGCATTTTGGACACGCAAAAAGGAGAAATTGCTGTTTCTATGCTGATGAAAGCCTTTAAATTTGAAAAGGCACTGATGGAAGAACATTTCAACGAAAACTATGTGGAATCTGCCAAATACCCCAAAGCCAGTTTTAAAGGAGTTATCAAAAATCTGAACGCTATTAACTTTACAAAAGATGGAAAATACACGGCAAACGTTCAGGGAGAAATCAATATTCACGGTAAAAGTAAGTTGATTACTACTACCGGTACAGTCACCATCAAAGAGCATAAGATCACGATTGATTCCAAATTTAACCTCACCGTCAAGGATTTTGAGATCAAAATCCCCAAACTTCTTATCGATAATATTGCCGAAACGGTAGAAGTGACACTTCATCTCGCTTACGAACCGCATAAACCCTAAAAATATGACTTCCATAAATTCCAAATTCATTCTTCTTACATTGCTTATTTTTTTCCTGGGAAGTATCTCTCTGAAAGCCCAAGACGACCTGCTCAAAGAATTGGACAAAGAACAAGATACGCAAAAAGATTTTGTGTCGGCAACCTTCAAAGGTACTCGGCTGATCAATGGACATTCGGTAGAAACCAAGAAAAAAAAAGAATTGGATTTTCTCATTTCACACCGTTTTGGGACGCTAAATTCTGGTTTTGATGATTTATTCGGCTTGGATGCCTCCAATATCCGCCTTGCACTGGAGTACGGCGTTACGGATTTTATTAATCTGGGGGTTGGGCGCAGTTCTTTTGAGAAAAACTATGATGGTTTCCTCAAAGTCAGGGTTTTGCGCCAAAGCCAGGGAGCCAAATCCATGCCGATCAGTCTGACGGCTTTTGCCAGTGTTGTGATCAAAACACTCAAAAGTACCGACCCCGAAGCCGACGAAAGCTTTTCGGATCGGATGTTCTACAGTTATCAGCTTTTGTTAGCCCGCAAATTCAACGAAAGGCTCTCTTTACAACTGATGCCCACGCTAATTCATCGCAACCAAGTGCCTGCACAAACACTAGACAATGATATTTTCGCTCTAGGAGTAGGAGGGAGGTTTAAGTTTACCAAACGTATGTCTTTGAATCTGGAATATTATTATCAGTTTAATGACATCATCCAAGGGGTAAACCAAAATGTATTGGCTATAGGTATTGACATTGAGACAGGTGGACATGTATTTCAATTACAATTTACCAATGCTCAGGCCATGATCGAGAAAGGCTTTATCGCAGAAACCACAGGAGACTTTTTTGAAGGCGATATTCATTTTGGATTCAACATTTCCCGCACATTTCAGTTGGGCAAATCATCCAAAAAAACGAAAGCAATCAACAATGAGTAAATAAGATAACTTGTTTGCAGATGTAGGATTCATCCTATTACTTGAATAAAGCCCCCCCAGATTGAAGGTTGGGCTTTTTTTGTACCAAATGATTGATCATTATAAATTCGTCCAGGTTTCACTTTTCCATTCTTTGAGAGTTTTGTTTTCTTCATCAAAAGCTGCTCCTACCAAGACAATTTCTTTTTGTTTGTGAAGGTATTTTTCAAAATATTTTCTGGCGTGGATTTGTGCCAGGGCTTCATCCGCGGTAGTCATTTTAAAGAATGGTACGCTTAGGCTCTACGGCGATCTCTGAGCCTTCTGCCAGCATTACAGATGCGGCTTGTTGGCGGTTTAAGAATTCAAATTTTTGTCCGTACACTACCCCGAAATCCACCTCAATCTCGTGATGAAGCACTTCATAGGTCATCCAGCGTGGGTGGGTGACCTGGTATTCATTGGTTTTTTGGTCGTTTATGCGGGCATATCCCCAATAATGCTCTGTAATGAATTCGGTTTCGCTGCCTGCTTCGATTTCCTTTGCTTTTTTATTTGCCAGCACGTGCAAGGTCTGCCAGGCTGATTCTTTTTTCCAATAATAGCTGACCTGGAGCTGCGTTTCGGTTTCGCTCCAGACGTGCTTCATGGGCAATGCTTCATAGTTTTCTCCATAAAGGGTATTGGCCACCCAGGAGATCGCTGACCTCGGTACGATTTCTTTGATAAAAACCACGCCTCTTTTCCATGCCTGTCCTTCTTTTCTACGGACATAAAAGCGAAGATTTACCTCTTCAAAATGCGTATGAAAAGGAATCTTCAGCCCCAATACCTGTGTATCTACAAACTTAAAACCTACCAGACTCACATAACACTTGCCCTGCCATAAGTCCAACTCCGTACCAAAAGGCACAAATTCAGTCAAAAGTGCGGGTTCAATCACGTAATTTGCCAGGATCAATTTTCTCCAGGCTGCTTTTAAAAAACTCATCGTGTTTTGGTTTAATGAGGTTCTTTATGATTTTACTTGAAGATAAATCTATTCAAACGACAAGGTCGCTCAAAGCGACCTTGTCGTTGCCCTTCTTAATGTGTAAATAAATAAGTTTCAAGTAATTTCATAAAGAGCCTTTAATGATTTAATTCGCTAGCAATCATCGCATGAAGCTCCTGCACCTCTGCAACAGCTATCTTCACGTTTTAAATTTATTTAAATACCTATCCGAAGTAAAAGAAACTCAAATTTATTGTCTTCCCCTCTGAATGGATTTTTCAATTTATAGCTGTATCGTGCTCCTAATTCCACTTCTAGCAATCGAAAGGCACGTACATCAAAGGTAAGTTCAAGTCCGGCAGAGCTCAGATTAACTTTGGCAGGAGTTCCGGCATCATTAAATACATCCTCGGTATAGTTAGCATAATCAAGAAAAAGATTAGCTTTTATACTTTTGATGAATAGAAAAGAAGCCACCGGAATATCAGGAAAAATCAGTGGGAAACCATAATTAAATCCTACTTTAAATATATCATCGCTGATTACACTGCCGAAACCACGAGGATAAAAGAATAAATTTCGAAATTTGTAATTGTCCTTAAACTCCTCGGCCTGATAAGCCAGATTGATCTGAGTGCTGTGATTTCTTGCGATTCCCGGCAGAAAAATATCCAATCTTGCTAAAAAAACATCTCCTTCCACGGCATGATTGCCCAAAGTTTTACGGTATCTAATATCCCAGAAGTGTGCAAATCGGGGATTATAATTTTGAATTGCCGCCGCTTGTTGGCTTCCATACCTAAGCCTGAGATCGATGGCTGAAAATACGTCACTTACCGGAGGACCGTAGAATGAAGACTGAAAACTTCCTGGATTATTCACTCTGAATAAACTAGGCTCAATAGAAGGGTCTCTGTAACGATTGGCTGTTTCTATGTTTAGCACATGAAAATCAGCATTGAGCCTAAGTCGATTAAAAAAGCTGTTGCGCCCCAAATTAAAAGGAAGTTCCAGACCTATGTACACATCATTTTCCACCCATTCTTCATTAAAGAGCGTCAGAAATACCGTAGTATCACTAGCTTGGTCAAAAATTCCAAAAGTACGCTCCCGATTAGACCGGCTATACCCTATGTTGATCACCGGAAAAAGCTCCGCATACGTCAGGTCGGCCGAATAAGTAAATTCGCTTTCATTGGCATTGTAAGTGATACCAAGCTGGGTAGAGAACGTACTGAATTTATTATCGGATAGAAGCCTTAGTCCATAAGTCGGCGGGAAAAGCGTGGGTAGTAAACTATGTGGATTGATGATCCCACTCCATTTTTTAAATTTGCGAACCTCTAGTTTTTCATTCGGGATTTTGGAAATGATGCTTCCGCCCTCCTGCGCTGCAATTTTTTCAAAATAAGTGATGCTGCTTTTTTCTTGATTTGGATTATAAATTTTCCAGGTTTCGGGTTTGATCTCGATCTCAGCCAGGTCAAAGCCCATTCTGGTAAAATCACTATAGACCAGTTTGCTGCCATCCTGAGAAACCGAAGGCTGAAAAGCTCCCAATCGTACCGAAGTAACCTGATAGAGGGTAGATTCACCCAGTTTCACAGCAAAAATATTGTTGATGCCTGTATATGCGCCCGAAAAATAGATATATGCTCCATGGGCAAAGGGTGCTGTGAGCTGAAAGGTAGTTTTTTCGCCAAGTTGTTGGCTTTGTCCGTTTTGGGTATCGGTCAGTTGAATCCAGTTAGACTCGCCTTGTTGGGCTACCATCACTACCCTCTGATCGTCATCGAGCCAACGGGGCATAGAGAGAAATATATTTTCGGGATTTTCTATTTTTTGTACGACGGTGCCATCAAAGACGCTCAGAATTACGAGGCTGTATTTTAAATCTTCGGTCACCTCAATGGCTGCGATTTGAGTGCCTGCTCGATTGAGTGCTGGTGAAAAATAACGACTTTCGGAGGTGAGTTTGCGCTTGGTATCGCTACGCAAATCGTAGATTTTGATGATAGAATAATTACGATTGCCCCAGCGCGGATGATAAGTCCATTCTGCCCAGCAAATCAAAGCACCATTGGTAGAAAGTGAGGCATTGCGGGTGCTGTAATTGCCAGGGGTAAAAAGCATTTTTTCTTCTCCTTGGGGGTTGATTTTACAAATCGTGCGGATTTGATCAAAGCCTTGTTTTTCGGCGACGATGCCATCAGCTTCTGCCCCCAGATATTGAGGCAGCGAATAATTGGTGATTGTTTTTTTGGGTTTAGTGTTGATTTTTTTGAAAGGTGTAAGCGTAAGTTTGTTTTCTTGTGCCTTCCAGGTACTATCCAATTCTTTGATCATAGCTCGGTACATCTCCGGAGTACGTAGCCCAGTTCTACGGTTTAGGCTATGGCTGAGAGGATAAAAAAGACCTTTGTATTTTACGGCATCGTTGAGTACGTTTTTCCATATCTCTTGCCCGAAGTGATTGCGGGCGTAGGCAGTCATGTAATAGCCCAGATTGTAGTGATTGGGTACAAAATCTCGGAGTGAACCTGCCGAAGCTTTCTCATAATTATATGTTTTGTTGTCCAAGATCAAAGAGCGGTATTCCATGTCAAATTCGGGAAGCCGCCCTCTACCTGCCTGTGAGAGGGCAGTTTCGGTCACTACGGCATCTCCTTCAAAAAACCAACGAGGCAGGGCAGTTCCGGCTACTCCCCCCCAAGCCCAAGAGCCGAGCGTATTTTTGGCAAGCCAAGTAATACCTTTGCGAGAATTGGAAAACTGTAGTACGTGGCGGTATTCGTGGATGGCCAGCATGTCGATCCAATCGGCGGTACCGTTAAAATTAAATTGGGGAGGTGTGGTATAAAACTCAGAACGAAAAGGTCCGACCGTTACAAAACCATTGGGTATGGTGGTTTGATTTTGTAATAAAATACTGACTTTTTGAGGTTTGTCGCCGATGCTTTGGTTTTGGTTGTTCCAAAGGTAATGAACGGTATTTGCTACACGTTGCCCTTGTTGTTCAAGCCCCTGTGGGAAGATTACTTGAACCTTGTCAGTATTGATTTGTTGCCATTTAAGGCGGAGGGGGTTAAGCCCCAAAGGGTTGGAAGGTACTTGTGCTTTAAGCGTAGAAAAGCAAATGAGGAAAAGAATTATTTTTGGAAAAATGCTTTTATTCATATTCATGTATTTTGACCCCTTAAATTAATACCAATAGTTGAAAAATTATCTATGAAGCAACTTCAAATTATTTTCAGAATTAGATCATATTTTTGTAACAAAACTTGCTGAAATGAAGATACTGATTGTAGAAGATGAAAAGGAACTGCGGGATACCATCTGCACTTATTTGGAAAATGAAGGTTTTATTTGTGAGAAAACGGCTCATTATGAAGATGCTTTGGAAAAAGTACAGGTGTATACGTATGACCTTGTCGTGTTGGACATCACGCTTCCCGATGGAAATGGGCTGAATTTACTCAGGTATCTCAAAAATCAGCGTATTCAGAGTGGGGTACTTATTGTATCGGCCAAGGATTCGCTGGAAGATAAATTGACAGGACTAGAGTTGGGTGCCGATGATTATATCACCAAACCATTTCATTTGGCTGAATTAAATGCCAGGGTAAAATCCATTATTCGCCGAAAAAATTTTGACGGCAACAATGAGGTGATCTTCCAGCAACTCAAAATAGACATCAGTAATACGGAAGCATGGGTCAATGAACAACTTCTAGAGCTCACCCGCAAGGAATATGAGCTACTCATTTACTTTATTCATAATCAAAACAGGGTACTGACCAAAGAAGCTATTGCAGAACACTTGTGGGGAGATCACATGGATATGGCTGATTCTTTTGATTTTATTTATACACATATCAAGAACCTTCGCCGTAAAATTCAGGAAAAGGGGGGAGATAATTATATCAAAACAGTTTACGGAATGGGTTATAAATTTGCCGCATCATGAAATTACTTACAAAAACCACGATTTATCACTTGCTTTTGTCTATGGCTTTTTTTTGTATTGGTGGGATGATTTCCTATCAATTGATTTTTATGTGGATTGACCAAGACGTAAACGAATATTTCGACTTCAAAGAATCCAAAATTCGGGAGAGAATCCTGCAAGGCGAAGAAGTAATGAGTGAGCGTTATCGTGCTATTCCTCTTGACAAGCCCCTGCTCATTCCCGATAAAATCATTGACACTACTATGTTTAATGGTACTTGGCATGCACCTTATAAGAAAAAGACCATGGTCAGAGTCGTAAACGGTCAACTGTATCACATTACTATTTTTAAATATTTTGACGAGCAGAATGATGAAATAGAAGCCGTAATCGGTACGGTATATTATCTGGCTGTCGGTTTTTTGATTATTTTTGTGGTCTTTAATTATTTTCTTTCCCGCAGGATATGGCTGCCTTTTAATCATACCCTTCAAGAAATCAAAAATTTTAAAATCCGGGAAAACCGACCTTTGGTATTGCAGCCCACTAATATTTACGAGTTTCAGGAGCTCAACCGACTGGTGCTTGATATGACCGGACAAATCCAGCGAGATTATAACAATCTCAAGGAATTCACTGAAAACGCCTCGCATGAAATCCAAACGCCGTTAGCCATTATCAAAGTGAAGCTTGAGATGTTGTTGAGTACCGGCGAATTAAGCACTGAGCAAAGTAAACTCGTACAATCTGCTTATACTTCTACCTCCCGACTTTCTCAACTGGGCAAGGCTTTGGCCTTAATTACACGCATCGAGAATCACGAGTTTGAAGACCACGTAAAGGAAGTGAACCTCAATCAGATACTTGAAAGCCATTTGGATAATTTTGAAGAAATCATTCGCCTGAAAGGAATCACCCTAGAGACAGACCTCGACCTCGATGTATCCGTACAAATGGCACCTTTGCTGGCGGATATTCTTTTTTCCAATCTGATCAAAAATGCTGTCAAACACAACTTAAACCAGGGAATCATCAGCCTGCATTTAAGTCCGTATTCTTTTACAATCTGTAATACAGGGAAACCGCCCAAAGGATCAACGGATTTGTTCTTTGAGCGATTCCGCAAAGATAACCAGGCTTCTAATTCGTTGGGGCTTGGACTGGCTATTGTCAAAAAAATCTGCGATGTAAGTGGTTTTGAGATTCATTATGCTTACGAAAACGATTTGCACACCATTACGATTAGGTTTTAGGCTTAATTCAACCAACTAATAGCATCGTTGATATTGTCAAAATATCTGGTTTCGAAGCTTTTTTCATGATTTGTTTGTTGCATTTCATCGATCGTTTGTTGTACGGCCAGATTGGCAAAAAACTCCTTAGGAATGATCAGTGCCATTTTTTCAAGTCCACCATCCAAAAGGCGTTTGTTGAATTCCTGAGATGTCCATTCCTGCAAAGTAGGCGAAATAGCAAAAGCAAATTCTTTGGTATCACCCAGCCACTTTTTTATGTTATTTTTTAGAATAAACCCAGAAATGGTCATGAGCAAATCTTTATATTCTTTATCGGACATGGCTTCGGTTTTTGAAGACCATTCTACGGAAAGCAAAGCAGAGGGCTGATCCCAGCTTACTTTTAAGAAATCGTTTTGAAGTATTTTTTCCATAAGAGCTTTAAATATCAATGTATACTCAAAAATAGCCCAAAGCATACAATTAAGCACTTTGAAAGTTTTTAATTTCTTGCAAGTGTGGGTTTTGAGAGGAAATCAAAAATTAAAACCGACCCTCGTTACCCAGGGTGTGCCTCGCCACGAGATACCGCTTTGATGATTGATATTATAAAGAATAGTAGCTGAAAAACCCGAGCGGCTATTTCCAATACTTTGAAAAAAACCTCCTCCCACCAAAGGAGCTAACTGCCACTGACGATCAATACGACCCTGATTCTCATTAAAATATTCAACATTCATGCCCTCTAGTTCAGCCCATATAAATGCCTGCGGTACTACAAAATACTGCCCATAACTGCGTGCGCCGTAGTAACTTCCCTTGATATTGCCCAGATTTACAAGTATTCCATTCACCAATCCCACAATATCATTACCTTTATAATAGAGATAATTCCCGCCAAAACCTGCCACAAATCGCTCAGTGAAGCGATAACCCAACAAGGGAGAAAGGTCAATGACGGTGGGGTTTCCGAAAGAAAAACCGGTATTACCGCCTAGGGTCAGTCTTTGCCAAAAACTTTGTTCCGCTAATTCACTGGGTTTGACCCTGGATTTTTTTTCTTTTTCGCTTTTTTGTGTTGTAGGGGTAGATGTGGTAGGATTGGGATTTTTTTGGGTGGATGTGCTGTCTTTTTTGGCTTGTCCATTGCGTTTTTCTTTGGGTACATATTGCCCAAAAGTGCTTTCTGAGACAGTGATCACGGTGATTAGAATAATAAAATAGAGTTTCAATTTCATGGTTTTTCTTTGTTATTTTATTTTGGCTAGAAAATATGATTTTTTCTTAAATACTGATAACTTCGGAGAAGTCATTTTATTTAAGATTAAGTTGGTCTAAAAGTTCATAGACATCTTCTTTAGAGATATTGTGTTCTTTCATTTGTAAAGCTACTTCTTGAAAGGCAATGAGTTTTTCTAAACCTTCCAAGAGAAAAAAGGCAGTAACCTTGCCTTTTGATAAGGCAAGTCTGCATATAAACTCAGCAAGTGGGTGCTTGCTGAGTTCATCTTCAAGTTCTTTGAAGTAGCCTACCAAAAAGAAGACA
>JANRIC010000175.1:0-23303 GCA_033765345.1 Microscillaceae bacterium
AGTTACGAGAATCTTTGGCGACACCTTGTTTTTGTAGAAGTTCGAGCAAAGTCACTACTTTTGATTCCAAACTAACCACTATGGATGCCAGTCTTTGGTTCTCTTGGGATAATAAAGCGTTTTGGGCTTCTAAGTAGGCTATCTTTTCTCTATCACTCATTAAACAAATTTACGCTTTTTTTTGATAATATTCCCTTTTTTTCTCAACTTTAAAATACCTGAGTAGTAACAAGAAATTAATATGATGTTTAAACCGATTAAAGTACTACCTAGCGTTCATATAAAGATAAAACTTTCTTGACAATTGGCAAAATATTTTATAGCGACAAAACCAAAGGTTTTCTATTATCAAAAACCCACTGGTCTGACTCGTCTCGCTCAGATCAACCCACTGGTATGAAGACTGGCGGGAACTTGGTATTTTGCGCTTCCAATCACTATATTCAGGGTATCAATTAAGCCAAAAAAAACATAAAATATTTCTAATCATCAAAAATACATCTAAATTGCAGTTTGTAGATAAACAAACTTAAACAAAGTATGCCCTCAGTAAGTGAATCCACTCAAAAGGATGTGTTTATTTCCTATAGTACCAAAGATCAGGAAGCCAAAACATACATTAAAAACATTTTCGATCGGGAAGGAATTACGTATTTTTTAGATGAAGTTTCTTTGGAGTTGGGTGCAGATATACAACACCGATTAGAAGCTGGTTTACAAGATACCCACTTTACAGTACTACTAGTGACCCGAAACAGCTTGTTTTCTCCCTGGGTAAGTTTGGAATCTATCCAAAGGCTCAAACAGGAAGAATTCCATAAAAAAGTTAGTTTTTTGCCTGTACTATTCGACCAGGAAATCTTTAAGCCGGAGTTTCCGATTGAGATGCTAGAGCATTTTAAGAAAAAAAAGACCGAATACGAAGCCTTACGCACCAAGGCTGTGACCGCAGGGCTGGATACCAAAATGTATAACGATGAAATAGAAAGAATTGAAGAAATCATTCCGCAAGTAGATGACATTGTGCAGAAAATCAAAAATAGTCTTTCGGCCAACTTTGCCGATGAAAAGCGCAAAATAGAAGATGAAAAAAAATTGATCAAAACGATTCTTGCAGCCCGTACGCTGGAAAGCCCCAATCCTCAAAAAGAAATGCCTTTGGCTTCAAATCAAGAAACCCTAAACACCTCAAAACCAATCAATCGCCTACCCCTTCTACGATGGGGCATTGGGATAGCAGTGGGTCTGCTTGTGTTTTTTTTGATATTATCTTTCTTTTCCGGGTTATCTAGTAATCAGATACCTGCCCAAGCTGAACAAGAGACAGCTACCCAAGAATCAACAGCCAATACTCAAGAATCAGAAGAATCCTCAGAAGAGGAGAATGCAGTGGCTTCACTTATATCCCAAGAAGGTCCTTATTTAATCAAAAATAAAGTTGTCGAGGATAGTACTGTACTGACCCTATTTTCTGGCAATGATGCCGAAGAATCTTCCTTATATTTTGGAGAAAATAATCAAGATAATTATCAGAAATTTTATCTCAAAAAAGACGAAGAAGGTAATATCTATATCATCAATGAGGATGAATTCGCCATCGCTCCACAGCATCTGGATGAAGCTTCTACGGACACAGGCGACAAGGCTTATTTCAATATTATAGAGGCTTCGGAAGGGTATTTTCTTATAGCATCTGTTTCTGATACGGAATATGTACTCAGCGTCTCCGAAGAGGGGGAAATAATACTTTCTGCCAGGGAAGAAAACCCGACAGATGCCCAACTGTTTTGGTTTGAATTGATTGAAGAGAATGAAGAGTAAATTTTAGATTTTTAGACAATGATTAAAGTTTTATCCATTGATGGAGGCGGTATCCGAGGCATTATTCCTGCCATCATGCTTACAGAAATAGAATACCGGACACATAAACCCATTTATCAACTTTTTGACTTGATGGTAGGTACCTCTACGGGTGGAATCTTAACCCTGGGTTTGAACAAACCTGACCCACAAAATCCTACTCAGGCGCAATACACCGCCGAAACCTTGTCTGAACTATACCTGAAAAAGGGCAAGCAAATCTTCCCAACAGATTTTATGGATCGCTTGGGCATATCAAATATTTTGAATGAAAAGTACCCTGCTTCAGGCATAGAAAGCTTGTTGGAAAGCTATTTTGAAGATGTTTGGCTGAGTCAATCCCTTAAAACCGTAGTAGTAACTAGCTACGAAATTCATAAAAGGGATACTTGGCTTTTTAAAAGCCTTCGTGCCAACAAAGACCGCCGCTATGACTTCAAAATGCGGGACGTAGCCAGGTCTACCTCTGCCGCACCAACGTATTTTGAGCCTGCCATGATCAGACCTGCCGAGAGCCAAGATGTATATCACATGATTGATGGCGGTATGTATGCCAATAACCCCTCGATGATTGCCTTTGTGGAAGTCCTCAAAAACTATCAGGATGAGCGCGATCAGGGTTGTCTGCTCATTTCCCTGGGTACCGGCGAAACACACAAGCCCATTCTCTATAAAGATGCTAAAGACTGGGGTTTGCTTCATTGGGCTAAACCTACGGTAGATATTCTGTTTTCGGCCACAAGCCACGCCATTCACAATCAATTAAATATCATTTTCGGTAATTATCCCGATAATTTTAAATACCACAGATTTCAATGCCGCTTGGATATTTCGTACAGCGACATGGATCGTACCGAAGATGAATTTCTGGATTATTATGCCTCGCTTGCCAAAAGAATGATTATTGATGCCTCCCGGGAGATCGATCAGATTTGTAAATTGTTGACAGACTAGGCTTTATGCTGCCCGGTCTGCTGTTACCGTTTTAGTTGGTTTTTGAGCAAGCCATTTCTTAAGGTAATGCTCTGCCGGATTGAGGGAAACGGCCAGCAGGATATTCATCAACAATTTAAAGATAGGTACTCCCCCTGAGAATTGCTCGACATAAGGCTCTACCATAAACACAAAAAACTCAAAGAAGGTAATGATGGTCACGACTGCCAGAATCTGACCCCAGCGATGGTCTTCTTGGGTTCGGTTGTAATAATAAGATAGGAAAACCAGCCCGCCCAAGATCAAAGTCTGTATACTGTAGAACCACCACGTTTCCCAGAAAGGGGGACTGACATAAAATTTAAAGCTTTTTTCTCGACTCATCTGCCCTAGTGCATTCAATGCTTTTACGTGCAAGGTATAACTGCCTGCGGGTAAGTGAGAGAAATGAAAGGTTTTTGAGGGCTTCAGATCAGACCATTTTTTGTCAAATTTACGGAGATAATACTGAAAGCGTGTTTGCCCATCTCCTAGATAAAAGGGATGCGCCAGCTCAAACTCCAAATCTAGAGCCTTGGCATCATAAGAGATTTTAGGTCGGATGAGTTTGTAAAAGTTTTTGTTTCGGTCGCTCAAAGTATGGATAGCGACCTCAGCATCAAATGGATAGGATTTATAGCCTTGTGTATTAAAATGATAGAGTTGTGATTTGCTGCTGATCCAGAGAGATTGCTTGCTAGTCACATAAATATCCTGAATATCCGGGATAAAATTCAGAAAAGAATAAATGAAATTTTGTGAAGGCTCAAATCCTGTACCTTTCCAGCCCAGTGCTGTCTTCTGCCATTGGTAATCTTGCTGGTGGTGGATGATCAGAGCGTTTGGGGAGTCCTTTTTTTCGAGGACAAAGGCATCTACCAGGCTTACGTAGCTGTATTGAGCAGACCAAGTGCCCAGATAAAGCTTGTTTTCTTTTAAAAATAAATGACTTGCCTGCTCATAAGGGTTTTTGAATGTGTAGATTTTTGTTTTTGAGCCCAGTTTAGCAGGATTGATGCGGTAGATTTGCTTAAAGCCTCCTGCCCAGAGCATATTTTTATAAAAAATCAGGCTGTTCAAAGGTTCCTGCGTTTCTAAGACGCTGGAATTAGACCATTCCGTCCCTTTTTTGTTCAGTTTGTAGAGTCCCTGTTCGGTAGCTACCCAGAATTGATCAGGGTTTCTCGGATCAGGTTCGATGGCATTGATGCGCAGATCAGGGATTAGTGTTTTGGCTTGTAATTGCTCCACATAAAACAAACCTCCATTGCTTGCCACGAGTAACCCCTGTGCAGCAGGAAGAATGCGATTTATTTTGGCTTTGATGCCCGGAATAGGGCTAAACACATAGGAGACCGATTGCAGTGTATAAATTCGTTTGCTTTCTTCATCTGGGAAAGATTTTTCGGGTGATTCTGCGGGCTGTTCTGGATTTTTGATTACTTCTACTTTTCCGCCTTTTTCCTTGCCGAATGCCTTATTAATCAAATTGCCTACGGTAGTTTCTTTTCTTGCCTCATAGATTTTGACTTTTAGGGCAGGTTCTTTGGTTTTTGTGGGGTTGCCGAGGAGGTATTGCTGGGCTTCCAGATAATTTTCTACTTTTTTGAGGTAAAAAAGCCCTTGTGTGGTACCAACCAGTAAGACATTATGATGCTGGTGGGCTGTGTTGACCTGTCCTTCCAAACCCTGATACGTGGAGAATGACCTGATAGGGAGATGTAAATCTACCCGGCTGATTCCCTGTCCGTGGCTAATCCATAAGCCCATTTGTGGGTCAAGCCCTAGGGCAAGCACCTCGTCATCCGGCAATCCGGTTTGGAAATTGATGACTTCGTTGGTTTTTCGGGTTTTGGGGTCAATGATAAGTACGCCTGCGAGTCGGGTACCCAGGGCAATTTTGCCATTCGGCAGGCGTAGACCGCACTCCAGGTGAAATCTACGGATGTATTCTTTGCTTTCCAGTCGGAAAGGTACCAGGCTTTTCCCATTGAACCAATAGAGCGAATCGGCACTATTGCTGAGTAAGGCATATTGGTCATCTAAAGGGATAGCAACCTGTATGTCTCCTGAATTTGGAATTTGCAGGTCTTTCAGGGCAAAAGAATTGCCCAAGAATAACAACTGAGCAATACCTTTGGATTTAAGGGATACAAAAATCTGCCCTTTCAACTGAAAAATACCGCTAAAAGCCTCGTTTGCTGGGCTAGAGAGAATTTGCTGAAAAGAATCGTCTGTTTTGCTACAGATAAAAATTTGTGTATTGCTTTTGAAAAATACGTGGTTTTGATCTGCCACAATTTTTTGTATTCTAAAATCCTGTGTAGCGTCTTTACTCAAAGAAATAAATTGGGTTAGACCATTGGGCAGTGTGCGTAAATAGCCGAAGAAATTCTGGCCAGCTACATACATTTTATTGGAATCATCTGGGTCAGGCAACTGTGCAAAAACAGAACCGGGAGTCTCTACCATATCCCAGGAGACTCCATTAAAGACCAAAACCCCCAAACTGCCCCCTAAATACATATATTGACGGCTTCCTAAATCTATGGAATATGTCGTGGGTGATGTAGGTACTTGTGGGATATTATAATTCTGAAGGTACAAGCTGCCTTTTTGAGCAAGCACAAAAGAAAAGTTTGATACCAAAATTAGTATCAGGAAGAAGGGCTGTGTTAATTTCATGGAAATATCGGAAAAATTTTATCTGATATTACTCCGGCAATTTTTATGCAAAAAGAAGGCAGACATAAACTTATGTAATAATTAGAGTCAAATAAGGGTGTTTTTCTCAGCTTAGAGAAGGTAAATCATTTCAAAACTTGCCCTGTGAAGGTTTATAAGGTAGTTTTTCTATATTTACACCCTGCAAGCCCAAAGGTACAAACACCATAGCCCTCAGGCTAAAAAACTAACTCGCTGATAATCAAATGCCTTGTCATCTTGTCGATTTCTATAACAAATAATAGCCAATCTTTTACTGGGAATACACTCTAGCTTTTGTTTATTTTAAACTTTTTTCTAATTTTTTTAGTTCTTTATTTGCAGAACCAAAAACACTAATTAATTTTGTACGTCTTTAGAATAATATGGAAGAAAATAAAATAAGACAACTCGTAGAACGTATCGGAATCGTCTGTGACAAAGAAGGTTACCCTCCCCTAGCAGGCCGACTGCTGGGGTGTCTGATGCTGGCAGAACCCCCTTACAAAACTTTTGACGAAATCGTGGAGTTTCTCCACGCTAGCAAAAGTGCCGTTAGCAACACGATTAAGTTCCTAGAAAGCCAACACATGGTGGATTATATCACCTTCTCGGGAGATCGTAGACGCTATTTTCGCCTCAAAGTGGAGACTTGGCCGCAGGTAGTGCAGGCAAGCGTAGAAAACCTCGGAGAAATGAAGGAGAAATTCAAAGAAGCTCTTCAGATCCGAAGTAATCAATATCCTGAATTTAATGAAGGCTTAAAAGATGTCGTTTTGCTCTATGAAATCATCCTGGATATTTTTCCTCAGGTTCTAGAGCGTTGGGATGAATTGCGGAAGAAAAAAACTTTGTGAAATAATTTTTTTTGTAATTTTAGTTCTCTAAATAAAGAACTAAATACATTTTAAAGAATTTTACAAACTAATGAAACCAAATTCCGACCAATGGCGTTCTCTCAAAGTAAGGCACGAAAATTTAGATAAATTTAGAAAGGCTTACAATATACTAAAAGGAGTATCGTCTAACTAAATAAGCATGAAAAACCTGGCAGGAGGAGGTAAATCCTGTATAAGATCAAGACACCTCCTCCCTATTATCCCAAAAAGCTTTTGGGCTTTTTTTACAGCCAATTGGTTCTTTTTTATCAGAACTAATTGTATTTCACCTAAGAAACTGAATTTTAGAAACAAATAATAACCATAAAACCATTGGAAGTATATATTCCATTTTTTTTCGAAGCATTAGTTCTTTTATAACAGAACTAAACACAAATTAAAGTACAAATAAAACTAAATAATTTACTAATTCAATTGCTATTAAAAATCAAAACCATGAAAAACCGATTTGTAATCTATGTTTGGATGCTACTTGTAGGACTTAGTCTGAGGGATGTCTATGCTCAGACGCAGCTTGAAGCTTCAAAACCCTTAAAATTCAAGGAAATTCTTCGCCTGGCTATGGAAAACAGCTATACCGTGCAGGTTGCTCTGCTAGATAAGCGCAATACCCATTATCGTATTCAGGAGGCCAAGTCTGCGGCTTACCCTCAGATCAATGCCCAAGTAGCGATGGATAATAACCTGCAATTGCCCACGCAGTTGATCCCAGGAGAGGTTTTTGGGGGCGAACCTGGTACACAAATTCCAGCACGTTTTGGTACGAAGTATCAGGTGACCGCCGGATTGGAGGCTCGTCAATTGCTTTTTGACCAGTCTTTTTTCTCTGGTCTTAAAGCTATTCGCAAAGCAGAAGAGTTGAACGACCTTCAAGTCGACAAAGCACGAGAAGCCATTGTGTACGAAACAGCTAGGGTCTATTATTTGGCAGAAGTCTCGCAGCGACAACAAGCCATTGTAGAAGCCAATCTAGCACAAAATCAGCAGCTTATCGAGATTACACGATATCAATATGAAAATGGGCTGGTACAAAAAACTGATGTAGATCGTCTGCTGGTCAATCAGATTAATTTACAAACTGAAAAGGAGGGTCTGGAGACAGACTATCAGGAGCATCTCAACAAACTCAAATACCTTTGCGGGTTGCCCCTCGATGCTGAAATTATATTGGAAGCTGATAATCAAGAGAATTCTCTGATTTTAGCCCCAGAAAAGCCCAATTTTGATCAAAGACTTGATCTGCGCCTACTTCGCAAACAAAACGAACTTGAAACCCTTCAACAGGATCATGTTCGGGCAGGGTATTATCCCAAACTTTATGCCTATGCCAAATACCAGCAACAGGCTTTGAGAGATAACCTGAATTTATTCGCAGGAGATACTTGGTTTGGGGTGTCTGTCATTGGATTACAGCTCGACATTCCGATCTTTGATGGCTTCCAAAAGCGAAACCTCATCCAACAATCTGAAATTAGACTCAAAAAGCTTGAACTCGAGTCCCAAGATCGCATCCGCGACCTGAATCGCCAATATCGCGACATCAGCAATCGACACCAAAATCGCCTTTCACAAGTCAAACACCAGGAACAAAATATGGCATTGGCGCAGGATGTTTACCGCAACACCCAACAGCAATATCAGGAAGGACTTAGTGGGCTTTCGGATCTGCTACAAGCCGAAACTGCCCAAAAAGAAGCCCAAACGCTTTATTTGCAGGCATTGGTACAACTCAAACTCGCTGAGTTGGATTATATCGAGTCACAGGGAAACTTATTGAATGACCTTATCAAATAAATTCTTTCACAAATTTCTAAACCATCATCCATAAAAACACAAGACCTATGAAATTACTTCGTAAACTTGGAACAGTATCTTTGATTATCGCCCTCATTGCTTCTATCGCCTTTACGCTTTATGCCAATAAAGAAAAAGCTGCCGAAAACGCCCGCATCGTAGAGCGTAACGTCCAATCTTTTCCTGTGGCACTGGCAGAAGCCAAAAAAGCTACAGTAAGCCGAAATTTTCAGATTACTGGTACTTTTGAGCCTTACCGTGAGCTTAGTTTTGCATCAGAAGTGCAGGGAAGGGTCATTCAAGTGCTTTTCGATCAGGGTTATATCATTGCCGAAGGGCAGGTACTTGCCCAACTCGACGATGAAGATCTACGCCGTGAGCTTCGCCGCATTCAATTAGGGCTTGAAAGACGCAAAAAAGACCTCAGTCGCTTCGAGAATTTGGCACAAAACAATGCCACTACTGGCAAACAGGTAGATGACGCCCGCTTTGAATACCGAGAAGCAGAACTTGAGATAGAAGAAATCAAAAAACAAATTGCCAAAACGCTGATTAAAGCACCCATTTCAGGCACAATCAATCAAAAAATGATTGAGAAAGGTTCTTATTTACAACCCGGTACGCCCATTGCCGAAATCACCGACATCAGCAGCCTCAAGATGCTCATCAAAGTATCCGACAAAGAAGCCTTGAAAATCCAACCTGGCCAGTCGGTCCGTATCGAATCGGATGTACACGCTGGTGTGACTTATGCTGGTACAGTCAAAAGTATTGCCGCCAAAGCGGATGATTCTAAAAGATTTGCTATTGAAATCAGCCTGTTGAATCAAACTGCCAATCCCCTCAAAGCTGGGATGTACGGCACGGCTTATTTTGATTTTCGTTATGAAGGCCAAGACCTGCTCATACCACGCAAGGCCATTTTGGGAAGTCTCAAAGATGCTTATGTATATGTAGTAGATAATCAACAGATTGCACACCGCCGAAAAGTGCAAACTGGCTCTACTTTCGGAGACCAAGTAAGCATCATCGAGGGACTAAAAGCCGGAGAAAAAGTAGTAATTACCGGGCAGATTAATCTCCAGGAAGGAAGCAAAGTAAGCATTCTGTAACTCAATTATTCATTGTCAATCATTCATTAATATAAAAACCATGACCTTAACCGAAATAGCCGTCAAAAGACCAAGCCTGATCGTTGTGATTTTCGCAGTCCTGACTTTTCTGGGCGTATTCAGCTACTCACAGTTGGGCTACGAATTACTGCCCAAACTCAACAATCCCTTTATCAGTATTTCTGTGCTTTACCCCGGTGCTTCCCCTTCAGAGGTCGAAAACTCCGTGACCAAAAAGATTGAGGATGCCGTAGCCTCCATGGAAAACATCGAGAGCATTCGTTCTACTTCGCAGGAAAGCTACTCAATGGTCATCGTAGAGCTAAAACCCGGTACCGACGTAGATATGGGCATCCAAGATGCCCAACGCAAGATCAATCGTATCCTGGGCGAATTGCCAGATGATGCCAAAGCACCAAGTTTGGGCAAAATCAATTTTTCTGAAATGCCGATTATTCGCCTGGGTGTGGCAGCGCAATTACCAGCTACGGAATTGTATGACCTCATCAAGCAGCGTATACAGCCTTCATTGTCCCGCCTTGAGGGAGTAGGTCAGATTACACTGGTGGGAGGCGAAGAGCGTGAAATTCGGGTAAATCTGGATGCCCACAAACTCGAGGCCTATCGCTTATCCGTGCTTCAGGTAAGCCAAGCCATACAAAATGCCAATCTGGACTTTCCTACTGGCAAAATCAAAGAAGAAGGCAAACAAAACATCATTCGCCTTGCCGGAAAATTTGAAAACCTAAAAGATTTGCAAACCGTAGTCGTCAGTAACCGAGACCAGGGTTCACCGGTTTACTTAAAAGATGTAGCCGAAATAGAAGATACTCAAAAAGAAATCACTTCTATCACCCACATCAATCGACAGAATGCGATCGGTCTGCTGGTGGTCAAACAAACAGATGCCAATGCCGTGGCAGTTAAAGAACTCGTACTCGAAGAAATAGAAAAATTAGAAAAAGCATACCGCCCTCAAAATCTGGAATTTACCGTGGCACAGGATGCTACCGAGTTTACCCTTGCCTCTGCTGATGCCGTGATGCACGATCTGATGCTGGCAGTGATTCTGGTGGCAGTGGTGATGCTGCTCTTTTTACACAGTTTACGCAATGCTTTTATCGTGATGCTCGCCATTCCTGCTTCTCTAGTTTCAACCTTTATTGTGATGTATCTGCTGGGTTTTACACTCAATTTGATGACATTGCTGGCACTTTCGTTGGTGGTGAGTATTCTGGTAGATGACTCTATTGTGGTCTTAGAGAATATCTATCGCCACCTCGAGATGGGCAAAGACCGCCGTCAAGCTGCGCTGGACGGTCGGAATGAGATCGGCTTTACGGCACTTTCCATTACTTTGGTGGATGTGGTTGTGTTCCTGCCGATTGCGCTCACTACAGGTTTGATTTCGGATTTGTTGCGCCAGTTTTCTCTGGTGGTAGTAGCTTCTACCCTGATGAGTTTGTTTGTTTCTTTTACGGTGACTCCTTTGCTGGCTTCGCGCCTTTCCAGATTGGAAAAATTAAACCGAAGAACGATCTCAGGGCGTGTTGTGTATGCCTTTGAAAGTTTTTTAAATCGTATTACAGCACAATATGTAGGTCTGCTGCGTTGGTCATTGCGGCACAAAATCGTAGTTCTGAGCATTACTGTGGTGCTTTTTTTTAGTTCATTGATGCTGATAGCTTATGGTTTTATTGGAAGCGAATTTGTAAGTATGGGTGACCGAGGCGAGTTTATTATGCAGGTAGAGCTCCCCAAAGATGCTACCATCGAGCAAACCAATTATGTAGTACAAAAAGTTGAGGATCAATTGTATACGCATCCCGAAGTTACCGGAGTGTTTTCAATGATCGGCGCAAATAGCCAGGCTTTTGGCGGGCTGGGCAATGTCTATGAAGCCGAAATCAATGTCAAACTGGTAGATAAAACCAAAAGAAAACTTCCGGCTCATTTCTTTGCCAATGAAGTGAGAAACGAACTGCTGACCAAAATCTCTGGAGCTAAAATCAAAACCAGCCCCGTATCTGTGATGGGAACTGCCGACGAAGCACCGATTCAGGTGATTTTCAGCGGCTCAAACCTGGATTCAGTCTTGGATCACGCCGGGAAGGTCGCCGACAAAGTCAAAAAAATACCTGGAACTGCCGATGTAGAACTCAGCGTTGAAGGTGGAAATCCCGAACTCAAAGTAGCACTCAACAAAGAACGTATGGCCGAACTCGGGCTATCTACCGATTTGGTAGGGGCAACTTTACAAACGGCCTTCAGTGGCAATATTGACAGCAAATACAAAGAAGGTGCTTTTGACTATGATATCAACATTCGCTTGGATGCCTTTGACCGCGATCGCCCCGAAGATGTATCCCAACTCACCTTTATCAATACCCAGGGAGAACAAATCCGACTGGAGCAATTTGCCGAAGTGATTCCATCATCTGGACCTGCCATACTTGAGCGTCGTTCGCGCCTGGCTGCGGTTACTTTGAAGTCGCAGGTAGTCGGTCGCCCGGTAGGGACGGTGGGTGAAGAAGTACAAACCCTCATTGCTGGCGCGGGTTTGCCTGCTTACATCAATATTGCCTATGATGGCGACTTGAAGCTTCAAAACGATGCTTTTGGCACTATGGGCATTGCCTTACTGGCTTCTATATTATTTGTCTACCTGATTATGGTGGCTTTGTATGATTCTTATGTGTATCCTTTTGTGGTACTTTTTTCCATTCCGGTAGCAGTGATTGGAGCTTTGCTGGCTCTAGCACTTACGATGGAATCTCTCAATATTTTCTCTCTTCTGGGGATTATTATGTTGATTGGTTTGGTAGGCAAAAATGCTATTTTACTTGTAGATTTTGCCAATCATCAGAAAGCTCAGGGTTTAAGCACCTTTGATGCTCTGATAGAAGCTGGGCGGGAGCGACTGCGCCCAATCCTGATGACTACCGTGGCAATGGTCATCGGGATGCTACCCATTGCCTTGGCCAGTGGAGCCGGTGCCGAATGGAAAAATGGCTTGGCCTGGGCTTTGATCGGTGGTTTGACCAGCTCGATGTTGCTGACCCTGGTACTAGTACCGATTGTATACAGCATTGCCGATTACCTGCTGGCTTTGGGAGGAAAAATTTTCCGAAGAAAACCACAGGCGGTTTTGGAAAAAATCGCTTAAAAAAAGCCTGAGCAATGTTTGATTTTAACCTATAAGGTCTCAAAAAACCTTATAGGTTTTTTTATGACAAATATTAATTACTTTTAGAACGGTAAGCCCCGTATACCGCATCTCGGAATTTTTTATGCAGTTTGCCGTCAAAAGGAAATATCTGGACAAACAAAACGGCAGTCAGCTCATTTACTGGGTCTACCCAGAACAAAGTACTGGCAGCACCATCCCAAAAAAACTCTCCTACCACGCCATTGTTTTCCTCGGCAGAGGCAGGTGGACGAACCCGTACCGCAAAATCAATCCCAAAACCTACCTGCCCTTTGGAGGGGAGCCACATGCGATTGGTAATGCTTTCATCGAGTTGATCGGTAGCCATCAGCTTGACAGTTTCGGGTTTTAAAAGAGTGGCATTGCCCAATGTACCCTGATTGACGAGCATGCGGGCGAAACGCATATAATCGTCTACCGTAGAGGTCAAACCATGCCCACCGGGATTTAGTGCCCATTTTTTACTTCCAAAGGCGTGGGCTTCTTCATCAGGAACTCGAGTCAGTTTGCCGTCTTTGTCTTTGCGATAGCTAGCTGCCCAGCGTTTGAAATCACTTTGAGGTACTACGTAACGAGTTTCTTTCATCCCTAGTGGCTCAAAAATCTCAGATTTTAGGTACTCATCATACGATTTTCCGGAGATTCGCTCTACCAGTAATGCCTGCACATCTACAGACACACCATAAATCCATTTTTCCCCTGGCTGTGCAAACAAAAAGAGGCTTCCCAGTTTTTCAGCCATTTGGGTCAGCGTATTTTCGGAGTTGAGCGGGTTTTTTTCCCGAATGAGGGAATCTAATGAGCTGATTCCGGTATCGTAAGGAAGCCCAGAGGTATGTCGCGTGAGGTCACGAATGGTCATGGCGCGTTTTTGAGCTTCAAATCGAGGTTTGCCCGAAGCATCTAACCCGGCATAGACCTGGGTATTGGCAAATTCGGGTGCGTATTTGGACACCGGGTCATCGAGTTGGAAAGCACCTTTTTCATACAACTTCATCAGAGCCACCCCAGTAATGGGTTTGGTCATCGAGAAGATATTCACAATGGTATTTCGCTTCATCGGAATCTTAGCTTCCCGGTCGGCATAACCAAAAGCATTAAAATAGACTTCTTTGTCTTTCTCAAAAATCAGTGCTGAAACCCCAGCAATGCTTCCTTCATCTACAAGACTTTTGAGCGTGGAATCAATGCGGGCTTTGGCGGTTTTATCAATGATGTAAGCAGGCTTCTGCGCTTGACCAAGTGCATTTCCAAAATAAAAAATAAGTATGATGGTAAATAATCGGTAAGTAAGTCGTTTCATGAACACAATCGTTTGAGTTAAGAATTGATAGGCATATTAAGATATTTTTTTAAGATTTTGTAAAATTTTAACTGTTTTTTAACGATTAACGTGGTGTAAAGTAAGATTTTCCTAATCGTGGACATAAAGCCTTATCCTTTACACCCATCGTTTTTTGCCGTGATCCCTCGAGATACTTCCAAGCTCTCCGGGGGTTTAGTTGACAAACTTGGTAATCTTACTGCGTGGATAGATAATGTCTGGATGTGTTAAAATATTATCTATTTTACTCATAATCAGAAATTTACAAAAAAAAGCCAGAATTTCATGAGCTAAATCAAATAGAAGCCCAACCGTACTGAAAAAAATAAGGGCTTAAACTATGTAGTTTTATACTCTTTTTATTATATTTGAGTAGTTGACTACCTTTAATAAGCAATATGAACATACAAATCGTACCTGCTACTCCTGAGGATGTACTTCAGCTACTTGAGTTATACCAAAAGATTGCAGAAATCCCGGATGGCATTATTCGCAAATTGGAAGAAATTAATCAAGATTATATCTGGGATTTTGTGTCTAAATCCCTGAAAAACGGACTTATTCTTTTGGCAAAACACGATGACCTGATAGTAGGTGAAATTCACGCTTACACGCCTCCACTTTATGCTTTTCAACATATTCTTACAGACCTGACCATTGGAGTACATCCCAATTATCAGGGACAGGGTGTCGGAAAGTTGTTGTTTCAGACTTTTTTAGAGAAGACCAAAGAAAGTTTCAGGCATATTTTAAGAATAGAACTCTTTGTGAGAGAACACAATACGCGCAATGTGCAATTTTATGAAGGGCTGGGATTTGTGAATGAAGGCAGACAACAGCATAAGATATTTCGGGGTCAGGGAGATTTTGAGACACCACTGCCCATGTGTTGGTTCAATCCGAACTATGCCTATACAAAATAATAGACAATCACTCATCTTTCTGCACCCAAGATTCGTTTGAAGTAGTATATTTATAACCCTACTGATATGAAAAAACAAGCATTAGTGATTCTTTTTGGCTTTGGTTTGATGGTTGTCGCTTGTAAACAACAAGGCGGCTCAGATAGACAAGTAGCCGATCTATCAAGGACTACGGTTTCCGGTCTGGAAGCAGAAAAGACAAATACCGATTCTCCTAAAAAAACTGAAGAAATAGCTCCGGTAAGCTTTGACGAAGAAAAAGCTCGAAGAATTCTCACTGGTTATTTTGAAAAATTTACAGAGCGTAATTTTACCGCATTAAAAGATTATTATGCTGAGGAAGTAAAGCAGTTCATTTCACTCAAAAATATCAAAGCCGAACAGGTCAGCAAGATTTCTAGTGATTTTTTCAAAGATAAAACCAATATTTATTACACGCCTGATTTCTCACGCTTTGATCAGCAAGCAGCAAATGGGTATTTTGAAACCACCCTGCCCCTGGAGATGACCTGGAGTGACAATCAAGGAGAAGAATTCCGTGGAACAGACAATTATTACAGCCGCAGTACACAGGTTTTACTGGGAATCACCCTGGATCAGAGCTATAAGATAGTATCCTACCAGGAGAAAAAAATCATTAAACCCAAATACAGGCTTCTGCAAGATATGACCGCCGTAGAAGTCGAGGACTCCAAAACAAGCCTTGAACTTAGTAAAGGCACAATCGTGACCGATTTTTTTGAAAAAAAGTTTGAAAGCGGTCTGGGATCTCAGATTAAGGTACTTTACAAGGGAAAAGCCTATTGGATTCCTGAATACAAAGAAGGATTCGGACGGGCAGGCATCCGGCTGATTGAAAGAGTGGAGTAAAAACGTATCCTTGGTATTTGTAATTTAACGTGAATTTTGGTTTTCATAGGGATAAAGGGAATAATTTTCGCTTTTACCCTTATGAAAACTAAAAATTTCTCTAAATTTACTCCCCATAAAGCACGATTATGGAAAATTTCGATGTCATTAAGGTACTGGGCTACGGGCTTTCAGGTTTATCATTTTTACTTATTTTTATGACGTTTAGCCTCATAAGAAGTGAGCAAAATCGTCCCAAACCCCGCAGAGAAATTCTAGGGACAATTCGTATGTTTATGCTTTTGGTGTTGCTCTGTGTGATTGTGGTGGGCATTTTCAGCATTCCGACTTTAAGAGATAACGACTTACTTAAATCGAATAATGATGCCCTGAGTACCGAAAACCTTAAAGTCACCTCCCAGCTTGGGCTTCAGGAAAGTGCTACTATTTTAGAAGAAAAATCCGCAGAAATCAGCTCTGATAGTGTGGTGCAGATTGTAGAGCAGCAAGTACAACAATTGGATACACTTTCTCAGACAGTAACCAATGAGCAACAAAAAACAGATATTGAGAAGCTCAAAGAAAATCTCCACAAAGATATTGAAGCCCTTAAAACCCAAAACAATCGTTTTTCAGGAAGAGATGCCCGAAAATTAGCCACTTATATGAAAAAGATCAGCAAAGACCTCGACAAAGTAATTGATGTCAATAATCGTAGTAGTGAGCAAACCAATCAATAGTTTTTTATGCATTTTTTATGAATCCTGGCAAAATCTACCTGATCCCTAACCTCTTATCGCCTGATAGCCACGCACAGGCAATCCCTCCTTACAACCTAATGATTATACAAAAATTACAACATTTTTTTGTGGAAGATGTACGCAATGCCCGTCGTTTTATAAGCAGCCTTAAGTTGGGTATTTCTATAGACTCATTACAGTTTTATCTATTAAATAAAGATACAGGCATCCTCGAGATAAATGCGATGCTCAATCCGGTGATTACAGGTCAGGATGCTGGAGTAATTTCGGAAGCAGGATGCCCCGGAATTGCTGATCCGGGGAGTGTGTTGGTAGCTCAGGCATATACGCACCATATACAGGTATGCCCTTTGGTGGGTCCTTCCTCTATTTTGCTGGCTTTAATGGCTTCGGGGATGAACGGGCAATCATTTGTTTTCCACGGATATTTGCCTATTCAGGCTCAAGAGCGTAAAACTAAGATTCAGGATTTAGAAAAGAAGGCTGAAAAGTTGCAGCAGACGCAAATTTTTATAGAAACTCCTTATCGCAACAATCAAATGCTGGGTACACTGCTGGAAACCTGTAAAGAGCATACCCAATTGTGTATTGCCGCCAATATACAGGCTGTAGATGAGTTTATTCAAACCAAAAAAATAGGTCTCTGGAAGAAGCAGATACCGGATTTGCATAAAAAACCTGCAATTTTTCTGCTGCAGGTTGTTTGACTTTGTTTTTCAAAAAGCTTTAGGGTAAATCAATCGGATATTTCTTCCTCCTCTTCCTGGTCGATCTCAATCATGTCAATGGGTAGTTTGACGATTTGTTTGAGGTCTTCTCCGGTCTGCAACATATCTTCATCGTCGGCATCATAATACCATTTCACCTCGGCTTTGTGTTCTGTCAGGAAGAGTTTCTCGAGCTTTTTGAGAATACCCAGAATGTACATCGAGGAGCTGGTATTAAAATAATCCAACTTAAAAGTCAAAACGGTTAGTTCTTGAGGATTGGCCGAATAGTTGTCTAGCCAGGATAAAAGAGGTTCATAAAATTGGTACGAATTCTCCGGAATAGAGCGACCACTAATCTCTAGCATTCCGGTGCTGGCATCAAATTTAACGTCCGGAGTTTTAGATGTACCGCTTATTTCAATATTATCCATAATGATATAAATAAATTATGTTACCTGAAATACAATAATATCAATTTACGCTTAGATTTTGATTAATGAAGTAAATAACCAATAATTTTCATCAATTTCTTTAAAATCGAAAGAAACCTGATGTTTGGATCTTCGAATAATATCAACCAGACCCAGACCTGCCCCCCCTTCTTTGGGAAGTTCATCCTTATTTAAGTTTTTGATATAGTATACTCTTAATTCTTCGTCACTCAGTGTACAAAGGTGCTTGGTTTTTTCTTTTAGTAGTTTGACCTTATCAAAGGCGACATAATTTCCAGTAAAAATTATAAAATTCCCTTCTTCTTTCATCAAAATTAGGAAGGGAGATTCTATGAGATATTCGTAATTTTTTTCGGGTTGGTATTTACGGGTGTAATTAAAGCTGTTTTGAAGGCATTCTACCAAAATATTGATTACTTTTTTTTTGATACGGGTACGGGTTTTGTATTTATCCAGACGTTTGTCAACTAACTGAATAATGCCATCAATCAGATCACCGTCTAGTGATCCGCGATGACTAAGGATCACATTCTCGCTTTTGATAAAATCATAATACTTCTCTACATCGAGCATATATGTTGAGCTATTCATTCGGAAAAGAGGGATATTCAACCAATATCGTATGGTATTTACGAGGTTAATTTCCTAAGTATGCCAAAAGATTTTTTGAACCAACCCTTATCAAATATAAATAATAATTCTAATTGTAACAATACTTGGCTGCTATATCACTTGTAATATTATACAAACAAAAGAATTAAAAATAATGCCAAACTTCTTAAATTTTAGAGGCTATGCATTTACCAACCGCTAGCCAAAACATCAGCAATGTGCATAATTTGTAATTTTTTTCTGTTTTTTCGAATATATCCATCAAGATGCATCAAGCATGTAGCATCTGTGGAAATGAGATAATCAGCTTGTGTGGCCGTGGCACAATCTATTTTCTGCTCTGCCAGAGCGACCGAAAGTTCCGAAAATTTTCCGGGCAATCCTCCTCCAAACCCGCAACAGTTTTCTGACTCGCGCATATCTATCAAACTAAGCCCTTTTACGTGCTGAAGTAGCAGACGGGGAGCTTCATAAATACCACAAGCCCTCAGCGCTAGGCAGGAATCGTGAAAAGTCGCCAATCCATCCAGGGCTGCTCCTTCTATTTGCTGTGTTTCTAATACATCTGTGACAAATTCACTCAATTCAAAAGTTCTTTTCTGTAGTTGATAACAAAGCTCCGAGGCTTGTTTCTCGAGAAGCCGATCATATACATTACGAATCATGTGAACACAATACGCTGAGGGAGCTACTAAAAAACCTGAACTTTCGGCAAAATCTTTTACAAATTTTGCGGCCACTTGCTCTGTCTCCAAAGAATACCCAGATTGATATGCTGGTAATCCACAACAGGTTTGTTTGGGGTTGTAGTTTACCTGACAGCCCAATTTCTCTAATATTTTGACCGTATTCATCCCGGTTTGAGGGAAAAAACGATCTATATAACAAGGAATAAACAGTTCTACGGTCATTATTTAAGCCAATATCCTTGCAAGGAGGAAAGTCCAATTAACATTTAATACTTTGTAAGTGACCAAAAATAAGGTAATTTTTTTGATAATTTATAAATCCTAGAATAAGGGTTAAAAATTCATGCAAATTTCACCTCATGGCTTCATGAAAAAAAACCTGCGTCGCTTCAAGCCTTGCTTTTTCAAAGGCTTCCTTATTTATGCTTAGTTTGGCCTGAATCTGATCCAAATAAGTAATAATTTGCTCTGTAGGCATATTTCCTACCAGATCATCCTGTGCCATTGGGCAACCACCGAAGCCCAATAAAGCTCCTTCAAAACGTCGACAACCAGCTTGGTATGCAGCTTCCATTTTTGTCAAAACCTGTTGGGGTGTAGCATGTAAGTGTGCGCTAAATTCAACCTCCGGAAAACGTGGTATCAAAGTCCGAAACAATTGATCAATATTTTCGGGTGTAGAAGAGCCAATGGTATCTGCCAGAGAAATATACCTAATCCCTAAATCTCTCAGTTTTTGGGCAAACTCTTCGGCAATTTCTGGATTATGAGGATCCTGGTAGGGATTTCCAAAAGCCATAGATAAGTAGACAAAAAGAGTCTTACCTCCTTGCACACATAGATTCTGCATTTCTTCTAGCAATTTCCAGGATTCTGCGATGGTCTTGCGGGTATTTCTGAGCTGAAAAGTTTCTGAAATAGAGAGCGGATACCCTAGAAAATAAATTTCTTTAAAACCCAAGGCTGTCTCGGCACCCCGACGATTGGCAACAATAGCCAGGAGTTTAGTGGAGTTTACACCCAAGTCGAGTCGTGCCAATACTTCGGCAGTATCACGCATTTGCGGAATGACTTGCGGGGACACAAAACTCCCGAAATCAAGTGTATCAAAACCAACTTTGAGCAGTTGGTTCAGATATGTTGCCTTGACTTCTGTTGGGATAAAATGACTAAGCCCTTGCATGGCATCTCGAGGGCATTCTACAATTTTGATCATAACACTGCCTAAACTATGATTGAATAATTTTTAGGGTTATATGGAGTACATCAGACACTTAAATCTGTATGCATTCTTCTAACTAAAACAATTCCCCCGCAATATTCTTAACCGCCGTAGAACGACTCATTGAGTAATAATGCAAACACGGTACGCCGAAAGCGATCAATTCTTTGGATTGTTTAATTCCCCACTCGATGCCTACTTCGGTTGCTTGTTTGTCGTCTTTGCACTTTTCTACTTCATTAACCAATTCTTCGGGAAGATCAATATGGAAGATACTAGGCAGGATCGTGAGTTGTTTTTTAGAAGTTATGGGTTTAAGACCTGGTATAATAGGTACCTGAATGCCTATAGCCCTGCATCGCTCCACAAACTCAAAGTATTTTGTATTGTTAAAAAACATCTGCGTAACGATATACGCTGCCCCTGCATCTACTTTCTTTTTGAGATAATATAAATCCTTTTCAAAATTGGGGGCTTCAAAATGCTTTTCAGGGTAACCTGCCACACCAATACAAAAGTCAGTTGCATTAGACTCTTTTAGCTCTTCATTGAGGTATATGCCTTTGTTGAGCTTCATCACTTGGCACAGTAAATCCAGCGCGTAATGATGGCCGTCGGCCTCGGGTACAAATCGTCCTTCACTCTTGATAGGGTCTCCACGCAGCACAAGTACATTGTCAATGCCCAGAAAATCGAGGTCTATCAAAGCATTCTCGGTTTCTTCCTGAGTAAAACCGCCACAGATCAGATGAGGAACCGCATCTATCTTGAATCGGTTCATCACGGCTGCACATATCCCCACAGTACCGGGGCGTTTGCGTGTGGTGATTCGCTCCAGAAGTCCGTTTCCTTTTTGTTTGTAAATATATTCTTCCCGGTGATAGGTTACATCAATAAAAGCCGGTTTGAGTTCCATCATGGGTTCTATGGCTTCAAAAAGTTGATGGATACTTTGCCCTTTGAGAGGGGGAAGTATCTCAAAGGAGAAAAGAGCCTTCTTTGAGTTACTGATATGTTCGGTAATTTTCATTTTTAATTTAAATCAATTTCATTGAATTGATAAACAAATTGTAGATTATTTATTCCTGCAAATTACGGAAAAAATCATGATGATTGGAAAAATATATCTTTTTGATCGTGTATCAAGCAGGTGTTTTGTTAAGATTATAAAGCAAAAAAATAGGTCTCTTGCCCTATGACAAATCGATAGTGCATCACACTAGGCCAAAGTGGTGAAGCCAGGCCTTTTTTCCAGGCATTCAAAGTATGGCTGAGTTCTTTTACTATTTGAGGATATTGGTTTGCCAGGTTTTTTTGCTCAATTTTATCCTGCACAACATCATAGAGTAAAACGGTTTGATCCCTGTGGTTGAGGATAAGCTTCCATTGATTCTTGCGAATGGCTTCATTATAGCCTGATTTCCAATACAATGCCTGATGCGGTGCGCCTGTTTTATTGCCAGTCAGATAAGGGATCAGGTTGATACCGTCATAAATCCGATCTTGGGGTAATTCGCTGGAAGAAACCTCCACGGCAGTAGCAAAAAAATCAAGCACACTCACAGGATGCTCGAATACAGTACCTTGTGGAATCACTCCCTTCCACTGCATCATAAAAGGGACATTGATGCCTCCTTCAAAATTGGCAAATTTTCCACCTTTGAGCGGGGCATTGTCAGTAGCTCCGGTATACACTGCGCCCCCATTGTCACTGGCAAAACAAATCAGGGTGTTTTCCTCGATCCCAAGCTCTCTGACTTTATCCAGAATTTGCCCCACGGCATCATCCAAAGCAGCAATCATGGCATAATAAATCCGTTTGGCTTTGTCTTCTACGTGAGCAAAACGATCATAATATTCCTGAGGCGCCTGAAACGGCGTGTGAGGCGCATTAAAAGGTACATACAGAAAAAAAGGCATGTCACAATTTTGCTCTAGAAATTGATTTGCCTCTCTGGCAATACCAAAAGAAAGATACTCTTTTTCCGCCACCACCTCATGATTGCGACGAATAGCGCAAGGCCCTTTTCGCCCTTGATCCCAGATATAATCATCCGTGAATTCGTTCAGGCGTTGGTTGACAATCCCAGAGGCATCCAGAGGCGAATAGAGTGAAAAAGCCTCGTAAAATCCATATTGCTCGTCAAAGCCTCGTTGATTGGGTAAAAACTCCATCTGCTCACCCAAATGCCATTTACCCATAATTGCGGTTCGATAATGGTTTTTTTTGAGTATCTCCGCCAACGTAATTTCCGAAGGGGGAAGCCCTTGTTTGTTGATGTCTTTTTGCTTGGGTACAGACATTTGCTCGCTCACTACCCAATCGCCAATATCCATCAAATACCTGAATGTATAATATTCTAGGCGATTGTGTGGATAGCGACGTTGAGGCTGTACCTCATAACCAAATCTTTGCTGATAGCGACCAGTCAACATTCCGGCTCTCGAGGGGCTACAAATAGGAGATGTCACATACCCTTCAGTAAAGACGGCTCCCCGAAAGCCCAACGAATCTAAGTGAGGTGTTTTGACATGCGGACTGCCATAAAGTGAAATATCGGTTTTGCCCAAATCATCCGCCGTAATGATAATGATATTCGGACGTTTTTTTTCATCAAAAGAAGCAGGGACAACAGTATTTAAAAAGTCTTTTTTGAATCGGATTTTAGCCTGATCATACCGGATAGCAAACTTTTCACTAGAAAGCGGCCAAAGTAAATAAATCAGTAAAATGCCTAAAAACACGAAGGTAGATGCTAAAATTTTAAACCTAAGAGAAAAAAAATGCATGGCACTATAGATTTAGTAATTCTCTAAATTAAGTACTCTATCCTAAACGATCAAATTTTTTTGAAGAATCGGTATCTGAGCAAATATCTTAGCGATAAAATTGTGTCATTCCTGCCCTAAGCCGGAAAACTTTTGATGAATGCTTGCAGGATTGTTTTAAAACTTTAGCGGCAGGTTAGGAGTCTAAGATGACCGTGTTTTTTTTGTTAAGTTGATACTGTTGAGTGTAGATGCTTGTATTAAAATAAAATCTATTTTTTTTAGAATTAAATCAAATAAATAGGATTTATTCTTTAAAAAAAGGAATAAAAAACATTATACAAAAAATAAATCAAAAATACCTTGCTTTTTTATGCAGATAATTTTACCTTAGAATGTCTTTTCAAACTGATATAATTTTTAAATGATATGTCCTTTATCCAA
>JANRIC010000181.1:0-21042 GCA_033765345.1 Microscillaceae bacterium
GACTTCTCTGGACGAACTACCTCAGTTTATCAATGTACTTTTGGGAGATATGTCTGTAGTAGGTCCTCGCCCCAATATGATCAAACAATTGGAGTATTACTCTCAGGTGATTGACAATTACAGCTTCCGCCACTTCGTAACCCCTGGAATCACGGGTTGGGCACAGGTAAACGGCTTCCGTGGTGAAACCCAAACCGACGACCTGATGGCAAAAAGAGTAGAACTTGATATTGAATATATGCAGGCTTGGAGCTTTTGGTTAGACATCAAGATCATCTTCCTCACTGTTTGGAATATCATCAAAGGAGAAGAGAATGCATATTAATGTTAAAATCTTTCAAAATCTAAAAAAATATTTTCACCAGACGTTCGCTATAAGGGTTCATAATAACCTTTATAGCGAATCTTCGTATGTGCTTTTGTAAGAAATTTCATTCTTTATACCGACCTTTGCTTTTATTCTAATCATCTCATCAATTATTGCCTGGATCAAAAGGCTAGCCACAAGTAAGAATTAAATTTTCAATAAAACTTAAAAATGATGCAGATTTTATACAAAATTAAAGGGATAAGAGGCTTAACTTTGCGTGTTGAAAACTTTCTGTTCAATCTGATTTATAAGCGCGTTTTAAAGAATAAGGTAAAAATTTTTGGCTGGCCGATCATCGGCTATATGAGTAAAAACCCTTCTATCAAATTCGGCAAGAATATCAACATGATCTCTAACATTCAGTTTAGCAGATCGGGAATTTACCACCCTTGTCTGATCAAACTCATCAGTGAAGATGCCGAGCTAGAAATAGGCGATCATGTAGGACTTAATGGTGCGGCAGTAAGTGTGATGACTAAAATAGTCATTGGTAATAACTGTCTCATTGGTGCCAATGCCATGATCAGCGATACCGATTATCATCCAATCAATCCTGATAACAGAAGATTCAGCAAGGAAAAAATAGGAACCAAACCCATCATTATCGGAAATAATGTGTTTATTGGTAGAAATGCGATGATCCTCAAGGGCGTAACGATTGGTGATAATTCCATCATTGGTGCAGGAAGTGTGGTTTCTAAAAGCATTCCTCCGAATGAAATTTGGGCAGGCAATCCAGCAAAATTTATCAAAAAAATAGAGCAATCTGTTTCAACGGTTGAGCAATAAATTAATTATCTGATTGGTATTTGTATCATTGGTAAATTGCAGCTTAAAATATCTTAAAAGGGTAACTAGAGAGTCTTAATTTTCCGAATTTATAAGATTTGATCTGAATGGGCTTGGTTTTTTGATATAAAAAGCCTTTTTGCCCGAAATAATACCACAAAATAATAGGAAACATCTTGTTTTCAAACATTCACATAATTTCGTTTTCTTATGAAAAAAAAGGTGATCAGTACACTTGTATCTACAGGTGCATTTAATGACATAGTGAATCAGATCTTTGAATTGGCAAAGACCAAGAATTCATCTTACATCTGTTTTGCCAATGTGCATATGATCATGGAATCGCACAAAGATCAAATGTTTAACCAACTCCTCAATGAAGCGGATATGGTTACACCTGACGGCCGTCCGGTGTCTGTATACATGCGTATTTTTGATGGGATCAAGCAAGACCGCGTACCGGGAATGGATGTTGTACCGGCTATGATGGAAAAGGCCAATCAGGAAGGTGGGAAAGCCGTTTATTTCTATGGTTCTACGGAGGATGTACTTCAGAAAATCAGCGATAAAATCAAAAAAGATTATCCCAATGTGCGTATAGCTGGGACTTATTCCCCTCCTTTTAGGCCTTTGACGGAGGAAGAAGACCAGGAAATCATCCGTATGATCAATGAAACTGATCCTGATTTTGTATTTGTATCTCTGGGATGCCCCAAGCAGGAAAAATGGATGGCCGCTCACAAGGGCAAGGTCAATGCCTGTATGCTGGGCGTAGGGCAAGCATTTTTGACTTTTATAGGAGTGGAGAAAAGATTGCCGAAATGGGCAAGAGATTTGTCATTGGAATGGACTTACAGACTTTGGCTAGAACCTAAAAGGTTATGGAAGCGATATTTGTTTACCAATAGTCATTTCCTGTGGCTGGTATTCCAGCTTTGGTTTAAGAAAAAAGTATTGAGATTTAAGTAGTTACATCAAGGGCTACGGGAATCTTATTCAGTAGCCTTTCCAGTTTTTCTACATCTATTAGCATATCATCCGAATTCAGGTAGCTTTCTTCGCCTTCCGGGGGTGGGTTGCCTTGTGCAAAAAGGTAATAATAATTTAATTGCATCAGACTACTGATAGACCAAAAAAGCTTTTTGACTGATAAAGGATAGATAAGTTCAATAAGTGTGGCTCCGGGGGCACAAAATACCAGGTTTGTCAGGCCGGCGCCGTGAGGTGCTACAATCAACTCAGCTTGTGACATAAGCTTTGCCTGTGCTTCTACGGAGTATTCTTCCAGATAAACACATTGAAAAAAATATTTTTTCAAAACTTCCACGACCTCTTCTTCATTCACAACCCTACGATGTGCTGCTCTTGAGCGGCTGATATAGAGGCGTTTTTCAGGTTTTGCGGGTATAGGATTTTTTAGAAAATTGCTTCTCAGAAAGTCACAAACCCAGGGCGATACATAATCTGGGATAGAAGGCACAATGAGGCAATCCGAAATGATATGCGGATGCCAATGACATTCCACAATTTTTGAGCGCGGTATGCCCAATGTTTTGAGGCTGTCAATTTGAAATTGGGTAATACAGCTATTGACAATAAACTTGTCTATCTGTGTCCATTCAATCCCTGCCTGGCGAATCAACTCGAGGCGGGGTAATACCTCAAACATCCAATGATAATATCCTCTGCCTCCGTGTGCTGCTAGTACCGCAGATTTTCCTCTGATATATTTGGGAGGAATCAGTTTTCGGGAAGAAAGCAAGGGATGATCTATGATTTGCGTATCGGGAATGATGGAAAAGTCAGTCAGTAGGGTTGCATCAGGGCTTACCACAAAACCATCGTCAATGACTCTGCCCTGTGGGATGGTCATGACGATATTTTCACGAATTTGGCGCTGCTGCTTATCTTTGAATTTCCAGTAAAGTTCTCCGTTTAAAGTATCCACAGCCCCTCTTTGAATAGCTTGTGGGGGGTGAATATATTTTAAGTTCAATTGAAAATTCTGTTTATTTTCAGCTTGATGATACCAGGTTTGGCTCTCTGTGTAGCTTTTTACGGGAAGGGTAAAGGCATTTTTCTGCCCAAGAAGCAGCAAGAGTCCGGTTTTTAATTTAGGAAAAAACAACCACAAGGCTTTTAAAGGTTTTACCCATCTGCGATTACGCTTGATAAATTTGTAAACTCTGGGTAAAACGAAATCCATCACATTCATAAGTTCCCTAGCTATATAATTTTAGTCATTTTTAAAAACCAAAGAGTTTAACAAAAGTTAAACTAACTTTGGTTTTTCGGTGTTAATCTAAGCAATTTCTGTCAAAATCCAATTCAAGGGGTTTACAAAACCTTTAACTGCTCCTTTTCGGGAACTAAATTGAGATATTTTCGATTGATTTCTTTCACTTTTTGGGTCCAAGTCTTATCAGAAGCATACAAAAATCCTTTTTTGCCCATCTCAGTTCGTTTTTCCGAATGATGATACAGTTCTTCTATTGCCAGTGCGATTTGCTTGCAGGTGTCTTCGGGTTGCTTTACGTCTATCTTGATACCGGCTTCATCAGGCACAAAAATCTTAGTACCCTGATGATTAAGGGTAATAATTGGTAAGCCGTAAGCCATTGCTTCCAGGAATTGAGAGCCAAATGAATCTCTGAGGCTACATAATACAAACACATCGTGGTCGAGATAGGCTTGTTTTACATCTTCCCAGGGAATTCTACCGATCCAATTGACTCTATGCTCGATATGGTATGCTTTGATGAGGTCATTTACTTTGTATCCTAGAGGTCCGTCACCTACAATTGTGAGTGAAATAGGAATATCCTCTTTGACAAAAGTAAGAGCCTCCAGCACCAGGGGCAGTCCCTTACGTGCGAAAAGTCTCCCTACCCAAAGTAATTTGAGTGTTTGGTCGGGTTTTCGTTCGGGGAACTGCGCCGGCATAAAATCTTCGGGGAGGCTGGTATCCAAGAAATACTCTATTTTTTTTGCGCCGTATCGAGCTACTAAGTTGTGGGTTTCTTCATTAGTAACCATGACCAGGCTGGCTTTTTTGAGTGCTTTGTAGGTATTTGGGTTAAGTTTTAGCAAAAGGTTTCCGATTTGGTCTCTTCTTTTTTCCTGTTTCAGCCATTCATAAAAAAACCTTTCAAAACCCTTGGGTGCTGCCTGCCCTCCGCCCAAAGGTCCATAAACAAATGGGATTTTGAGCTGCCAGCTTCCTGAGCCTAATTGGGGTGAAGCCAGGGTGATGTGGTGTACCAGATCAAACCGATGTTGTTTGTGCAGTCGGCGAGCGATTTTGGCGGCCCGGCTTTGCCAGTAGATATAATGAAAATATACTCCTGCTTGGTATCTGTAGAGCTTTTCTACCCAGGTAGGAAGCTCTACAAAAACCATGTGAAGTCTGTCATTGGGTTCATTTTCCAAAAAAGCCTCGATTTCTTTTTTACCAAATTTATTGGTAAAGCACCAGACTTCGTGGCCTAGCTTACTCATTTCATAAGCCATATTCCAACCGTTTCCTTCTTCAGAACCTTTTTTGGGGTTACAGGCGTAGGCCGATACAAGTAGTTTCATGGAGAATAACATTACTTGATGATGTAACCAAAAATTCTTCTGAAGTATCCGTCAGCCAGCGCGAAAGGCTTGTATTTATTCGGGCAGTGGCGCATCACGAAATTGGTATAATCTTTTAGATTTGCTCCTCCACGCATTCCGAATAAGTGATTGTAGTAATTTTTCAGCGTTTTTTTACGACGGTTAGCGTGGTCACCACTGGCTTCGGGGTAGGTCATCAATGGAGCATCATAGTTACAATAAAGCTCAAAACCTTTTGCGTATGCGGCATAGGTAAAGTCGTAATCTGCAAAATAATGAGGGAATACTTTTTCATCAAAAAGCCCTACTGTATCAAATACGTGGATAGGAATCAGCAGCCCTCTACCTGGATAGTGGGTTACAGCGTGTAGTCCTACTTGTTGTTCTGGTTTGAGTGTATTGAGTAAATGATAATATTTATTGGTGCGCCAGTCTAGGTTTTCGCCACCATAAACAGCCTTACCAGTGTCCGAATCAATACCCAGAGAGCCTAAAAGTGCATTGGGTTTTTGCTGGGCCCAGTAATACATTTTTTCCAGGTAGTTTTCAGGAGCTAGAGTATCATTGTTGAGTGTCAGGACGTAATCCGCTTTATCTTCCTGCGCTTTTTTGATACCCAGGTTGGTTGCGGCAGTCCACCAAAGGTTTCCGTCTCCTTTGATTGTAATTACCTCGGGGTAATCATGAGCCAGCATTTCGCCTGTGCCATCGCTTGATCCGTCATCTACTACCACTACTTTAAAATCCTTGTAGGTTTGTTTTCTCAGAGAATCCAGACAAGCTTGAGTGAAATGTTTACGATTGAACACGGGGATTACAATGTATATCATTTTCTTCATCGTTTGTTAACTATAAATAAGCTCTTTTTTATTTTTTGTGTCTTTGGGAAATTTATTTTCTTGGGTTTCAACAGGTTTTGGTTCTACGGAATTTTGCTCTAGTTTAAAAATCGCATATCCCAATATGCCGATATAGTAAATTTGCCAATCCCAGGAAACTCCATAAAGAAGCCCTGTGATAATAAAAGCAAAAAGTGAAATCTGATCCACGCTGAATATCTTCTTTCGAAGGGTAAGGGCAAAAACATATATAAAAGCAGGGATTACTGTGAGGAAAAGCCCTAAAACACCTTCATAAAAAAGCCTATCCATGTAAAAACTATGGAAGTGATGCCCGGTATTGTCTTCCCATATCATCACACCACTAGGGTCAATAAATTGGACAGGAAGCTCAAAACCTTCAAGACGCCAGCCCAACAAAAACCGTTCTTCCACAAAAGGCCAATAGGACTGAAACTGCATATAACGCCATTCTGAGGTACTTACCTCATCATCTTTGTCATTACCGGTAGGGTTAGAAATATCCTCGATGCTTTTCTCGATCCTTGCCATTACTTTTTCATTGGATACAATCACTACACCAAGCGACATACTCATAAGCAATAAACTTATTGCCACTGGGATCAAAGAAGGTACATCTATTTTGACTGGAGAACGGGAAATGAACAAAAAATTTATGAATAAAGCGAGTCCTGTACACAGCCAAACCGTGCGATGCTGTAGGAAAAGGACGATCCCAATGGCTGCATAAAAACACAATAAATAGATGATATTTCGAGAGGAAAAATATTTATTGAAAAAATAAACTACGACAAGGGTCATTCCATAAACGGATTCTGAAGAAAGCCCCCGGTGATTGGTTGCAAAGGCTGAAAGCGAAAAAGCCGCACTGTTGATAAGCACTGCATTGAGTACAAAACCTGTCAGATAAATCAGTACAATATCCATGACTCTGATTTTATCAAATCTTTTGTAAAAGCCATAAATACTAAATATCAGGTAAAATACCATAATCTTGGCAAATACGTGATTATACTTCATCGGAGTATTGTAGAAGTAATAAGACTCGAAGATGCAGAAAGAGAAATACAAGCTTAGTAAAATGTACCAATTGCGCATGTACGGCGTGTATTGTCTGAAAAATAGCACTGACAAGGGTACGCTCAAAGAAATCACTATAGTATACGTGACAAACCCCAACTCCTCGAACATCGTATCGGTTGAAATCACCGCCAGCATCAGCAGGGTATAAATAATTCTAAAACTCAGGTACATATACTTATATATTATTTGATCTGTGCTGTATTTTATATATAAAAACCGCAGCAAACCACTCGTTTGATCAAGCTGTTTGTGGTTTCGGATTCAGATAACTGATATAGCGTGCATACAGTCGCTTAAACAAAGGCTGCCGAATATGGGCTAGATTTAACTTGTCCAATAAGAAAATAATCTTTTCTTTTAATACTCGATCAGGAAATAAAAGTGTTTTTAGCCCCAAGGTCAGTCCTCCTACCATAATCTGTGCGATCACAACAAACTTAACAGCAACCCCTCCGTGTAAAAGTAATTGGGTTACTCCAAAAATAGCCGCACTAACCAACAAGGCAGAAATCACTCCTGGCATAAAAGCTTCGTAAAAATCCTTGACTGTAACGCCCAAAAACTTATTCATCAGGCGCATAAACATCAGATTGCGTACTATTTCGCCAATCAGCACTGAATAAGCCAAACCCGGAAGCCCAAATCCTTTCAAAAGGAAAAACCCTGCTACACCTAGCACTAACCAAAAGATATTGATATAAGTCTTGGCATTTAACCTGGCTATCGAGTCACAGATAGTACTGGCAAAAAACACCAGATACCGCAACATAATTGCAAAACAAAGAATTTGTAGGATAATGATAGAATCTACCCATTTTTCGCTGTAAATTGTCAAAACGATCTCACGGGCGGCTACAGACATCCCTACAGCAGCAGGGATCAAAAACAAACCAACCAGCATCAGCACAGTCAAATACGCGCTTTTTAGCTTTTGTAAATCCGTATTCAAACGACTAAACGTAGGGAAAATTACCCGGTGAATATTGGCAATAATAAGGTGTACAGGCAAAAATATCAGCTTTCTTCCTTGATCATATACCCCAAGGGCAGGCAAGCCGAAATAAGGCGAGATAAAAAAGTTATTTACATTATCACTCATATATTCTATGATGGTATTGAAGGTCACTTTGCTTCCATAAGCCAAAAGAGGCTTAAAATGCTGCCATAAAAAAGTAGGTATTAAAGAATGGCGTACCGATAAATAAGCCAAAACAGAAGTAATCGTAACTTGGCTCAATCCCGAACTTGCCAGACTCCATACACCATAACCCATGTGTACCATACTAATCCCTATGACAATATATCCGACCATAAAAGCTACAAAATTGATCAATGCAATCGTTTTGAAACGCATATTACGGCGCAATAAATTGACGGATACGGATGAAAAACCTGAAATGAGCAAGGATAGAGAAACTACTCTAAGCACTTCTACAAATATGGTGATTCTTTCTTGCCTAAGTGCTGCACCGATTTTCTCTTCTCCAATAAACCAGGAAGCCATAAAAGGTGCTCCAAAAAAAATAACTAGATAAGAAACAATCCCCAAGAAGAGATTGGATGTAAGCGCGGCTCGAATGTCACTAGCTACGATTTTTTCTTTTTGGATGATTGCCTGGCCGATGCCCATATTGGTGAAAAAACCGCTGAAAGTAACTACCATCATGGCAATGGTCATAATTCCAAAGTCAGCCTTTTCCAGACTATTTGCCATCACTGAAGTATAGGTCAGCTGCATAGTCATAGTCAGCACTGCGGAAAGGCCTGTCCACTTGAGTCCGTTAAATGTCTTTGAGGTTAAATTACTCATTGATCTTTTTTTTATGAGGAGCGAGTCAGAAACTCATTTTATGCTCCTTGATAATAATGGTGTTTTCTGTTTTTAAATTCAAATTCGTACATTGATGAGAACTTCACGTGATTTAATACGATGTATATATGATGTACACGTTCATTCTCATATTGCTCATTGATTTCGTCAAAGAATCGCTTATCAGAATAATTGTATTTTACTAAATACAAGGTAGCATCCAAAAATTTTTGTAAGGAATAATAGTCGGATACATATCCAATAGGCGGAATATCCAGGATAATTCTTTCGTATTCCTGTTTGAGGTGTTCAAAAAGTTCTCCTATTTTCTGATTATTGATCAATTGAGAAGGGCTTTGAGGAATATCTCCACAGGTAATCACTTGTAGGTTATCTAATTGGGTCTGTTGAATGATTGCATACATGTCTACATCTCCCTGAAGATAAGAAGACAGCCCCTTGTCTTTGGAAATAGTAGTAAAATAATCATTCAATTGATTTTTAAAGAGATCGGTGGCGACCAGGATTGTTTTTTTACCGTGTAGGGCATAATTAAGGCTCAGGTTGACCGAGCAGTAGGTTTTGCCTTCTTTGTCAATGGTGGAGGTAATGCCAATGATGCGTGCATCTGTACTATTTTCAAACGTATTATCTAGGTTGATTCTGAGAGAGCGGAACGATTCGGCTGCCAGAGATTTGGGGCGGTCTAATCCAAGAAGTTTGTTTTTATTGCCTCCGTCGGCGATCATGCCCAGGAATGGTATTTTGGTATGGGTTCTAATGTCCTGTTTATTCTGAATTGTATTATTGATCAAATCCATCAGGATAATGTACCCCAGAGGCAGTCCAAACCCTAAAATTAAAGAAACCAGATAAATGAGCTTAGTATTAGGTTTTACAGGAGCATCCTGTTCTTTTTTAGCTTCTTCCACAATCCTTACATCCGATACGTTGGTTTCCAGTCCTATCCTTGCCTGAAAGCGTTTGTTGAGTAAATCTTCATAGGTTTTTTTGTAATATTCAAACTTTCGGGCTAGTTCATTCATGCGTTTGTCTTCGATGGGCAGATTGGTCTGAAGGCTTTTATTATCAGCAATACGTGTGTTGATGCTATTTAAGGTTCTTTGAGAAGTCTCGATATTCTTTTTGAGATAACTTTTAAGAGCACTCTGAGTAGTCCTGAGTTGTTCATTGAGTTGAATCATTTGAGGGCTATTCTCATTCAGATTGATATTTTGAGCCTTTTTGAGCGTCAGGTCATTGAGGGTATTGAGATAATTATTAATTGTCAGGTCATTGACATTATAGCTACCTGGAGCCACGGTTAGTCCATTCGGATTACTGACTACATCATTGTAGATCGATTGATAGCTATTCAAGCGAAGCTCGAGATCGGTTTTATTTTCATAAAGCTGATCTAGGTTATCGGTAGTCATAGCATCCCTGTAATCTACATTGAGGATACCTGTTTCGGATTGGTAAGCTTTGTAGTTTACTTCGGCTGTATATAAGGAGTCTTCGGCGGCATGCAGTTGTTTTTCAATAAAAGCCAGTGCCTGTTCGCCTTCCCTGTTTTTGATGTGCAGGTTTTCGCGGGCAACTACTTCCATGAGTTTATTGAGGAATTTGGTGTGTTTGTCCATGTTTACCCCTTCCATACGAATGACCAGCAAATAGGAATCTCTTTTGGAGGGCTCTACTTTGAGTTTGCTTTGGTGAGATTTGACGAGGGCATTCATATTGTTGATGACAAAAAACATTTTCTCACCGTCAAATACTTTGGGTGAATCTTCCAAATCCAGTTTTACGCTCAGATAATCATCCCTGTACCATTCTCCAAATTTCATTTTCTTGCGAATTTTAGCTTTTGGGACTCTATTTCGGAGGATTTCATCTTTCTGCAGATCGTAGAGCATAATCTTTTCATCATCTACAATCAGCTCATAGGTTTTATCAGAAAGAATATTCACGAAGATGGGCACATCGGTCATTTGCAGGCGGGTAGAATCTATGGTTACTTTAAATGGGAATCTCCCGTAATGCTCGTTTTTGCCATATTCAGTACCCGTATGATACGAAATCCCGAAATCTAGTTCGTTGATTGTTTTTCGGATCATATCATAAGAAGTAATAACCCCGATTTCATCATCGGTATTTACCTTTCTTTCCAGCTCCGAAATATCTAAAATAACATCTATACGAGGCGCTCCTGATTTTTTCGGGCTTAATAAGATACTGGATTTATAGCGATATACCCTTTCTAGTGAGCGGGAATAGAGATAAGCCAGGGATATAAAAAGTGGAACTGCCAACATAAAAAGCCACCAATTCTTACGAATTTTAAAGAATAATAGCCCCAGGTTGATACTGTCGTTTTCAATGATCTTGCTCATAGTACTCAATTCAGCTTTTATTTACTAATATTTACAATCAGGTTTGCAATCAGAACTATGGCAGAAGCACCTGCGAAAATAGTTCCTAATACAGGCAAATTATTACGCTTGGTATCTGCCTTCAGAGGTTCTACGTAGATTGCATCGTTGGGGTGCAAAAAAAAGTATTCCGAATTCAATAAATTACTTTTGGTCAGGTCAATTGTTTTAACTTCTACCCCATCAGGTCTTTGTCGGATCAGCCTTACATTGCGTCGGTTGGCAAAGTCAGTCAGATCACCAGCCATAGCCAAGCCCTGAAGCAGGGAAAAACGTTCTTGAAAAATTTGATACTGACCCGGGCGAGTTACTTCGCCCAAAACAGACACATTAAAATTAAGGAGTTTAACTTCTACAATAAATTCTTTTAGGATGGTAATCTTACTTTTGATTACTTCTTTTGCCTCTTCTAGGGTAAGCCCTGCCACAGTAATATCACCTACGCCTCCTGGCATAGAAATATTCCCTTTTTCATCGACCACATAACCTCTCAAATAAAGCCCTCCTCCAGTAGCAGCATTCCCGGTGGCAATACTGCTCTGCAAATCCTTACGCAAAGGTTCTATATCGGCAAGGTTACTTGCATACACATCCACGCTAAGAATATCCTTAGCTTGTATTTTATAAGTTGAGTTTTGATTTTTAATAAAGGTAGTCGTACTGTCTGAGAAGTTGCCATCCTGGAAGTAGATTCTGTCTTTGAGCTTGACACAGGAAGATGCAAGAACAACAAGTGCTAAAAAAAAGATTTTTTTCATAGAATTTTTATTTACCTGATAGAAGATCGGCGAATTCACAGCTCTCTTTAAGAACTATCTGGTTCACAAAATTAAGCTTCTCGATCTATATTATTATCTTTATTAAATTTTACTTTGCAATAAAATTCAAATTTATACCAATAATAACAACAGCCAAGCCAATTTATCTTTCCAACATCTTATCAGCTTTATATTTTAACGCTTTTTAGCATTCCCTATGGGTTTTATTATATACCAACCATAAAACTTTCAATCCCGGCTGATAAATTCTTCTTTTGTATATTTTAAAGATTTGTTAAAAAAGTTCACTTTCTCCCATGATGGGAAAATCAGTACCATTTCGGTATTTTCTTTTTATTTCTTGGGCAATCCCTTAAAATTATCCAGTCAATGGCTTAATTTGAGGTACAGTTTTCTCAAAATAGTCTTGATTCTAAAAAGCCCAACCTTTGACAAGGTAAATTGTTATTACAAAAGATGAAAAATCTACTGATGATTTTTGTAAAAAATCCTGCTCTTGGAAAAGTAAAAACGAGACTAGCACAAAGTATAGGCAACGAAAAGGCCTTGCAAATTTATCTTTATCTTTTAAAATTCACACACCAGATCACCAAAAATCTTACTTGTGATAAAGCCGTTTTTTATTCGGATTTTATAGAACAGCACGACCTCTGGGAAAACGAAACCTATCAAAAATACCTGCAATCGGGTACTCATTTGGGTGAAAGAATGTATCAAGCCTTTGAAGTATCTTTTAGAAAAGGATATGAAAAAATACTGATCATTGGGAGCGATTGCCTAGAATTGAACCCAGAAATCATCAAGGTAGGTTTCCAAGTACTTGATGATCAGGATGTTGTAATAGGCCCAGCCAGAGACGGAGGGTATTATCTTTTGGGGATGAAAACGCCGCTAAGGTTTATTTTTGAAAATAAAACCTGGAGCTCCCCTACTGTGTTTGAAGATACCATCCGGGATTTGACCCATCATCATACAAGCTATGACATACTTCCTGTACTTTCCGATATAGATCGTGAAGAAGACCTGGATGGGATTGACCTAGATAATCTGGCTTGAAAGGTGTTAGGTGCGAGGTGTGAAAATAAATTTTTTGGACTTACTATAAAATCTAAAGCTTGTTTTTGGTCTATGCCCAAAATCCGACCTCAAATATCAATGACTCTTTTAGTCTCTTTTTGAATCATTTTAGAAGGAATATTGAGTCGTATCTCAGCCAAAAGCACATTGAGAAGTCGTTTTTTGACTACATTGCGGTGATGGACAAGGCTAATTTCCCTTACAGGCTCTGGGTCATTGAAATAACGCACCAAATCCATTTCTTCAGGTTTGAGCCCATTGACCGAAAGCTCTGGAAGAATCGTGATGCCTTTGTCCATCTCTACAATTCTCTTGAGTGCTTCAATGCTACCCGTTTGATAGTCAAAGTTTTTGTTACGGTGATTATTTTTATCACACAGATTGAGTACCTGAGAGCGCAAACAGTGCCCTTCATTGACCAACCAAATATCCTGAATATCTACATCTCCAGTATCAAGGGTTTTTTTCTCAAAAAGATTGCTGTTTCTGGATACATAAGCCACAAAAGGTTCATAAAAAATTGGATGTATATCCAGGGTAGTTTCGCCCAAAGGAGTAGCCAACAACCCGGCATCCAGCATCCCTAATTTGACTTTTTGAACGATTTCCTCAGTAGTCAGCTCTGCTACAGATATTTTAACATCGGGATATTTCTCGATAAACTTTACCAAAAAAAGCGGCAGTAAATAAGGCGCCAGGGTAGGAATAATTCCAAGATGAACTTCTCCCTGAACAATCCCCTGCTTTTCATTGGCAATCTCCTGAATCTTGGCAAATTCTCTGAGTACGACCCTGGCCTGTGCCACGATTTCTTCTCCCTTGGAGGTAGGCTGAATCGGCTTTTTACTCCGATCAAATAACTTGATGCCTAGTGTTTCTTCTGCTTTGTGGATTTGGGCACTCAGTGTAGGCTGACTTATAAAACATTTTTCAGCAGCCAAACCAAAGCTTTGATAGGTTTGTAAGGCTACGATGTACTCCAATTGAACTATGCTGATCATCTATAAAATATTTGACTGCCATTAATTTATATACTCTAAATCTTGGCGCAAATTTACGCATGCCATAGGTTTAATCTATAAACAGATAGAAATTAACTTTTTTATTTCTTCGGAAAATAGCGTAATTTCACACAAAACTAAAGAGAAAATATCAATAAAATATTAAACATTGTGTCTTCTGCGGTAATTTCGGAATAAAGCTTGATAGAATTTATCTATAATCTCACAAATAAATTACTCACATTCAGAATTATCTTAGGTTTTTATCCATATACTTTTTGCCTCAATATTGTAAAACACAATCCAAATTAAACCATGGAAAATGAAAGACTAACCACAAGTGCCGGCAATCCGGTATCTAACAATCAAAACTCTCTCACAGCAGGTTCTCGCGGCCCGGTTCTATTGCAAGATTATCAACTCATTGAAAAACTGGCTCATCAAAATCGGGAACGTATCCCCGAACGCGTCGTTCACGCCAAAGGTTGGGGTGCTCATGGAATCTTTCGTGTCACAAATGATATGAGCCAGTACACCTGCGCCAAAATTTTCTCCAAAGTTGGCAAAGAAACTCCCCTGATAGCCCGCTTCTCCACGGTAGCCGGTGAATTAGGAGCCGCCGACGCCGAACGTGATGTAAGGGGATTTTCGCTGAAATTCTATACCGAAGAAGGCAACTGGGACATGGTAGGTAACAATACGCCTGTTTTTTTTATCCGTGATGGTTATAAATTCCCTGATTTTATTCGCACCCAAAAACGCCACCCCAAAACCAACCTGCGTTCCTCAAAAGCCATGTGGGATTTCTGGTCTCTCACCCCAGAAAGCCTGCATCAGGTGACTATCCTCATGTCTGATCGTGGTATTCCCCAAGCACCACAATTTATGAATGGATACGGTTCGCATACATTTAGCTTCTGGAATCAACAAGGTGAAAGATATTGGGTGAAATTTCACTTCAAAACCCAACAGGGACATAAATTTTACACCACTGAAGAAGCTGAAAAAGTAATCGGAAAAACACGCGAAAGCTATCAGGAAGCTCTTTATGGTGCTATCGAGCGTGCCGAATTCCCAAAATGGACTTTCTACGTGCAAATTATGCCCGAAGAACACGCTCTCAAAACTCCTTATAATCCATTTGATCTGACCAAGGTATGGCCGCATACCGACTATCCCCTGATTGAGGTTGGTGAAATCGAGCTAAATCGCAACCCCGATAACTATTTTTCTGAAATCGAGCTGCTTGCGTTCTCACCTTCCAATGTAGTACCTGGTATCGGATTTTCACCCGACAAAATGCTGCAAGCACGTATCTTCTCTTATGCAGATGCTCACCGCTATCGCTTAGGCACACACTATGAGGCGCTTCCGATCAATGCCCCAAAATCTCCCCCTAAGCATTATCACAAAGACGGGGCAATGCGCTTCTTTGACAACAACGAAAACAATCCGGATGCCTACTACGAACCTAATTCATTCCATGGACCGAAGGAAGATCCCAGTGTAGCGGAGCCTCCCATGAAAATCTCCGGAGATGTAAATCGATACGGCCATGAAAGCCACGATGATTATACCCAAGCCGCTAACCTTTTTAGATTGTTTGATGAGGCACAAAAACAGCGATTGTTCAATAATATTGCTGCCTCTATGCAAGGCGTTCCACAAGAAATTATTGACCGACAGTTGGCTCACTTTGATAAAGCTGACCCCTCTTATGGTGCCGGAGTAAAAGAAGCACTAAAAAATTTACAGGAGAATAAAGCCATTGAACCGCTTCAAGCTCAATATTAAATCGATCAACATATACGTATGCATACTATTTTTGACTTAATCAGACAGGGTGAGCTGAGTACCATAGCTTCCCAGATACAAAATAACTCCGAAATCATCAATCAACCTGATGAAAAGGGATTTTCTCCCCTCATTTTGGCAAGTTATCTTGAGCATTATGAAATCACCCGATTGCTTCTTGAACAAGGTGCCAATCCCAATGCACAGGATGCTGCCGGTAATACGGCATTGATGGGGGTTACTTTCAAAGGATACCTGGATATTGTCCGATTATTACTAAATCATAAAACCGATGTAAACATACAAAATTATTCCGGGGCTACCGCACTCATTTTTGCAGCTACTTTTGGGCAGGTAGAAATTGCCCGATTGCTGATTGCTCAAGGAGCAGACAAACAAATCAAAGATGCACGAGGCAACCTTGCCTTTGATCACGCAAAAATGCAAGGAAATCAAGCATTGATGGATTTACTCAGCCTCTAAGATTTTAATCTGATGATTAAATATGTGACGTGAAAATTGTATAATTTTTTAAAAGTGCAAAAATCAGCCGGATAGTATTTCTGGCTGTTTTTTTTTGATGCTAAAACCTAGACTGAGGCTTCCTGATTTTTAACGCTATTAATTGAATTATACCAATAAAAAATCATCCCTTTTAAAGAAAAAGCAAAAAAAAAATATGTAAAATTAGTTTTTGCAAAATCAAAGGGTAAATTCGTAAATGTGAGAAATTATTTTATCCTCACACCAACAAAAAACATAAGCATACATAAAAAAAGGTCAGGTATCTTATCAGACCAACATAAAACCGGGTATTTACAAAACTTTTAACATTAGCTGACAAAAAATTATGACAAAACGTATCAAGATGAATCGACGATCATTGCTAAAATCTACCTTCTTGGGTGTCTCCGGGCTGAGTGTATTCCCTTCGCTGGTATTTTCAAGATCGCAGTCACGGATTCAAGCGCAAAGGCTTAGGCATGCATTGATACCGCTTGCTGATGAGATTGAACCAGAATTTCTAAAAACAGGCAAGCCACAGGTCAAAGTGCGCCTTTTGGCCAATGAGAACCCTTACGGACCTTCTCCTAAGGCTAAAAAAGCCATCATAGATGCCATCGATGCAAGTTTTATGTATCCCGGCCAATCCATGAAGGCATTAATTGAAGAAATTGCTAAGGTTGAGCGTGTAGACCCTAAACAAGTCATGTTAGGAGCGGGCTCCAGTCAACTCCTCTTGGCTACTTTTTTGGCGTATGGACCCAAAGGTAAATTTGTAGTAGCTGATCCCGGTTACATCTCCCGTGTAGAAGAGTTGGATTTGGACAAAGTACCCCTAACTTCCGATTACAAACACGATCTCAAAGCCATGGCTGACCGAGTGAGCGATAAAACCTCACTTGTTTATATTTGTAATCCCAATAACCCCACAGGTACGGAGGTAGACGCAGCCACACTCAGGGATTTTTGTGCTAGTGTATCGGCTAAAGTACCTGTGATGGTAGACGAGGCTTATATCGACTATGTCAAAAACCCACAGGAAAGCTCTATGATTGATTGCATCCGTAAAGGACAGAATGTGATCGTATTGAGAACCTTCTCAAAACTGCACGCATTTGCAGGCTTACGCATAGGCTATTGTATTGCCCAACCCAAAATAATTGAAGAGATTGAGAAATTTCATTCAGTGAATAGCCTTGCGCATACCTCCTTAGAAGCCGCAAGAGCAAGTTATCAGGATGCCGAATTTGCCAAAATGGTGCTTTCCAAAACCCAGGAAGCCAAAGATTTTGTTTATAAAACGCTTCAGGATCACGGTTTTAGCTATATCCCTTCCTGTACTAATTTTGTACTGTTTCCGCTTCGAATGAAAGGAGACACCTTTATAGATAAAATGAGTGATGAAGGTGTACAGGTACGTCGTTGGGAATTTAACCAACAACACTGGTGCAGAGTCAGCCTAGGTAAAATGGAAGATATGAAAATTTTTGCTGAGGCATTCTCCAAAGTTGTTTCTTAAAATTAATGTTTGGTGAATGACTCGAAGAGAATTTATTAATCAAAGTTCTCTAAGCATTGGGGCAGTGTATGCTGCTCTCAATGCTTGGGGCTTTATCTATCCGGCACCTGCCGGGGCATTTGATTTACAGAAAACGGACAAAACCGGCAAAGTACTCATCCTTGGGGCAGGTCTTGCAGGCTTGGCGGCTGCCTATGAATTGGAAAAGCTAGGATATCAATGCACGCTTCTAGAGGCACGTACCCGGGCCGGAGGGCGTATCTGGACCATCAGAGAAGGTACTCAAGAAACGGAAATAGGCGGAGAAAAACAAATCGCCCACTTTGATAAGGGGCTGTATTTAAATGCAGGAGCAGCACGTATTCCCAATCACCACGAGCTTTCCATTCATTATTGCCGTGAACTGAAGATACCGCTTGAAGTTTTTATCAACATGAACGAAGCGGCTTACTTTTATGCCGAAGGGCAGGGAACGTTGGCCAACCAACCGATCAAAATACGTCAATTACACGCAGACCTCCGCGGATATACCGCCGAACTAGCCGCCAAAGCAATCCACGCCGAAAACCTGGATGCAGAACTGAGCAGCGAAGATGCAGAAAAACTAATCGCATACCTGAAAGCCGAAGGTGATCTGGTTAAAAACAACCAATACCAGGGCTCTGAAAGAAGAGGTTATGGTTTTGCTTTTGGTGCCACAGCCGCCGAAGCACCCGCACCCGCCTTTGCCCTACCGGATATTATCAAATCTGGATTGCTACATCCTGCTTTTTCCAATGTAGGAGAATATACCTATCACCAACAGCCTACCCTACTACAACCCGTAGGAGGCATGGATCGCTTGGTAGAGGCTTTCAAAGAAAAAGTAGGGCATCTTATTACATATCAGGCAGAGGTGAAGGAGATTTATAACCTTGAATCGGGTGTGAAGGTGCTTTTTCAAAATAATTCGGGAAAAACCCAAGAAATAACGGCTGATTATTGTATCTGTACGCTGCCTTTACCGATGCTCAAAAAAGTAAAGTCCAATTTATCAGGAGATATTCAAAGAGCCGCAGACTTTGTACCCTACATGAAAACTGGTAAAATCGGACTGCAGTTTAAACGACGTTTCTGGGAAGAAGATGACGGCATTTTTGGAGGAATCAGTAAGACGAATATGGATATTACACAAATTTTTTATCCGTCTTATGGCTTTACAAACTCCAAAGGAATACTCAAAGGGTATTATAATTTTCACGAACGTGCCGTGCGATTTGCCGATCTTTCATTGGCTGATAGGGAAAAACAAGCGTTGGCAGAAGGAGGGAAAATTCACCCTCAGTACGCTACAGAATTTGAGAATTCCTTTTCTCTTGCCTGGCATAAAATTCCATTCAGTGAAGGGGGGTGGGCAGATTATAAAGCCAATGACCGTAAGCTTTATTTTCCTACGCTACTCAAAGCAGACGGTGCTGTGTATTTTGCCGGCGAACACACTACTTACCTCAATGCCTGGATGGCCGGAGCTTTTGAGTCGGCAAGGCGCGTGGTCAAGCAAATTCATGAGCGTGTTCAGGCTGATTAGTTGAATTACCAAACTTTAATGTGAAATCTATGAAAAACTATTTTCTGATTTTAATTTTGATAGCGGGCTTAGGGTCTAATAAACTTCTGGCACAACAGAATGCACCCGAAATAGCCGGTATGATGCAGGATTCCTATCAACAATTAAAAAGTATACAAATAAAAAATCCTGAAAAAGACACTTATCTAAAGCTAGAAAGCGGATTTATTTTAGATAGACAGAAGCCCCCTTATACTTTCAAATTTAATGACGGTATTATCCGTAAATTTTATGTCTACCAGATATTTAATGCCATAGATTTGAAATCCGTAGGACTTTTGGCCTTATTTAATGCTGCTGGAAGCGATAAGGCACTGACACTTCCTATTCCCAATGCCAAGGCTGCCAAAGAAATCTGGGGACTTTATATAGATGATATCAAGGCTTACGAAAAAGAATCTTCCAATTATGCTGCTTGCCTGGCTTTTATGCTGACGAAAGAAGGGCTGGGTGCTCCTGTTGCAGAAGAATCAGGAGAAGATACCGAAGAAGAATATGAGTATTGTTTTCCGGGAGATGCTCAAGTAATGCTGGCTAATGGGGAAAGCAAAGCCATTCAAGACCTCCAAAAAGGAGATATGATTTTAAGCTCTACAGAACCACATAGCCCACAGTGGAAGGCTGAACCCATACAAAAGGTAATTGTACATCAAAAAAGCACGATCCCTATGTATGCTTTGACACTTAGCCCACAAAACATCCTGAGCGCGTCTCTTGCGCCTGTAATTCTACCAGAGTATTCCCTAGAAGCCACCGGAAATCACCCCGTTCTGACACAAAGAGGGAAACTTTGTATGGAGCAAATCCGTGTGGGTGACATACTTTATAGCTACCACCCTCAGACTGGTGAAATGTTCTCCTGTAAGGTGATGGCAGTAGAATCTTTTAGCTCAAAAGCCCAAAAGGTGTATAATCTGGGTATTTTAGGAGAAGTTTATTTGGTCAATGGGCTGATTGTTTATAAAAAATAAGCTATAACCGTGGTCTGCGGCTCGCAGACCACGGGATAGACTACCCCCGATGTCATAGACGATATCCAGACCGACTACCTCGGTGCCTTCGTCTACCAAAATGACGAACTGCAATTTATCCACACCTCCGAAGGGCGCGCCCTACCGCCCCGAATCACCGGAGGGACTCAGTACGCCTACGAATACTTCTACACCGACCACCTCGGCAACCTGAGAGTCTCCTTCCAGAAGCCCCAAGCCATCACCATACCCAAGGCCACCCTGGAGACCGCCAACAGCAACCCAGAAGAACAAGAATACCTCAACATCGCCCAAACCCGGCACAGCGGCTGGAACAAAACCCCCGGAGGCAGCAAATCCGCCCTCACCAACGTAAACCAGCCCATGGGACCCTGGAAGCGCGTGCCCCTCAGCAAAGGCGACAAAGTAAGCATCAAAGTACAAGCCCGCTCCCAGACCACCAGCCGCACAGGTACACCACCAGGGCTGAGCCTATTCTTACAAGCCAACCCAGGCTACAGCGACGTGACCGACTCCGACGGCAACACCCTACAAAACAACAGCAGCCTAGTGAGCAACCTCCGAGTAGGACTGGGCTACGTCCCTAGCAGCCAGCCCCAGAGCGGAGAAATCAAAGCATACCTCCAATACCTTTTTTATGATCAAAATAATCGCTATATTGGCCAAGCTAAAAAATACGTCAATAGCAGCATCGCCGGTCAAAGTTCCGGTGTAGGGCAAAGCCTCGGATTTGAGAACAGCCAAGCCTTTACAGCCCCCGAAAACGGCTACATAGAAATCTTCGTAGCCAACGAAGGCAATGAAGACGTTTGGTTTGATGACCTTG
>JANRIC010000059.1:0-41054 GCA_033765345.1 Microscillaceae bacterium
CTCTTAGAAGGTTTAGAAAAACTCATCGCCTTTCAAGAAATAGCTTTACAAATGAAAGAACAACATATTGCTATGGAAGATATACAAGAATTTTTAGATAATCTTAAACTTAATAAAAAATGACTTCTCCGAAGTTATCAGAAATGAAGAAAAAAATTTATTATTCAAATATAATTTTAGAGTGTCACCCTAAGTTGTTCAGAGTGTTCCCCTAATCTGGCGCCAGGTGTGCCGTGAAGATAAATAACAGACGGTTATTTATCAAACTATAATTGAGATGGTAGCAGGTCCCAATACTGGTCTTAGCGTCCAATAACCTGGCGCAAGCATGAGCGTAGCGGTGCTTGTGCCAAGTATTTAGAAAGCGTCCGCTTTCTGCCGAAGGCAAAGTCCGTAGGCTGCTCAAGAAGCCAACAACAAACCCGAAAGTCTGCATATAGAGGCTTTCGGGTTTTTAAATAGGGAAGTTTTTTGATATAATCGCCATTTGAAAATAAATGTATTGCTCATTCCCTCATCAATTGTCAGAGAGGCTTCACAATTTCATCCAAAGAGGTAAAGAAATAAAAAATTCATAATTTTTTACAGGTTTTCCTGCATAAGACTCGACTTCATTTTCACAAAGGATTTATCTGACTTCACCTCGAAAATGCTCTATTTGGCAAATTTAAGCCTTTTTGAGCCTTTTTCAGAGAAACAAGTAGTTCCTGATTGCTGTAAGCTTTTACATAAGCACGATGCGAACTATGTAGAAAAGGTAGGATAAAACATGCTTACCTGATTGACTGAGATCAAAAATAACACACAGGTATTCTTCAAAAAAAACAAACTATGACAACCCTCATTGACCCCAGAACTACCCGCGTACTGCTCATCGGTACTGGCGAATATGAAGATCAAGTATACTTTGAGAACATTCCTCAAGTGAAAAATAATCTTCTGGAACTTCAACGCTTGTTTAGTCAGGATGCTATCCTGGGTGTGTATGACCACAACATCATACGTTTATACAATCAAAAAGACGGAAAAATATATGATGCCCTCGCCAATTTGTGCGAAGACCCCAGTGTCAAAACCCTCATCATCTATTATGTGGGGCATAGCTGCGTAAACGGCGGTTTTTATTTCACCGCCAAAAACAGCCGTCAAAACCGCATTGAGCAAAACGGAATTCTTTTTGAACACCTCAAAAATAGACTCAAACACGCCAAAGCCGAGAATATTCTGCTGATTCTCGATACCTGCCAAAGCGGCCGAGCAAGTGATCAAAGTGACCGAGAGTTTTGGCTTTCTATCCTTCCCTCCAAAAATATTTGGATGCTGACTTCCTCCCCTCGGCACAGAGCCTCTTTTTTCAATAAACAAAATCTTCATACGCACTTCACAGGTGCGCTGATTAAGGTATTAAAAGAGGGAATTCCGGGTTCTTTTCAGAAGTTGGATCTCAAGCAAATCCACAAAGCCATCCAGGAAGAAATGGCTAACGCTGGAAATACATCCAAACCCGGATTATGGAGCAGTAACCGCAATAAATTTGACGGTTTTAAAAATCGTGCTTATCATGCCAATGCAGAGTTTGCACAAGAAGAGGAGAGTACATTAGGTGGTAGTAAGCCTTTGAAAAAGCCTCAGTCCTCCGGCTTCGCTTTTTTGCTGAGTCTTATTTTGTTTTTTGGATTTCTTTATTTTTTACTCAATAGCGAGCCTTCTGCCAAGCATTCGCAGCCCGGTGTGATCGGTACTTGGAAAGACGCTAGGAGAGAAATCGAGATCAAACCTGACAATACGTATATGTATCAGGAAAACGGGGTGGTTAAAACGGGTTATTATACCCTTGAGGAAGCCGATTCCAACCTGGTAGTCCGTCTTATCTGTGAAAAAACTAACTGGAATTATCTGCTGGATCACATCGAGATTCAGGGAAATCACTTACGCTACCAGGATTGGAGCAAAAACCAGATCGAGCTTTCGGCTGAATAAAAAATAGCTTCATCAAAATACACAAAGCCTTTACATGCCTGAAAATGGACGTAAAGGCTTTGCTTGTATAAGATCAATAGAGAATAAATCTTTAAGGTTTATCTTCTTCAAATTTTTACTTTTCTGAGATTTTTTTGAATATTAAGGCTTTAATCCCTTGCAATTTTGCCAAAGATTCGGCTTATTGTAAAGTCTTTTTTTAAATGCTTTATGGTATAAATTTCTAAAACTTTAAAATTAATGAAAAAAACATTAGCCCTTTTATCCATCCTTTTATGGGTGTATGCCTGTGATTATGAACGGGAAACTTCCGTAGAACTGACCCAAAAAGAAGCCCAAAGCCGCAACGAACTCGATGACCTGATCTGGTCTACCATGAAGACCAAAGGTGAATTCAACTGGAATCTGCAATCAACCCAAGTAGTCTGGAGTGCCCTTCAGCAATCCGATCAGGTGCTTTCCGTAGGTTTCAAACCTGCAGATTATGCCGGAGATTTAAAAGAAACCATTCATACCATTGATATTCAAGAAAATGCTTGGAAAAATGCTCGTAAAGCGGTTTTAGACTTGATTCTCAAAGAAGAAAGAAAAGCCAAACCCAGTCTGAATTTGGAAGAACTGATCGCTTTTGAAGAAGAAATACTTCCTGTGTTGGATGTTCGTGTGACACAACTCAGCACCATCGAGGCTTTGCGTAAATCGCCTTTGGTACGTTATGCAGAACCCATGGGCTACGAACCTGCCCTGAACACCGCCAAAAGTAGCAGCGGCTGCGGAGGGTATACCGAAGACTTTGGGCTTCAGCTCGGCAGCGATTATACTAACCTATCTCCCAATGCCAAAGCCTCCTGGAACCATAGCTTTCACAACATCGCCGGAGCCTGGACCAAAACCACAGGCAGTGGCGTAAAAATTATGATCATTGATACCGGGATTAGCCCCAATCAGGATAATCTAGGATCACAATTTAATCAGGGTTCTTCTTCAGGGCGCACCGTAGAAAAACTGGCAACTCTCAGAGAATGGCAGCTTTTTGGCACCGGACCACTGGAATCACCCAATGATGACTGCGGACACGGGACGGCGATGTCAGGCGTAAGCACTGCCCCCCGAGGTACAGACGGCAACGCCGCCGGAATCGCTTACAATGCAGGTTTGGTAGGTGTAAGAGCCGCTTCGGATGTATATTTGGATGCTTCCCGTGAGGTCAAAGGAGTGTCAGATGCCTACACACTTGCCGGGAATCGTAGCGATATTAAAATCACCAGTATGTCTCTTGGCCGAATTACTTCCAGTAGCCAGATGAGTGATGCCATTAGGTATGCTTATAATAAAGGTAAGCTGATATTCTGCGCTGGGGGTACTTCATTTGGATTTACGGCGGGTTTTGTAGGAGTAATCTTCCCTGCTACAATGAGCGAAGTGGTAGCCGTGACGGGTATCAAAGACAATGGTTCTCGCTGTGAAGCTTGCCACGACGGCTCCCAAATCGACTTTGTAGTCGTGATGGAGAGATCCTCTAACGGCGACCACCCGATCACTACAGCCATGAGCGGTAACCAACCCGGCACAGTAGGTGGGTCATCTGTAGCCACAGCACAAACTGCCGGGATTGCAGCTTTGGTTTGGTCAAGATTCCCTTCCTATACCAGAGACCAAGTATTGAATAAACTCACCACATCGGGAAGTTTTTATCCTAGCAAAAGTGGTAGTTTTGGGTGGGGTGTGATAGATGCGAATCTAGCAACGAATTAAAAACCATGTAAGGTACGAGCTTCTCGGCTCGTACCTATCAGGTTTTATTGAACATGCGAAGACAAAAAGCTTACTCTACACCTTTACAAAGCAGGCAAAACTTGTCCACTTACTTCCCCGAATCCTACCCGAATGCCGTCTTTTTCGGCAAATCCTCGCATCGTGATCGTGTCATAATCCTGCACGAATTTTCGTTCGCTGCCGTCGGATAGTTTGAGGGGATTTTGTCCGCGCCAGGTCAGTTCAAGCATTGAGCCGTAGCTATCCGGGCTTGATCCGCTGATAGTACCACTGGCGCAGATGTCACCGACCTGCATATTGCAGCCGTTGACGGTGTGATGCGCCAGTTGTTGGGCACAATTCCAATACATATACTTGAAATTGGAGTGGCAAATGACCGTTTCGGCGCTGTTTTGAGGCTGGAGAGCCACTTCCAGATGAATATCAAAGTTTTTCGCTCTGCTAAATTGCAGATAAGGCAATACCTCCGGCTCTTGTTTTGGGCCATCTACCCGAAAGTGATCCAATGCTTCCATCGTAACTACCCAGGGCGAAACAGAAGAAGCAAAACTTTTGCCCAGAAAAGGTCCCAAAGGCACATATTCCCAGCTTTGAATGTCACGGGCAGACCAATCATTAAAAAGTACCATACCGAAGATATAATCCTCTGCTTCTGTCGTGGAGATGCTTTGACCCAATGCGGTATTTTTTCCTAATATAAAAGCCATTTCCAGTTCAAAATCCAGCAAATTAGTCGGTCCAAAAACAGGTTTTTCAGCTCCTTGGGGCATCATTTGTCCTTTGGGGCGATGAACCGGCGTACCCGAAATTACAATAGACGAAGCTCTGCCGTGATAGCCTACCGGCAAATGTCTCCAGTTGGGCAATAAAGCATTGGCAGGATCACGAAACATTTTGCCTACATTGGTGGCGTGCTCTATGCTGGAATAAAAATCAGTATAATCACCTACTTTAACCGGGAGGTGCATCCGAGCGTCTTTTTGAGGGAGAAGTACCTTATCAGCGTGCTCTCGAAGGGCATTTTCACCCTCAGATAAAAGTGCCGTCAGCCTTGCCCGCAATGCCTGGGTTGTTTTTTTGCCCAATGCAATCAAAGGATTTAGCACCAACTCCCTAAAAACCGAAGCAGGAATTTCCAAATCATCCAAAAGCCCTAGATAAGCTACTGCATCCAGAGCTAAAATCTGATCTCCAATAGCCACACCCACCTGTGGTGTATGTATCTCAGTAGAAAAAATACCAAAAGGCAGGTTATAAATGCTAAAATCCGAATTTTCAGGCACATCTACCCAAGAATATATCTTTAAACTCATATGTTATCTTATTAGCGAGTGAATTTTACTGGTGATTAGAGGGAGGTATTAGCGATGTATACAAATCTCTAATCACTACTCACCATTCTCCAATCACTCCATCTCCAATAATTTACAAGGTGCCTCGCAACTCTTGTTCCCGCTCAATGGCTTCAAACAAAGCTTTGAAATTACCTTTGCCAAAAGATTGTGCGCCTTTGCGCTGAATAATTTCAAAGAACAAGGTAGGGCGAGGTTCAATAGGTCGGGTAAAGATTTGTAAGAGATACCCTTCATCATCTCTGTCAATCAGGATGCCCAGTTCTTTGAGGGGTTCAAGGTCTTCGTCTATTTCGCCTACTCGGTCAAGTACAGTATCATAATAGGTGGCGGGTACTTTGAGGAATTCTACGCCTCGGTCACGCATTGCGGTGACGGTCTCGATGATATTGTCGGTGGCCACGGCAATGTGTTGTACGCCAGCTCCTCCGTAGAAATCCAAATATTCTTCTACCTGTGATTTTTTAAGTCCTTCGGCGGGTTCATTGATGGGGAATTTGATACGACCGTTGCCATTGCTCATGACTTTACTCATCAGGGCTGTATATTCGGTTGAAATGTCTTTGTCGTCAAAAGAAAGGATTTGTGTAAATCCCATTGTATTTTGATAAAACTCCACCCAGCGATTCATTTGCCCCAGTTCTACATTACCAACCATGTGGTCTACATATTTTAGCCCCACTGATGAAGGGTTATAGTGTGTTTCCCATTTTTTGTAGCCAGGCAGGAATACACCTTTGTAGTCTTTACGCTCCACAAAAATATGCACGGTTTCGCCGTAGGTATAGATTCCGGAGCGTTTCACTTGGCCAAATTGGTCTTCTTCTATGACAGGCTTCATGAATGACTGTGCGCCTCTGCGGATGGTTTCCTCGTAAGATTTTTCGGCATCATCTACCCAAAGTGCTACCACTTTTACGCCGTCGCCGTGCTGATCGATGTGCGTGCCGATTTCTGTACCTGGTTTGAGGGGAGAGGTAAGTACCAGTCGAATTTTATCTTGTACGACTACATAAGATTCTTTGTCTTTGAGTCCGGTCTCGAGCCCAGCATAAGCCAGGGATTGGAAGCCAAAAGCAGTTTTGTAGAAATGAGCGGCTTGTTTGGCATTGCTCACAAATAGTTCTACGTAATCGGTGCCAAGAATAGGGAGAAAGTCTTCGGCATTTTCAAATATCTTGGGTAAAGTTTGAGATTGATCTAAGGTTGCCATGGGAGTATATTTTGTCTAAAACTATGATGTATTGAATTTTTATGATTTCTTTGATTTACAGGTTTTCAATGGTTATTTTCTGCGTGTATGATGATTCGTGTAGGAGTTAACTGACTCCTCGCTCCTGACACCCCCCACCCCAAGCCTACATCTCAGGCTCGAGCCAGGATTGGTAATACTTGCCATCATCCAGGGTCAGTGCTGCTTCTGTAATCATCAGCGGACGGAATGTATCAATCATCACGGCCAGTTCTTCGGTAGCTGTTTTGCCGATGCTGCGTTCATAAGCACCCGGATGTGGCCCGTGCGGGATACCACCAGGATGTAGACTGATGTGGCCTCGCTCGATATTATTTCGGCTCATAAAGTCCCCGTCTACATAATAAAGCATTTCGTCTGAGTCAATGTTTGAATGATTATAAGGTGCTGGTATGGCTTTGGGGTGATAATCATACAAACGCGGGCAAAAAGAGCAAACCACAAAAGCGGAAGTTTCAAAGGTCTGATGTACTGGAGGCGGCTGATGTACACGCCCAGTAATCGGCTCAAAATTATGAATAGAGAAACCATACGGGAAATTATAACCATCCCAACCCACCACGTCAAAGGGATGCGTAGCATAGAGCATTTCGTGTAATTGCCCTTGTTTTTTTATTTTAAGCAGGAAATCACCTTGTTCATCGTGTGTTTCTAGGTCTTGGGGTAATTTGTAGTCCCGCTCACAAAAAGGAGAATGCTCCAGCATCTGCCCGAACCAGTTGCGGTAGCGCTTGGGCGTATAAATCGGATGGAAAGATTCTGCGTAGAGGATGCGATTGTCCTTGGTATTGAATTCAATTTGGTAAATCATTCCTCTGGGAATCAGGAGATAATCACCATACTCAAAAGGGATATTTCCCAGCATGGTTCTCAGCGTGCCGTTTCCCTGGTGGATGAAGATCAGTTCGTCTGCATCGGCATTTTTATAAAAATAATCCTTCATAGATTGGCGGGGGGCTGCCAAACCGATGTGTAGGTCATTATTGACAAGTAGTGCCACGCGACTTTCCAGAAAATCATCCTGAGCTTTGAGCTGAAAGCCTTTGAGCAGGCGTGCTTTCATGTTTTTATCCACGGCGATTTTGGGGCTTAGGTCTTTGGTCGCCAGGATTTCGCGCACCATTGTAGGGCGATGGATGTGATACATCAGGGAAGACATTCCGTCAAAACCAATGGTACCGAACAACTGTTCGTAGTATAATCCACCTTGGGGTTTTTCAAAAATAGTATGTCGTTTTTGGGGAATTTTTCCCAGTTTATGGTAGATCGGCATGGTATTCAAGTTTTTGTTGGGTAAATATAGATGCTAATACATCTATTACCATGCAATATTAATCATTTTGTGCAAGAAATCATAATTTTTATGCTATTCTTCTGAGTATTTTAGTAAAGTCGTATAGATGGGATACATAGCTTCTTTATTTGAAATAAGGCCTTGATTACCTACGGTTTGAAAGAGGGTAACACTTGTTACGCCGGCAGTTTTTAAATTATGAAGGCTGTTAATAGCCCATTCGGCACCAAAAGCAGTTTTCTGACGAGGATCAGCCTTTTGGGAATTTTTCATGATTCTGGCTGAAGGATCGGTACAATAGGGATTAAAGCGTTTGCGTAGGGTCAGGGGAGAGATGTGGATTTCTTGCAGGGGGTATAGTTTACGGGCTGATAATACGGTATCTTGTTGCCCTTCCAGGCTTTCAATTAAAGATTGGTTGTCAAAAGCGTGCTCTTGTGGATGTATGGAATAACTGATAAAATCCAGGTGATGCGGATCAAAACGGTTTCGATTCAGTTCAGCAAAGTTGGTATCTGTACCGGCTCCGAGTTTTACGCCAGGGAAAAGATTGGGGAAGGAAATTACATAATCAATCACTTGCTGAGAGGTGAGCGGTTGATTTTCGGAGAGTAAAAGTATTTCTTTGATTTTCACTTTATAAAGATCAATCACATGGATAAATTCTAGGATTTCGGGTTCAAAATTTTCAGATAGGTGTAAGGCTATTTTTAAGGGTACATTCAGTTGTGTTGCGTGGTGGATTTCTCGTAAAAAATTTACTTTCCAGGGCTTGTAGAGAGGTTTTACTTCTACTCGGTAATGTGTTAAAGGTAATTTTTTTAATAGGGAAATCGCTTTGGGGGAGAGCATGGCCGCCTCGGTAGAAGCTCCAATACCAATTTCAGGCAAATGGATCGTATGTTTTGGGGCTATTTTTTTAAAACTAGGAATTTCAAAAATTGCCTCTTTTTCGGAGGGTTCAATTTTTGATAGTACTTTTAAGACGATTTTTTGCCAAATAATCTCACCTTTTTTCATCCACACTGGAAAAGGCAAAGCCAAAGGTGTGCAAAAGGTTTTGAAAGAAGCGTCCGTCCAATTGCGCTGATCTTCGGTTTCAAATAGATCTCCTTCAAAATCTAGTTGATATTCCAAATCGTCGGCTGCCTGCCAGCGCATTGCTTTCAAATTTAGGAAAGGGTTTTGAGGATCAACGTACTCTGGAAAAGTACTTTGAGACTTACTACCGTCGGCGTGATCGAGCCAAACGGGTCGTCTGCCCATATTACGGATAGGGTGCAGGACACAAAAGCCCGCCCGGTTTTTCTTGAAATTACGCAATACTTTCCCTTCAATTTCAAAAATAATAGAATCATCGTGATTGCCCTGAATAGTGACATTCCAGAAAAAAATATCTTTGCCATCTATTTTATGAGAACAGCAATAGTGAATTTTAAAATGATCTTCTCGAACATCCATCAATTCTTCACTTCGGTAGGAGGGAAAAGTACCCCAATGCTGGTCACGCAACGCAAAGTAAAAGAGACGTATAATTTCGACATTTCTCCGATGGATATATCGGAGGAATCCATTTTCATAGTACATAACTAGGCTTCCGGCACGAATCAAGGCTTCAGTCATAACAAAATTTGTATTTTTTAAAAGTTTGCCACTTGGCTCGATGGCTATCTAAGACACACAGGCAGCGTAGCATCTCGATAATTTTTACATCCCTACCATTGGTTTTCATCCAACAGTCTGGAGGTTTGCAGGCTATTTTTTGGCAATGAGCCTAATTCTTGATTTTTCATCGAGCCAAATAGAATCATTTATTTATCAGGTATTGTATAATTCTTTGACGCATCATCCAGGATCAAAATCCAATCCTGCCCATAGCCCGAACTTGGCGGGGTGAATTTTTTCTTGCTTATATTTTCTAATTTCTCCACAAATCTGACTTCACCGTTTCGTGGATTATACCAGTTTGCCTGCAAGGAATTGCCTGAAATCTTAGCCAGGTTGACGGTAAAAGGTCTTCCGGTACTGCTGTACACCCAGAGATAATCTTTACCACGGGTTGCCTGAATGCGGTCGGCTGGGTATAAATCATTTTCCTCAATCAGGGTTTGATCAGGCACGCGGTCTAGGTAAGGGCGAGATTCCAGAAGCCGGCGCACAAACTTCATTTGGTTAGCACCGGGTAGCTCCATTGCTTCCTGCCAGTAAATGTGTGGATTGTTTACGGCTTCGCGGTGAGGAGAATAAAACTGCCATATATCGTGACAGCCGTAGGTATGTCCGAAAGCACCTGCAAACAGGTCTAAATAAGCTGCTTTACGAACATCATAAGCATTGGAAGTACCCAAATCTTTGGCGTTGAAGCAGACTGGGTGGTCTTCATAAATGGGTTCGGCATCCATCACAGGTTTGATGGGTGTTCTTTGATAAGCTCGGCTTATGTAGGCATAGACGTCTTTATCTCGACAGTGTCCATTTTGAAACATATTAAAATCCAGCCACTTATCTGTATGAAACCATTGCGCCGAGCCTTCTTCGTGGGGTTGTGGATGGAAGCTGATCAGGGCTTTGTCTCCGCCGCCTACACCTTCTTCTACCCCTTTGGCCATTGCTCTCCATACGGCTACATCCGCCTCGTGGCGCGGATTGCGGTCTCCGCCTAAAATCCAGATGATATTTTTGCGGTTTTTGTAGCGATTGCCCAACCAGCGGCCGTAGATTTCTGCGTTGGCAGGGGTAAATACTTCGGGACCTTTCCCCCAGTTGTTTTTGAATAGCTTATCGCCCCAGGTAGGTAAAAATCCGATCACCAGCCCGTATTCGGCGGCTTTGTCTATGATATAATCTACGTGCTGGAAATATTTATCGATGGGTTTGGCAGGGTCGTCATTATCTAGAGGGAGGTCGCCATAAGGATTAGGTACGTGCAGCCCGTCAAACTCCGCCAGGGCTACAGCCTGAATGACCGTAAAGCCTTGTTCGGCTCTGCGTTTGAGGTATTGGTCGGCTTGTTCGCGGTTGAGGCGATGGAACAATTCCCAGGCTGTATCTGCAAGCCAGAAGAAGGGTTTGCCATCACGGAGAATAAATCTTTGGTTTTCACTGATGCTGAATTGTGCTTTGAGTGGAATACTAAGGCTTAATAGCAAAAGTAAACTAATGAGTTTTCGCATAATTATGAGTTAATTTAATTTTCCAAAAATTGATCAATATTTTCCGAAGTAATTTTAAATAAACCGGTTTCTACTTTTTCGGGGAGACTCGTGATACCTGCCTGTCGGTCATTGGCAGAAAGGCGATTGGTCTGATGTACCATATCATACAGGAATTGTGCGCCGTACCAGGTAAAAAGTTCTCTTTTTTGCCCTGCCAAAAGTTGAATCGTACCTTCTTTGACCAGTTTGAGGTGTTCTGGTTCCCAGTCTACAGTGGTGATTTTAACTTTTCCTGCTTTCCCGGCTTCTTTGACTGCCAGTGCCATACCCGGTCCAGAGTTAGAATCAAAGCCACAGAGCCCGGCCAAATCCGGATAGGCAGCCAGGAGGTTGGAAGTAATTCGGGCGGACTCTTCTACGTTTGCTTTATCATCAAATTTCCCCACCACCTGAATGTTTGGATATAACTTTAACACATCCAACAAGCCACGAAAGCCGTCTTCCATATTCTGTAATCCTAAAATCCCCATATAAGCGATTTTTCCTTTTCCATGGATGAGTTTGACCATGGCCTCGCCCTGCATTTTTCCGATTTCGTACCAGTTAGTTCCCAGAAAAGCATGATGGTTGGCGTTAGGAATGTCGGAGTCATATACTACCGTTGGAATACCAGCGGCAACAGCTTTGTTGATCGCCTGCGCAATGGCCGGATCTGTACCATTGATGAGTAATCCTGTGGGGTGTGTGCCGATTAGCTCCTCAATAGTATTGATTTGGGCGGGTACATCCCAGTCAGCCGGTCCGAGTATGGAGGTTTTTACACCCATTTTTTTTCCCCAGCGTATAAAGGCTGCTTGGTCGTGATTGACATACATAGGCATAGTAACGGCCGTGGTAACCATTACATATTCCTCTTCTCTTTTTGATTTTGATTTTACTTTTTCATTAATTATCTGATTTTGAGAAACTTCTCCCGTTCTTGGAGGTAATTCGCAAGCCCAAAGAATCGAGATTAGTGCTAATAGAATGTAATTTCTCATTTTTTCAATAATTTTTTGATTTAGGTTTTTCATTTCCATATCTAAGTGCTTTTACCGATTGCTCTTTTAGCAAAAAACAGATCTATCCAGACAGCTAAGATTAGGATACATCCCAAAATAATTTCCTGCCAATAACCGGATATCCGGGCGATTACCATCGCATTGCTTACCAGCCCCATAAAAAGTGCTCCCAGTAAAGCCCCCGAAATTTTGCCCATGCCTCCTTGAAGGCTTGCTCCTCCTAGAATCACTGCTGTGATTACTTTCAGCTCCATTCCGCGTCCAAAAGTAGGGAGAGCCGCTCCAAGCCTTGATGTCAATAAAATACCTGCCATGCCAGCAAGGGCTGCCGAAAGCATGAAGGCATATAATTTCATTTTTTTTACTTGAATGCCGGAAAGTTCGGCGGCTTTTTCATTAGCTCCGATGTAGTAATATCTTCTAAAAAAAATGTGTTTGTGGGTAAAAAAGGCAAATAAGGCTACCGTAAGTATCATGTACCAGACTGGCATTTGCAAACCCAGGAGTTTGGATTGGCTGATAGCATTGAACCAATAGGGAAGATTTTGAATACCTGAGCCACTTAGCATCAATGCCATTCCTCGCACAATGCCCATAGCAGCTAGGGTCTGAATCATAGGGTTGATGCCTTGATAGGCAATTAGGTAGCCATTCAACCAACCAATCATCAGTGAAGCCAGCAAAGCCATTGATACGGCGAGGGGTACAGGAAGCAGATAAAAATCCATGAGATAAGCAGCCAAACAGCCCGAAAACGCTACGACGGAGCCTACTGAGAGGTCAAATGCACCAGAGATTAACAAAATCATCATGCCTACGGCGACGATCGTATCAATGGAAAGATTTAATAAAACCTGGCTGAAATTAGTGAAAGTGGGGAAATTATCTGGAAAAATACTACTAAAAATCAAGCCTGCGACAGCGATGGTAAGGGCAAGCGAATAAGTACGATCTTGTAAAATTTTCAACATATTTTATCTTAATGAGTTGCCAGGTTTACTATTTCGTTTTCTTGAGCGGTTCTTGCATTTAGTTCTCCTGCGATTTGTCCTTCTCGGATTACCAGAATACGGTCGGCAATGGCAATAATTTCAGGTAATTCACTGGAAATTAATACAATAGACATACCCTCTTCGGTGAGTTTTTTAAGTAATTTGTAAATTTCAAACTTTGCTCCTATATCTATTCCGTGCGTAGGTTCGTCTACAAGCAGTACTTTTGGGTTTTGTAGGAGGCATTTGGCCAGTATGATTTTTTGTTGGTTCCCTCCACTCAGTGTGATCGCCTTTTGAGCCAAAGAAGAGCTAATTATTCGTAATTTTTCTTTAAATTCCTGTGCGATCTCCTCGGCTTTGGAAGGATTCCATAATCCATTTGAAGTAGCTTTATCCAATCGGACGGCAAGAATATTGTCCCTGATGGTCATTTCTGAGAAAATGCCCAATCTTTTCCGGTCTTCGGGTACATAAGCCAAACCGGCTTGGATGGCATCTTGGGGGTGCTTGATTGTTAGAGACTTCCCTTCCAAGAAAATTTCACCGGAAAAAATTGGAATACTTCCATAGATGGCTCGGAGGATTTCTGTACGCCCAGATCCTACCAGACCTGCCAGTGCGAGGATTTCGCCTTTTTTGAGCTGGAAATTAATTTGTTGAAAATTCTCTCCGGTGAGATTTTTTACTTCCAGAACAACTTCAGATTGTACAAAAGATTGATTTGTGCTAGGTTCAAGCTTACGCCCTACCATCCGATCAATTAATTGTTCTCTTGAAAGTTCGCTTAGGGGCCAAGTACCTTGATAGTTGCCGTCTTTGAGCACACTGACCCGATCGGCTATTTCAAAGATTTCGGATAGGCGATGCGAGATATAAATAATTCCAACAGATTGTAGTTTTAATTCTCGGATGATTTCCAAAAGCACCTTGGTTTCGGATTCGGTAATGGATGCAGTTGGTTCATCCAAAATCAGGATTTTGGGATTTAGTGAAAGGGCTTTGGCAATCTCGACCATTTGTTTTTGCCCCTGTGCCAGATTACTTACAAGAGTATTAGGAGATATTTTCTTTATTTGGAGCTTGTCTAAGAGTCGTGTAGTTTGCGCTTTTAAATCGGTGTGTCGGATCAATCCCCAACGTTGAGGGAGATGATTGATAAAAATGTTTTCGGCTACACTTAGGGTCTCGATCAAGCTAAATGATTGATAAACTATGGAAATACCTTGTTGTGTGGCATCTTGGTAGTTTCTGAATTGGACAGATTTTCCTTCCAGGATGATATGACCCGAATCGGGCTGTAGGTTTCCGGTAAGGATATTCATCAGGGTGCTTTTCCCGGCTCCATTTTCTCCACAGATGGCTTGCACTTCTCCGGCTTGCAAATCCAGGTTTACCCTATCCAAAGCTGGTATAGAGGCAAAAGATTTGCTGATATTTTGGAGTTGGAGGAGCATTATTCATCAAAATCTTTAAGATAAACCACTTGATTGGTACTGGCTGAGTGATAACAGGCATGCACCAAGCGAACCGTCTCCAGATTGTCTCTACCTATGGTTTCCGCAGTTTTCTGTCCAAGCAGATCAGACAAAATATCTCGATGGCAGTCTACAATGGAGGCGTGAACGAGTGCGTACGCCGGATCTGACCAAGCATAAATAAAGGGATTAGCCCATTCCAATTCCGTTCCTTGCGCAGTACTGACACGCAATTCGTAATTATGCCCTAGAGAAATAGAACCTTTTTCGCCTTCCAACAAAATGAGGGTCTGGGGAAAAGCTTCTTTCTCGAGCAAGGAGGCATAAGACATTTCAGCATAACAATGTACTCCGTTTTTCATTTTCATCAGGACATTGGCTACATCTTCACCTTGTATATTGGGATGAATGCGTGCCGTCAGGCAGTATAGGGTATCTACCTCTCCCAATAAAAAGCGACAAATATCCAGGATGTGTGAGCCTATATCAGTCAAAATAAACTGCTTTAAATCCTTTAAAAAGGGTTGATTTTCAAATACTGGAAAGGCTGAGCAGAAGCTTACTTTGGCTTTGAACACAGAACCGATAATGCCCGAATCCATGAGTTTTTTGAGACGACGGATAGGAGACTGCCAGCGAAAATTCTCGTGAATAAAATATTTTACCTGAGCTGCTTCACAGGCTTGTACCATTTCTTTGGAAAGATTCCAAGTGGGAGCCATCGGCTTTTGGCAAATGATGTGTAGCGCTTTTTGTGCTGCAGTTAGTGTAAATGGATGGTGCGTATCTACGTCTGTGATAATATCCACAAAGTCTAGGGCTTCATTTTCCAATAAATCGTTGGTTTGATCATAAACTCTGGGGATTCCAAATTTTTGGGCTATAGCTTCGGCTTTGGATCGAGTACGATTATAGACGGCTACCAGCTCTACCTCTTCAAATTCTTGCCAAGCTGGAATCTGATAATTCGCCCAAAAACCGGTACCGATCACAGCAAATTTTAGTTTTCTCATCCTTATTTTTGGGTAATATCTCTTACTTGTTTTTTGATGTCGTCCATTTCAAAAATCTTTTGCCAGTCTTCCCGAAAAAGAATCGGCTTGGCGCGTTTGGAGATTTTATAGGCGGCATCCGAAAAAGTGCCCTTTACTTCTTTAAAAAGTACCGCAATTTGAATTCGGAGATGCCCTAGTACGAAATCTCGGGCGGCGGTTTCGGGAACACCTAACTCAACGATTTTATCAAAACCCTCCTTGATTACCTCCATACAGGTTTGTGCCAGGGTCTCGACCATCGCCGGTTCAAGGATTGCCATTTGCTCCAACGTGATGCGATGTACATGTTGAATGGGTTGGTACATGTGGCAAGCTATCTGTTCCCCGATGGCATAATGTGTTTCTTTACCTGCCATTAGGGCTACGACAATAGACTGCTTGGCGGAAATACCTCCATAAAAATCCCTAAAATCTTGCTCCGACGCTTCCCAGTTAAATATCGATGGATGACAGGGGTGAGCAATCACATAACCTAGGTCGTCACGATGTGCGATCACTCCATCCAGTGGGGCAGCCGGGTCAAGTGTCATCACTAGCGCATCGGTTTTCATCAGAGGGATAAGTTCTTTGGATATTTTGCCAATGTGTACATCTGGAACTGCCAAAATGACTGCGTCTGCTTCGGGGATAGACTTATTCTGATCACTTATGCGGATACCTCTTTGTGCCAGATTGGTTATTCCTTGCGGGCTTATTTCCAGGTAATCTACCTGATAATGAGGTATTTTAAGAAAGTTATCCGTGATACGGCAGCCCATTTTACCTCCGGCGCCAACGAGTGTAATTTTGGTCATAATTATTTTCGGTTAATGAATTCAACACTGAGTTTTTCCGAGTTTCAAAGATTTTGAAAACTCGCTAAGACGACGAATGCTTTCGTTTGCCCATGTTTTTTCTTTTTCCAGGGTAGTTTTTTCTTCACTTTCTGGCACGACCCACTGCTCAAGAATCACACTCTGACAGCGTCCGTATTTGAACAAACTTTCTGATAGAAAATTTAAATCAAGCATTCCCTGACCCAGAGGTGCTCCCTCTACGATAAAACCCATTTGGTGGGAAAGCCTTTGGATCTTAAAATCTTTCAAATGCAAATTGACCGTATGAGGAGCAAGCCAGTTGGTGATATGCTCAAGCCCTTCTCCGGCTCCCAAAGAATTAGCACAATCCAGACAAATTCCTACTTTTTCGTGCCCTATCTTATCCATGATTCCTGATAAATTCTTGGCTTTGAAGCGATCATGATTTTCTATACCCAATGTGATTTGCTTTTTTTCCAGCTCAGGCAAGGCGTTTTTGAGTAAGGCAATGATTTCGTCTTCGGTAGGTTCAAAAGTTTTTGCATCTATAACAAAGCGCAAGAGAGGAACTTCTAAGGATTGGCACAAATCCAAATAAAGAATCAAGTTTTCTTCGGTCATTTCTCGAGCCCCTATTTCCAATCGTATGGCGTGTTGTTGGCATTTGTTTTTTAGAACCACCATCCTCTCTACCGAAAAAGTATGCAAAGGTAGGTTGTCACCTATTTGAAGGCAGTTGAATCCAAAACGACAGACTACATCGACCAGATCCGATTCTGTCCATCCCAGGGGTGGGCGATATTCCGGTGTGCCGATATTCCATCCATACGTAAAACTACTCATGCCTATAAACATATAAACTTTGATTTGAACAAAAGTAAGCAAAAACGGCAGCTTGTGAATCATCGTTTTTTTCCATTTTATATGCTATTTTTGCATTTTTAGTATTTTTCTAAGATTTTTGTTTGAATATAACGGATAAGAAATGAAAAAACCTCATTTACTCAAATTGTCCATGCCGCTTTCTTATTCCTTCATTCTTAAAGGAGATGTTATTGCCTGGGACAATCCTTGGCATTTTCACCCGGAGGTTGAGCTTTTGTATTGTATCAAAGGGCGGGGAACAAACTTTGTAGGTGATAGCATTCGAGGGATTGAGGAAGGAGAAGTTTTACTGTTTGGGTCAAATTTGCCACATACCCGGCAACGTGACCGAGCGTATTACTTACAAAATCCTGAGGAAACTCCGGAGACCATTGTTGTACAGTTTCGGGAAGATTTTCTTGGAGAAGTCTTTTTTCAAGTACCGGAGTTTTTGCATATCAAAGATTTATTGATAAGGGCACAACGGGGGATCAAATTTTTGGGAAAAGAACGGGTTAAGATTGCAGAATACCTAGAAAGATTAGTACATTTGAATGATACAGCCCGAATTCTTGCCCTGCTAGAAATCTTTGACAAACTGGCTCGATGTGAAGATATTCTTTATCTCAATCACGAAGGTTATGAAAGTTCTGCTCACGAAAAATCCGCCCAAAAAATCAATCGGATATATCAATTTACTATTGAACATTTTAGAGAAGACATTAGTCTGGCTACTGTGGCCTCGTTAGTGAACCTCTCTGAGGCAGCTTTTTGCAGGTATTTTAAATCGCGTTCACGAAAAACCTACTTTGAATACCTTTCTGAGGTAAGGGTTGGTTATGCTTGTAAGTTATTAGGAGAGGCTGATTGGGACATTGGAGAGGTATGTTATGCCAGCGGATTCAATAACCTGTCTCATTTTCACAAACAATTTAAAAAAATTACTGGGATGACTCCTGGAATATATCGAGAGAAGCGCAGGGTGAAAATTACTTCTTAGAAAAACAAACTTCTCCAAAAAAAGGTAGATTAAACATCATTCAAAGAAAAGGATGTATTGAATATATGGCTAATCTATATACCTCACGGAGTTGGTATTTCCGCGGCCATCACCTTCTTGGAGATAATTTTTTGGGTCTAGGTGCCATTGTCCATCTACTACATATTTATAGTAATATTTTCCGGGGGGGAGAGAGGTTCTGTATACCCAGGCATTTCCTTCACGGGTGCAGGGTGCGGTATGGGTAGACCAGCCATTAAAATCAGCTGCCAGAAATACTTTACGGGCATTCTGAAAAGCCTCCAGCCTAAATACTACGGCATTACCACCTTTTAGCAAGACAGAGTTAAAGCCGCCATATTCATTGGGTTCCAGAAGTGGGTTATTTGGGTCCTCGATCCAGATGTCATCCACAATAAATTTATAAAGGTATTTACCGTCCTCGAGATCAATTCTACATATCCATCCATTTTCTTCTTTTTCCATAAGAATTTCTCTGGGGTGCCATTTATTGAAGTTTCCGGCGAGATATATTCTTTTGGCGTTGGGGTGACCCTTTAAGAAAAAAGTAGTATTCCCAATGAGTTTGGGTTGTGTGAGATTGAGTACAAAATTATGTCTTTTAGCATCCCAATTGCTTAGGGGTACTCGGTTGGAGGCTTCTACAGGCGGTTCAATCCAGTATTTTTCATTCACTACAAACTTATACTGCCATTCTATTTTGCTGTCGAATTCCTTGAGTCTTTTTCTAAGTTGATAGATATGTTCTTCTACTTGGGTCATTTTCCAGCCTTCTTTGGACCAATCATTAAATTCACCGGAGACGGCTACTTGTTCAATGTTTAGATGAGCAAACTCGAGTTGATTGTGTGTGCCGTCCATGCTTGCCTTTTGGTAATCACGCACATCAAACTCGAATACCACCTCCTTACCTTCAATGCGATAACCTAGTGCTCTTTTTTCGCCGTTTTTTAAAAGATTAGGAGTAGAAATACAACTGTACACTATCGCAGTGATAAAGAAAAAGTTATTGATTCGTGTCCAATTGATGATCATATCTTATTATTATTTTTGGGTAGAAACCAGTGCTGGTTTCCATAAATATATTTCTTTTTTTACAAAATTCAGAGCCAATTTAAATTGTATCAAAAAGTGATACCCCAATACGCCGTCTAGTTTAACCCCGTATGCTTTGTTGAGGTGTCTTAGGTCAGCCAGCATAGCTTTTAGATTTGGGAATTTCACTTTTTCCAGTTCTAATCCTGAGATTTCTCCCATGAGTATTTCAATTTGATCTTGGCCATTGCCGTACAGCAGCCCTCGTTTTTTAATGGTAAAATAACTTAGGACTTTAGATTTAGAACGTATATCCAGGATATTCATTTCAGCTCCGGTATCCAGTCCGAAGTCCAGGGTATTTTCTCCCAATGTTAGCCTAAGGATAGGTACATGATCTGCCAGTGTAAATGAGGCCTGATGGTCTGGGGTTTTATCATCTTCCCGAAGGCTGAGTTTTTCGCCGGAACGGTCTAATTTATACAGAAATATTTTAGAAATTTTAAAATCGAGAAGAACTTCGAAGTCTTTAAAAAGCTCAAATCCGATCAAACCCAGAATTTCCTCATTTCTTACACGCTCTATATGACTCATATCAATGGCTTTGATGCGTGTTTTTTGGAGGGAATATTCCTGCCATTTGAATTGCTCGATTGTCTGGAGGCGTACCTGAGCAATATCTCCGGTTACTCCGGTTGCTTCTCTTTCTTCGTTGAATCTGTGGTTAGGAAGGTATTTTGCATTAACAATCAGCTCAGGAGCTCCGCTATCAAAAATGAAAAAACCTTTTTTGTCATTTAGTTCTGCTTCAACCAACATCAAATTTCCAGAGAGGCGAAAGGGAACTTCCAGGATATTTGGATCAAGCCCTTGATATGAATAAAGGCTTACTTTGAAGGTGATATCGAGGATTGGTTTTTTAGCAGTGCTATCTTTGAGAGTATATTTGGAGCAATGCTCGGGATTGACAGAACTGATTTGCTTGACAACAACTGATTTGTTATCGTGATGAAAAGCGCAAAAAGTAAAAAGTAGGCATATGATTAGTTTCACAAGTGTTTTGAATTTTAGGAATAAGCTGTACAAAAACTGAGCGTATCTCTTAAACAGCTTATTTTCAAGTATTTGAATCCATACTATTTCTTACAAAGAGGCCGAAAACGTAACAAAGGTTGCTCGTTTGTGCACAAATTACTTGAAATAATAAAAAAACCTTCCTTAGTTGGAAGGCTTTTCATAGGGACTTAAACGTGGTAACGACCAGTATGGCAGTCTGCCCAAAAAGTACGGTATAGAAAATAAACCAACGCCGCAATCAATCCGAAGAAAAACAACTTTTTGAGCAACCAAACCGCTAAACCGATTGCCAGATTTAACAAAACAAGAAACACGACAAATTTGACTAAAATATTCATGGTTATATGGTTTTTGAATGACGTATGATTATCAATACGTATAGTACTTATTAATGTTACTGTTCCTGGTATTGCATAGTACTAAATTATTTCAAAATAATTTATTTTACTAAACTTCTCGAAGATTTTTTGTAAATATTTATAGATTGGCTAAAAATATCAGCGATTTCGTCCGTATTGTTCGTGGCTGGATACCCAATCTGAGGAAGAAATAGCTGCACCAAGTGAAATTTCGCCGGCCAGCACTACTCCGGCTACAATTTCAGCAAATTTAAAAACCTTTCCTTGCCCATAGCAGCCCATGATTTCCAGACACTCTTTCTGTGTGGGTAGTCCGGTACCTCCTCCATAAGTGGCTACGATGAGAGAAGGCAAGGTGATGGAGACATATAAATCACCTTCGGGGTTAAGTTGTGTATAAAGAACTCCGACAGAGGATTCGGCAATGTTGGCTACATCTTGTCCTGTGGCAATAAAAATTGCTGTAAGAGCATTGGCAGCGTGTAGCCCGTTGTTGTTGGCACCGGCTATGATAGAGGCGATATTGGCGATTTGGGCGTGGTGGAAAAGTTGTTCGGGGGCGACACGCATTTTGTCGAGTAGTATCTCTTTCTTGACGATACATTCTGCCACGACTCTTTTGCCACGGGTTCGCATCAGGTTGATATGAGAAGCTTTTTTATCGGTTGCCAGGTTGGATTCTAGGTAAAAGTGTCGGATGGGGTGTTCTTTGTAGTGTTCAAAAATCCAGTGGCAGGACTCATACGTGGCTTTACCGACCATATTTTGCCCGGCGGCATCTCCGGTGGTAAAGTTAAAACGAGGGAAAACAAAATTGTTGGACAGGTAAGTATCGATAGAATGAAGTTTTATGATACTGGAAGTTTGTTCGGCTTCTTTGGCGATTTGATCTTGGTGATTCAGCAGCCATCGGCTAAAATCTCTTGCCCCTCTGGCATTATCAAACTCAAACACGGGAGCGCGCTGCATCAAATCGTCCAATACGGTACATTTGACTCCTCCGCTTAGATTAATCAGTTGGATACCACGATTGTAAGAAGCCACCAAAGTACCCTCGGTAGTAGCCAGGGGGATGAGGAACTCTCCCTGGGCGTGTTCGCCGTGAACTGTAAGAGGTCCTGCAAAACCCAAGGGGATTTGTGCCACTCCGGTAAAGTGTTCGCAATTGCCTTGTACCAGGGTAGGTTCAAAAGAAAATTGTTTGAGGTGTTGGAAAGAAGTCTGAGCAAAGTTTTCTATAAAATTCTGCCTTTCCTGAATGATCTCAGGAGAGTAATCATCCTGGGCATTGCGTGGGATTTTGGTGGTTTGAGGGCGTTCGGACTGTAAGTAATCTTCTACAGAAATTTCCAGCAGACCGAAGGGGAGGGCTTCAAAGCCAATATCGAGGGTATGTTTGCCGTCGGGAAGGCTATAGTTTTGAATGCAAACCCGGATAACTTTTTTGAGTGGAAAAGGGATAGGAGGGTTTAGAGAAAGGCTGTTGGCAGCTAATATTTCATGGGTATCAATTTCTAAAAAAATCTGATTCAGGTCTATGGATTGATTGTTAATAGACAGATACTTGATAGCGGTAAGCTCGGCATCAATCAGGCGGTTTTTCAAGGAAAAAAAAAGGTGGGCGTCTTTATATTCAAGACTATTGCGGTTATAGAGTTGATTGAGTAGGTGTTGGGGTATGTTGGTCATAAGTGTAATGAAGTTTTAATATTTTTTCGGTAGATCAGATTTGCGACTACGTGTATCATAATCACTTAATTTGACGAGCGATCACTCAAAAATACGCATAAGGCAAGTGAAAGTACATAGATTACTACCAAAATTTAAACAAACGTTTTTTGGGGCTTTTGTCTTTTATAATTTCTTGAATATCAGTTATTTGCTTTAATGTTTGTTCATAGCCAGCTTGATAAATCTGAGCTGCGTTTTTGAAGTCAAATGTTCCGAACTCAAAAGCTCCTTCTACCTCAATCCGAATATCGCAGCGATTCAGCCGAGGGCGGGTATTTTCCCAGACCAAGAGGTTGGCGCAGCGTTCGCCGATATTGAGTAACCCTTCTACTTTCTCCACAGGGCGATTGGGATTTACATTCGTGCCGATGATGATGTCGCAGGAGTCAAGCAGAGGCTCAATGGGCAAATTATTGAGCAGACCACCGTCTACATACAAGGAGTTTTGAATTTTTACTGGTCTAAACAGCAATGGGATGGCACAAGAAGCCATAATGGTTGTTGAGAGCTTGCCCCCTCCAAAAATCTCGTATTCACCTGTATTCAGGTTGGTTACACAAACAAAAAGCTTCTTTTGTAGTGCTTCGAAAGTGTCTTCTTCAATATTACTGCAAAGAAGTTTTTTCAGATACGTTAAATCCGTAAGTCCATCATAAGGAATTCTAATGGTAAAAGCATTGTAAAAGCGAGGTTTGGAAAGAATATCCAGGATTTGTTCGGGGCTTAGTCCTTCGGCATAATAAGCCCCTACGATCGAGCCCATACTGGTACCAGAGATAAATTCGGGAAATATTCCAGCTTCTTCAAGGGCTTTCAAAATACCAGCGTGGGCGATTCCTCTTGCCCCGCCACCACAAAGAGCGATCCCGATTTTGAGTGGATGTGCATTATTTGAAGACATCATACATTATTTAGCCATCTTATACCCGGATTAAAGTAATTTTCAAGATTGATTAGCCTGATTTTGAATGATTTACATTCTTAAACTTTGGAAAACCATCTCGATTTAAGGATATATTACTGCAAGTTTCTGCAATTTACACCAAGATTCCATAGATCAAACCTGAATATTATCAAATTATGAAATTTTGGGGGCAGTAGACTGTCTGATTTTATTTAGCTTTTTTTTTGTGTATATTCACTTGTGAAGCAAGGCTAAACACACAAAACTTAATTTCCATTAAGACCAATTCTCCATGAACCCGAAGGTTTCTATCCGGCGTATTCCTACTCAAAGTATCCGGGCTAAACTGTTGTTGGCTTTCTCGATATTTGCGCTTATAATTACCCTCATTATAGGTGCATCAATTTGGTTTTATGCTTACAATCAACGCATAGATCGGCTATTGATAAAGCTTGACGGGATAGAAATGAAATCTTTAAAAGCATTTCTCTTGGCAAAAGATTTTTTCCTCTACGAAACCATCAATCCTAAATTTTATGAAAAAGGAAAAAGCACTTATTGGGATGAGCAGAAAAAACTTCATGCCGATATTAGGCAAGATATTAAGGATATTAAAGAGCTCGATGACCTAAAGATTATGGTCAATCAAAGCGAGATGGATGGTTTAAGCAATAAAATAATCGCTTTTGATCAAGTATTTGAACGCCTGGTAAATGCCATTCAAAGGCGCGGATTCAAGGATTACGGAATTGAGGGCGAAATGCGTGATCTCATTCACGAGGTAGAAAGTTATCAGGATCGTTTGAATCTGGGCAGTATTTTGACCATCCGCAGACACGAAAAAGATTTTATCATACGCAAACAGGAGGATTACGTCTCTAAATTGGCACAAGCAGCAGACCGACTCAAAAGCGAAATCAAAACCAGTATTTTGACTGATTCTCTTAAATCTAGGTTGCTGAAAATTACGGATTTGTATACGGCTACTTTTCGCCAGATGGTAAAAACAGAAAAGGAGATTGGTTTTCAGGCGAATCAGGGGCTTAAAGGAGAATTAGGCAACCTTTCTTTGGAAATAGACCGAAGTATTAATCAGATTGGCTCACAGGTCAGCGCTCAAACCCAAAAAATCAGAAACCGTGTACGACTGATGATGTTGCTATTGTTTCTCATCAGCTTTGTCGTGGTCACGGTGGCTGGGTATTATACCGCCCATCAACTCGGTAAGCCCATCAAAGAGCTTTCAGAGTCTATTTACCGGATTATTGCGAGCAATTTTGAGGGGAATGTAGTCATTCCTCAAACAGATACTAAAGATGAAGTAGGTGGACTGGCCAGAGATTTTAGTGTGATGTACCAAAAATTAAAGGAGCATAATGAGGAAATTATGCAGCAAAGTGAAGAAATTGCCTCTCAGAGAGATCAACTTGAAAAGCAAAATCAGCAAATCCGCCATGCCCGACAAATTGCCGAAGAAGCCAATGAAGAACTTTCGGCCTTGAATACCAATCTGGAAAAAATTGTCCAAGAGAGAACCCAAAAACTAACCAAGACCAATGAAGAGCTTGACTTGTTTATTTATCGGGCATCTCACGACCTCAAGGGACCCCTTGCCCGGCTTGCTGGGCTTGCGCTTCTGGGCAATATGGAATGTGAGGAAGCCGTTGCCCGCGAATATTTTGATAAATTTCAGCGTAATACCGAAGAGATGGATGGGCTGCTCAATAAACTTTTGATGATTCACGTCATCAATCAGGAAATCAGACGCTATCGTAAGGTTGTGTTTCAAGATGTTTGGGATGAAGCCGAAACAGCCCTTCAGACCCTCATCCGAAGAACAGGCGGGCAGGTGGAGTTTCAGAATGAATATCCACAACCTTTTTTCTCAGACAAACAATTATTGATTTTAATCGTGCAAAATCTGGTAGAAAATGCACTTCTCTACCAAAAAAAAGAAGAAAATACTGTTTTTCCCGTCCGTTTGAGTTTTCAAAATGACCGAAAACATGAAAAATTCATTATTCAGGTTGAGGATCATGGAATAGGCATTGAATCATTGTACAAAGACAAAATTTTTGATATGTTTTTTCGAGGTACTGAGCTTTCACAAGGCAATGGTTTGGGGCTTTATATTGTTCGCAAAGCCGTAGACGGTTTAGAAGGGCAAATTTTAGTAGAAAGCCAGGTGGATGCTTTTACTCGGATTACCGTTGTATTGCCTCACCGAAGTACCCGAAAGAAAATTTTGGATTATAATTGATTCGGACTTCATATATTTGCCCTCAAATTTTCATTCATTGTACTTTCATGCCCAAAAACATGGATCAAATCCTACTTTCAGACTACGATTACGAGCTTCCCGAAGTGCGTATAGCTGAGTTTCCCATTTCTCCCAGAGATGCTTCTAGGCTGTTGGTTTATCGGCAAGGGGAAATTTCGCACCATATTTTCAGGGATTTGCCAAATATTCTTCCAAAGGGTTCATTTTTATTTTTTAACAATACCAGGGTAATTCCTGCCCGAATTTATCTCCGAAGAGAAAGCGGTGCTTTGATAGAAATATTTCTTTTAAACCCCCACACACCAAGTGAAATGTCCAAAATGATGCAGGCTCAATCTACGTGTACCTGGAAATGCCTCATTGGGAATAAGAAAAAATGGAAAACCGGGGAAATACTCAAACAAAATGTACTCATTCAAAATCAGGAAGTACACATTGAAGTATCCTTGGTAGATGCCCAGGAACAGTACGTACAATTCACTTGGCAACCTGAAGGGCTTCTTTGGGCTGATTTATTGCCTGAAATGGGGCAAATACCTCTGCCTCCTTATATCCAAAGGGCGCTAAAACCCGAAGATTCTCAAAACTATCAAACTGTTTATGCCCTTGAAAGCGGAGCAGTAGCCGCCCCAACGGCCGGCTTGCACTTTACCTCAGATTTGTTGGATGAGCTGAAAAACAAAGGAGTTCAGCAGGATTTTCTGACCTTGCACGTCAGCGCAGGCACTTTTCAACCTGTAAAATCCGAGCAAGTCGTGGAGCATCCCATGCACAAGGAGCAAATCGGCTTTAACCTTGAAAATATTCAAAATTTACTGGCAAATTTAGATAACATCATTCCTGTAGGTACTACTTCTATGCGTGCCCTAGAAAGCTTATACTGGTACGGAGTAAAACTTTACCAAGAAGATTTTGGCAATCAAAAGATTCCATTTAATATTGAGAAACTTTATCCTTACGGGCATTCAAGCGTGATTGCGCCCGAAGATGCACTCAAAGCAGTATTGGCGTATATGCAACACAACCAAATGACACAGCTTTGGGGGCAATCGGAGATATTTATTCTTCCTGGTTATGAATTTAAGCTGTGTCGGGGCTTGATTACCAATTTTCATTTGCCTAAAAGTACTTTGCTTTTGCTGATTTCGGCGTTTGTCGGCGAAAAATGGAAGAAAATATACCAAACAGCCATAGATCAGGGTTATCGTTTTCTGAGTTATGGAGATTCTTCTTTATTAATACCTTAAAGTTTTGATGATGAGTGATTTATTTAAAAAGAATAAAGTTTTTTGGATAGCGTATCTTGTTTTTTGGCTGATTGGAATCTGGTTGCTTTCCCGGTTCAAGAAAGGCGATATCGAGAAATACATCAATCAACATTATACTTCAGATACGGCAGATATTTTTTTTAAATACTTTACCTGGGTGGGCGACGGCTTGTTTTATATCCTCGTGGGCTTAGTTTTACTTTACTTTCATAGACAAAGAGGATGGGTTGCTTTGGTTAGTTTTGCTGTCGTAGGAATCTGCGTTCAATTGTTAAAAAATTTTGTTTTTACGGATGCACCGCGCCCATTAAGCTTTTTTGGGGCTGAATCAGGGCTACACCTGGTAGAAGGAATAAGCATCCATAAATTTGGAAGTTTTCCCTCAGGGCATAGTGCCACGGCATTTTCCGTCTTTTTTTTACTGGCATTTTACAGCAAATATTCCTATATCAAGTTTTTATGCTTGATTTGCGCAGTGCTTGCCGCATTTTCAAGGGTATATTTGTTGCAACATTTTTTTGTAGATGTATATTTCGGTTCTATAATCGGATTGATTTTGACTATTTCTGTAGATCTCTGGATTACAAAAGTAGGATTCCTGAGTCCATCCTCTTCTAGAGGCATTAAAAAGTAAATTGAGTAAAAAACAATCGATTTACTTGTTTTTATGTGATATTTCCAGTATAATTATTGCTGAGTTCTAAAGAATGCTCGATATCTTTTGTCAATGAGTCTTGTAAAAAATATTTGAACATTCTACAGCTAATCAAAATACCATGAATACAATTACAAACCAAACTTCAACAATAAGGGTCAAGAATCCCTTTCCTGGCTTACGCCCCTTCAACGAAAATGAAAGCCATCTTTATTTTGGAAGAGATAAACAAGTTCGAGAAGTACTGGATAAATTAACCCAAAACCGCTTTGTAGCCATTATTGGTACATCCGGAATCGGTAAATCTTCCTTTATCTATTGTGGACTTTTTCCACAACTCCGCCAAAACGAATTCTCAAGCCAAATCCCCCATTTTCAGAACCACGAATGGGAAATCTACCAGATGAGACCAGGAACTTCTCCATTGCAAAATCTTATGAAAACAATCGGGCTCGAACCCCTGGATACAAGCTCTTCTGACTTTTTTGCCGAAAGCCAATCCACGATGACACCACAAGCACATCCCAATGATTGGCTCATCCAAGCCCTGACAAAAAAAAGTGAAGCAAACCCCCTAAACCCTAAAAATTACCTCGTTTTTGTAGATCAGTTTGAAGAAATTTTCAATGATCAAAATAACCCTCAACAAAGTGCCGATTTCGTCGATGTACTCAGCAGGGCAGCCCAACAACACAAAACACCCATTTATATAGTAATCACGATGCGATCTGATTTTATCGGAAATTGCTCCCAATATCCCGAATTCACTCAACAGATCAATGAAAGTCAGTTTTTGATCCCCTATATGACCCGCAAAGAAAAAGAGGAAGCCATCGTGATGCCCATTCAAAAAAACGGCGTGCAAATAGAACCCACACTCGTAGAAATGATCCTCGACGACGTAGGAAACACCCTCGATCAACTGCCCCTGATGCAACACGCCCTGATGCGTACCTGGGATGTCTGGGAACGTAGCAGCGATGAATACATCCGCACACACCATTACCAACAAATCGGACGAATCACCCACGCCTTGTCCAAACACGCCGACGAAGCATTTAATGAACTGACTCCCAACAAAAAAAATATCTGCGCCAAAGTATTCAAAGCCATTACTTACCAAAAGATAAGACGACCCACACCCCTGGGGCAAGTAGCAGCCATCGCCAATGCCCCAATCTCCGAAGTAAAAGAAGTAATTGAACACTTCCGACGCGAAGATTGTGGATTGCTGATGCCGCCCCCCGATGTGGCACTCCACGAACAAAGCATTATAGACATCTCACACGAAAGTCTGATCAGCAACTGGATTACACTCAAAAAATGGGTGGAAGAAGAAAGTGAATCTATCAAAACCTATATGAGGCTTGCCGAAACCGCCGAGATGCACCAAGGAACCAAAGATACTCTCTTGAAACAACCTCAGTTGCAGCTTGCCCTAAGTTGGTGGAAAGACCAAAAACCTTCCGTTGCTTGGGCAGAACGATACCACACCTCTTTTGAATACTTCAGAACAGAACAATTCCTCGATGCCAGTGAAAAATCTTATAGGCGTGATCTTGAAAATGAAGAAAAACTAAAACAGCTTAAATTACGTACAGCTCGCACCATTACCATCGTCGTTTCTCTCATCGCAATCCTGGCAGGTATTTTTGGAATACAGGCCTATTTCGCCAGTAAAAGAGCTGAAACCGAAGCCAAGAGAGCTCTCGAGAATTTAGAAGAAGCAAATAAACAAAAAGTACTTGCCGACTCAGCCAAGCTAGATGCCTTAGAAAAGGCAGAACAAGCCAGAAAAGCAAGAGAAAGTGCTGAGAAAGATAGAATACGTGCCGTAGAAAAAGAAAAAGAAGCGGAAAGACAGAAAAATATAGCCTTAGATCAGAGAAGAAGAGCACTTGAAGCACAAAAATTAGCACTTCTTAATGAAGCTAAAGCCAAAACAGCCAGCGAACGCGCCGAAATGGAAAGACGTATCGCTGAAATTGAAAAAGCCCTTGCCGAACTAGCTAAGCAAATTGCCGAAAAACGCCGCTATCTTTCTTTATCCAAAACTATGGCCAACAAATCCAGCCAAATGGAAGACACAACCCAAGAGGCAATCACACAAAAAGCCCTGCTGGCCAAACAAGCTTTTGATTTCAACTGGGAGTACGGCGGTTCAGAACACCACCCAGAAATTTACGATGGTTTGTACAATGCCCTAGCAGCCATCTACAATAAAGAAGATGCAAAAAAACCTGAAAAAGACAAAAAAGGCTACAGTCAGCTCAAAGGACACGCCTTCAAAATCCGTGCTTTTGCACCTTATAATGATTATCAGATTTTTTCGGCAGGGGAAGACGGACAAATCATTCTCCTAAATAGCAACTGGGCACACAACAGCCAAGATGCAGTATATTTAAATGACCAACCCGGTTTAATTCATCAAGCCCTGGCTTTGAACCCAGGAAATCAATTACTGGCCTGCGCTGGCTATTATCCTTTTATTCAATTATTTAACCCTCAAAATCTCAAAGCGGAAGTCATCAATATTAAAAATGCGACCAAATCGCATATTTTTAACCTGGCTTTTTTATCTAATCGCTATCTGGTCAGTGCCGACATAGATAACTGGATGTGTGTCTGGGACATTGCAGACGTAAATAACATCAAAAAAGTGGATAGTTTAAATACCAAACAAAAATTCCAACAAAAAATCCAGGATATCGCCGCACTAAACGGGAAAGTATACATAGCACTTGAAAATCAAGTCATTGAAATAGATCCTTTAACCAAACAACAAACCTCCTCCGGCATAAAAAATATCTCACTGATACGTTCCTTTGCGATGAGTAAAAATGGACAGATGGCTATAGGCAATAGTTATGGAGCTATCATGATTTTTAAAAACGGAGAAAAACTCGGCGAACTAAAAGGACACAAAGGACCCGTCGAGAAATTGGTGTTTAATCAAAACAGCGACCAACTTGCCAGCGCAAGTCTGGATGGAACCGTCAGAATCTGGAACCTCGAGAACCTGGATGATTTTCCAATTATTCATAGAGATCATATTCTGATAGAAAAAGGAAGTGAAACCATGATTAACCAAGTATGGGCTCTTGGCTTTAGCCCCAATGGCAAAAAACTCCTCGCAGGTTGCAGTAATACCCTGGTCAGAGCCTGGCCTACAGAAATCAAAGAAATGGCTAATGCGCTGTGCCCCTTGATCAATCGTAACTTCAGTAGAGATGAATGGGTAAGATTTATTGATGACCCCAAAGAAATCTATTATCGACAAACCTGTATTGACTACCCCGACGGAGGGGGAGTCAGCCCCGAAGATAAAATAGACCCTAATGAAAAAAAAGAAAAATTAACTAGCCCTTCTAATCAAAAAAATAAATGAAAAACTATATTCTTCTAATAGCTTTCTTTTGGATGGCAAGCTCTTCCTTATCATTTGGGCAAGATTGCGTGGAATTTATTCAGTTCAAAAAAACCTATGAAGCAGGTAGGTTGGAAGAAGCCCGTACCCTGATTGATAAAGTGCAAAGATGTATCACTGCCAATAATCTTTCTAAACAAGATTTGGGAGAGTTTTATAAGTATCTCACCTTATTATATCTTGACTTACGCCTTGCAGAGGAAGCTGATACCGCCATACAATCATTTATGCGTATTATACTGCGTAAAAACCCAGACTATGACCCCAGAGATAATCTGCCTGAGCGTAAAAATAAGGTCTTTCACAAGCTTTATCACGATCATCGCTACTGGCCTACCTATTACCTGGGCGGTAAAATAGGCATCAACTCTACCTTTATTAATGTATCTAATGTTTATAGCGTAGATCAAACAAATGCAGGCAATGAAGCAAAGTATTCCACTAGCTTAAGTTATAGAGGTGCTTTAGCTCTTGAACTACCTATCCTAAAACGTGACAAACGCTTTTATTTTGCTCCTGAACTGGCTTTTAGCATCAATCAATATAAATTCTCAGATAAATTGCTTGACTTTGCAGCATTGGAACTGACAGAAACCCAAACCTGGCTCCAAACGCCCTTGCTTCTTAAATATTACTTCCAGAGAGAAGATAAAAGAGACAAACCCCTGAGCAGCGCAGAAATAAGTGCTAATGAATTCATAAAAAATATCAAAAATAGTTTTCAACCTTTTGTAGAAGCCGGTATTTCTTTAGGGTATCTGCTCTCTACTAAAGCAGATGCAGCCCGTACAGATCTATTACCTAATGGAAACTCCCGCAAATTTGAATCTAAATCTAATAATTTCGGCACACAAAGAAAAAAATTGAACTATTCCCTCATCGTTGGAGGTGGTTTCAAACTCAAAAACTTATTCAAAACAGGCTGGGACTTTTATCTGGAGGGGCGTTACGAATATGGACTTCCCAACCTGGTAAACAAAGAAAAACGCGGAGAAAATGAAAATTTACTCTATAATTACGGTTATATCGACAGCGATTTTAGCGTAAATAGTATTGTGCTTTCGCTCGGCATCCTCATCCCACATTACACGCCCAAAAAACTTAATTTGAAAACAGGCTATGATTTTCGTTAATCCGCAGTGTAGTTTTGTTTGCTATTTTGCACAAAGGCTGTTTAGCCATATTCGCCTAAGTCTGATTGCTGTGCCAAGTTTATGGGTGATTTGCTTGATCTCACCCACGCTAAAAGCTCAAGACTCTCTGGAGATAGAGGAAGATTCTATCGAGGCAAAAGCGGCTTATTGCGAAACAGAAGACCACGAATTTATCTTCCAGGATCAGGGGGCTTTTCACCCGGCACAAATGAAAGACCCTATTTTTATTCAGCTCTTTCATGTCGATGAGAAAAAATTCTGGGCACCTCCCTTGCTAAATACACAACTCAAAACCTCAAATTTCGGACTTCGCTGGGGTAAGTTCCATCACGGAGTTGACCTCGGACTCAGAACAGGCGCTCCCGTAATGAGCGTATTCGATGGCATAGTCAAACTATCCACCTATGGCGGAGGATACGGAAACTATATCATCATCCGGCACGAAAATGGACTCGAGACACTTTATGCCCACCTTCACCAACGCAAAGTAAGTGTTGGGCAAAGGGTTCAAGCCGGAGATTTGATCGGCTGGGGAGGAAGCACCGGATACAGCACCGGACCACACCTGCATTTCGAAGTTCGGTACAAGGGATACACATTTAATCCGCTTTTACTCTATGATTTTAAGAAAAAATATCAGATTCGCTCCGATCGCTTTTTTTTACAACCCCATCATTTTAGGCATTATGGCAATGCCACCGAAAAAAAACACTACGTCTTTTATGAAGTCGGCCAAAATGAAACCATTGAGATCATCGCCCAACGTTATCAAATCAGCACCGAGCAAATCATTCGCCTAAATCGCCTCAGCAACCCCAAGCTCCAGTCTGGGCAAATTATCCGACTTAACTAAACTCGACATTGTATCGGTTTTAAAGCAAAGAAATAAAATTTTTTCTTTGCTAAATGATAGAATTTTCAAGGATTTATTTATTATTTAGCCAATCTGAATGCAATAAACCGATTCAATTCACCTAAAAAATATTCTGATGGAATTACAAGAAAAATTCGAGCAGGCTGTTCTAAAATCTAAATCCTTTACCAAAAAACCTTCTAATGATACCCTATTGCAACTTTATGCCCTCTACAAACAGGCCACCCAAGGAGATGTCAGCGGAAGCAAACCTGGTATGTTTGATCTGGTAGGTAAATACAAGTACGAAGCCTGGGAAAAACTCAAGGGACTTGATACCCAAACCGCCCAACAACAATACATCGATCTCATCGATACATTGGCTGGTGAACAGTAGTTTTTTCAAAATAAACCCGGAATAATTGATTCGCCATACTAAAACCCAACAGGGCAAGTTTTGAGTGATTTACGGTCTACAATGTTGGAAATACTACTTTGCTGTGAGTATAAATACCTTAAAATCTGATATTTTTTAAATAATCATACATAACCAATGGATTTGGAATACAACAAAAACGAAGACCTTTATAAACAACTGCTTTTTAAGCTTGAAGGTCGTCTTCAGAAAGTCAAAGAAGGTGGTGGAAAAAAAAGAATTGAAAAACAACACGAAAAAGGAAAACTAACCGCTCGCGAAAGAATTCAATACCTGATAGATGAAAATTCAGATTTTTTGGAAATAGGGGCACTCGCCGGGTATGATATGTATCCCGAAGAAGGAGGATGCCCCTCCGGTGGCGTAGTGGTTGGGATTGCTTATGTAAGTGGTAGACAATGCGTCATCGTAGCCAATGATGCCACAGTCAAGTCAGGGGCTTGGTTTCCCATCACAGGCAAAAAAAACCTGCGAGCACAAGAAATCGCCATAGAAAACAAACTTCCCATTATTTATCTCGTGGATAGTGCCGGAATTTATCTGCCTTTACAAGCCGAAATATTCGCAGATAAAGAGCATTTCGGACGCATGTTCCGCAACAATGCCCAAATGTCTGCACTAGGAATTGTGCAAGTATCCGTCATTATGGGTAGTTGTGTGGCGGGAGGTGCCTATCTCCCTATTATGTCAGATGAAGCCATGATCGTGGATCAAACCGGCTCCATCTTCCTGGCAGGTCCTTATCTGGTCAAAGCGTCTATCGGGGAAGATGTAGATGCCGAAACACTAGGAGGGGCTACCAGCCAATGTGAAATATCCGGCGTAACCGACAACAAATATCCCAATGACCAAGCTGCCCTGGATGCCGTCAAACGGATTTTTGACAAATTAGGGGACAACGAAAAAGCGGGCTTTCATCGAGCCGAACCCGCTCCTCCTTTACTCTCTCCTCACGAAATTTATGGCATTCTCCCGGCCGACCGCGTAAAACCTTACGATATGCTGGAGATCATCAAAAGATTGGTAGATAACTCCGAAATAGATCAGTACAAAGAAAAATATGGGCAATCTATCATCTGCGCCCGCGCTCGCATCGATGGCTGGGCAGTCGGTATTGTAGCCAATCAACGTAAAGTAGTCAAATCTAAAAAAGGAGAGATGCAAATGGGTGGAGTAATTTATTCGGACTCCGCCGACAAAGCCGCCCGATTTATTATGCTCTGTAATCAACAGAAAATTCCGCTGGTTTTTTTACAGGATGTGACCGGATTTATGGTAGGAAGCCGATCCGAACAAGGCGGAATCATCAAAGACGGTGCAAAAATGGTCAGTGCCATGGCCAATTCGGTAGTTCCCAAATTTACTGTCATCATTGGGAATTCTTACGGGGCAGGTAATTATGCCATGTGTGGCAAAGCTTATGACCCTCGCCTGATTTATGCCTGGCCAAGTGCACAAATTGCCGTCATGAGTGGCAATGCCGCTGCCAATACCCTGCTCCAGATTCAGGTGGCAGCCCACGAAGCCCGTGGCGAAACCATCAGCCCCGAAGATGAAAAAAAACTTTTGGACGAGATTACAAGCAAATACAACGAGCAACTTTCACCTTATTATGCCGCAGCCAGACTTTGGGTGGATGGCATCATTGACCCACTGATGACCCGTCAGCTAATCTCGATGGGTATCGAAGCTGCCAACCACGCACCCATCGAGAAAAGATACAATGTTGGTGTAATTCAAACCTGATTTTTATATCTTTGATCATAGATTGATGGAATTAAAAGGAAGTGCTTTTTTTGTAAAAGTCTATTCATGCATATATGAATTTTAAAGAAATTAAAGCCCTTATATCTTTACTGGATGATGAAGATAAAGAGGTACAGAATCACGTAGAAAATAAAATCCTTTCCCTGGGAGATGTGATCATTCCATTTTTGGAAAATGAATGGGAAATTAACTTCGACCCCAACGTGCAAAAAAGAATAGAAGACCTGATTCATAATCTGCAAATCAAATCTCTCTACACTCGATTGATTGAATGGAAAGAAAACGAACAGGATAATTTGCTCAAAGGTGTATGGTTGGTAGCAACCTATCAATACCCAGACCTGGATTTCCGAAAAGTGAAAAAAGACCTCGACAAAATTTATTATGAAGTTTGGCTCAATCACCGTGCCTATTCCAGCCCCTATGATCAAACCAAAAACCTCAATATGGTGATCTTTGATAAACTTAAATTTAACTCCAATACCCAAAATATGTATGCTCCCGGTAATTCTATGATCAATACCGTACTCGAAACGCGCCGGGGTAATCCGATTTCACTGTGTATTATTTATATGCTGATCGCCCAACGCCTCAAAATGCCTATCTTCGGCGTAAATTTGCCCAATTTGTTTGTATTAACTTACAAATCCGAAGAAACCCAATTTTATATCAATGCCTTCAACAAAGGTGTGGTTTTTACCAAAAATGATATTGATAGCTATATTACACAACTTAAACTTGATCCAGATGAGCGATTTTATCAGCCTTGCTCAAATCTGGACATTGTGCAGCGTGTCATCAGAAATTTGATTCTGGCATTTGAAAAATTAGGTGAGTCGCACAAAGTAGAAGAAATAAAATCAATACTCCACGTACTCGAAGAATAGCTCCAAGTATCTTAAGAATATTTTATTCCATAAATTTTTAAGGCGATGTGCTTGCAATTCGGTTACTTTTTTCCCTAATTTTGCATAGACATACATATTTATTATTGATTAAAATATATAAACTACCCCCGAATGATAAAAATTTACCTGTAGAATCTAAAAACAAAATCCTTTTCAACAAACTATTGTTTTTAATCTATGAGATTATCATTTATTCGTAAAATAGCCCTGGCTATATTTTGGGTAGGTTTATCCTGTATACAAACATCCGCTCAAGTAAATTATTTTTCTGTCTTGTCACAAGGGCAATGGTTCAAGCTTGGTGTGACCCAAACAGGAATCTACAAAATAAACGCAGATTTCCTCAATAAAGCAGGTTTCGCCACCAATCAACTCAATCCAAAAAATATCCGAATCTATGGAAATGGGGGAGGTATGTTGCCACAGCTTTTGGGTACACACAACTCATTTGAACTGCTGCAAAATCAAATCTTTGTAGCAGGCCAAGAAGACGGCAAATTTGACAACCAAGACTTTATTCTTTTTTATGCCGAAGGTCCTGACTCTTGGAAGTTGAATCCTGAAAATAAACTCTTTGAACACCAAAAAAATATTTATGCAGATACCAATTATTATTTTCTGACCGTAACCGAAGAAGGTGGGCTTAGAACTTCAAATCAGGAGATAATTTCAGAAACAGGTACTCCCCTCAATACTTTTTTAGATTATCACTTTCATGAATTGGACGAGACCAATATCATCAGCTCGGGGCGGGAATGGTACGGAGAAGTTTTTAATTTTCTTAACGAACGGAGTTTTACCTTTCCAATCACAGGCATTGTGCCGAATTCAGATATTTTTTTGAATTCCTCCGTAATGGCTCGTGATACCCGACAGACCTCTTTTGAGATTCGTACCGCTGGTACGCTCATCGGCGAGCAGGAAATTTCTGCCGTAACAGACGGCACGTATGATTTTAAAGGCCGAAACCGACAAGATCTTTTTAAATTCAATGCATCTGCCCTTAGTGATGCCAACAACCTAGTAATCAGCCTCAAATATGATCAAAATGGTGGAAACGGTACAGGATACTTAAATTACCTACGCCTAAACTTCTGGCGACAACTTCGCCTCTACGATCATCAAACCCGCTTTAGAAACCCTGAAAGCCTGAATCACGACCTGGTCACTTATCAAATCAGCCAAGCGACTGCTGATATGATTATTTGGGATATTACAAACCCGCTTTATCCTGCTATCCAACCTTTTACATGGGCTAATGGAGTGGCAAGTTTTTCAAGTGAACCATCTTCTATGGTGCGTGAATTTATAGCATTTCGCACAGATGACCTCGATGCTCCAATTCCAGCCGGGAAAATAGACAACCAAGGACTTCGTACAATGGAAGTTCCCAATTTGGTCATCGTTACTCCCAAATTGCTACTCTCAGAAGCACAAAGGCTGGCTGAATTCCGCCAAAATCACGATGGATTAAAAGTTGCTGTGGTTACAACTCAACAAATCTATAACGAGTTTTCCTCTGGTAAACAAGACGTAACGGCTATCCGAGATTTTATGAAATTGCTTTATGATAAAAATAAAGAACCGCTGAAGTATTTACTCCTTTTTGGGGATGCTTCTTATGATTATAAAGATCGGATCAATGCCAATACGAATCTGGTATCGATTTATGAATCTAGGGAATCCCTACATCCTATTTTTAGCTATTCTTCTGATGATTATTATGGTTTTTTGGAAAATGGTGAAGGCACCTGGGAAGAAAACAGCAGCGGAGATCATGACCTGGAAATCGGTATCGGACGTATCCCCGTGAAAAACCTGCAAGAAGCTCGTGCCGTAGTCGACAAACTCATTGCTTACGACGCTGATGCAGCTTCTTATGGCTCTTGGCGTAACTCAGTATGTTTTGTGGCCGACGACGGCGACGGCAATCTACACCAAAGAGATGCCGACCAGCTCGCAGAGCAAATAGAAGATAAAAATATAGATTTTAATTCTCAAAAAGTATTTCTAGATGCCTTTGAGCAAATCCCCACTGCCAATGGCGAACTGTCGCCCGATGTAGAGGCGCAACTCAATCAAGCCGTAGAAAGGGGAGTCTTGATTGTCAACTTTACCGGACACGGCGGCGAAATCGGCTGGACTGACGAGCGCATCCTCGACATCCCTCAGATCAAAAACTGGCAAAACCCACGAAATCTCCCACTTTTTGTAACAGCTACCTGCGAATTTGGGCGTTTTGAAGACCCCAGGCAGGTTTCTGGGGCAGAAGAAGTAATTCTGAACCCTCGCGGAGGTGGCATCGGGCTCATTACCACTACACGCCCGGTTTTTTCAAGCTCCAATTTTGCTTTGAATACAGCATTTTATGAAGTGGTTTTCAAACCCATCAATGGTGAAATGCCCCGATTGGGAGATATTATGGTATTAACCAAAAATAAAAGCCTCAGTGGCAGCGTAAACCGTAATTTTTCTTTGCTGGGAGATCCTTCTATGCGCTTGGCTTATCCCCAAGAAGAAGTGGTTATTACCCAAATCAATGGGCATTCCCCACAGGATGATACCTTACAAGCACTCGAGCGGGTATTCCTGGAAGGTGAAATTCAAAATGCAGAAGGTTTGCTTCAGAATGATTTTCAAGGTACACTGGAGATTAGTGTATTTGATAAAAGAAAAACAGTCAAAACCCGAGGCTCAGATGCTAGTCCGCTAAGCTTTCAAAATCGTGAAATCATACTCTTTAAAGGGCAGGCAAGTATTCAAGATGGCAAATTTTCCCTGGAATTTACTGTCCCCAAAGATATTGATTATACAATCGGCTCAGGTAAAATCAGCCTTTATGCCTGGAATCAGGCAGGCAATAAAGATGCAAACGGCGCATTAATCCAAATAAAAATTGGCGGAACTTATGAAGATGCCCCACAAGATAATACGCCTCCACAGATCAGCTTATTTCTGGAAGACGACTCTTTTCAACCCAGCGACGAAATAAACCCCGAAGCCTTATTGATTGCCAAACTAAGTGATGAAAGCGGAATCAATATCTCCCAAGCAGGTATTGGGCATGAAATCACAGCCTACCTGGATGATGATTATGAAAATGTCTTTATTCTGAATGATTATTATCTGGCAAATAAAGATACCTACACATCGGGCACAGTTTTATTTCCACTCAAAAACTTATCTCCAGGCAATCATCGCCTGACCCTCAAAGCCTGGGATATATATAATAATTCTACTACACAAAGTATTGATTTTGTAGTGGCAGAAGATGCTTTTTTGATCATAGAAAATGTATCTGTTTACCCCAACCCTGTGCGTGATCAAAGTAAATTTATATTTAGTCATAACAAAACAGGCAAAGCTTTACAGATACAGGTAGATATAATCAATAGCCAAGGAAAAATTGTACGAAGTTTGCTGGCTAATTCAACTTTCAGCGAGCCCAACATCACCATAGAATGGAATGCAACAGATCAGAAAGGGCAAAGGCTTCAAAACGGCTTATATGTGTACCGACTGAGCGTAATTTCACCAGAAGACAAAGCCCAACAACAGATCATTAGAAAATTGATTCTTATTAACTAAATTTACTCATAACTATAGAACACCATTACACAAATTAGTATAAATTCAATTTCATAAAAACTCAGAAAAATGTTTGGTAGAAAAATTTCAGCAACAGGGATCTTATTGCTATTTTTTGTGGTGATAATGTCTTTTAACGTAAACGCACAAGGTACTACAATTATCTTAGGGCAGGACACAGACCGTCGTCCTATCTCCACAGCCGTACCGTTTTTGTCAATTGCTCCTGATGCACGCGCTGCGGCTATGGGAGATGTAGGGGTGGCGCTTTCGCCGGATGCCAACTCCACGTATTGGAATGCCGCCAAGCTTCCATTTGCAAAGGATAAGTTTGGGATTTCTCTTTCTTATTCGCCCTGGCTCAGACAACTGGTGAACGATATGTACCTCGCTTACCTTTCAGGCTATTACAAGCTGGATGACAGACAGGCGGTGGGTTTTGCTTTGACTTATTTCAATCTCGGAGATATTCAATTTACGGATATTATCGGAAACCCTATCAAGGATTTTAACCCCAGAGAGTTTGCTTTTAGTGGCTCTTATGCCCGTAAATTAGGTGAGCAGTTTAGTCTGGCAGTAAGTGGTAGATTTATTTACTCTAACCTTTCAGCCAACATCGTACTGCCTAATCAGCAAGAAGCCAAAGCTGGTATCACAGGAGCTGTAGATATTGGAGCTTATTACACCAAAGATGATCTAGAAGTCGGCGGCCGCCCAGCTTCCCTTTCATTAGGTGTGAATATCTCAAATATCGGAGCTAAAATCTCATACTCCAATGAAAACGAACAAGATTTCATCCCTACCAACTTGCGTTTGGGCGGTGCTTTTACGATGGATCTAGACCCACTTAGCCGCAATGCACTGACATTTGCACTTGATTTTAATAAATTGATGGTGCCTACTCCTCCCAAATTGGATAGTGCTGGCAATATCATAGATGGCACAGACCCCCGCGACAAAACAGTGCTTTCTGGTATCTTCGGTTCTTTTTCTGATGCACCTGATGGTTTTGGCGAAGAACTACAGGAATTTACCACCTCTATCGGGGTAGAATACAAATACCGCGACCAACAAGGCAGAGATGTATTTGCGGCACGTGCCGGATATTTTAATGAGCACAAAAATAAAGGAGATCGCAAATACTTTACCGTGGGTGCAGGGATCAACTATCGTCAGTTTGGACTGGATGTGGCTTATCTGATCCCTCAAAGTCAGTCCAACAATAATCCTTTGGCAGAGACCCTGAGATTTACCCTCTCTCTTAATTTCGAGGATAAAACCGAAAGTGCTTCCGAATAAAATAATAAAGATTAAATATTTATCCATTAAAAAAGCGGCGTATTCGCAAGAGTACACCGCTTTTTTTTAGTAATTTTGAGGCTTACACAGACAAAGCACCCTACCCGATAATTTTGATAACCTATTGATTTTGAGCATTTTTATAAGTGCAAGGTGAATAAACTTATCTATAAGGGTATGCCAAATATCTAAGTCTTTGTCAGTTTTTTTATGCAAGATGCCTCTGAGCAAGTCT
>JANRIC010000084.1:0-4127 GCA_033765345.1 Microscillaceae bacterium
TGTAAAAAGATTCCTAAACCGATTTTTCAACTTAATTGAAACCACAAAGTATGTCTTACTTTTTTAAAACAAATAAATCGACAAATCGACAAATCGACAAATCCTTAAAAAATTAATGGTTCTCTGACAATTTATGTGGGACTGATCCATACAAGTATTTTCAAACACTAATTCTATAAACAATAAGTGCATTCAAGTTCCTCTCTGGATGATCACTTTTGCCACGAATGCACGAATAAACGCCCTGATTCGTGCATTCGTGGCAAGCAATTCTTTCAAATGTTTAGTGGATAGCAAGTCTAATCAAGATGTGTCACCCACAAAATTTGTCAGAGAACCAAATTAATTTACTTTTTTATGGGATTAGCTCTATTCTTTACTGCTTGTCAAAAAGAAGAAACTATATTACCTTCTTCATCACAGGAGGAGATCATCACTCAGGCGGAAGCCTATTTTGAAAAGTACCTTCAAAAGCAAACATCCGAACCCGGCTCAACCAAATCAGCCAGTCATCTGCGTCGTCGTCTGCTCAAAGAAGCCCAATGGAACAAGGCATATACCCAAGAGTTTTCTTTTGGAAAGGGAGTACTAGTACCTATTCGGTACGGAGAGAATCTTTCCGGTCAGCGCAGTTCAGCGCATTCCTTTAGTTTGCAGGAATATACCCGCTTATTGTTTTACAAGGATGGCAAGGGAAAAGAGCATCTTGAACTTGTTATCGCAATCCCTGATGAGACCTATCTTTCGGATACCACAAAGGCTTTCAGCGGGGACATTCTGGTAGAAGACTGGAAGGGGAATTTTCTCAAAGGTTATCGTTTTTACCCCGATGGGCATGTAGACCCTCTGGAAGAAGGCAGCACTCAAAAAAGAGAAGCTGTCGTAAGTTGCACTATCATCGACTGGTATACGTGCACTTCTTACAGTGGTCATGCACCCGTTTGCCGTTACAATTATACGGAAACTAACTGTACGACTGTTTGGGGGAGTGATGGGGGGTATTTTACAATAGGAAGCCCAAGTAGTAGCGACTATGGAGTAGTCCATGGAACTAGATCTCCCACTCAGATAGATGAAATTATATTACAACCTTCTTTTAGTGGAGATGCGTTGTGCATTTATAAAAAACTGAGAAATGATCCCAAATTTTTAAATCTACTATCTCAATTCGAGGCACGAAGTACCTGGAAAAAACTTTATTTTGCTGTGGAAGAGGCTGGTGGTACTAGGCGTGGCAAAACAACTCCTATAGGTACAACATCTTCGGGTTATATTAGAATTGTGATAGATGATGATTTAGTCGCTACAGGTTCAATCGTAGAAATAGCAAAAACTATAATTCATGAGGTTTTTCATGCAGAATTTCTAGGTCGAGTTGCTGATTTACCGGGAGGCTGGACAGATTTAGATCCTACCAATTTCCCATCAATTTATAATTATTACAATAATTATCCTGGGATCCCATTGGCAGCACATAACCATTTAAGTGATGTTTACTTGCCGATACTTAAAGACATTTTAATGAAATTTCTGCCCCCTCCGAATTCAAGCATTAACGAGCAACATTACTGGGCATTGGCTTGGGAAGGATTGGAATCAACAGATGCTTATCGGGCAAGTTTTCCCACAACAGCATCACAAATTAATCAACAAAATTTGGCAATTACTTTAAAAAATTCTTCCTCAAAAAATTGTAATTAAACTTTATGGTAGTGTTAAACAAGTAATGCTGTGTATTCAAAAAGGGTTTTGTGAAAACACAAAACCAGGTGTTTTTTTTATAGAAGCATTACATCTTGAATACTATCAACTTTATCTATAAAATCATGAAAAAGCTATTATTCATAAGTATAATCTGCATGGGTTTTATAAGTAGATCACTGTCACAAAACAATTCTACACTTTACCTCATTTACGATAGCAAAGATTCCAAGCAAAAACTTTGGAAAAACCAAACAATATGGAATCCACAAAGATTTTTTTATAAAGGAAATAGGTATGCTTATAGGTATTTTTTATTCGGAAATCTTGATTTTTCATTCATTACTCTACCCCAGAATATTACCTTTGAGATACCTATCCAAAAATTAAAACAATATAATGTTTGGGATATTAAAAAATTAGAAAACTACATTAAAAATCTCAATCAAGGGGGGGTGTATACCAATAAGGGAGATGATTACTTTTTAAATCTTAAAAAAATTTATATTGTAGAGATAGATAAAACTCTTCAAAAAGCCAAATTTACTGAGGTGTACCTCGATACATACACAGAATAATATTTTGAATATGAAAAAGTAATAATTGGAGATCACCAAATCTTAAACAACATGAAACACGTAGCTCTTAGCTTAATCTGCACCTGCTTTTTAATGGAAGCCGCAAATGCCCAAACACTGCCCAAAGATAGCTTGTTTTTAATGTTCAATTGGAATGGTAAACAATATAAGCGTGAAAACAGGTCTTTACGTCAAATTGAAGGAGATATTATAGTAGATTATTTTACTTTTACATACCCTATCATGGGAGGGCATGAATTGGAGCTTCGAACTTTGGATAAAAATACATACCAACCCAAAATCATTGATTTGAAGGATTTAAACAAATACCAAGTATACACTATTGACCAATTGGCTCAGAGCCTAATCCTACCTCCTGAGAAGAAACCGAAAATGGAAAAATCTGATAAAATCCCAATCCTGACGCAACCTCCTCCACCTACAGAAGAAGAAAAAAAACAAAGTAGGTTCTGGGCAGGTCTGCGTAAAATTTATATTGTGGAGATCAATTATCAGACTAAAAAGGCTTCCATTACGCCCGTAGTCATTGTTCCGGTGGCACTGGAATAATGCTTTAAAAATAATAGACAAAACCCCGGTTGTTTGAAAAAATACTGGGTTTTTGTTCTTATTAAATGCCTTCAAAAATCGGCCAACAAAATCCGTGTTTTTGGAATCTTGGCCTGGGAAAGATTAGAATCAACGGATGCTTATAAGGCAAGTTTTCCCACAACAGCATCACAAATTAATCAACAAAATTTGGCAACTACTTTAAAAAATTCTTCCTCAAAAAATTGTAATTACACTTTATGGTAGTGTTAAACAAGTAATGCTGTGTATTCAAAAAGGGTTTTGTGAAAACACAAAACCAGGTGTTTTTTTTTATAGAAGCATTACATTTTGAATACTCCGTTTTTTTGTGTAGCTATTTGTGAAACAACATTTTCGCAGAATCAAGGAAAAAGTTTGTATTTATTGTTTGAAGATAAAATAGATGGTGATCATATTTATAAGATCGGAGATATAGGGGTACTTGATGAAAATAACCAAAATAATTATGAAATTGATTTTCATTTTGATTATAATATTTCTTGAAATTTACAACACTTAATAAAGATAGTACTTAAACAATCCCACTGGAAGAACTCAAAAAATACCCTGTGGTGACTATTCAATACCTTGAAAATGTGATGCGTCCTATTCTCAAAAGGGGTGGAAGATTGCTTCCTTATGCTACCTGTATGGAGGCTGACATTGAGAAGAGTATGCGCTATTTTGAAAGTTTTGATAGGTATTTTATCGTTGAAGTGGATAAAAAAGCCCAAAAAGCCATTATTTATCAAGTACGAATCAGTACAACGATAGAATAGGTATTTTACTGCTTCTTGATCATATTCTTAGCTTAAAACGCCCTTGTTTAATGCTCGAGCCTTGTGTTAGGATTGATACCCTTGAGGGTGGGTCATTGCACCCCAAAGCCTAAGGGCTGAACCTTTTTGGTGGAATTTTGGATAAAATAGGTGGGAGGGAGTACCCTAATAGGTGCAAGCGAGAACCTTTTTGGTGGAATTTTGGACAGAAGGGGTGGGGGGGAGTACCCTAATAGGTGGAGGGGAGTAACCTTTGTGGTGGGTGAGAGAACCACAAAGCCGGAAGGCTGGACCAAAGAGGTGGGCTTCTGGCCAAAGGGGGTTGCGGCCAGGACCCTCAAAGGAGGAAAATTGGCCAAAAGAAGAGGGGTGGAGTACCATAAAAGGTGCAAGCGAGAACCAAAATTGAGGAAATATGGAAAAAAGATGGGGGTGGGAGTAAACTAATAGCTGGAGGAAAGTACAAAAACTGCAGCAC
>JANRIC010000199.1:0-23867 GCA_033765345.1 Microscillaceae bacterium
GTCATTTTGAATTGCTATAAATATTTCGCTCCTCTGGAGCTTAAAAATTCCTCAATCACCTGTTGTGCGTAGTCTTAGCGGAGCGAGACTACGCACTTATATTTGTTCAAATCTTCAGATTTGTGTATTTTAGCGTCTAAACACCATAGTTTTGATAAAAGATGAAATCTGAACGACCGTATAGCATCACGTGCGATGATGGATTGTATTTTGTCACATTTGCCGTAGTTTATTGGATAGACGTATTTAGCAGGCTACGCTACAAAGATATTATTGTGGATAGTTTAAATTTTTGCACAGCTAAAAAAGGTTTAGAAATCTATGCTTGGTGCTTGATGAGTAACCATATTCATCTGATCATTCGTGCAGAGGAGGGATATAAGTTGAGTAATATTTTACGAGATTTCAAAAAATATACAGCTTCTCAAATTATACAATCCATACAGTCAGAGCCCGAAAGTAGACGGGAATGGATGATATGGATGTTTGAGCGGGCAGCTAAAAAAAATGCAAGAAATACCCATCATCAATTTTGGCAACAAGACAATCACGCAGAGGAATTGTTTAGCAATCAATTTATGGAACAGAAACTTGACTACATACATCAGAATCCTGTAAAAGAAGGACTTGTAGCCTTGGCAGAACAATATCTTTATAGTAGTGCAAGGGATTATACGGGAGAACAAGGATTAGTGAAGGTGTCAATGATTATGTAGGAGACAGTACTCCATACAAATCTGAAGATTTGTAAGAAGATAGTGCGTAGTCTCGCTCCGCTAAGACTACGCACAACGAAGAGGATAAATCTTAATTATAATTTGGTTTAGTGTCCGCCTTTTTTACAGCAAGCTGGCAGGGCTTCATAAGCCTTAGGGTCGGAGCTTACTTCATCCGCATCATATCCTACTTTGGCGATGGCTTCACGTAGTTTTTGTACATCCGTTTTTTTAGGATTGTAAGCAATGGTTGCTACTTTGGTTTCTACGTTGAGTTCTGCTTTTTTTACACCTGGTGTAAAGGCCAGTGCCTCCTCGATACGCATTTTGCACATATCGCACTGGGCAGAGGTTTTGATTTGAACTTCCTGCAAACCCTTTTGGGCTGCGGTATTTTGGGCTTGAGCTGCCAGGCTCACTGTGAGCAAGGCTAATGATAAGAACAAAATTTGTAATTTACTCATGGGTTTTGTGTTTAAGTGATTGGTTTATTTGAATTTAAATTTTACTTTTAATTGAGTTTATTATTTTTAACGGTAAATCTAAACCCTGTGTATAACATCCACCCCTGAATCGGGGCATAGACCAAACCTGCATCAAAATTCTCCCCAAAAGGATTTTGAGGATCAATAATTGGATTGGATTGCCTGAAATTACCCAGGTTTTCACCACCTACGTAAATCTCCCATTTTTTATAACGTTTGGTGATTTGTGCATTTAATGTAAAAAAAGCCGGACTTTGCCGAGGTCTCCGAAACTCAGCCGGATTGGCTTCTGTTGATGGAATTCTTTGACTTCCGACCCACTGGGTGGTAAAGTCAAAAGTCCATTTATCAAAATAAGTGGCATAGGCTAAATTGATAAAAAATCTGTGTTCAGGCACAAAGGGAACTGTGATTAGCTCTCCTCCGATTGTAGTTTTTACATCATAATATTTATAAGCCAGATTGATATCAAACCGCTCTATGATTTCATAGGAGGCACTCATTTGCATGCTATTGGCATAAGCTTTTCCATCTAGGTTGCCAATATTCAAGGCATTGGGGCTACTATCCAGGTCGCTTACAGCTTGGTTGACGAAATCAGTTCTGTAAAAATCCAGCACCAGACTAGCTTTTCGCTTGCCGATGCGGAATTGTTGGCTTAAGCTCCCGCCGTAGTTCCAGGCTATTTCAGGCTTAAGATCAGAGGCAATGCTTAAACTTCGGGAGCTGATCAGATAGCCGATATTTTCTACAATCGGGTTGCTTACTCGAGAGCCTTTGCCACCAGAAAGCCTAAGCAGTGTATTTTCGGAAATTTCATATTTAAAGTGTACTCTTGGACTGGCAAAAGCACCGTAGAGATTGTGGAAATCTGTTCTTAGCCCTGCAATGATTGAAAATTTTGGATGAAAAGCCCAGAAATATTCTGCAAAAATTCCTGGCACGAGTTCGGTTCTTTGTCTATCCAACTCCTTTTCAGCACCTTGGGTGTATTTTTCTTGAAACTCTTCCCCCACAAAACTCAAGCCTGCGCGTAGTTTATGATTGGGGCTGAATTCGGTCTGGAAGATACCATTGAATGAAAAATTATTATGCAGGGCTTCATAATCCGTTAGTCCCCAATAAGAATCCTGATTGTGGTGCAAACCCGAAAGGATTAAGCCCACGCTGGTGAGCGGATTTTTTTTAGAAATAAAGCCCAATTTCGCAAAAGCTTCCAGCCTTTTGGTATCCACATTGAAGCCGTAGGATTCTTGAGGAGTGCGTTCCATGCCTTTTTTAAAATCAGTTTGCCCACTCAGGCGATCATCCCAAAGTACCCGAAAGCCAAATTGCGATTCAAAATTTTCGCCTTGATACTTCCATCGGTTTAAGAGGTTGAGCTGAGTAAAACGGGGCACATCCTGAAAGCCGTCGTCGTTTTGGTCTACGGTACTTTGCATGGTGCTACCGTGCAAGAGCAGCCCAGAATGCCATTTTTCAGAGATTTTGTGGCTTGTATTGAGATTGAGTTCTGTGCGGGCGTTGGCATTGATGTATCCGTTGAGCAGGATTTTTTCGCTGATTTCGGGTTTGGCAAGTTCTACATTGATCTGCCCTGTAAAGGATTCATAACCATTGACCACCGAACCTGCTCCTTTGTTAATGTCAATGGATTTCATCCAAGTACCAGGGATAAACTGCAATCCACTTCGGGCGGCGAGTCCACGTACAGTCGGGATGTTTTCGGTCATAATCTGGGCATACAGTCCGTCAAGCCCTAGCAGACGAATGCGCTTGGTACCCGTCAGGGCATCGTTGGAGCTGACATCTACCGAACCCTGGGTCTCGAAGCTTTCTGAAAGATTGCAACAAGCCGCCTTTCTGAGTCCTTTGGTAGTAATCAGTTCGGATTGATTGACTTCACGATTAAGTGCTTTGTCCTCGATGATGACCGCCTCAAGCTCTAGGGCAGGGCGGAGATAAATTTTGACAAAATCCTGGTTATCAATTTGCAAGGTGTCAGGCTCATAGCCAATATAGCTGATCAGCAATTGGGAAAAACCTGGCACCCGTCTAATTTGAAATTCACCCAGATCATTGGTAGCGACTCCCAGCGTAGTACCCATCCAGATTACATTGGCTCCGATGAGCGGAGTTTCTCCCCGGGTGTTTTTTTCAAGTACAATGCCTCGGATAGTTTGCGCTTGCAGCGAAAAACAACAAGCAAAAGATAGTATAATGATAAAATATATGCTTGATTTCATGATTTAGCTTTTTAAATGGTGTATGATTCGCCTGATTGGTTGTTAGGCGTTTACATATAAAATAAGTGGGTTTTCGGGCTTAGGAATTAAGCCTGAGAAGGGGAAAGTCAAAACTAAATCAGAAAGCTTTGTTTGCGTAGGATGATATTTCTGCCCGAAAGTGGAGGAGGGCTGTTGGCACAGATAATCAATAACTCTGTGGAATAAAACTTAAGAAGGTGATATGACTCAAAGCTGGGCAATGTAGCAATCAGGCATACTGGGCTGGTTTTTAGTGTTTGGGATTCAAGCTCAAGGGATAAAAAATCTACGTTTAGCAAAACAGACGAAAAATCGCAACAAGGATCAATCGGCTGGTGGCTGGGGTCGGTAGTTTTTTTACAAGGATTTGTTTCTTTGCCATGATCTTTTTTAAGGTCGGCAAAACACATTTCGGGAGGGCTAAACAGGCGGCTTACGTCTTCCATGTCGGGCATCTCGCAAGATCGTGTGTGCAAAGGCACGCCGATACTGGCCAATAGAATATTGATTGTGAGTGCGTATATCCCGATATGTTGGAGTAGCTTTTTCAAAATAATTCATTTTACTTTTGCAAAGTTAAAGCTCCTCCACCGAATTTTGTTATAAAATTTTGTTAATCTCTTACAGGATTTAGATATAGTTATTTTTGAAGATATAGACACTTTATGCCACATATACTTAGAATTAAAAATATGGTTTGTCCGCGTTGCATCAGGGTAGTACAGGAGGAGCTGGAGAAACTCCGCTATGAAGTGCTGAGAATCCAACTGGGCGAAGTACAAATCGCAGAGGAAAATCCTGATACGGATGCAATCAAACAAGTATTGGAAGCTCAGGGTTTTGAGTTGCTTGAAGACCGCAATGCCCAATGGATTGAACAAGTGAAAAACCTGATCATTCATTTGGTTCAAAATGATCAATTTGGACAATTAAAACAAAATCTTTCCACTTATCTCTCCGAAAAAACGGGTAAAGATTATTCTTTTCTGAGCCATCTTTTCTCCGCAGTAGAGGGTATCACGATTGAAAAATACCTGATCCTGCAAAAGATCGAGCGTGCTAAAGAACTGCTGATTTATGATGAAGAGACTTTGAGCGAAATTGCCTTCCGCCTGGGTTACAGCAGTACGGCACATCTCTCAGGGCAATTCAAACAAGTGACTGGGCAGAATCCGAGTGAATTTAAAAAACAAACGGGAGTAAGGCGCAGATTTTTGGATGAGATTTAGTTGCCAATCATAGTTTTTTGCCTTCTTTATCCAATTGTTTTCGGAGTCCTTCTCTGAAATCTTCATAAAGGATGATGTCGGTCTGGCGGTCTTTGCTCATAATGACGCAATAATTACGGACATTTTTGATGGCGGCACCTGTCATCTCATATTTTTCGGCAATGGCTTGTAGGTCAATGCGTTTGTCGAGGTGGTGGTATCCTTGAAAGGCTTTTTCCCAAAGCAATAATCGAGATTGAGTGTCCGGTATGGCAAAATATACCTCTGACTGAAACCTTCTGATAAAAGCTTTATCCATATTGGAGCGTATGTTGGTGGCCAGAATGATGATTCCGGGATGCTCTTCTATCTTTTGCAGGAGGTAGGCTACTTCCTGGTTGGCGTAGCGATCGTTGGAGCTTTTGGTTTGGGTACGTTTTCCGAAGAGAGATTCTCCTTCGTCAAAAAACAAAATCCAATCTTTATTTTTTGCTTGAGTGAAAATATTGCCCAGGTTTTTTTCCGTCTCACCAATGTATTTGGATACGATTTTGGATAGATCGATGCGATAGACTGCAAGGTCTACTTCTTTGCCCAACAACATCGTAGTTAGGGTTTTGCCTGTGCCTGATTCTCCATAAAAAAGACACCGATAGCCGTAGATTTCTCTGCCCAAAGCTGGGTCAAGCATCAAGGTTTTGTAGTGTTTGATCCAGGCTTTGACCTCTTCTACGTCTTGGCGGGCGTGATAATCGAGCACTAGATCATCCCAAGAGAGCCTTGTTTGGATGCGTTGTGCCGGAAATTCGGTGCTATAATCCGGCTCGTACAGTTCGGAAGTCGTCAAAAGTTGGAGGTATTCTTTGGAGATTTCAAGGTTGCCGCTTAGATAAGGTTCGTTGCTGTTGCTGGTTTGGAGGCTTAGGATTTGGGTACGGAAGAAAAAATGTTCGGTACTAAAAATTTTTTGAAAAGAAAACCGGAGTTCTAGGTTATTGCCTGCCAGGATAAAAAGTGCTGTTTCGCCTGTTGGGATAAATCCTTTGTGATAATGCCCCCGCGTGCCTCCAAATTGAGTAAATTCGCGTCCGGTTTCATCTGTTATATAAAAGACATCCAAGGCGTGGGGTTTGATATGAGGAATGAGCGTCAGGATTAGCAATACCCTTTCGGCGGTATGCATACACACGAGGCTTGTATCTTTATAAAGTCGGCTGCACTCCTGATACATGTTCTGCACCAGGAAGGCATAATTGGATGAGTCGCTACGTAAATCGGGCGCTTGGTTTTCCAGCAAAAAAGAAGCTTGCAGAGAGTCATCTTTTTTTTTCTTATTAAAAAGCTCCATACGAACGCTGAGAAGCTTTTCAAACCATTCCAGTTCGGCGTGTAGCGTTCGGGCATTTTCAGCTAAGGTCATTCATTTTGCATTCAATCGTTCGAGGATAAAGATAGGTAAAAAAATAAAAAACCATCTGCTTCGGCTGACCGAAATTACAGATGGTTCTGCAAACATTCCCAATGGGTGTTTATTTCTTTTTATAGTTCAAATTGGGTATTTTAAAATTATCTTTGATTTTTAGGAGATTTTCTTTCAAATTCAGTGAAGGAAGCGAAATCGGGTCATTGTCCGGTTTCAGGCTTCCGGTGGGGCTGAATTGTACTTTGACTTTAAGCTTATTATTTCTCAGCTTGACCTGTTTGGCGGTCTGGATGATTTTATCAGGGGCAAACGATTCTTTGTTGGCCATAAAATTAATTGCCTCGTGTTCTTCTACTTCAACAATCCAATCCTGGGCTTCTGCCACCGTATCAAAGAATTTGAGGCTGACTTTGACTCCTAGTCTTTCGATCATTCCATAAATCAAAGACATACTTGTCCGCTCAATTTTGTTCTTGGGGTTGACAATTGCCAGAAAAAAGCCTCCTGTAATTTTATAAAACCTTCTCATAAAATACGTAGTAAACCACTGCCGCCCGAAATCTGGGTTATTTTGAAGCTCTTTGATATTTAGGATCAGCTTATTAAAAGAGTATTCTTTGTGAGATTTTAGAAGTTTTTCAAAGACAGCCTGATAAGATGATCGGCTGACTTTCCCGATTATCTGAATAATATAGAACTCCTCATCCGTATTGATCAGGCCGGTTATACTTTGGTTGGGATTTTCATAAAAACTTTTCATTTACTGAGCTGTTTAGTTCACTTTTTATTATACTTTTTTTATTCTGAAAAGATTCCTAAAAAAACTATAAATATTTAAATATTTATTACATTCCTTACAAAATCTTTGGGAATCATGATTTTTTTGTTCAGAACTTAATTTTTATGAGAATAGTTTAGTTATTGTCTTATCATTTACTGAAAAAACATACGAACGATGTTTAGTTTTAGCAAAAAAAACTCAGGAGAAAGTACCAGTATCCAGTGGAATATACTCGATAATTCGGATTTACTGCAAACCATCCGGGCTGAATCCGAGCAGCAAGCCGTCTTGATTTTCAAGCATAGCACCCGGTGTGCCATCAGTGCCACGGTGCTGAATCGCCTGGAGCGATCCTGGAATGCTGAGGAAATGCCCTTAAAAGCATACTTTCTCGATTTGATTGCATATCGAGATTTATCCAATCAAATTGAGACGGAGTACGGCGTAGCGCATGAATCGCCTCAGGCTTTGGTGATTAAAGGAGGTGAGGTCATTTATCATACTTCACACTTTGGGATCAATTATGAAGAGTTGAAGGCACTGGTATCTTAATACCATTAAAAGAGTATGGTTTGGATAAAAAAAACACTGTCATCCTGTGTAGAAAATTTTGAATCGAATTATAAGTGATTTTAAAATTTCTTATTGATCTCCTGGATGACAGTGTATTGGATTGATTCTCAAAGACTAGCCCACCAATGTTACACTTCTTTGGATAAATCTTGAAAGATTCTCGCCTGAAAGCATATTTTGTGAGAGGAGTGCTAAGTCATAGCTTTGACGAACCAAATCGTTTTGTTTAGCCTCATCATGGGTCTTCAAGATTTTGTCAATGAGGGAATGATTTCCATTGACAGAAACCTGCAACATAAGGGGCATATTTCCTAGAAAAGCACCCATTCCTTGGGAAGCAGACATGTCTGTCATTCGGCGCATAAATTCAGGCTGAGTAATGACGACCGGAAGCTCATCTGGCGACATAGATTCTACAGAGATCGTGAGGGTTTTATTGTCCAATACTTTTTCGAAAAGCTCTTTGAGTTGATTTTTTTGTTCTTCGCTGAGTACACTTTCCTGATGGATACCCAAATCTACCAGTTTATCGGCTGTTTCGGAGTCCACTCTTTTGAGGCTTACGTTTTCCAGTTTGGATTCCAGATGAGAGATAAAATGGGTATCAATCATGCCATTATTAAGCAAAAGCACGTCATAGCCTTTTTTTGTGGCGGATTGAATATAGACATTTTGTTTTTCGGGATCGGAGGAGTAGATGATGACAGTTTTGCCGTCTTTGTCAGTTTGAGCGGCCTGGATGTGTTCGCGGTATTCATCAAAAGTAAAGAATTTGCCTTCGTTATTTTTTAGCAAGCAGAATTCTTTGGCTTTTTCATAAAATTTTTCATCGGTGATGATTCCATATTTGATGAATAGGCCGATACCGTCCCATTTTTTCTCAAAATCTTCTCGGTTGGCTTTAAAAAGTTCCTGGAGCTTGTCTGCTACTTTTTTAGTAACATAAGAGTTGATCTTCTTGACATTGCCGTCGGCCTGTAAAAAGCTTCGGGATACATTAAGAGGAATATCCGGCGAATCAATGACACCGTGCAAGAGCATGAGGAATTCGGGTACAATATCTTTTACTTCGTCGGTGATAAAAACTTGTCGTGAATAAAGCTGGATTTTGTCTTTGTAGAGGTCAAAATTATTGGTGACTTTGGGGAAATAAAGAATCCCGGTAAGTTCAAAAGGGTAATCTACGTTGAGGTGAATCCAAAAGAGTGGTTCAGGCGACATGGGGTAAATTTCGCGGTAGAAGTTCTGGTAATCTTCTTCTTTGAGATCATTGGGTGATTTGGTCCAGATTGCAGGAGCGTCGTTGATGATTTCGCCTTCAAATTCGACGGGAATGGGCAAAAACTTGCCATATTTATTTAAAATATTTCGCAGGCGGTAGCTATCCAGAAATTCTTCGGAATCTTCGGCAATATGGAGAATAATGTCTGTGCCTCTGTTTTTACGCACAGCTTTGGTAATTTCAAACTCGGTACTTCCTTCGCAAGACCATTCGGCGGCTTCGCTGTCTGGTTGATAAGACTGAGTAATCAATCGTACTTTTTTAGATACCATAAAAGCCGAATAAAAGCCCAGTCCGAATTTACCGATGATGTCCTTGCTGTCCTGATCTTTGTATTTTTCAACAAATTCTGTAGCTCCGGAGAAAGCTACTTGGTTGATGTATTTTTTGATTTCCTCGGCGGTCATCCCAATGCCATTATCACTCACGGTGATGGTTTTTGCTTCTTTATTGAAGGAGACCGATACTTTGAGTTCGCCCAATTCATCCTGATATTCTCCTAGAGCTGCCAATCTTTTGATTTTTTGACAGGCATCAATCGCATTGGAAACCAACTCCCGGAGAAAGATTTCATGATCGGAATACAAAAATTTTTTGATGATTGGAAAAATATTTTCGGTATTAACCGAGATTGTGCCTTTTTCTTGCATAATTTTAGCTATTTAGTTTTTGAAAGGCCGTTTCAAATCCTGTTCCATTTCAGTCCAATATGTCAGAATGACAGGTCACACAAAAGTCTCCTAAAAAACTTGGTCAAATCCGGTGGGTTATTTCGCTGTATTACTTGATCTTGGTCTTAAAAATCCCCTATTTTGCCCATGAATGTGATTATTCTTCCGAAAAAATTTTTAAGAGGAATTAAATGAATATATTTAGCCTTCAAATTGTAAGGCGAGTACTGTAAAAACAGACAAGACATGGCTTTAAATTATATCTGGATTGCCTTTTTTCTGATTGCTTTTTGTATTGCTTCTTTTCAATTAATAATTTATAAAGACACGACAATTTTTGAAAAGTTGGTAGAATCTACTTTTAGCTCTTCAGAAACTGCTTTTGAACTTTCAATCGGACTGACAGGTGCTATGGCTTTGTGGTTGGGCATTATGAAGATAGGCGAAAAAGCAGGCATAGTCAATCTGCTTACTTTTTTATTTGGCCCTTTTTTCCAGAGGCTTTTTCCTGAAATCCCCAAAAATCACCCTGCAATTGCCCCCATTTTTTTGAAATTATCAGCCAACTTATTGGGACTTGTAAATGCTGGTACTCCGCTGGGAATCAAAGCTATGCGTGAAATGCAAACGCTCAATAAAACGCCTGACACAGCCTCCAATGCACAGATTATGTTTGCTGTATTGAATACCACCGGGTTTACCTTGATTCCTGTCACTATTCTGGCATATCGCACTCAGATGGGTGCGGCAAACCCTTCGGATGTTTTTATTCCTATTTTGCTTTCTACCACGGTTACGGCTCTGTCGGCAATGATTATGGTGGCTATTATACAACGCATCAATCTATTTGATCCGATTTTGCTCTTGTATTTGTTGGGTATTGTGGGATTGATTGTATCTACGATTTATTATTTTTCAATCATTCCCGATGATAAAATCAGGATAGTAACCAATGTGGTCAGTAACTTTATTTTATTTTTTATTATCATATTTTTTATTGTCATGGGGCTTTTTAAAGGAGTCAATGTGTATGAAGCTTTTATTGAGGGAGCCAAAGACGGCTTTGATGTAGCGATCAAGATTATTCCTTATTTGGTGGGCATTCTGGTCGGAATTGCAGTTTTTAGAACTGCCGGGGCACTTGATCTGCTCAATAGAACCGTAGAAAGTATCTTTGAGTATTTTTATCTCAACGGAGAATTTGTACTGGCACTCCCGGTGGCTTATCTCAAACCACTTTCGGGAAGCGGTTCGTCGGGTATGATGCTCGAGTTGATGGACAAAAAATACGGTGGACCTGATACTTTTCATGCCACACTGGCTTGTGTATTCCAGGGTACTACGGATACTACTTTATATATCTTAGCCATTTATTTCGGCTCGGTCAATATCAAAAAAACCCGATATGCCGCGACGGTGGGGCTGTTGGCTGATTTTATTGGACTGAGTGCTGCTGTGTATATTACCTATATCTTTTATCAATAGTCAAGCAAAACCCCTTATTTTCCTCTATGGAAATCTTCAGAAATATCGGTGCCGAGTTTATTATTTCTCCCCAAGAATTGGCGACTAAGCTGAACTTTATCAAAGCATTTGTATTTGATTGGGATGGAGTCTGGAATAATGGTATCAAAAGCCCTGAAACATCAAGCCCTTATGCCGAACCCGATTCTATGGGCACTAACCTCCTCAGATACGAATGTTGGTCTCGCAGCCAAGAGATGCCCATTATGGCGATCATTACCGGAGCTGATAATCCTACTGCAATACAACTAGCCGAAAGAGAGCATTTTCAAGCGGTTTATTCCCGTACTCGCGATAAAAAACAAGCTATTCAGCATCTTTGCGAACATTTTAATATACACCCTATTCAGGTTGCCTGCGTATTTGATGATGTCAATGACTTGGCTATGGCCAAGATTTGTGGGCTGCGCTTTCAGGTGAGGCGCAAAGCCAGCCCCCTCCTGATGTATTACACCAAAAGGAATCAACTTTGCGACTATATCACAGGCAATGAAGGCGGAACTTATGCCATCAGAGAAATTTGTGAGATGCTCATGGAGTTAAATGATAATTATGATCAAGTGATCGAGGACAGGGTTGAGTTTTCAGCGGCGTATCAAAAGTATTTTGCCGAGCGCAAGGCAATCCGTCCGAGTTATTTTATCACCGTAAATCAAAGTATTCAAGCTCAGGAGATCCCTGAGATTTAATCGATCCATACAAATTGTTGGCTGATCGGAACTTTAGCCTTCATCCCCCGGATTATGGAATAGAAAAAGCCCTTAAAAACGTATAGATTATAAAAATATGCTCATAGAATTTGACCAAATGCCTGCAACTGCCCGCGCCTGGATTTATCAGGCTGATAAAGAACTTAAGGCATCAGAAATCTCTCTCATGGAAGAAAATCTTCGTGCTTTTATAAGCCAATGGACTGCTCACAGTGCAGCACTCAGGGCTAGTTTCAAGTTTTTTCACAATCGCTTTTTGGTGTTGGCAGTGGATGAATCTCTTCACGGGGCTAGTGGATGCTCTATTGATGCTTCGGTTCGTTTCATTCAGAAACTAGGCACTGAGTTGGGATGTGATTTTTTTGATCGTCGGGTAGTCTTTGTCCAAGGAGATCAATTGATAGCCGAGCCCGTCAAAAACCTCAAACAACTGATTGCAGAAGGCATCATTGAGAAAAACACCTCAGTATTTAATAATAGCGTATCTACCCTGGAAGCTTTTCAAAAAGAATGGCAAAAACCAGCACTGGAGTCTTGGCTAAAAAAGTACTTCACTCATTGACCAAGTTAGGATAGTTTTACAAGAAATTCCTCCAAATATTTTTCGCGTTCTTTGGTTTTGTACTGCTCGATGTAGCGAGGGTGTTCTACTGTAATGATCTTTTCAAAAAGGAGGTTTTCTTTTTGAATTTTTTGGAGAAATTGTGCATTTTTTTTACCCAACACATACACAGCATCCTGCCGGATGCCCAATTCAATTTGTTGTTTGAGATGTTTGATGATGTATTCTTTGACTGCTTCAAACAATTCTTTTTGGTCGTAATAATTGGCATTTACCCAATTTCCTTTGGTGTTTTGAGTCAAAAAGCCCAAAGGAAACACCGAACTGATATAAAAATCCTGGTAAAATCTTTGCGCCCCGCCATATTTTTCAATCAGATCATACACAAAAACCGATGAGGGTTCGTGGGTCTGCACGGAGGTCAGATCAATACCACAGACAGCCTTCAGTCGCTTACTATCCGTAAAGGGAATCCCTGTAGCACCTGCACCCAGTCGTCCGGGGTTAATACCCAGAATGAGTTTGCGATTTTCGGAATCGTTGTAGTATTTTTTGTAAAAGGTTTCGGAGATGGGCAAAATCTCAGGGTTTTCCTGAAAAGGATTCATCACCTGAAAGCCTTTCGGCAATTCACCTCTAAATTGCAAAGTTCGGTTATAAGCAATGACTTTATCGGCAAATTTGTCATGATTTTGACTGGGATGCATCATATTATTTTGATTTGATTGAACTTTATAAAAATATTCATCCTGAAAATCAGGTATAAAACCATAACATATTTAACATCTTATTAATTAACCGACAAGGATATCTATACGTATTTTACAAGGAGTTTTTTCTTTCTGAAAAAATTCCCTTAATTTAGTATTCTATGAGAAATAGCACCATTCGGTATGTTATGGCCTTGGCGGTCTTTTCCATTGTAGGGATTATCGTAACACAGGTTTATTGGGTACGCAGGGCTTTTGATATCGAGGAGGAGCAGTTCAATCAGTCTATTCATATTGCGCTGCAATCTGTTGCTGAAAGGATCTCGCTTCTGAACCATAGTTTGGTCAATCCTAATCCGATCAAACAACTTACCTCGAATTATTATGTGGTGAATGTCAACGACGTGATCGATGCTGGCATTCTGGAGGTTTTTTTGGAAGAGGAATTCAGTAAAATCCATTTGCACATTGATTATGAATACGGCATTTATGATTGCTCTAGCAATGAAATGGTATACGGCAGTTATATCTCCCGCAACAAAAACCCGGCAATGGTCAATTATGAGGTCAATTTGCCCAAGTATGAGGAGTATATCTATTATTTTGGAGTACGCTTCCCCACAAAAACGACCTATTTAGCCAGTCAGATGGATATTTGGATTTTTTCGTCTTTTATCCTTTTAATTGTGATTATCTTTTTTGCCTATACACTTTTTGTGATTTTTAAGCAAAAAAGACTCTCTGAGGTACAAAGGGATTTTATCAATAATATGACCCACGAGTTTAAAACGCCCATCTCGACCATTGCTGTTTCTTCGGATCTGTTGACTAATCCCAAGATTCTGGACAAGCCTGAAAGCTTGTTGAAATACGCCAATATCATCAAATCACAGAATAACCGCCTTAAAAATCAAATTGAGAAGGTTTTACAAATGGCCATTATGGATCAGGGCAAACTCAAGCTGAATAAAGAAACGCTCGATCTGCACGACCTAATTCGCGAAACTGTTCAAAATTTCAACCTGAAAACACACCCGGATTTGACCTTGGAATGCCAGCTCGATTCGCCTGATAGCCTTATTTATGCGGACAAAGTACACCTGACCAATATTATTTATAATCTTTTGGACAATGCGATCAAATATGTAGATGGTCCGCCCAAAATCCTGATTAAAACCCAGGCATATAAAAATCAGATTATTTTATCTATTCAAGACAATGGCATCGGGATTTCTAAGGAGCATCAGAAGAAAATTTTTGATAAATTCTTCAGAGTTCCCACAGGCAATGTACACAATGTAAAAGGCTTCGGTCTAGGCTTGAATTATGTAAAACTGATTGTCAGAATGCATAAATGGACCGTCCGACTGGATAGTGAACTGGGCATGGGAAGTACTTTTCATATCTATATGCCACTCAAAATGAAGGATTCGAAAACACCCTCCTCGAAGAAAATACAGGCTTCTTCCGATATTAAAGGGGAAATCACAGAAAAAATTAGCCTGTAGTGATTAAAAATGAATTGGATATGAGCAATACAAATGCTAAACTCTTATTTGTAGAAGATGACATCAGCCTGGGAATGGTCACAAAGGATAGCCTTGAATTGTATGGTTATCAGGTTGTCCATTGTGAAGATGGAGAAGCAGGTTGGAAAGCTTTTCACAAAGAAAAATTTGATGCCTGTGTGCTGGATGTAATGCTCCCCAAACTGGACGGCTTCTCCCTGGCTGAAAGGATTCGTAAAACCAATCTAGACATTCCTATTCTTTTTTTGACAGCCAAGTCGCTTCAGGAAGACAAAATAGTAGGACTCAAACTCGGCGGAGATGACTACATTATCAAGCCATTTAGTATCGAAGAGTTGATATTAAAAATTGAAATATTTCTAAAAAGGCCAAAAATCAATCAAGTAAGTAGTTCCCTCAAAAAGTTTGAAATCGGGGAATTTAGTTTTGATTTTGAGAACCTTTCCCTGGATCGCAAAGGAGAAGTAAAACAGCTTACACTTCGGGAGGCCGAAGTACTTCGGCTTTTTTGTCAAAATCCTAATATTGTGATCAAAAGAGAGGATATTCTTAAAGAAATTTGGGGCAAAGACGATTACTTTATGGGGCGAAGCCTGGATGTATTTATTACCCGCCTGAGGAAGTATCTAAAAGCCGATAAAAACATCAAAATAGAGAATATTCCTAGTGTAGGTTTTCGAATGAATTTGAATAATTCGTAGTTTTTTTGAATGATTTTGCCCCCAAAATTATCCCAGATGTTTTTTTACTTGTCCAAATTAAGAATTTTTTATAAATTGAGCTGCGTTATACTAGTCTAAGCATTGTATTTTTTTTAATCTCAAAAGCTCTATGAAAATCACGATACCAACAGCCGGGTTCGAGAAAGAGGACCAAGTGGAAAATATTGAAATTCTTGCACACGATCTGCGCGGTCCTATTCATTCAATCAGTGGATTGGTTGAACTGCTCAAACTGGAGCTGAAAGATTGCGCCAACGAAAATATTATACATTGTCTGAATCTCATTGACCAAAATTGTAAGCATTCTCACGAGCTTTTATCTAAAGTACTTGACGTAGTGCGGCTGGGTGATAAACCCGGCAAACTCATTAAAGAGAATGAAAACCTGGTTGACATCATCCACCGACTCCTCGAACTACAACAAATCAGTGCATCCAGCAGAGGAGTACATCTCTCATTCACTTATGGAAATGAGCTTGTTATGGGTAAAGTTGATAAAACTTATCTCATACACGCCATTGAAAATCTTCTGACAAATGCCATTAAATTTACGGAGAAAGAAGGTGAGGTAAGCGTACTCCTTTATGAATCGGATGAAAATATTTATATCAAAGTAATGGATAATGGGATCGGAATTTGTGAAGATGATCTACCTTTTATCTTTGATAAATTTACAAAAATACGCCGCAATGGGCTTCGCGGTGAGGAAAGTACTGGTTTAGGTATGTCCATTACCCAACAAATCATTGAAGCACACGGAGGAGAAATCTCCGTAAAAAGTAAAGTCAATGAGGGGACTACTTTTAGCATTATTTTACCTAAAAATTAAAAAGCTTTTTCAAAATAAATTTTGAAAAAGCTTGGCATTAAATTTTAGTAAAAGTGTTTGTTTCTTTGTTGATATTACAGACTCGATTTGATTCAATCCAACCCAGTAAAATATACTATTTTTCTCCAGACCAGTGGAGCAAAAAAATACAGAAATTATTTTCAAAAATAAAAAAGTCTATAAACTTATTGGTTTTGAGTATTTTAAAGGCCAAAAATTAGCCCGCATCATCCATAAAACAGTACTACTCGTTAAGGTGAACTTTTTATAAATTTTAAAAGTTGCTAATTCAAAATATAGTTGTCGCTTATGCGTCCTGTTTTAAACCATATATAGTACATTCCAGACCGTTTAAGATATGAAACACCTCGACACAATTAGTATTCCTAAAAATAAATTAAATACACAAGAATCTGAAATCCAGTATTCTTTTCCTTTTAAGTCCAGAATCAGTTTTTTACCTCTGATCGAGAAAATCAAAAATACCATCCATCAATCTGGTATCAACGGAGATTTTTGGAAAGGATTAATCAATACGGTAGAATCTATTCCTGAACTTATGCAACCCATTGATGATGAGAGTGTTATAAAAAAACATAGATTCTTGATAGATGCCCTCTTATCGAGTGTATTCTCATTTGCAGGCAATAACACCGAGATCAAAGCCACAGGCTCGCCTTTTGGCTTCGATATCTTGTATGCCACGCCTATATTTAAAGAAATTTTGAGCATGGAAAATGGCATCCCTCAGATTACCAACTATGATCCGGTACAATTAAATGAGAAAAAACTAAGTATCGCCTACTCTACCATCCTCAAGCAAATCTATGGGGTAGAGGCTAGTCTGATGCAGACCTTCCTCTTCACGATTCCTGATAGGAAAACCAAGCTCAATCGGCATTATCACATTGAGATTAACCCAGATTTTGCCAGAGTAATCCCTACCAAACCGATCAAACCTTTTAGCCCCCAGGAATTGAGTGAGCTTCAGAAAAAGCTCCTGAACCCTGATGAAATCCGACACGATATTGATCCAAACTACTTTGAATTTCAAGGCTTATCCATGATACAAGCAGTGGATATTACTGAACCTACAGTACTTTCCCTGCTCAAAGATGAGCTTTTGAAAAAAGAAGCCCTCCAATCAGTACGTCATTTTCGTAAGCTTGAAAGCTCTCTCAAAGATATGTTTCGCCTGCCTGATTTGAAACTCGGATTGGTAGCCTTTAATCCAAATCAAAATACCTACGAGAATGCTTCTCCGGCAATCTGGAATAGCTTTATTACTCAAGATAGCCGGGAAGTTTGTTCAATGGATTTGAACGGTTGTATTTATGATCAAAGTGTACGTCAGAATCAACCCATTGTGATTGAAGATCTGACCGCCCTGGATCATATCGGTGAAATCGAGCAATGCATTCTTCAAAAAAATATAAAAAATATTTTGGTAAGCCCCCTGATGGATAACGGAGAAATCATTGGCATGCTTGAACTCGGTTCTCCCAATCCAGGTGATTTGAATAGCTATTCCATTCCTAAATTAGAAGACATCATCCCCCTGTTTACCAATGCCGTCAAACGTAAACTCGAGGATATCAGTACTGAAGTTGAGGTGATCAAGCAAAAAGAATTTACTGCCATCCATCCGACTGTAGCCTGGAAATTCAACCAAGCAGCCTTTAATCTTAAGAAAAAAAGAGAAATGGGTATTGAGGCTGAAATAGAACCCATCATTTTTGAAGATGTTTATCCGCTTTTTGGACAATCCGACATCAGAGGTTCTTCTCAAGAACGTAATAATTCTATTCAGAAGGATTTGACTGAGCAATTAGACCTTTCTAAAAATGTAATCCAGGTTATTCAAAACAAAACCCAACTTCCCTTGTTGGATGAAATACTGTTCAGGATTAAGAAACACGAACTGCATATCCAAGAGGGAGTCAATGCCGGAGATGAAGTAAGCATCCTGGATTTTATCAAAAATGAAATCGAGACACTCTTTGAATATTTTAAAGATGTTGATCCTGAAATTCATCAGAGCATCCAACACTACCAACAGTCCTTGGATCCTACACTCAAAATTATCTACAAACAACGCAAGGCATTTGAGCAGAGTTTGACCAAGATCAATGAGAAGGTTTCTACCTATTTGGATTTTGAAGAAGCCCGCGCTCAGAAAATGTTTCCACATTATTTTGAAAAATATAAAACTGACGGCGTAGAATACAACATCTATATCGGAGAATCTATGCTGAAAGACCGAAAATTCAACCCAATTTATTTGGAAAACATGCGCCTTTGGCAGCTTGAAATCATGTGTAATATTGCCTTAAAAACCGAAAAACTAAAGCCCTTCCTGCCTATTCCACTCTCAACTACACAATTGATTCTGGTACACAGCAGCCCTTTATCCATTCGGTTCAGACAGGATGAAAAACAATTTGACGTAGACGGTGCCTACAACATCCGCTACGAAATCGTGAAAAAACGCATTGATAAAGCCTACATCAAAGGTACAAAAGAGCGACTTACCCAACCTGGTAAAATCGCCATCGTGTATACCCGTGACAAAGAGATTGAAGAATACAAAAAACATATTGAGTTTTTACAATACAAAGGATTGCTTGAATCTGAGATCGAGTACCTGGAATTGGAAGAGCTTCAAGGAGCAAGCGGCTTAAAAGCAATACGAGTGCGAGTACACCTGCCCGCAGAAGAGAGTACAGTGGCAATCCAAAATTACACGCTTCCTGAAAACGACACAAAACATTTTGAGCCTTTGGTAGGTTAGCACCCAATAAAAAACCAAACATCTCCTCCTTTTATGAATCAATATATGATAGAAATTGAGTTGCCAAGAATTTTTGATGAAGAATTCTTGGCAACTGTGCCCAAACAAGTAGAGCAGGTAAGCCTCTTTATCGCTCAAAGTAAAATTAACAGCTATTCTTTAAGTTTGTCTCAATCCAAACTTTGGACAACCATCACCGCCGATTCTGAAATGGAAGTACTCGAAATACTGGCTTCGTTGCCACTCTACAAATGGATGACATTTAAAATACACAATCTTATGTTTAATTATCAAACAAAACCTACCATTTTTCCACCTATTTCACTAAATTGACCTAAAATTTTATCATGCAAGACCTCATTCAAAAACTGAACTCTATCCCTACACTATCCGACATCCCCGAAAATCAAATCACATGGCTTGCCGAAAGAGGCGAAATATGTCATTATCAAGTAGGAGATTATATCTTTAAGCGAGGGGATGCAATGCTCTATATGCTTATCCTCCTGGAAGGAATGTATGAAATCAAAATCGAGCAAAACGGACAGCTCAGACCTCTCAGTGAGGTAGAACCCGGCGGAATTACTGGGGCTTTGCCTTACTCAAGAGCCAAAAATGTCATGGCACAAGGTATCGCCTTGGAAAACTCTACAATTTTCCGCCTGGATCGTAAGTATTTTGAAGAAATGATTCATACCCATTATGAGCTTACCGAACGGCTTGTCCATACCCTGACCAACCGGGTAAGAGACTTTACGAAGCAACAACAAATCGGTGAAAAAATGCTCGCTCTTGGGAAAATTGCAGCCGGACTCGCACACGAACTCAACAACCCGGCAGCCGCCGTGGTCAGAAGTGCCTCTGAGCTCCGAAAACACCTGGGAGTCATGCCGGAAAAATTCAAATCTGTCATCAAAATTCGGATGAGTGACCAACAAGTGGATACCGTCAATGACATCCTCTTTGCTAAAATTAATCAAGGACCCAAAGCCAATCTTTCGCTGATGAAAAAAACAGAGCTCGAAGATGAAATTGCTGATTGGCTTGAGGATCATCGTATTGACGACGGATACAGCCTGGCCTCTGATTTTATGGAATTTGGACTCTGTGTCGAGGATTTTGAAAAGATCAATAGTCAAATATCCGAAGAAAAAGACCTAGCCCCTGTAATCAAATGGATCGATAATGTATTGGTGACCGAAAAACTTGTACAGGAAATTGAAGAAGCTTCCAAAAGAATTTCAGACCTGGTAAATTCTGTCAAGATTTATACCCACATGGATAAATCACCCGAAAAACAAATGGCTGATATCCACGAAGGAATTCTCAATACACTGACCATTCTTAAGCATAAGTTTAAGAAAAATAAGGTCGAGTTTATACCGAAATTTCAACCAGACTTGCCACAGGTCAAAATTCAAGTCGGCGAACTGAATCAGGTTTGGACCAATCTGATTGACAATGCCCTGGATGCCATGGAAGAACAAGGAGGCTGCCTCGAGATCAAAACCTATCAAGCCGGAGATTTTGTAAAAGTAGAAGTCATTGATACAGGCAAAGGAATCCCCGAAAACGTTCAATCTCAAATCTTTGACCCCTTTTTTACGACCAAAGAAGTGGGTAAAGGTACAGGAATCGGCCTGGACGTAGTCAAACGAGTGGTAGATCAACACCGAGGCGATATCAAAGTAGAGTCAAAACCCGGACAAACTAGATTTGTAGTTTGCCTGCCTTTATAATCAGAATTATTTTGTAAGTAAGACAAACTAAAAATTAAATTTTAAAGTTATAAATATCTGGAAGCTAGTAAAATATGCCTATATTTTCGGAATTATCAAAAAAAATCATTGATTTGTGATATAATAGCTTTTCTGGAAATATTACTATTTCATATTTTATGTATTTCAAACTTCAAATTTATTAGAATATCACTTTAGAAATAATTAAACTATAGGAAGAATAAGAAGAATACCTCGAAATTACGCCTATATGTGAAAAAATCTTAACATGGCTTACTTCATGGAAGGAGAGAGACTGACAAAACAATTTCACAAACAAATACGCTCTTAATAACCATAAATCCTTTCACGTGTATAAGTAAATTCGTATATTAACTAAAAATTTTACTATCTATATTAGATATTTTGGAATTTGGAACTTTTTTTAAGAAAAAAACGCTTAGAATATAAAAAAAAGTGGTAGATAGCAAGCCAATTTGTACATGCCATCTTTTAAGAATAAAACGAACCCTTTTATTACCTGAGAAAGAAAGTTGGGAATTTTAAAAGGTGAGGTTAAAAATGAAAAGCGTTTTTAATAAAGGGTGTGAAAACCATAAATTTTCTTTTGTACAAAATAGAGTTTTAAAAGAGAAAAACAAAATCAGTCCTTTGAAATTATTCTTAGAAAAGTACAACACTTATCCGTCAATTAACGTTTATTGATTAGTATTTGACGGTATAGATAAATTAAAAATACTGGAATTGAATTACACTGTAATAGCACAACTTATATTTATGAAAGACAATATATTTATAAAAATTTATAGATATATTGGATTTTTTTTGTGTAGTAACTGAGTTTTAGAATTTTAACTAAGTATAAAGATAATGCGTCAACTTAAGATAACCCAAACGATAACCAACCGAGAAAGCCAGTCTCTCGAGAGATATTTTAATGAAATCAATAAAGTGGATTTGTTGACTCCCGAAGAAGAAGTAGAGCTGGCTAGAAGGATTCGAGAGGGTGACGAACAAGCACTTGAAAAACTGACCAAAGCAAACCTTCGTTTTGTGGTGTCGGTAGCCAAGCAATATCAAAATCGTAGCCTTTCCCTGAATGACTTAATCAATGAGGGAAACCTTGGTCTTGTCAAAGCAGCTAAAAAATTTGATGAAACCCGAGGATTTAAATTTATTTCTTATGCCGTCTGGTGGATTCGCCAGTCTATTATGCAAGCTTTGGCAGATCAATCCAGAATCGTTCGTCTTCCTCTGAATAAAACCGGAGCGTTGAGCAAAATCAATAGAGCTTATTCCGAATTAGAGCAAAGGTACGAACGTGAACCAACGCCTGCCGAACTTTCGGACATCCTGGATATGGATGAAACCGAAATCACCAGCACATTAAGAGCCGGCTCCAAACAAGTATCTGTAGATGCACCCTTTAATGAGGGCGAAAGCAATTCATTATTGGATGTACTCGAGAACAAAAACACGGTAAGCACCGACCAAGAAGTAGCGTATAACGACTCTTTAAGGGTAGAAACTGCCAGAGCTTTGGCGGCTTTGAGTGAGCGCGAAAGAACGGTTGTTAAAATGTTTTTTGGTATTGACCAGGAGCACCCTATGTCTTTGGAGCAAATCGGCGAAACACTCGATCTGACCAGAGAGCGCGTAAGACAAATCAAAGAAAAAGCCATTCGTAAGCTAAGAGCCAGCTCAAGAAGCCGTTTATTGGCTGAATATCTGGGCTAATAGACCTTAAAAATAAAACAAATCACGGTTTAGGATCAACACATATTTTTCCTAAATCGTGATTTTTTATAATTTTTCGGAGATATTTTTTAATTGCTGCCATCAGAAGCTTCAAGTTCTCCATCTGCCTTGAAATATAGACGGGTATACTCTCCGTCAGTATCCGGCAAAATAATCACAAGGTCTTTTTTGGTAAGTAGTTCTATTTCAATTTCTTTGGGGTCTTCTTCTTGCGTTTTTCTCACCAAAAGCGTTGTATCATTGGGGCTGAGTTGCCAGTACAAAGTTTCGGGCTCACTTCCCAGAATACTTACTTCATACGTGCCATCGGGTTTGAAATGAAGGTAAGAGCCTTCAACCCAAGCCTTTATGACTTGCTCTCTGCGTTCCGAAGACATACCACTCTGCTTAAAATTTCTTTCAATTCGAGGGGTGTAAATATTCACGAGCAACCAATTTTTGATTAACATCTTTGATCTATCCATGTCAGACTCAAAGGCTGTCAAAAAAATAAGTACTAATCCACTAAGAAATATTTTTCCGAAGTGCTTCACAGTTATTTTTCTCAATATTCACCCATTTACAACTCGTGTAGCAATATAGTCATAAAATACTGAATCCCAAAAAACAAGATTACCAAAAAAATGTCATGTTTTTTCACAAGAACATAGAATGCCTTTATATCTTATCATTTTGCATTGGTTCTAAAATAAGCTCTTTAGTAGAATCAATCAGGATAATCATCTTGTCTTTATCCAAATCCTTGATAATCAATTCTTCTCTACCTAAAGTTTCTGTATCATTGGTAGTTTTTTTAATCAGGATGAGTTTGTAGGAGTCTTTTACCTTTTCCAGTGACCAAGTACCTTTCTCCTGGACTTCCTGCCCCTTGAGTACCAATTCAAAAGTATGATCGGCTTTAAACTCAAAAGTATTGTCATTGGCTGTTTGGATTACGCTATTGAGTTTTTTTTTCCGAACATCTTCGGGAATGAGCTTATAAAATTCTTTTTCAGACTGACTCATCGTGTTGAGCAATTGATCTGTTGTAAAAGTAACGCGCCATTTGCGGGTGATTAGTCTTGATTTTTCATCATTTTGTTGACAAGACAGTAATCCAGTAAAAAGACATATACACAAGAAATCAATATACAGCTTCATTATAAAATAAATGAATTTTTGGAGTTCAAATTTAAACAATTATTTGGAAAGCTGATACCAACCCAAAATAAATCCCTGATAAGGGAGAATGTTAAGCAGATGTACTACATAAATTTATTATTTTTAAATAGATAAATTCTGTGATAATCAATTAGATAAGTAGTCCATAGTAATGAGTCGATAGTCCATAGCAAATACAATTACGTTAGTTATCAATTAATTATGAAAATGACTCATATAAACTAATGATAGGCAACTACTTAGATAAAAGATTTTTAACCGCTTTGTAAGGTGCTAATTACTTAGTTACACAAAAAAACTCCCCCAAGCACTTGCGCTTTCAAGCCCTTCAAACTACCTTTAAGCTATGTAGCAAACTGACATCCTAAGCCCTCAACCCATGCCCGAGTATGCAGACAGAGACCATGAATCCTATGAAACCGAGTA
>JANRIC010000088.1:0-8803 GCA_033765345.1 Microscillaceae bacterium
CCCCCCCACCCCTAAATCAACAAAAAACACACTCACACCACCCAACCAACAACTCAAAAAAAAAAAAAAAAACCACCCCCCCCCCCACACCCAAACATCAAACCAACACCCCCCCCCCCCCCCCCCCCCACCCCACTAGCAGAAAACTACCCTCTTCCTAGCTCGCCGCCACCTGACGAGAAGAAAAAAATACGAAAAACAGCTCGCCGCCACCTGAGGAGAAGAAAAAAATACGAAAAAAAGCTGGCCGACACCTGAGGAGAAGATAAAAATACGAAAAAAAGCTTGCCGCCACCTGAGGAGAAGAAAAAAATACGAAAAAAAGCTTGCCGCCACCTGAGGAGAAGAAAAAAATACGAAAAAAAACTTGTCGCTGGGTGGTTTGAAGAAAAAGTTCTTTTTTATGTAAGCTTGAAAATGTCGAAAGAACCAATTTGATGATATGTAGAAAGGAAAATTTATTGTAGCTTCAAAACTTCTCCCCCTGAAAAGGAAAAAAAATCCCTTCGGACAAAGCTCTTTCGTATTTCTGTTTGTCAAAACGATATAAAAAAGGAGATCGATTGGCAGTTCCTCGGCGTTTTTCGGGTAATTTCTCTAAAATATCATAGCTGAGTATCATCTTTTGAAAATTGCGCCGATCCAATTGCCTGCCCAAAATGGACTCATAGAGTTTTTGCAACTCCGGCATCGTAAATTTTTCGGGAAGCAGATTATACCCAATAGGCTGATAGTTGAGTTGCCTACGCAATGCCTTCAAAGCCATACCGATCATCTCATTGTGATCAAAAAGCAGCAAAGGCAGCTCCGAAATTTCCCACCAACGGCATTCTTCGGTATAAAAATCAGGCACGGGTACTACCTGCTCAAACTCTACCAACGCAAAATACCCAATTGAAACTACCCGTGCAGTTAAATCTAAATCCGATAAATCTTCCTCAAGCGTTTTCTCAAGGATTTTAAGCGTTTCTGATGCCGAAAAGTTTTTATAACGATCTGCATCTCCAAAAGTGTGAAATTGCTGCAAAAAAACTTCTTTCAAACCCGTCCTTTCCTGCAAAATACGATACGCCGCACTTTGCACAGACTCCTCCGGGAAAATTCGCCCCCCCGGCAAACTCCAAGCATTCGTCCCTTTCCAACGCAACAATAATATCTTTAATTCATGGGCATGAAAACCGAAAATCGTACAATCAATCGCCACTTCCTTGAGCGTGCTTTCCAGATAAGCTCTGAGTTCTTGCTTCATAAATTATATTTTAGGAAAACAAAATTAAAAAAAATCTTTGTGTATTTTGTACGCAATAAAAAAATTTCTATTATTGTGTAAACTATACACAATTGAATCATTTTATGATGAAAAACCTACTGAAATTTTTTTGGATAATCTTTTTTCCCTTGTTTCTCAAGGCACAGATTCCCGAAGAAAATCGATTTCAAAAAATCGTATTAACTGAAAACCTAAATGAGCCTCTTGAACTGGCCGTGCTACCGGATGAAAGGGTACTATTTATTGAGCGGCACGGCCTCGTAAAAATGTACGAACCAGCCAGCAGTCAAACTACTGTAATTGCCAATATCCCAGTAAGTACCAAATACAATGGAAACGATCAGGAAGCCGAAGACGGATTATTGGGTCTGACCATTGATCCTGATTTTGACAAAAACCACTGGGTTTATCTCTATTATTCTCCTGCGGGGGATGATCCCAAGAATGTACTCGCTCGGTATGAATTAAACGGCAATTTGCTGGATTTGAACTCCCGAAAGATACTCCTGGAAATCCCCACCCAGCGCGACCATTGCTGCCATACAGGGGGTTCTATGGATTGGGATACTTTAAAAAACCTCTATCTCTCCACGGGTGACAATACCAGTCCGCGTGCTTCCGAAGGCTATGCACCAATTGACGAACGCCCAGGTAGAAGCCCTTTTGATGCCCAAAAGTCATCTTCCAACACCAATGATTTGCGAGGTAAAATCCTCAGAATTCATCCTGAACCTGATGGGTCTTATACCATTCCCGTAGGAAATCTTTTTCCTGTCGGAACACCCAAAACTCGTCCTGAGATTTATACCATGGGGCATCGAAACCCTTATCGCATTTCAGTAGATCAAAAAACGGGTTTTTTATACTGGGGAGATGTAGGCCCAGATGCTGGAATAGACTCCACAGGCTTTGGCCCTGCGGCCGAAGATGAATTCGGACAGGCGCGTAAAGCAGGAAATTTCGGCTGGCCTTATTTTGTGGGAGATAATAAAGCCTACTGGGATTTTGATTTTGATACACAGACATCCGGTGAAAAATTTGACCCTGCCAAACCCATCAACAAATCTCCCAACAATACTGGATTGGAAGAACTCCCCCCAGCACAACCTGCCTTTATCTGGTATCCGGCAGCAGAGTCTAAAAAATTCCCCTTATTGGGTTCCGGTGGGCGAAGTGCGATGGCAGGGCAGGTTTATTACAAAGAGGAGTTTAAAAACGCACAAAGACCCTTCCCAGATTATTATGATAAAAAGCTATTTCTCTATGAATGGATGAGAGACTGGATCATGGTCATTACGATGAATGAAAAAGGAGATTTCCAGAAAATGGAGCGTTTTCTTCCCAATCTTCACCTAGATCATCCCATAGATATGGAGTTCGGACACAATGGTGATTTATACATATTGGAATATGGACAAGGCTGGTTTTTAGCCAATCCAGAGTCCAAACTGGTAAGAATTGAGTACAATAGCGGCAATCGCAAACCCTGGGTCAGTGCAAAATCAGACAAGCTAGCCGGAGCTTTACCCCTCACAGTGCAGTTATCCTCTGAAGGAACACAAGATTTTGACAAAGATTCTCTCCGCTTTGAGTGGAAAATAACCCCTCCCAAAGCCGAAACCTCCATCATCCTTTCAGAACCCAACCCCGCATATACCTTTAAAACGCCTGGGGTTTACAAAGTTGTACTTACAGTTACGGATGCTCAAGGACTTAAAGACTCCAAAGAACTCAGTATCCAGGCAGGTAACGAACCCCCGCTGGTTTCTCTGGAGATTACTTCTGGAAACAAAACCTTCTTTTTTCCCAATAAATCCATCGCTTACGAAGTAAAAGTAAACGACAAAGAAGACGGTAGCCTGGAAAATAAGCGGATCTTGCCCGCCACAGTCAAGGTGACTGCCAACTACCAGGATGCAGAAGTGCCTGCACAGAGCCTCCAGGGGCATCAGTCAGCCCCTGTTACTTTTGTAGCTGGTAAAAGCTTGTATGAAAAAAGTGATTGTAAATCCTGTCATTTTATAGATAAAAAATCCGTAGGTCCTTCTCTGATAGATGTGGCAAAAAAATATAAATCCAATTCTCAAGCCATAGACCTATTGGCTGATAAAATCATCAAAGGAGGAGTGGGGGTCTGGGGAGAAATAGCGATGGCACCCCACCCAAATATGGGCATCCCGGAAGCCAAACAAATTGTACAATACATTTTAAGCCTGACTGACAATACCACACCCGCGCTTTTGCCTACCAAAGGAAATATACTTCCCAAACTTCCAGAGGGTGTCGACCCCAACAAAGGAATCTATAAAATCTCGGCATCTTACACGGATAAGGGCGCATTGGGAATGCCTGCACAAACCATAGAAAAAACGCTTGTCTTAAAAAATCCTACGTTCTTGCTTGGAAATGCAGAAGATGCCTCCAAAAACATCATGCGCTTTAAAATGGGTGAAAACAATCTGCTGATCGTCACTACCTCTCATACCTATGCGGCTTTTAAACAAGTTGACCTTACCGGGATTAAGCAATTAAGCCTGATTGTAGCAGCACCCAAGCAACAGTTAAACTCTCAAGGGGGAATCATAGAAATCCGTACAGGCTCACCAGAGGGGCAATTGCTGGGTCAAACTACCTTTATTGAAGCCAAAGATGATTTGGAGGTCTTCACCGGAAAAAAACAGCCCGAACCCTTTCAAGTCCCTATCCCGGCAATCCAGGGATTTCAGGACTTATACTTTGTCTTCAAGAATGAAAATGCCAAAGGTCCTTTATTTATCCCTTTTTCGGTCACTTTTGAAGCACAATGATTTTCCAATAAATATTTCTCCAAGTATAATTATTCACCTCTAAACCGAATCTACATGAACTCCTCTCGTCGTCAATTTTTGAATCAATCTGGGCTGATTACAGCCGGACTATGTTTTTCACCTATATTACACAAATCGCTTATGGCAGCAATCCAAGCTCCTAAAAAATTTACTTTTGAGATTTCTCTTGCCGAATTTTCTTTTGCCCCTGAGCTGTATACTGGCAAAATGACCCATATGGATTTTCCGGAAAAGGCAAAAAATGACTTTGGTATTTCGGTGCTGGAATATGTCTCCGGATTCTTCCAAAACAAACACACTGATCAGACTTATTTAAAAGAACTCAAGCAACGCTGCGATGATTTGGGGATGATCAATCACCTCATCATGGTAGACGGCGAAAACATCGCTTCCTTAGATGCCAACAAACGACAAAAAGCCGTAGAAAGCCATTATCCCTGGGTAGATGCTGCCAAATTGCTGGCTTGCTCCTCCATTCGGGTCAATCTGGGAGACGGCATGGCTGTGCTGAGTGGCAAAGGCGAAGAAGGGACTCCTGAAGAAGCCGCACAGGCAGCCATAGAAGGTTTGGGAAAATTAGCCGAATACGCCCAAAAAGTAGGAATGAATGTCATTGTCGAGAATCACTTTGGTTATTCAACCAACCCCGATTGGTTGGTAGGTATTATGAAGCAGGTAAATCTGAAAAATGTCGGATTATTGCCTGACTTCGGTAATTTCTGCTCCAAAAGAAGCCAACCCGAAACCCCCGATATCAAAGGTTTTATGAATACAAAATGCCTTGAAGAGTTTGATAGGTATGAAGGTGTCAAAAAAATGATGCCCTACGCCAAAGGAGTAAGTGCCAAGACACACCGATTCGATGAGCAAGGACAAGATACCGAAACGGATTTTGGCAAAATATTTCAAATCATCAAAGAATCCGGCTGGACGGGTGGTTATGTGGGTATCGAGTACGAAGGCGGACTTTTGAGGACAATGGGGGGAGATATGACCTGCCTCAGCAGTGATGAAGGCGTGCTTGTCACTAAAAAATTACTGGAAAAAGTACGGGATCAGTTGGGTACAAAAGCCAAAAAATAGGCTTTAACAAATTTTTAACTATCACCAGGAATTTTATTTCTTACTTTGAAGAAAAATCTAAAATTAAAAGAAAATGAAAAATTTACTACTCAGCTTTTTCATGTGTTTTGTATGCCTAGAAGCATCTGCACAGCTACAAACCGGAGAAAACGTAGCCCTAACCAACACCGAGTCCGGCAAAGTACGCGGTTATATCCACAATGGTATTTTTACTTATAAGGGCATTCCATACGCCGAAGCCAAACGCTTCGAGGCTCCCCAAAAACCCAAAGCCTGGGAAGGTGTGCGTAGCTCATTGACTTATGGGCCAGTTGCACCTTTGACTGACCCAACTACGACGGTAAATGATGAAGCGGAATTTGTATTCCATCACGATTGGGGCTACACCAGTGAGGACTGCCTTCGCCTGAACGTCTGGACTCCAGGCATTAGCGATGGAAAAAAAAGACCTGTGATGTTCTGGATTCACGGAGGAGGTTTTACGGCGGGTTCTTCGCAGGAGCTACCTTCTTATGAAGGCGAAAGTCTGGCTAAAAAAGGAGACGTAGTAGTCGTTTCTATCAATCATCGCCTGAATATCCTGGGTTTTCTGGATTTGTCGGTCTACGGCGAAAAATACAAACAATCTGCCAATGTCAGTATGCTGGACATCAAAGCCGCTCTGGAATGGGTCAAAGCCAATGTTGCCAACTTTGGAGGGGATCCGGCTAATGTGACGATTTTCGGTCAGTCTGGAGGAGGAGCCAAGGTGAATACCCTGATGGCGATGCCTTCTGCCAAAGGATTGTTCCACAAGGCAATCAATCAAAGCGGTTCTTTCAGAATGAACATGCTCGAGAAATCAACCACCCAGGCAATTGCCGCAGAAGTACTCAAAGAACTCAATTTGACTCCTGATCAGGTAGATAAAATTCAGGAATTGCCCTATCCGACCTTGAGTGCCGCTGGTAAAAAAGCCCTCAAAACCATCGATGCCAAACTAAAAGCAGAAGGCAAACCCGTAGTTGGTTTCGGACTTAGTTGGGGACCCAGCGTAGACGGCGAAGTGATTCCTCATCAGCTATTTTCAAAAGAGGTTTTTGAGCTTTCCAAAGACGTTCCTTTGTTGATCGGAACGGTAAAAAATGAATTTATGCCCTCCCTGGGAGGAGGTTTGACCCATGCTCCTATGGACAAAATTCAGGAGTTTATCCAAAAACAGTATGGCTCAAATGCCGAAGCTTACCTCAATGCCGTTAAAAAAGCCTATCCAAGCGATACCAAACCTTCGGATTTGATTGATGTGGATACCCGTTTCCGACCTGGAGCCGTATTCCAGTCCAATGAAAAATCTGCTATTCCAGGAGGTGCGCCCGTATATATGTATCTCTTCACCTGGCAATCTCCGGTGATGGATGGCAAATACAAAGCCATTCACTGTATCGAGCTACCTTTTGTGTTTAATAACATCCACCGATGCGAAGAGATGACCGGCGGCACCCAAGAAGCATACGCATTGGCAGACAAGGTGAGTCAGGCTTGGATCAATTTTGCCCGTACTGGCAATCCGAATCACAAGGGATTGCCCAACTGGCCAGCTTACAATGCCACCAATACGGCTACTATGCATTTTGACAATCAATGCCTTGTAAAGCCGCAAATGGATAAAGAATTATTTGAAATCGTGCTGAAACAATAGGTAGCTAAGGATTTTTAGATGTAGTTTCAATAAAAAGAAAAAAACCCGAAAGCCTCTAGATGCAGACTTTCGGGTTTATGCTTTGCTTCTTGAGCAGCCTACGGCCTTCTGCTGGCGCAGAGTAGATGCAATCTACTGTAATTGGCTTCCTTAGAATTATTCTAAGGAAAACTTCTTGTTTTTTAGTCCTGAACTCTAAGGAGAACAGAGAGACCTGCTCCCATCTCATTACCAGCTTTGCTTGGCACACCTACGCCGAACTGTGGGATGATAGTCTAGCAACTCTTTCCTAAGACGTATGCGATACAAAGAATCAGCTTTATCTATTGTCATAATACACTTATTCTCCTCATACCACCTTTTCCATTTGGAAATATCTTTCTTTACATCTTTTGAGTTGCCGTAGAAGAAAGGAGTGTCATCACTAGATAAAGGACTTCCTTTAACATTAGTAACAGCTTCTAAATACAACACTGAATACAACACATCCTCATTTGTTACTATGTAATTAGTATCCTTATCATCCTCGATTGTTGCTTTTAAGGTATTAATGACACCAAAAAATTGGCGTTTAAATTCCGTATTGGATTTGCAATTAATAGTACACCCACAGAGGAATAGAAAGAATGATATTATTAATAATTGTGTCATAAAGTTATCAGTCCTTCTTTTTCTTAACATATCGTCTAATTGTTATTCTTGGTATTTTAGTGGAATTTGCTCCTCCCAGAACTTGATATTGTACTACACTACCATTTTTTAATTCGAAAGTTTCAAAAACTCCATCATATCCTGGTCTCATCTCATCCTGATAACGTCGAGTATTTCCATTAATACTATTTTCGAAATCAATTCCACTATTTTCGTGATGCCTTTGTATTTTGCCTAGCGGGCCTGTTTCCCCTTTCTTATAACCGTCTATTTTTTTTGCAAACTGTTCTCGAATCTCATGTATAATTTTACCAGCTCCTGTTGGATTATTTTGGTAATCAAAACGATTCCGATATTTAGGCCATGCCATTATATCTGCCATATCAATTGTATTATTTTTATAATTGCCTGTTGCAACATTTTTATCCCCATAAACCACATCTATCTCCACCACTTGGTCTTTACCTCCTGTCCCTTCTTTAGGCCAATCTACGACCTCTTTAAATGCTTTGTAAAAGTTTCTAGCACCTTTTTTAAGATTTTCTTCTTTAAACCCTTCTTCTTCTATGATATTAGCCCTAAAGGACAATCCTTTTCTATTCTCTAGCTTTTCCAATGTAATCTGAACTCGATCTTCACTCCTAAATACATCATTTACTGTATTGAGGAATGTATATAAAGCATCCCAGTTTTTAAAGTTCAAAATTAGTTCCTCTCCATTAGGATCCACAAAAATTAAAGGGTTATTGCTCACATAATTGTATGGTGAAAGCGGTGGATATTTTTCTGTAAGATTATCAATACTATGCCACCTCCCTAACTGCGCATCATAATTCCTCCAACCATAATCCATCCAATTCAGCCCAAACTCCTCCTGTTTCTCCTTGCCGTTGTATTGAAATTTGTGATTGGGGTCACCTTGCTTCTCCAAGCTTACGATATTCATTCCAAAGGGATAATAATGGTTTTCTTGGGTGATGAGTGCTTCGTCTACGGTGATTTCAAGGTCATCAAACCAAACGTCTTCATTGCCTTCATTGGCTACGAAGATTTCTATGCGTCCTTTGGCATAAATTTAATGATTTTTGGAGGATTTGTCCAAGTGCCAGGCACTGTAATTTACATAAAAACCCGAAAGCCTCTAGATGCAGGCTTTCGGGTTTATGCTTTACTTCTCAGCAGTCCACGGCCTTCTGCTTGCGCAGAGTAGATGCAATCTACTGTAATTGGCTTCCTTAGAATTATTCTAAGGAAAACTTCTTGTTTTTTAGTCCTGAACTCTACGCCGAACAG
>JANRIC010000221.1:0-18127 GCA_033765345.1 Microscillaceae bacterium
CAAAGTGGCGTAATCCTGCACCATACTAATATCCAGGAGATTGTTCAAATCCGAAAAGATGGATACTTTGCTAAACTTAGAAACGCCTGTGATGAATAAAAAACGAATGTGCGCATCCAAATCTTTGAGGCAGGAATAAAAAATTTTAAGAATATTGCGGTTTTTGATTGCTTGATGGATTTCATCCTTACCCAAATATTCAATGATCGGTTTATCGTATTCATCTATCAAAATGACGACTTGCCTTTCTTGGGAAAGGGCTTTGATGAGGTTTTCAAGCTGATTGGCAATGTCGTCTCCAATTAACGGAACATTGTATTTCTGAGCCACCTCACCCAATTGCAGCGTGATGGATTCTTTCAAACCTAATTCTTTAAAATCAGCCTTACCAAAGCTCAAATGAATAACATGGTGTTTTTGCCACTCGATTTTATCTTCAATCCAAAGCTTCTCGAAAAGCTCTTTTTTACCCAAAAAAATATCACGCAGTGTACTCAAAAGCAAAGATTTACCAAAGCGGCGTGGGCGGGAGAGAAAGTAGTATTTTCCTTGCAAAAGGCGATACATAAACTGTGTTTTATCCACATAGAGATAGTTATTTCTTCGGAGTTCTTCAAAATCTTGTAAGCCTATGGGTAATTTTTGCCGTTCGGTCATAGTTTTTTGCATCTACTTGAAGTAAAAATACACAAAAAGCATCAAATTTACCAAACCAGCCAATCATTTTCGATATTTTCTATCCATACCAACTTCATAGCGAAAGCAAACCCACAGAAATCAAGCAAACCCAATTAAAACTCAGAGAAGAATTTCCGCATCCCTATTACTGGGGAGCTTTTGTTTTGATAGAAAGGTAGATATTGAAAACTTCGGAAAAATTCTACCAGTTTATTTGCTGAACGCCTACCAATGACGTGTTTTCTAATAACCTGATATTCAATACAAAATCTTAATCTGGAACTGTCATTCCGACGGCAGGAGGAATGACAAAATAAAATGAGCAGTATGTCATTGTATTTTATGCGTTTTTACAAAATGTTACGCTTCTCAATGACTGCTCAACGCTCCGAAATGCCTCTCAGGTTTATAGAGCTTTGGGCTTAAAGCGATGTTTGCCAAGAAAACCGTCTTGAGGATTTAAACCGTGACACTCTGCCAGATGAATGTTTAAAAACCTTCATTTTGTTTTAAATTAACTGAAGAATCTACATGTTTGATTCAGCCCAGCCATTTTACACACATGTCAATTTTTTTTTTAATTTTTTTTCCAATCCACACTAACAATAGCCACAAAACGACATTAGACCATGAAGCCCTTTAATCTCGAGGCTTCAAGCTTGTAAGTTTTTATGCTGAGGAGCCAAAAAATACTCAAAAGTGAGTATTTCAGGCTGAAGTAAGTTCTATTAGCTTGCCAAAGCTGTTGCAATGGGTAAAAATTCTGATGGTAATGCAAACACAAATGCACTGGATTTGCATCTGAATCTTGCAGGGCAAACACAAGTAGAAATGACTTTCTGGATCTATGACCATGATGATAATACTGATACACAAGACGGTATTTATTTTAGTAGTGATAATGGAAATTCTTTTGCAAAAGTCTATGATTTTACACCTAGCGCTTGGGCAAATGCGTATCGTCAAATAATTCTGGATGTGGATCAACTCTCATCAGAGAGAGGGTTAAATTTGAATAACCAATTTATTATTCGGTTTCAACAATATGGAAGTAGAAATTTTAGCCCTTCTGGATGCTGTGACGGCGCAGACGGTTTTATAATAGATGATGTAGAAATAAAAATCCCTCTGAGTCCATATATTACTGATTTTGCCCCCGGCTTCGGTCCTATCGGTGCTCTTGTGACCGTTCAAGGGAAAAACTTCCAGAGCCAGGGTGAGGTAAGTGTGAAGTTCAACAATACCTCAGTAGTTGCCGCAGACATTACCGTAGTATCCGACGAAATCTTGATAGCCAAAGTACCCACTGGAGCTACTACAGGTAAAATCAGTATCACGAACCCCAAAGGCACAGGCGGAAGTGAGGGTAACTTTATAGTTACTTCCGAAACAGTTTTGGCACCTACTTCGCTTACGGCTACTGCGGGCAATGCAGTAGTAAACTTGGCTTGGCAGAATCCTGCTACGAATGACATTGAAATAGTCGTAGAGCGAGCCACCACTACACCTACTAATTTCCAAGTTTTGGTATCATTACCCAACACTGCCGTATCTTATGTGGACAATACCGTAACCAATGGTACACAATACCACTATCGTGTGAGAGCATTTAGTATATTGGGTAGCTCACCATACAGCAATACAGCCAATGCTACTCCATCAGGTGTAGTTGCCCCTACTGCCCCAAGTGGCTTGATAGTTACAGCACCTACTACTTCCACAACACCACGTTTAGAATTGTCTTGGACAGACAACTCCAACAACGAAGACGGTTTTGAAATCTGGAGAGGTTTGACCGCAGGCGGCACATTTACCAAAATCATCACCGTCCCTGCCAATACGACTAGCTATACTGATATTACGGGTTTGAATGCAGCCACACAATACTGCTACAAAGTTAGGGCATTTAATACTGGAGGGGGCAATGAGACAGCAGCACAATGTGCTACTACCCAAAGTACGCTCCAGTTGCCTAATGCGCCTTCTAATTTGACTGCCGTAGCACCTAGCAACGCCAACGATACACAGATTAACCTAAGCTGGTCTGATAACTCTAACAATGAAACGGGCTTCAAGGTATTGCGAGCTAGCTCAGCCAATGGAGTCTTTGAATTGATCACAACGCTGGCCGCCAATACAACTAGCTTCAGCAATATCGGTTTGGCTTTCGGCACACCGTATTTCTACAAAGTACTAGCCTTTAATGATGCCGGAGATTCTCAAGCAAGCAATACCGCCAATGCCACCAGCCAGGATAAAGTCACCGCCATCGAGGACGATGCCCTCAAAGCTGGAACAAAGATTTTTCCCAATCCAAGCACAGGTGTATTCAAAGTAAAGGTAACTGTAAACAATCTGATAGGCTTGCAATACCAAATCAGCGATATGCAAGGCAAGGCAATCACACAAAGTAATTTTATACAAGTAAGTGATGGCTACGAAGTAGAGATAGATTTGAAAAATCAAGCAAATGCCACCTATCTATTGAAAATATCTACGGCTGATGGTAGATTTTTGACAAAGAGATTGGTGAAAGAGTAAGTAAAAACTTTGTCATCCCGAAGGGAACTTGTATTGCTGAGCGCCTCAAACTCCCTCTCCTTTGGGGAGGGCTGGGGTTTAAATACAAGATTCTTTCAGAATGACAAAAAAATTCATATTAAAAGATAAATTCCAATGAAAACAATTCAAAATCTTTTTATTTATTGTTCCCTCATCATCTTTACACTTGCCTGCAAAGAAGATACGCCAACTCCTACCGATGACCCCCCGACCCAATTCATCGCTACCTGGGCTCCTGGCACCGTCCTTTTGAACAATACAGGCTCAAACCTTGCCGAAAATGGGCAGCCTTATGCAAGCTTCAGGCTTGTATTAAATGGAGATGATAATGGCGGAACCTACACCCTGAGTGGTGTTCCGGCACCCTATCAGGATGCCAACGGAAGCGGGAATTGGAGCAAAACAAGCAATTCCATTCAGCTTCAAAGTGTACCCAGCAGCAATGGTTTTAAGAATCTGCTCTCAGCACAAATCTCAGGCGGACAGCTAAAGTTTCAGGTGAATGTACTGGATCCCAAAACAGGTAATGTGGATCTTTATTTCTCGTTAGTCAAATAAATTAAATGCTTTGCTATTTGCAAAAAAATCATAAATTTGACTCGGTAAGTTTTTCCTCAAAAAAAACTAAAAGAGTCAAATTTATTTATATTCGATTATCCTATGAAAAATAGCTTATTCTTCAAACTTTGTGGGCTGGCATTTCTATCCTTAGCTGTCCAATGTATCTCCTGCTCCTCGATTCAAGCCCAAAATCTTGAATTAACCCAAAAACTTTTTAATACCATCGGTGCTACTGACGATGACCAAATGGGCTACAGCATCTCCATAGACAATGGCATTGCAGTAGTCGGGGTAGTTTGTAGTGACCATGGGTCAATGAGTGCCTCAGGGGTATCTTATGAAACATGTGGATCAAGCCCCAATAGGGGAGCTGTTTACATTTTTGCAAAAGATCAGGGGGGTACAGACAACTGGGGGCTAGTCAAGAAAATCATCAATGGTATAGGTACAGACGACATTACACAGACATTTATCAATATCAACGGAAATAATGGAGACGTTTTTGGCTTTTCAGTGGCTATTTCGGGAGATTTAATCGCGGTAGGAGCCCCCAATGACGACCAGGGCGGAACCGACCGAGGAGCAGCTTATATTTTTGCCAAAAACCAAGGCGGTACGGATCATTGGGGGCTAGTCAAAAAAATCGTCAATGGCAGCGGGGTCGATACAAGTACAGAAACTTTTGTCAACGTAGGAAGTACCGATGGGGCTTTTTTCGGATGGGCAGTCACGATTTCGGGGAATACACTGGCTGTGGGTTCACCAAAAGATGTGCAAGGAGGAAGCCCTGATTTTGGAGCCGTGTATCTGTTTGATAAAGATCAAGGCGGTACGGATCATTGGGGGCTGCTCAACAAAATCATCAATGGCAGTGGTGTCGGAGATGATATCCAAACCTTCGTAAATATCGGTACAGGTTTATCGAATATTTTTGGTGTTTTCATTGTAGGAGATGCTTTCGGCTGGTCTGTGGCACTATCCGACACGACACTCATCGTAGGAGCGAATGGTGACGGGCAGGGTGGTTTTGTACGCGGAGCCGCGTATGTATTTACCAAAGACTTAGGCAAGTGGTTTTTGGTCAAAAAAATTATCCATGGCAGTGGCATCAATACGGCTACCCAGACTTTTGTCAATGTTCCTGCCAGTGACGGAGCTAGTTTCGGTTGGTTTGTCGATATTTCGGGAGATCAAGCAGTAGTCGGTGCTCCCCTCGATGAATCAAACCGTGGAACAATTGCCATTTTCGCCAAAGACCAGGGAGGCACAGATCAATGGGGATTGGTCAAAAAAATCTATAATAGATCAGGTACAAACACGGCTACTACCACGTATTTGGGTACTAATACCATTAATGATCAGTTCGGATATGCAGTGGGCATCTCAGGCAATACTGTAGTAGCAAGTGCTATGTATGATATTTCTGCTGGTTTTTTCGGCATTCCTGGTCTTTCACGAGGTGATATACTCATATTTGATAAAGATGAAGGAGGAACAAACAATTGGGGGCTTTCTAAAACTATCAGCAATCGTATTGGTACAGATACTGACACAGAGCTATTCACGCAAAATGGTAGCAATACATATCAAATGGGTTATGCCTTAGCCATCTGGGAAGACATCATTGCCGCAGGAGTACCCCGAGAAGATCAATTTGGTACGGATAGAGGTGCTGCTTATATTTTTACCCGCACACTGATCTCTTTACCGACTTATTTCTTGGCATTCTCTGCCCAAAGAGTGGACTTAAATACGGTTAGCTTAAGCTGGATAAGTTACCCAAGCGAAAATAATCCGGGTTTTATTATTGAGCAAAGTCAAGATGCTGTACAGTTTGATCAAGTTGCTTGGGTAGATGCCCGCCAAGAAAATCTATCTACTGCACAGACTTATCAATATACTATACAAAATAAGGATGCCGCCTATTATCGTGTGAAACAATCAGATACACAGGGGGATTTTAGCTACAGCCCCGTGCAATTTGTAGCTGGGGGCGAACTTACACACTTGTTAGGACTTTACCCCAACCCAAGCAATGGCTTGGTGTATTTGCTCCCAAAAGGCAATACCTCAAATCTCACCCTCACCCTTACACTGTTAGACCCCAAAGGGCATACCTTGTGGCAGTTTGAAGGCACACTGTCCGAGGTAGAAAAGCAATTTCATCAAGTACTTCCCGGACTTAGTACAGGGATGTACTTTGTGCAAATTCACGATCAGCACGGAAGCCAACTATATAAAATGCTTCGCTACGAGTAAAAAAGTTATTTTTTCTCAAAGCCTTAACCAGAGAAACAAATTTTCCAAATCGCTAAGATTTGGAAAATTTATCAGAATTTAATATTTAATCTTACTTACTGCCTTAAACTCCGCACTTGTTTTGCCATAGTTGCCTGCTATAAAAGCTTTGATGCCCTGGAAGCAAAGGCGTAACCCTTGTTCGCCTTCGTAGAGTTCTAGGCGTTTGGCTACGGCATCGCTGTAGGCATAGAGGTTGGTATTGACCAACTGATTGGCAGCCTCAACGTCGCTGATTAATTTACCAAGCCCCTCGAGTGTAATGCGTGCATTGGACGGGGCATAATCCGGTAGATTTTTGATGATCTCAAGAATGTGCTTGGTACTCTGGAGTAGTGCACCGAAGCCCGCCTCGGCTGTAGAAACGATACGTTTGGCGGGTGTTTCGCTGTCACCGCTACTTTCTTCTTTTTTGGTTGGTTTTTTATAGCTGTTCATCTTCTGGTTTTCCTTTTGGATGCTGAGATAAGCCGAAGAAGTTTTGCCGCCTGGCAGTGCCCCTACAAAATCCCGAACCATTGCACAGCGTTTGATGAGTCCTTCTTTGCCGTAATATAGCGTTAAGCGGGTGGCTCTGGCCTGATTGAGTAAGTCAGCAACGGAAACCACTTTTTTATTGGTTTCGTCGACTTGTCGGAGCAAGGCAGAGAATTTTTCCTGCCCAAGTGCCAGATTGGGCGGAGTATAATTGCCCAGGGTTTTGATAAAATCTAAAAGTTCTTGCGCTCTGGCAAGTCTGTTGCCAAAGGAAGTTTCGCTGATGTTTGCCATGTAAAAGAATGTTTAGGATGTATAAGTTTAAAACGCCTTGCCAGAGAAGAAATTATACAGCTATTAGAAAATATTTGCCAGGGTAGAGACCATAGGTGGCTTGGTAGAGAAAATATTTGCTAGGGTGGAGACTGTAGGTGGCTTGGTAGAGAAAATATTTGCCAGGGTAGAGACTGTAGGTGGCTTGGTAGAGAAAATATTTGCTAGGGTAGAGACTGTAGGTGGCTTGGTAGAGAAAATATTTGCCAGGGTGGAGATCATAGGTGGCTTGGTAGAGAAAATATTTGCCAGGGTAGAGATCGTAGGAGGCTTAAAGGTACTTTCTGTACGATCACGTGGCAGGAAGTTAGGTGTTTTAGGAGCATAAAATATCCTTATCTGGTGCGATTAAGCAAAAAAGAAATAAATGTTTGTTTTCCTTTAATTTTTTTTTGTAATTGCACGCATCCAAAATACAGTTCTAATTCATCAACAATCCATTATGTGTAAATTCCTTTTAATACTAGTTTTTTGCTTCTGTATGGCAGGGCTTACTATTGCCGAAGCCCAAGTAGGTATCGGAACAGATAATCCTGACCCTTCTGCCCTATTAGATTTACAAAGTAACAATACAGGGTTTTTAATGCCTCGTATGAATATCGCCCAGAGAGATGCCATCGCAAATCCTGCTAAGGGACTGATGATTTTTAATCTGGAAAGCCTTTGTCTGGAGGCCAATATCGGAACCCCCGAAGCCCCCCTGTGGAAATGCTTGGCTGCCCCTCAGATGCCTAATCCAGAGTTTATCATAGATTCGGATTCCATTCCATTGACCAATGTAGTATCCTCAAATGGAGCTGTAGTGATTGAAGAACTGCGTGCGTATACGTTTACCCTAACGCGAGATGCCCTCGTCAATGTATCTTATCACTGTGCCATTCAAGAGATCACAAAATCCAATGATAGTGGCATTACAGACGGTTTAGCCTATTCTATGGGTACGTTTATGAGCATAGACGATTCTGAAAAGGTCTATGGAGTCTCTTTTGTGCCATACTCCAATTACGTATTTTTCTTCTCAGTTGGCGTAGTAGCTGGGGCCTGGTATATGAATGGTTCGGCTTCTTATGACTTAGCAGCAGGCACGCACACCATTCATTTGTACGGTTCAGTTCATGGAGGAGGTATCAATAATGTAAAAGGAGTTTTTGGCGGCAATGAATTTCAACAAATGCAAGTAGTAGCTTATTACAAATAAAACTATGGCATATTTAATCAAACAGGTAGGTTTGGCCTCAATTACTTTTTTAGCAATATTTTCAGAACTTACCGCACAACAAAACCTCAGCAACCAAGGGATGATGCGTGTAAAACAAGGCACCGTCTTGTATGTCAAAGGCAATTTTGAAAACCAAAACGGGGCTACGTTTATCCAAAACGGGCAAATGATCCTTGAGCGTAATTGGCATAACGACGGCAATGTCCCTCAACCCAGCCAGGGTTCTCTTGAGTTAAGAGGCAATTTAATTTCAGGCAGCCAGGATACACACCTTTATATTCTGAAACTCAATAGCGTATCTGGAAAAGTAATGCTTAGCGGAGGTTCAGACCTGATTATTGGGCATCAGCTTGAATTTATCGAGGGAAGCTTAGGAAGTAATGCCAACAACCTGGTGGTTTTTCAGGAAGGGGCTTCGCATACAGGTGCAGATGTAGGTCATTATATCGATGGACCCGTCCGCAAAAACGGTACAGAAGATTTTATCTTTCCAATAGCAAAAAATGATGTGTATAAACCCTGTGGCCTAGTACAACTGAGTGCTTATGAGAGTTTTACGGCAGAATATTTTTATCAATCTTCCCAAGATGGATGCCTCCAGATTCCAAACCCCGAGGCGATTGACACGATCAACGCTCAAGGATTGGTAGAAATGAATCCCTATGAATACTGGAGTATCGTGCGTGTCGGTAACCAGACCGCCAAGATACTTCTATATTATGATGATACGCCAAGATTTGATTGCAATTATCAAATTGATAGTCTTAATCTACTCATGATTGCTCACTATGACGGTACAGACTGGGACGGGCTTCCGGCTCAAGCCGAAGGCAACCTGGATCAGGGTACTTTAACTTCGCTTCTCTCTACGAATCAATACGGTATTTTCACAATCGGTATTTATGATGGATTAGGGACGGTTCTTGCGTCTGAACCCAAGGATTTTTATGCCAAAGGGCGTAATTGTCTGCTTGAAATGGGCTGGACGGCGCGCAGTGAGGATAAAACAGCCTATTATATTCTGGAGCAAAGCGAAAACGGAGCAGAATTTAAGCACCTCGCCCAGGTAGATGTGCGGAGCAATACGGTGCATTATTTCGCAAAAATGCGCCTGGAAGCTCAAAGTGCTTACCTCCGCCTAAAAACAGTCTATAAAGACGGAAGCTTTAGCTACTCACGACCAATCTTTACAAGTGTCTGCGAAACTTTAGGGTTGAGTATTTCGCCTAATCCTGCTTCGGAATCTGCACAAATCAAAATCAATGACCCGGAATTGCTCAAAATTAGACCTTACTTTCAATTGACAGACGGACTAGGCAAGGTGATCAAGGCTGGAAAAATGCCTGAAAACGGTCACATTGACTTGAATTTGAAAGACATTCCGTCGGGAACTTATGTATTCTCCTGCCAAACTTATCAACTGAAAGTACAAGTATTAAAATGATTCAAATTTTTGGAAATGCTATGAAAAAAGTATTATACATCTGTTTTGTGCTTTTGCTGATCTCAGCCTCAAGCATACAGGCGCAAGATTGGATGATCCTACAAGTTAAGGTAGACAAATTACTGAATAGCGGTAATTATACAGAGGCTATCAAGCTTTGTGAAGAAACCAAAAAAAAATCCGAAACCAAAACCGAAGGCAAAGCAACGATGATGTATGCCTGGGCTTGTAATCTCCTGGGCAAATCTCACGAAGCTAGGGCAGATTATAAGGAATCTGAAAAAGCCTACCTCGATGCAGTTCGATACGCTGCCGAGCGCATTGCCAAAGACAGCACCGTACAAGGAGGCATAGCCGATTACTTTGCTTATAGCTGTAACTTGATCCTATTGTATGCCAATATGGGAAACTTTGCTAAAGCTTTTGAACTAACTAATCAAATCCAACGGTACTATAAATATGCCTATCCCCTAGATGCTATTAGTTATTTAAGTATCAAGGGAATCGTTCTTTTAGGACTATCCAAATATACAGAGGCTATCTCTAATCTTGAAGAGTCTATAAAATTAATGAATTCAGCTATGAAAACAGACCTAATGTATACCTTAGATAAAGGGGTCAAACGTTTTGCAGATGAAAGGTATCTTATGTTAGTTTCCAATTTAGCCATAGCGTATAATTTCCAGGGTGATACTAAGAAATCAGACAGTATTTTTTTGAAATCGATCAACTTTTATGCAAAGCCCAAAGATGCACTTGATTCACTCCAAGTGATGATGTTATCTTTTAACTTAGCCCAGTCTTACATCATCCAAAAAAAATTTCAGGAAGCAGATTCTCTTCTTCAAGTGACGCTTGATAGGTTTAAAAATCTATCGGGTGCTGCTTTGCTGGTTCGGGTAAAAATATATTATTTCCTCACGCTGATTTATTTGAACAATCATGCTGATTTAGATAAAATTGAACCCTATTTACACGAAGCCAAAGACTTACTTCTTAAACACGCCTACGACAAAAAAATGCTAGGGATGATTTGTCGTAGTCTTGGATCATTTTATGAACGGAATGGTCAGTACCAAAAGTCTGCGGAGGAGTATCGGCAAGGCATCCAGGCTCTTTATGACGAATTAGAAAGTAATATATATGTCCTCTCTGAAAAAGATAAAAATTATAATTTAAAAGATATTAAAATACATGTTAATTTGGTAAATGCCTTTGGTATTAGACACCAAAAGATCATCCCTGAAATTACAGAAGACCTCTATAATCAGGTATTGTTGACCAAGGGCTTTTTGCTGTACGATACCCAAAACATCACTCAGACAATTAAAAATAGCCAAAACGATACGCTTAAGAAAGAATTTGCAAACTGGCAGGATAAAAAGCAATACCTCTCCAAGCTGTATCCTTACGCTTCGGATGAAAAGATCAAAAAACAAATCCTCGATCTAGAGCAGGAAACCAGTGCCTTAGAAGGCCAACTCTCCGCCCAGTCTGCGTATCTTGCAAAGGCATTGGATAAAAAACGCTCTACCTGGAAAGATATACAAAAAGAACTTGCAGAAAACGAACGGGCTGTTGAGATCGTCAGGGTGTCTTCCTTCTCCAAAGAAACTAAAGACAGTGTATCATACATCGCCCTGATTTTGACCCCAGACACGGAAAAGTATCCTGAAATGGTCGTATTGGCAGCAGGCCAAAAACTCGAGGGTACCCACGCATGGACTTATAAAAGAAAGGTCATTAATAAATCTGTAGATCGGGATGCCTACAAATACTATTGGAGTGAAATTGCGGCTGTGCTTTATTCCGGTCTCGATAAAAAAAATCCTCAGAAAAAACTAAAAGTGTATTTTTCAGGAGATGGCATCTATCATCAAATCAACTTAGCTACCTTGTACAATGACAAAACAGAAAAGTATCTTTATGAAGAAATAGACCTCGTACTCCTCAATAGTACCCGCGAAATTCTTGGTAAAGATGAAAAAACAAAACAATTCACCGCACAAGAAAAGCAAGTCGTGGTCTTAGGGCATCCGGATTATGACCTTAGCCCGGAAGAATACATCGAAGAAAGCCGAAAGCGGAAACCTACTCGAGGAAACGCAAATCCTACGCTTTATAACAAATTAGAAGATATTGCCAAGAAAAAATGGGAAGACTTGCCTCAAACCTTATTCGAGTCACAGGAAGTTCATGATTTATTCAAGAGTCATGGCTGGGAATCCCGGCTTTATCAGGATCAACAAGCCCTGGAAGCCGTATTGAAAAAGGATATGGATCAGGTAGGTGTAGTACATATTGCTACCCACGGCTTCGTCCTAAATAAACCTCAATCCGAATCAAATCTTTTCCAAAACCTCACAATTTGGAATGAGTCTTTTCTTTTCAAGTCTGACACAAGGACAGATGTAGACCCTATGCTACTTTCGGGGATTGTACTTGCAGGGGTTACTACTTATTCCGATTCTAGCAATTTATCTGCTTTCGGTTCTCAAATTGAAGATGGTCTGCTTACTGCCTATGAAGCGTCGGGGCTAAACTTAGACCGGGCTGAACTCGTCACACTTTCGGCCTGCCAAACAGGGCTGGGAGAAATTCAAAGCGGAGAAGGCGTGTACGGTTTGCAACGTGCCTTTCAGATTGCCGGTGCCAAATCCGTGCTGATGAGCCTCTGGCAGGTGGAGGATGTATCGACCCGGAAGTTTATGGCAGAGTTTTATCGCCAATGGCTCTCCGGCAAGACCAAACACGAAGCCCTCCAACTGGCGCGGCAGAAGATTAGAGAAGAATACAAATATCCTTATTATTGGGGAGCTTTTGTGCTGGTAGGGGAGTGATTGGGGTGTCGGGTGCGAGGTGTTGGGTTTTTTTGAATACCAAGCACTTCTTGATGCAGACGTTAAGGTTCCTCGCTATCGCTCGGAATGACAGGGAGAAAGTGTTGTCATTTCCGCCTTTGTTGGTGTTTAAAAAAGTGCTGTAAAGTGTAAAGGGAATGTTAAGGTTTGTAGGAAGCACTTTTTATCACCAACAAAGTTTTAGTTGGTTTTGAAATAAAATTTCAAAAAAGCTTGTTGCTGATAAAATTAAGGCTTAATAGCCATTTTTAAACATTTTCGATGGTGTAAAAGCCTGTCTTTCACAAAGACAAGCAGAAAATTACTAAAAAAATAGAGTCGCACATCTGGAATTTCAGATGGCGACTCAAACAGCCCTATTTCACACAATCAAACATTATTTTTTGCTTTGGTTTTTAATTACTGCTCCATCTGTGTTTGCAGCTCCGCTGGGTCTCCTTACATTGCTGGATGTAGACTCATACGATAGTGTATTGATGGGTACCAACACTCCATTAGTAATCTCAAAAACAGTCCAAAGTGTTCCTTCTTTGTTGGGTACATTGAAGTCAGCTACCTGATTTCCTTCCTGGAATACCCTCACTCTTGCTGAAGACCTAGCCAATGAGGTACTTGAACTAAAACTTCCGAAAGAATAATCGTGCACAGAATAACGATATACCCCTTGCAGAACTTCTGTAATCGTAATGGTCTCGGGGCCGAAAGAAGACACATCGTCTACATCAAGCTGGGCAGCAACATCAAAGGGTGTTTTGTTCGAGAAATAGATGTGAAATCTGTCTGTACTGTCTGTACTGCCTGCGATAGGTCCGGTCAGGTGTGCATCCAGGTCACTGGGTTCTGCTCCCCAAGAAAGTACAATTCTAAACTTGGCATTATCGCTGATGGGGCTAATGGTGCCGTTTTGCCCGCCGCTGCTTCCACTGCCTACACAGATGACCGTCAGATACAAGGTGTTGTAGTCGGTGCCTTTAGCCTCAATGGTATAGTTGCCTACGGGAATATTGCTAAAGGTATAAGCACCATCCGCTCCGGTGAAGCCTTCGGCGATTACGTTTCCGGTGGAGGCATTGATACCGGCTCTTAATTTCAGGCTTAACCCACTTGCGCCTTGTCCGGTGAGTGCGTCGGTGATTTGGCCGGATATATCACAAGCTCCCGTTGCATCAGAGTCGATTTGCAAAACAACCGCCAAGTAAGTAATGACATTACTCAGTACATTTACTTGTGAATACAGCACCTCTCGGTAGTCTGTGCGTTGGAAGGTGACCGTAAAATCCTCTCCGGCGGGTACGCTTATTTCATAAGAGCCTTCGTCGTCCGTGAGTCCTTCTGCTACTTTATTGTTACCGCGTTTTACTTGTATGCTCACACCTGCAATTGGGTTTCCTGTGATGGCATCTTTTACAATACCTGTGATAGTTCCTGGGTCAGCAACCGGCTCTGGGGTTCCTTCCTCCTCAGAGCAGGAAGACAATAAAATACATACTGACAAAATCAAAAAACTGAATTTTAAAAGAAAACTTTTCATAAGAATACTTGTTTTTTTTAAGATGAGTGATCTAGTAAATAGTGTTATCAATTTTGCTTTGTTAGCCGGGGTTTTGGAAGAAAAAATTAAAAAAAATAGATTTTCAAAAATACAGCTCTTAAGATCACTGTCCTAAGAGCCGTATTTGTTTAAAAATGATGATTTTGCACGTAATATTCTAAATGAAAGCTTATTCTTTTTGAGGCAATTCCTGCCACCTGGTATACTGCACGATGTCCAACGTATCTTTACCCTTGACCAGTAAATAAGCTGGTTTAGGTTGTTCTACAAAAATGAGTTTGAGGGTTTCGGGCTGGATATTGCCATAAAATCTCAGGGTATCTTCAGGTCTGAAAAGATAGTAGGTTTTAGAAGGATCGAGCTTTTGTTTGCCGCTAGGGTTTTGGCTATAAAGCAATATAGCACGTCTTTCAGCGGTTTTAGTGTCGGGAGAGCCAGCAAGTCCTAATCTTTGTCTTATGGTATATTCATTGATATACGCCAGTTTTGGTTTGGTGTTGGCTTCAGGTAGAGGAATATCCTCTACCTGCTCAGGGTTTTCCTGAGTCTCTTGAGCAGTATCTTTCTCCCCTACACGAGAATCTGTAATGGGTTTTTCTTCAGATTCTTTTGGAAGCGTATCTGTGACAAGGGTACCCGTACCCGGCTTTGCTTTGTCTTCTCCCCAGAAAATTTGATAGACAGGCAAGGCTGTCAAGAGTATAAGAAATATGGCTGCTATCGATAAATAAGGCCTTCTAGTAAGTCGAGAAAAAAAAACATGGGTGTTGGTTTGTTTAGGCAGATCTAAGAGATCAGGATTTTTAGCTAAGATCGCCTGAAAATCCCGCTTGTATTCTTCTTTTTTGGGGTCTAGGTTTTTTTGTAGATGTAGGTGTTCTAAGCTTGAGATCAGGAGTTTATCAATGCCTTGTTGTGTTTTTAGGTCTTCTCTAAGTGTTTCATCTCGAGCAAGTTCTTGTTTAAATAATTGCAGTTCTTCCTCATTTAGGTCATTCTCGATGTACCTTTCAATCCATTCAAATTTATTTTCATTGTTAATTTCCATATCACACGAATTTTTTTATTTCCCAATTTTTTTAGTCTTATCATTCATCGCTTTCTTTTGGCGACTTGGTATTTTGTTTGGGGATTATGATCCCATAATCCTCACGCAAGATTTTGTATAATTGCTCTCTACACTTATTGATTTTTACCCTGGCAAAGCCGGGAGTAAAGTTAAAGTATTCGGCTACTTCTAGGCCGCTTCGGGGTTTACCGGGTTTTATTTTTCCTTGAATATTTCCTTCCAGATTTGCCTGAATCATGTCAGTTTTATCGTTTTGTTGTCCGTTGGAAAAATAACCTTCTATATTCCCTTTAAAATACCCTGAGATATTTTCTTGATTTTTTTTGCTAAAATCCTCCTGGATGTTTTCTTGGATCACCCCGGTAAATTTTCCCTGAACAAGTCCTTTTTTATTTCCATCCAGGTTTCCTTGGAAATCACCCCAGCATGTATCTTTGAGCTTACCTTCTAAGACTCCCTGGACGAGCCCCTCGATGGAGTCTTGGGGCGTTTTTTCTAAGTTGCCATCCAGCTTACCTTCTAAGTCGCACTCAAGGCTGCTTTCCAAGATAGACTCGTATTTATACTTCATTACCTCCTTGCAGTTTCCTTTGAGCTTATCCATAATTTCTGGATATAAAGAATAAACAAGTTTGATGTCTTTGGGGTCTAAGTTAATTTCATCTTCACTTCCTGATTCAGAGAGGGTTTCTCTGGTGTGAGGTAAATTTTTATATTTTCTAAATTCCTCGAGAAAGTAAATTTTACAGACACCCCAGAAGAAACTTTCCAGGTTTTTATCAATGGTAAAGTTTTCCTTATCTATAATTTCCCTGAGTTTGAGATAAATATCACTCAGAGTATCCTCCAACATATTTTGTGCATTATTCCTAAAAATACTGTTTTTGATTTTTTTTAATAATTTTCCTTTGTTTTTTATTAACAAATCTGATAGTATCTTATCACGTTGGATAGGGTCATTTTTTAAAATATAGACCAGCTCTTGATTTTTATTATTCTTGGACATACATAGTTCGGGATTAACCAAAAATGCAATTTCAAGATTAATTGTTGAAAGCTCAAGAAAATTTATCATTATTCATCATCACCTTCCCAAAACCAAGCCCAGGACACTACACGGCCATTTTTGACTTCAAACATGATCTGTGCATCATTATATCGGTAAAAAGCATCTATTTCTACAATGGGAGCATTTCCCTTGTCAGGTCTACCATACTTCTGAAAGAGTACCTCCGAGGAGTCGCCAATACGTACCCCTAATCCCGAAACACCGTTGAAACTGCTTTTGATAAATATTATGTTCAGCGTTACATAAGCACCAAATGCTTCACTTTTGTAAGAGAGGCATATTGTCTGGAAATCTGCATTGGGTTCATCTTTGAGGGCAAAATCGATGGTTACCGGAGGAATATAGCTGATCTGCTTAGGTTCTGGAGGAAGGTCTAGGCTTGGCCAAGAGATATTTTGACTCTTGATGGCTCTGAATTCAGGATCGGGGCTCAAGGATTTATATTGGCTTTTGGGTCTGTAAACCCTATTACGAGCTTCTTCTTTGATGCTCAATAGCTCATTATCGTCTAGTTTTGCCAGAATCTCTGTAAATTTACCCACACCTTTAGACAGGATCGCTTCCATCACCAATACATTGTATTGCGCATTTAAATAGCCTAGACTAGCCACCTCTCCAAAAGCAGCCCTGGCTAAATCAGTTTGGTCTGCATAAGCATATAAAATTGCCTGCATGATTTTGGTAGAGGGTGAAAACGATAAGCCCCGCTCTGTGATATTTACGATTTGATTTTGAGCGAGCCCCAGAGAGCCTTCGATGTGGTGGTAGATTGCCAAATTGGTATAAGAATCTTCATAGTTTTCGTTTTTGGCAAGTGCTTGATGGAGTTGATATTTGATCTCAGAGCGTAGTGCTTGTGGGTTATCAAAAGGAGGTGCAAGCGGGCTTGTGTTGAGACTTCCTCTAAAATTTTCAAAATCAAAACTCAAGGGATACTTAAATACACCCCTTTTGGCGTAGTTTTTATCCATTTCTAAAAATCCCGCCAGGTAAATCACAGCCAAGTCGTTAGAAATGCTCTCACGGTTATAGTGTGATTGAATGTATTTTAGACAAACCGCAGCCTCCGGGTATTGCCCCTCTGAGAACAAAAACGAGGCTGTCTGAAACACACTTGGGAGATGGTTTTCATAAATAGCGTCGATACTTTCGTAGGCAGCCTTTAAGCGCCCGTCCAGGTCAGGATAACCGTCTAAGTTTAAATTGTGATACCTCGTGTATAAACCTTCAATCAAACGTTTGATTAGCTCTGGGTTAAGCGGATAATGCGCCAGACTTGCTACATAAAACCCGGATTGGTCTGCCTGATATTCTATCTTTCTTAGAAGTTCAGGGTTCAATGTGCTAAACTCCCGGAGATGTGCTTGGTGATAATGATGGTGTGAAAGTTCGTGAGAAATAATAAAAGCCAATGCTGGCTCGACTTCTTCTGTGCTAAGAAATCCACGCAGAATATCAAACAAATCAGGATCCAGGTAAATGTACCCTAGCCCCGAACTTGCTGGAACGCCCTCATTTCTGTAGATAATTTGTGGTCGGATATTATCGTAATGCGGGCTTAACCTGTCTCTGATTTGAATGACCATATTTTGGTCTGCCTGGCTTTGTGCATTAGACCAAGAAGACCCCAAAATCGATAATACAAGTTGATAATAAAGATAGAATTTTTTTGCCATACGAATTTAAGGTGATAAAGTTTCTTATTAATTTCAAGGATAGGTGACAAAAAAACAAACTTGTTAGTGAATTTCCCCAAGTTTTTTTTGGAGCTAACCAGATGGATACCAAAATCATTTAAAAATTCCCAGAAAAATCGCTTTTTTGCTATCATAATTATTCAGGTTCTTTATGATTTTACTTGAAGATAAATCTATTCAAACGACAAGGTCGCTTTGAGCGACCTTGTCGTTGCCCGTCTTCATGTGTAAATAAATAAGTTTCAAGTAATTTCATAAAGAACCATTATTCAGCAATAAACCATGGATGAATATCTTAGAAATTTTG
>JANRIC010000062.1:0-17486 GCA_033765345.1 Microscillaceae bacterium
TTTTTTTTAAATTCATATTTTGTTTTTTTTATTTCTGTGTTTGTTTTTTTTGAATACTCTTTTTTTTTTTTTGTTTCTTTGTTTTTTTTTTTTTTTTCCTCTTTTTTTTTTTTTTTTTCCTGTTTTTTTTTTTTAACCCCCCCCGCCCGACTCCCTCCCCCCAAGCCTTCTTTACATCCTCCGAAGGCTAGTTTCCATCCTCCGAAGGCTTGTTTACATCCTCCTAAGGCTTGTTTACATCCTCCAAAGGCTTGTTTACATCCTCCCAAGGCTTGTTTACATCCTCCGAAGGCTCGTTTGCATCCTCCGAAGGCTTGTTTATATCCTTTGAAGGCTTATTTACATCCTCCGAAGGCTCGTTTGCATCCTCCAAAGGCTTGTTTACATCCTCCGAAGGCTTGTTTGCATCCTCCGAAGGCTTGTTTATATCCTTTGAAGGCTTATTTACATCCTCCGAAGGCTCGTTTGCATCCTCCGAAGGCTTGTTTATATCCTCTGAAGGCTTGTTTATATCCTCTGAAGGCTCGTTTACATGCTCCAAAACACTTCTCTCCCCCAACCCCCAACCCCCAACCCCCAACTCCCAACCCCCAACTCCCAACACCCAACACCCAACCCCAACCCCCAACTCCCAACCCCCAACCCCCAACACCCAACCCCAACCCCCAACCCCAACCCCCAACTCCCAACACCCAACACCCAACCCCAACCCCCAACCCCCAACCCCCTTTAAAAATAGAATGGGCGGAATTTGAATCCATTTTGGGCATTGTATTCAAGAGCAGGTGCAGGTAGGTGAATGAGGTTTAGGATATAGAGTGTAGTTTTCCAAAACTTTCGGCGTGCCGGGATGGCGTTCAGGTCAAAATCCACTCCTAGGTAATATTGTCGGTACGATTTCAGACCTGTCAGGGCTTCATTTTGCTGAGTTTCGGCATAAATCATATCCTGTGCCCCGTAGCCCAGTCCTAGATTGAGCCATTTTGGAAAGCGGGAACTTTCAGGAAAAAACTTATCTAGATCAAAAGACAACCAGTAGGTTTGTCCATTATAGTCTTTGATTAATTCTTCTTGTAGACCCTGCCCCAGTACAGCGGGTCTTTGTGCAGCCAGCGAGGTACGATGAAATGAAAATTTGGGGTGAATTCGAATTTCGTTCCAGAGTGCAAACTGACCGAAGGCAAACAAAGCCCCTCCCGTATTGGCAGCAAAATCACTCCAGGAAGCGCCGTATTCTGAAGAAAATCCATCCAAAATCTCAATAGGAGTCATCAGCATAATTCCAGTCATAGCTCCCCAGAACATGGCTTTTTTCTCTTGCATTCCAGCCCAACGAAAAGCCTCAGCACTACTTCGGGCAATATGAAAAGCAGAATAAAAATGACCGACTTTATCAATCTGTCGCCATTCTCCAGAGTCATCAAAAAAGTGAAAATTTGTCTGCTGACCGTCTTTGTACCAGACAAAATACAAACCTGTCATAGCAGCTGTATAGGCAATGGAGCCTCCGATGATGAGTTTTTTTAGTCTTTTTTTATGATTGGGAATAGAATCAAAGGTTATTGAGTCTAATAGATACCCAGAGAAGGCAGAAACAGGGGCTTGCTTATTTTCCAAAGAGTCCGTAAAACCACTTTTTTGTAGTGGATAATTGAAAAATTCTTCGCTTACAAACTGTTTGGAGTTAGCTTTGTTATGAAGAGGTATTAAAACAGAAAGACAGCAAAAAAATACTAAAAACTTGAAAAATTTGCTACAATATTGCATACGGTTAGTCAAACTAGTGGATATAAATGTGATTTTTTTCTAAAATTTATCTAATTTGGTAAACAAATAAAAGATCAAGTATCTTTTACGTGTTGTTAGTATTTGGTTTTATCAAAATGATCAGCCTAAAACCACCTACAGTATCCCGGCTCGGAAAACGGCAAGAACCAAGCTATATTTGGCTTTGCAAAAATATGATGAAAAAAATACTTTTTACTTATGGCTTTTTATGGATAATAAATACCCTGCAAGCTTCAGATGTGGCATTGCTTCAGGGTATTGAAGACCAGAAGCTTTTGGGTAAATATTTGTATTATCTGGAAGATAAAACAGAAAACTATTCTATTCAAGATATTACTTCTCCCAAAAATACCCTTTTTTTTCAGAAGACACAAACCGAGATACCCAGGTTAGGGCTTATTACTTCGCCTTATTGGTTTAGGTTTGAAGTAAAGAATGTCAGTAAACTAGATCAGGAATATATCATATTGCTGGATGACCCTACGGTTTTTCGGGTGGATTTTTATGTGATGGATCAACAAAAACTTTGCAGCCGTCAAGTCAGTGGCATTAGTCTCAGGCAGAAACAGCGTGCCGTGAAGGGCAATAAAATAGCCTTTCGGCTGGTGCTTCCGGCGGGTCAGCAGCGTGAGGTGTACTTTCGGCTAGTCTCTAAAATATATACGGCTGTCCCGGTTTATGTATTATCCAATCGGCACTTCAACGAGATGATGAGTCTTCAGCGAAGTCTATTTGGGATGTATTATGGGATCTTGGTATCGATTTGTTTTCTTTGTTTTTTGTTTTTAGTCGGGATTCGTAACCCAACCTATCTTTATTTGATTTTTTATGCAGTTTTTAGTGGAATTACAACGGGTACATTTGACGGTTTTACGCCGGAATACTTGCATTTTCTGGTGAGGTGGTTTGACGGATACCACGATGTGCCGATTACTTTGCTCTGTATGACATCGGGGATGGTGTTTATTATGATGTTTGTCAGACTAAGAGGGTATTCCGGCAGACTTTATCAGCTAGGGATAGGTTTTATTGTGGGAGTAGGGATTGAGTTGATTTTTTGTTTTTTTTACCGTACGCTGAGTTATCCCTTGATTACACTTACCGCCTTGATTTATGTGATTTTGGTGATGTGTATTTCTGTAATAGGCGTTAGGCACAAAATCCGGGAAGCTTATTTTGTTTTTGGTGCTTTTAATGTACTTACCCTTGCTGTTGTAGTGGTTGTACTTTCATTGTATCAAGTATTGCCTTTGACCTTTTTTACGATGTATGGCTTGCATTTTGCCTATATTATTCAGCTTTCTATTTTATTTTTAGGGGTAGCCGATAGGATACTGGCACTCAAGGAAGAGCTTCGGAGAAAAGAAATAGAAAAGGAGCACGAAAAGCAGCAAATTATTCTTGAAAAAAACCTGGAACTGGAAGAAAAAGTAAAACTTCGCACCCAGGAATTGGGTATCCATCAGGCAAGGCTTTTCTCTCTGTTAGAAAACACTTCGGATGTAATCTGGTCTGTCGACTTGGATTACCGCTTTTTGACACTCAATACCCCGGCACAAAAATATTTCCGTGAGGATATAGGCAGGCATGTAGTAGTTGGAGATTATTTCTTTGATATTTTTGCAGAGCCTTTTGTTAAGGAATGGAAAGAGTATTATGCCCAGGCTTATGCCCACAATTCATTCAAAATAGTCAAATCTTTTATTAATCCCCAAAATCTTCCCGAATATTATGAATTTGCCTTTTACACCATCCGAGATGCTGACCAAAATATTCAGGGTTTTTCGGTATTTAAAAGGGATATTACCGATAGCCGCCTGAGAGAAGAAAAAATTCTTGAAAGCGAATCCAAACTCAATGCAATCATTCACAACAATCATGATGCTATCTGGCTGGTAGACCGTTCTTATCAGATTATCCACCACAATGCTGCTTTTATTCGCCTGAGTCAAAGTGCATTCGGCAAAGACCCTAAGAATCGTCAGAATTTCCTGGAATTACTCCCTCATACCAAAGATCATCAAATATGGCAACAACGATTTGAAAAAGCTTTCTCAGGGCAGCAGACCACTTTTATGGATGTCTATGAAGTGGGTTGGGAAAAATATTATTTTGACATTATGATCTATCCTGTGATTCAGGATGAACGTATCAGCGGCGTAACAGTCATCGCCCGAAATGTAACTGATAAAGAAAATGTCCAGATCGAACTCAGAAAAAGCGAAGAACGATTTCATCTGGCCGTAGCTGGTAGCCAAGATGGTATCTGGGATTGGGATATAGAAAATAATCAGGTTTATTTCTCCACCCGGTGGAAAAATATGCTCGGTTATTCTGAAGATGAACTACCCGGCAAGTTTGAGTCTTTCACAAATTTACTACACCCCGAAGATCTGATTAGGGTTACACAAACTCTTCAGGCTTATTTTAGCAAACAAACGGATACTTATGATTTGGAAATCCGCCTCAGACACAAAGACGGTGCCTGGAGATGGATCAAAACCAGTGGCATTGCACTTTTTAATGAAAAAGGCATCCCTTACCGCATGGCAGGTTCGCACGTGGATATCACACAACGCAAAGAGGACGAGATTAATTTACTGGCTAAAGAAGCCAACCTGCGGGCTATTCTTGATCATAACGATGACGCAGTGTATCTGCTCAATAATCAGCTAGAATTGGTAGATTTTAATACGGTTTTTGCCAATAACATACAAACTAGGTTTGGGATCAAGCCAAAGATAGGAATGAGTGTCTATGATCTATTTAAATCTTTGGACATGAACATGACTCCTGGACAATGGTCGCGCTTTGAACGAGCCTTGCAAGGAGAGACGCAGATTTATATAGAAGAACTGAATATCGCCGAGAAAAGCCTTATCTTTGAAATCAAAATCTATCCTATTCGCAAAAACGATAAAATCAAAGGAATCTCAATCTTTGTCAAAGACATTACCGAAGCCAAAAAGGCAGAAGACAGGCTGGAAAGAGCTGTTCGTAGAGCTGAAAGACAAGCCAAACAGCTTAAATTTAAAGAAAGAATGCTTTTTGAGTCTGAAATGATGCTTCAGACAGTTATCAATAAATTGCCTTATTCTATTTTCTGGAAAGATAAAAACTCCGTATACTTTGGCTGCAATACGGTATTTGCTCAATTGGCCGGTCTCAGTGACCCTCGGGAAATTATTCACAAAACTGATCACGACCTCCCTTGGACGCCCTCCCAGTGGGAAGCCTTCAGAGAAGATGATCAAAGCATTATAAAAGATAATATCCCTAAAATGGATATTGAAGTATTACTCTTGGATGCTCAAGAAGATCAAAGATGGTTTAGTATCAGTAAGATACCCCTTCGAGAACCCGACGGGCAAGTATATGGAATTCTGGGAATGTGTGTAGACATTACCGAGCGCAAGAAACAGTCTCAATTCCTCGAGAAAGCCAAAGAAACCGCCGAAGAAGCTGCCCTGGCCAAAGCTTTTTTCCTCTCTACCATGACGCACGAGATTCGTACACCGCTCAATGCAGTAATCGGGCTTACACACCTGCTTTTGCAAGATGATCCCAAACCCGAACAGGTCGAAAACCTCAAAACGCTCGAGTTTTCTGCCGGGCAATTAATGACCCTCGTGAATGATATACTGGACTACAATAAAATAGAAGCCCAGAAAATTGAGCTGGAGAAAATTACCTTTAGCCTGGGAAGATTTTTGAATAACATTCAAAAATCATTCGAGCCCAGGGTTCTGGAGAAGGGCATTGTACTTCAAATCATTCGTGAAAATAAACTCCCGGATAAGATTGTGGGTGATCAGGCCCGATTATCTCAAATCCTAAATAATCTGATTAGTAATGCCATAAAGTTTACCAAAAAAGGCAGTGTCAGTGTACGACTAAAACTTATGGAAGAACTAGACGATGCTTATCTGCTAAGATTTGAAGTACAAGATACCGGAATAGGTATTGCCGAAGATAAACTAGAAGATATTTTTGATAAATTTTCTCAGGCAAGCTCCGATATAAACCGTAAGTACGGCGGCACAGGGCTTGGATTATCAATCACTAAAAAATTGCTAGAACTTCATCAAAGTAATATCTTTGTAAAAAGCCGCCTGGGTGAGGGTTCTGTATTTGGCTTCGAACTTCGCCTACTCAAACCCGAAGAAAATGCTCAAACTATCGAGCAAGAGCACAACTACCAAAGCACTGAAAATTCTTATGAGCTTGAAGGACTGAAAATTTTATTCGTAGAAGACCACCCAATCAATCAAATGGTAGGTAGTAAATTTCTTAAAAATTGGGGAATTTCCGTGGATTTTGCCGATAATGGATTAATTGCTATCGAGAAGTTAGAACAGTATACTTCAGATAATGCCCCGCATCTGATCCTTATGGATATACAGATGCCCGAACTAAACGGCTACGAAACCACCAAGCTGATTCGTAATTTACCAAAAACTTATCTGCAAAATATCCCTATTATCGCCCTGACAGCCTCGATGATTGATGAGGTTAAAGAAGATATCTTTGCAGCCGGTATGAATGATTACGTCTCAAAACCTTTTAACCCCAATGATTTATTTAATAAAATTGCCCGTTATTCAAACAATAAATTGCCCAAAAAAGAATCTTCAAACTTAATAATAAACCCTATGAAAGTGAATGGCGCTTTAAATATTGATAACATTAAAAAACTGGTTGGCGATGATCAAGAATATCGCAAAGAACTTATAGAGCTTTATATTGACTTTTTAGAAAATTTTTATCAAGAATATCGTGATATTCTCGAAAACAAAGACCTAGACCGACTGAAATATATGGTGCATAAGTCCAAACCCTCCATAGAGTTTCTTGAGCTCGACAATATTGATAAAGAAGTAAACTATATCCGTATTTTGATGGAAAGCCAGGATTTTAATCATGATTTTTATCAGTCTTCCATAGATCGCGTCGAGAAAGAATGCCACATCTTGATGGAGATTCTTTCAGGCTATAGCAAACTGGAAAGCGTTTAATTTTGCATGTGTATTTTTAATTTTAAGCTTTATGATTACTTTGCAGGTTGAATTAAAAGCCACCTGAGTCTATGGCAAGTAATGATGACCTGAGCAATTTATCCTATGTTTCTTATCACGAACTGAACCAAGTGGTTCATTCGGGAGACATACTGTTTTATTCCGGTGAAGATGAAGTATCCAAGCTGATTCGCTGGGTAACCAATTCTATGTGGAGTCACGTGGGCATTCTCATCAAATTGGATGTATTAAATCGTATACTCCTTCTTGAAAGCGTGGAAAATGTAGGGGTTAGGCTGATCCCTCTCTCCAAATACATTAAAAACATAGAACGTGAAGAAGAAGAAGAAGATTTTTTCGCCCGCCTTGTTATCGCCCGCCATTGCTCGATGGATGATCGTAAAATACAAACTATGCTCAATTTTGGAATTGATCAAATCACCAGACCCTATGACCGCGAGGAAATTCAAAGAATTATGATCCGAATTGCCAAAGGTGAAGGAAAAGCTGAAAGAGATAAAGCCTATATGTGCTCAGAACTAGTCTATGAATGTTTCCGAAAAGTAGGCATCGATATCCCTTACAATCACCTGGGTTTTATTAGCCCAGAAGACATCTGGAACAACCCGGATATGCTTCCCGTCGCCGAAATAGATCATCTTTGAGAATTAAAATAATTAAAGGAATTAAAATAATTAAGGGAATGAAGGGAATTAAAATAATTGAGGGAATGAAGGAAATTAAAATAATTACGGGAATGAAGGAAATTAAAATAATTAAGGGAATGAAGGAAATTAAAGAAATTAAAGGAATTAAGGGAATTCAAGGAAATTAAGGGAATACGAATTACAAGGCAGTTATACCCAGATTGAAGTGATTTGCCTGATTTTCTTGATTGATTAGCTTGATTATTAATGATTTAAAAGCTAAAATCTCGGAAAACCACTTCGGTTTGAGTATAAATAAAAATTACCCACTACCCATTACCCATTACCCATTACCCATTACCCATTACCCATTACCCATTACCCATTACCCATGTCTTCACATCATATTGTCAGAGAAAGTCAAGAGCCTGCTTTGTGGATTATGCAGCCACAGGCCTGTGATTATGCCTTTATTCAGGAACTCCTAGAATGGTCGCCCTGGGTGCTGGTCTCAGAAGCGGCTTTGACCGATGTACTGGGTTGGGGAGTGAAAATAGATGCCGTGCTTCTACAGGAATCAGGGAATGAATTATGGCTTGAAAAACTACAAGAACAGACCCCACTGGAGATCATTGTTTATCAGCAAGATAGTTTGCAGTCTGGTTTAGATCATTTACTTCAGAAGCAAGTCCATACAGTACACGTAGTGGCAGAGCCGATTTTTGCAGAGAATTTCCACTTTGATCATACAGGCATCGAGTGGGTATTGTTTTATGAAGATTTCAAAATGATTTTTTATTTGGAGAGCGTCTGGAAAAAGTGGGTGCCTCAAGGACAGTTATTTTACCTACCCGAAAAGAATTTACAGACATCCAATTTGCAAATACTAAAAGATAAACCAGGTTTTTATGAAGCCATTCAGGATGGTTTTGTGGAAATTTGCACCCCAGAAGTTGGTTTTTGGCTGAGTGAGAAACTAAATTAATGCCTTCATTTTCCTATGGCAAAGACATACTCATTGCGTAAAAATCCTTAAATTGCAGTATAAACTTTGCGTTATGAGTAGTTTTAAAAATTGGACAAGAGATAAGTTAAAAGAAAGATTTGGTATCAAAAGACAATCAAATCACCCTATTTTGTTAGAATGGCTAAATAAATCTAAGGATATTGTTTTGAATGAATTAGAACTATCAAATCTAAAAAGATTAAGAGAACAACTCTTATTATTTGTAGATTTTTGGAATGAAGAAGAACTCAAATTCAAATTCATAGGCAACATAGTCAGCCTGGCAAATTATGATACCGAAGATATTTCAGGCTTTGCGGATAGATACATCAGTGCCATAGTAGATGGCGATGAATTAAGTGGAAATCCCGATTTTTTGGTAGCAACAGGCAAGCAAGAAGTAAAAACGCCTTTTTTCTGTTTGCACGAATACAAAAAAGAAATCAACAACGACAGCCCCGACCCAGCAGGGCAGTGTTTGGCAACGATGTTGGCGGCGCAAACTTTGAATATCAACGAACCCAAAATGGCAGGAAAACCCATTTATGGTGCATATATTATTGAGCGAAATTGGTTTTTTTTGATTTTAGAGGGCAAGCATTACAGCATCAGCAATGCCTTTGTATCTACGCATGAAGATGATTTGATGCAGATTCTTCAAGTATTAAAATACTGTAAACAAATCATTGTAGATATTTGGGGGGAAGAATCAAACCATTAGAAAAATGCACAAACCCGTCATTTTCCTTGCTTTTGCCAATGATAAGGATGCTTACCTCAGCAACCTAAAAAAAGAAGCGGATAGCATCTACAAAACCCTGCAAGTACTCCACGAGTGGGAAAATTGAAATCTAACCACACTTTCCCCTGCACAGCAATTTACGATTTCAGTTTAAATTGCCGAAATTGAAGAGAAAATTCAGAAGATTGAGAGGAAATTGAATGATTAAAAAATGATAATTGACTAAGAACAAGATCATTGGGTGATTAAAATGCTTCACTTTTCACTTTCCCAAAAAATCCTATCTTTGCTATTGTAATATCCTGAATTTGAGTAAAGTATGAATGAAAGTGCGTCATTAATTCAATGAATCAGAACTTTCTATATCAAACCTGGCGCAAACTTACAAAAAACAGCTACATTTCTCTTCGGCGAGCCAACAAAGCCACCCTCGAATTCTCACGATACTTTTTCTTCCTCCTCAAAGCTCACCTGCTCATACAGCTCGGCTAAGGGAATATGCACATCAATCGATTGTAAATGCAGGGTATCCTGCAAGTTGCGATATACAACATACTGCCATTCATCGGCTGATTTGCGGTAAAATACTTCCGCCCAAACCGATTCGGGATTTACCAAAACATACTCTTGAAAACTTGCCAAAGACATATATTGCTTGAATTTTTCGCCTCTATCAAGTGATTCGGTACTTTCGGACAATACCTCAAAAATCAACACAGGATTCGTGACAATATCTTGCCTATCTTCATAAAACTGTATTTCGCCACATATCACAAAGGCATCCGGATAATAAAACCGATTCCGATGGGCTATCCATACTTTGTTTTCGCTGTTGAAAGGACGGCAAGACTTACCTCGCAATGCCAAACGTAATTCGCTTGTGATATTGAGGCAAACTGTGTTATGATTTACTTTTCCGCCCGCCATAGCGATTACTTCGCCGTTGTGGTATTCGTGTTTTGATTCGGTGCGTTCTTCCCAATAAAGATATTCTTGCACCGTTGCAAAGAATTGTTTTTCGGTATGAGGCGATATGTTTTGTTCCATTTGCTTTGTTTGGATATTTGCACCAATTTACAAAAAAATGACTTAAAATTGAAGCTTATGAATGTTTTCGCGCTCCGTCAGGGTTTCTCGGCACTTGCAAAACGATCCTTCCCGTGCATATCTTGATGAATCGTCACTTGTGTAAATCCTACACACTCAAGCAAATTTTTTATTTCTTTTCCAAAAACTTCATTGATTTCAAGGTATAAAAAACCTCCCACTTGTAGATGCACAATGGCATATTCGGCTATTTTTTCATAAAAAATCAAGGGGTTTTGATCTTCTACAAACAAGGCGATGGCAGGTTCATAATCCAGCACATTCGGCTGCATCAGCAGTTTTTCAGAGGTTCTTACATAGGGTGGATTACTCACTATCAGTTGAAAATCAAGGTTTTGCAATACGGATTCTGTATGGAGGTTCAATATATCTTCTTCCAGGAAAGTAATTTCTGCCTGATGCAAAAGGGCGTTTTCCTGGGCGATCCGAAGGGCTTCGGAGGATATATCCAGGGCATAGGTTGGGGTGCCTAAGTCTAAGGCCAGGCTCACAGCAATACAAGCACTGCCTGTGCCTATATCCAGAATACGGCTTATAGGCTTGGGTTTAGGATGATTTTTAAGGATAAGCTCAATCAATTCTTCGGTTTCGGGGCGTGGAATAAGTACCGCAGGGCTAACCCGAAAAGACCTACCATAAAACTCCACCTGCCCAGTGATGTACTGAATCGGTTCATAATCGGATAATCTCCCCAGCATAATTTCCAGTTTGTGTTGCTGGGCAACCGAAATCTCCAGGTTTTCTGCCTTGAGCACATGGGTTTTATTCAATCCAAAACAATCTTCCATGACCCAAAAAGCAAGGCTCTGCGCCTCAGATTCAGGATAAAGCTCATTTTTTTGAAGGGTATTTTTGATCTGCCGGAATAACTCCCTGCTATTCATTGAACGATGCACAATTTCTATTTAATGTTTTGATAGTCAAATTGAAAACGGCTCAAATCTGGAGGATATTTACGGGGGCGTTGTTTCTCGTGCCATGCAATTACCTGCCCCAGATTAGCCATAAAAGGAAAGCCGATTTCTTTGTATTCATATTTACTGTCGTTGAGTACCTGATCCTGGTTGGTATAGATAACAGCGGAGATCAAAAACTCTGTTTTTGCCTCAAAATCAACTACGTAGGCGTTTTCTACTAAAAATCCATACGCCAAACCTACTTTATTAAAAACCCGAATATTGGATGGAATCGGTTCTTTGGATTCTCCAAATAAAATGAATTTGACATAGGCATCATAGTGATCTCCATCTTTATAATTGGGATACTGGCTCTCTTCGGGAAACATAGACATATATTGATATAAAAAATTATAATCCTCCGGGCGCAAATCAAAACGTTTTCGGGGCGGAACAGCCTCCGGGAAAATAACCGCCTTGAGCATCTCGTGCATCTCTTCCAGGGAAAAGTAGTTCTTTTGGCTAAAATCAAAGGGTTTGCGAATAAGTTTACCGCTATTGTCTACATAAGCCGTTCCTTTGTAAGGATTTTTGACTTTGGGTGAATATGTTTTCGGATTAAAAACCTCTTCCTGACGATAAAGGACGCTATCACCCTGATAGAACTCCATCGGGTTGGTATAGCGGTTTTCTTCCGGTCCGTAATCACTCGTAGCCAGACGATGCGTAATCAATACATCTTTATAGCCTTTGCGCCAGAGGTTTTCGTTGATGTAAGCTTGACCCAAAAACTCATACAAACGATTAAAGGCATCATTATCACTGACCAATAATATCTTTTTTATGTAATGTGCTACCGAAGGAAGTCCGTTGGCGGCTGTTGTGTCTTCATCCACCTTTTTTTGGGGGCTTCGCACAGAATCAATGCGTATAGAGGTCTCAGGGGGCAATCCGAGCTGTTTCATCTTCTCAAGAGCCAGTAATACCGCAGGAAATTTGACCGTACTGGCCGGGTAAAAATACCTTTGGGCATCTACTCGGTACGGAAAACTTACAAAAGAAGGTTGATTGTCTGCGTCCCGATTGATCTGGGTATAGATGATTTGTACTTCGTAAGTCTCAGGGCTGGAAAGTACTTTTTGAAAAAGATCAGGTCGGGATTCCAGAAGATCATCCAGCAGATTTTTAGGAGAGTTTTGAGCGCAACAAGACAAAGAAGCGGCATAAAACAAGCAGAACAGACTTTTTCGCATCATAACGACAGAGTTTTTTTTCAAAAATAAACATAAAAATAGGCTAATCCCATAGTGAATACCCCTCAAAGACAGTTTTTTTGTGCAAAATAAAACTTATCTTACTTGGGTTGGTTATTTTAAAGAGATAGCGGACATCTTCCAAAAAGCATCAAGTGCTTTTTGAATTTTGTTTCAAAAAATTACAATTTAATATTTAGGTCTAAACAAAGTCGTTTATCCTATTTAATCAAATAAAATACGTTCGGTTGCATGTTTGTTCAGGCTTGTCTAGTTTTGTTTTAAACAAAAGAGTATGGATATTTTTATAAATCAGTCCTATGACAAACTTAGAATTCAACTCAATCGACCAGGTATCGCAAGCACTAAAACCATTTGCGCTTAGACTTACCAAGGATATGGAAGAGGCCAATGACCTCTTACAGGAGACTTTGCTGAAAGCCTTCAATAATCGGGATAAATACACCGAGGGCACAAATTTAAAAGCCTGGTTGTATACCATTATGAAGAATACGTTTATCACCAATTATCAAAGACTGGTAAGGCGTAATACTTTTATAGATACCACCGATAATTTGCACTATCTCAACTCGAACAACAACGCCATTGAAAACCTTGCTTATTCCGAATTTGCTATGGAAGACATTCGCAGGGCACTCAATGATCTCGATGAGGTGTATCAATTGCCTTTTTTGATGCACTTCCGGGGCTTTAAGTACCACGAAATTGCCGAAAATCTGGACATCCCGATTGGCACGGTCAAAAACCGGATTCACATCGCCCGAAAAGAGCTTAAATCAAGGCTTCATCAGTACGCTGGCAATTAAGTAAAAGAAAGCGAAGCAAATCAAATCGGGAGCAGCAAATTTTGGGGTGTTGGCAATTAAAATCAAATTTATGAACACTCAGATAAAGTGTTTTTTAGCTCCCTATGAATAAAAAAGTATTGGTCATTGGAGCCGGTTTTGCCGGAATCTCTACAGCCACTGGGCTGGCACACAAAGGTTTTGATGTTACACTCCTGGAGAAACACAACGCTCCAGGAGGTCGTGCACGCAAATTTGAATCCGAAGGATTTACTTTTGATATGGGACCAAGTTGGTATTGGATGCCTGACGTATTTGAGGCTTATTTTGCTCAATTTGGCAAAAAAACTTCCGATTTTTACGAACTTATCCGCTTGGATCCCTCTTACAGTATTATTTTTGGAGAAAATGACCGCTTGGATATCCCAGCAAAAGCCGCCGAATTTGCGGACATGCTTGAATCCCTTGAGCCGGGAAGCAGCCAAAAACTAGAAAAATTTCTGACACAGGCTGCCTACAAATATCAGGTAGGCATGAATGATCTGGTGTATAAGCCCAGTCGCTCATTGCTTGAGTTTGCAGATATTCGCTTGCTTACAGCCTTGTTTAGAATGGATGTGCTGACCTCATTCCACAAACACATTCGCAAGTTTTTTAAGCACGAAAAAATCATCCGCTTGATGGAATTTCCGATTTTATTCCTCGGCGCGCTCCCTCAAAATACACCTGCCCTGTATAGCCTGATGAATTATGCTGATATTCGCCTGGGCACTTGGTATCCTAAAGGAGGTATGTATAAAATCGTAGAAGGTATGGTCAATCTGGCTGAATCATTGGGCGTGAAATTTCTCTACAACCAAGAAGTTAAAAAAATTGAAATTCAGGGTAATTTTGCCCGTGTGGTCCATACCCAAGACTCAAGCTTTGAGGCAGATATCGTGGTAGCTGGAGCAGATTATCATTTTGTAGAAAACACCCTGATCGATCCACACTGGCGAAGCTACAGCCATAACTACTGGGATAGCCGCGTGATGGCTCCTTCCAGCCTGATCTTTTACTTGGGAGTGGATCAAAAGCTGGATCATCTGCTTCATCATAATTTATTTTTTGACACGGATTTTGACCGACACGCCCGCGAAATTTATCAAAGCCCTCAATGGCCTAGCGATCCGCTTTTTTATGCTTCTTTACCCTCTAAAACCGACCCAACCGTAGCCCCGGAAGGAAAAGAAAACCTTTTTATTCTGATTCCAGTAGCTCCCGGTCTGGAAAATCAGGATGAAGAAGCTCTTCGAGAAAAATATTTTGAAATGGTCATCCAAAGGCTAGAAAAAATCCACGGAGCATCTTTCCGAGAAGCTATTATTTATAAAAGAAGTTATGCCCACCGTGATTTTATAGCAGATTATAACGCCTTCCGAGGCAATGCTTATGGATTAGCCAATACTTTGATGCAGACAGCCATTCTAAAACCTGCTCTGAAAAGTAAAAAGGTAAAAAACTTGTTTTACACCGGACAATTGACCGTCCCAGGACCCGGAGTACCCCCTTCACTCATCTCAGGGCAGGTAGTTGCCCGGGAAATTTGTAAAGAATTTTCTTAGCCTAAATTTTATTCCTATATTGAAATCCAAAGCAAAGCAATCTTACGTAAATAAAAGGTTCAATATTTCTGATCAATATTGCCTTTAGAGCCTATAAAATATGGAATTATACAATACAACTACACTCAAATGCAGCAAGCTGATTACCCAACACTACAGTACCTCTTTTACAATGGGGATCAGAACGCTTGATCGAAAATTTCATCTCCCCATCTATGCAATCTATGGATTTGTGCGCTACGCCGACGAAATCGTAGATACCTTTCATGGCTATAATAAAAAAGAACTTCTTCTAAAATTCAAACAAGATACCTATACGGCCATCGAGGAAGGTATTAGCCTGAATCCGGTTTTGCATTCATTTCAGTTGGTAGTCAATGCTTACAAAATTGAAAAAGAGCTGATCGAAGCCTTTTTGTACAGTATGGAAATGGACTTATACCACCAAGAATACAATAGCGAGGGCTATCAGGAATATATCTATGGATCGGCCGAAGTGGTAGGGCTGATGTGCCTGCGTGTGTTTTGTGAAGGCGATGAAGCCATGTACGAAAGATTAAAAGCTCCAGCCCAAAGCTTGGGTTCTGCCTTTCAAAAGGTTAACTTTTTGCGGGATATGAAAAGCGATTATCACGAAAGGGGAAGGGTGTATTTCCCCCAGGTAGATTTTGAGAAATTTGACCAAGATGCCAAAACAGCCATCGAAGCTGATATTCAAAAAGACTTTGATGATGCCTACCAGGGAATTCTCAAGCTTCCACAAGGTGCCAAACTCGGCGTTTACTTGGCTTATATCTACTATCTTAAGCTATTTGCCAAAATCAAAAAACTCCCCCCTGCTACTATCCTCAATCAAAGAATACGAGTACCCGATTCCCGTAAAATGACTCTCCTCGTCCAAACTTATTTTAAATATCGCTTTAATTACCTTTAGGGGGGAGTTGGGTGTCGGGAGTTGGGAATACAAAAGATGAAATGATGAAAATAAACAAATTAGATGTTTCTATCACCTGACCCCTGACACCTGACCCCTCGCCCCCCGGACCAGGTACAAAAATAATTTGGATGCTTGATCAGTTTTTTATACCTTTGTGCTTACTTTCCATAATATGAAGTTGTAGCTCAGCTGGTTTAGAGCATCACCTTGACAGGGTGGGGGTCGTAGGTTCGAATCCTATCAGCTTCACAAAAACCAAAACCTCGGTAAAGTTCAGGACTTTACCGAGGTTTTTTGTGCCTTATCCCACCCCTTAGAGTACCCCTCCCCACCCCTTGGGTGCAAGCTTCCACCAAAAAGGTTCGGCCGCGCACCAAAAGGGTGGAATGCTGAGGCTTTTGGGTGGAATTTCGGATAAAATAGGTGGGGGGAGGTAGGCAAAGGGGTGCATCGATGAAGCTTTCCGGTAGAAATTCGGGCAAAAAAGGTGGGGGAGACTACCCTTTGAGGTCAAAAGCCGGAGCTTTTTGGTCAAAACTTGCACCTTAGCGGTGGGCGGATTGACCCTAAGGGTACAAGTCTGGAGCTTTGGGATGGTATGGAGCATAAAAAAGGAGGGTTGCCCCTCCTTTTTGGAAATTCTTCGCGCCTCAAGGCTTTACAACTGAGACTCCGAACTCGAATTATCCTTATTAGGATCATCCTGGGGAGACTGGGGCGTACTTTTGCGCTCAAAACGAGTTTTTAACTTTCTGTAGATCGTATCTGCCCCTGGAATGCCGTTTTGGGCGGCCAGTTGGTACACCCTGTAGACCATGAGCGATGTATTGTAAGCCTCCGAACCGGCCAACACCTGCGTATCGTCCAGTTTTTGGCGAAGCTCATCGATGGCTAAGATGATTTGACCCAGTTTAAGATAGAGATCATAATCTTTGCGAAGCTCTTCAAGACTGACATACGTTGGCAGCAGCCCGAAGTCTTCTTTAACCACTTCAATGGCATCCTGCACAAAAAACTTGTTATTGCGGTTGATTTTCGTTAAACTGATGCGTTCCTGTTCGTTCAGACCCAATAAAAAGGGTAGTTGCGTAGTCAAAGATTTGATTTGCTCGAGAGCTTGATTCACTTGCTCATCGGATAGTACCGCACTGATGCGGTTTGGCTGAAGATTACTCATTACGTGTAATGTTTTAGGGTTAAAAATCGGTTGAAAAATCCAAATATATCCTTATAAACGGCTCAGGGGAAGAAGTATTGTGTGTTTTTGATGATATTTTAACGTAAGTTTTGGGGTGTTTTTGGATGTTTATTGCTTTATGTTCCCTGTTATGTGGTACATAAACCAGTAATTCCGGTCTGTGTACCACAGACCAGGGAATATGTTTTCGCTCAACAGAGGCTTGGTGAAGACACCAAGCCGGGCGGTGGAGCTTAATTCCCTTAATTGATTTAGTTATCTTCATTCAAAAATAGTCGTTTGTGCAATTCATAAGAAGATGCTTGCAGCATGACAGGCAAGAGAGCTTAATTCCCTTAATTGCTTTAATCCGACTTTTCGCACCCCCCTGTTTTTTTTGAGTTTTTTTGTAAGTTTTCTTCTAAAACTCTATAAAATATCACAAAATATGGGTTTTGATGAAATATAGCATGTAAGTTTTATAAGAATAGTTATATTTCATCTAAAT
>JANRIC010000071.1:0-45542 GCA_033765345.1 Microscillaceae bacterium
TTTTTTTGAGTTTTTTTGTAAGTTTTCTTCTAAAACTCTATAAAATATCGCAAAATATGGGTTTTGATAAAATATAGCATGTAAGTTTTATAAGAATAGTTATATTTCATATAAATATTTCGCTAGGGTGCGAAAAGTCGGCTGTCAGGATCAGAAATAATAATACTTAGATCTGAAAAGATAATTCATAGTAAGGAGTCCATAGTAATTAGTCTATAGTCCACAACAAAGACAAGCACCTGACTATCAATTAGTTATGAAATAAATAGTATAAACTAATTATAAGCAAGCCCTTAAAACGATTAATCTTTTAGTTTGATTTTGAATAAAAAAGGAGGTCTAGATTGTGGCGGATGAAAAATATCCGAAATACCAGAGGATAATTTGGGAGCCAAATAAAAACTGTTGGGAAGTTTGGCGTAAAGTAAGGTTAAATTTTGCAGTGCTAAAAAGTCGGAGGTCTGAGTAAAAAAAAGCACTTCAAACCTGTAATCGGCTGCATTGGGGTTTTGTTTTTGTTCGTTTTGCTCGGCTTCGTTGAGCTTTTGGATGAGTTGGCAATGCCCTTGACAGCTATTATTGAGAATTTCTTTTTGGATACAAAGATTTTGGGCGATGTATTCTTGATTGTATTCAAAGCACATCACTATCCAGAATCTTCCAAAGGATTGGAAGACAATCAATATAGCAATTGATATGGATAGGAAATTTTTCATACAGGATTTCTAAAAACACTCGAGGCAAACTTATGTTAAAAATCTCTTAAAAAAAACAAAAATACCCGAAATTTTGACGGAAAAGATTTTGAAAGGAAACAAAACACCCATACTTCGCTGTTTAATAACTATAAATTGAAATTTATGCAGATTCAAGCATTCGAACTCACAAACAACTGTTGTTGTACCTGTTGTTGTTGTAACCCAACAATTCGGGAAAGTTTTGTGTTTGTAAATTGCTTAGGATAATAGTTATATCAAACCCAAAAAAACCTTCCCTAACATAGTGGAAGGTTTTTTTGTGCCTATACTTTTAATGAATAAATCATTATTTGATTTTTGAACTAAACAAAACACGTATGTTTACCCAAGAACTCAGTCAGGAATTACTTGTAAAAGTGAAGCGTATCGAGAAATTTATCGGGAATACTCCTCTTTTTCCGATCAAAAAGCTCCTGCAAAAACCCAAAGTTGAAATTTATGCCAAGTTAGAATGGCATCAACTTGGAAGTAGTGTCAAAGCCCGTCCGGCTTTTAACATCATCAAGGAGGCAATCCTTGCCGGAGAACTGCACGAGGATAAAATCCTGATCGATGCCAGTAGCGGCAATACAGGCATTGCTTATGGGGCAGTAGGGGCTGCTTTGGGCATCCCGGTCACGCTTTGCTTACCCGAAAATGCCTCCAAAGAACGTAAAATGAACCTCAAAGCTTTGGGAGTAAACATCATTTATACCTCACCACTTGAACTGACTGATGGTGCACAGCGACAAGCTAAGGCACTTTACGAGGCACTACCTTACAAGTACTTCTATGCCGACCAATACGCCAACGAAAATAATTGGCGCGCTCACTACCTGACTACCGCCAACGAAATCTATCAACAAACTCAGGGACTCATCACTCATTTTATTACTGGATTGGGTACTACGGGTACTTTTATGGGTACCAGCCGCCGCTTAAAGGAGCTAAATCCCGCCATAGAAGTCATTGAAGTACATCCCAATTCGCCTATGCACGGGCTCGAGGGCTGGAAACACATGGAAACCGCACTTGTACCCAAAATCTACCACCCCGAACTGGCAGACCAATCTCGCAAGACTGATACATTCAAAGCCTATCATCTAATCAAACAAGCGGCTCAAAAAGAAGGGCTTTTGCTGAGTCCCTCTTCTGCTGCTAATCTTTCGGCAGCCCTTGAATTGGCCGAAAGCATCGACGAAGGTGTCATCGTGACGGTATTCCCGGATAGTGCCGATAAATACGGAGAAGTCATTCAAAAATTATTTAACTAAACCATGAAGCTGAATTTAAGTATTGACCCAGATGTGATTATAGCCATGCAAAAACATGCTGAAGAGGCTTATCCCAATGAATGTTGTGGCTTTTTTTATGGAAAAGACGGCGAAATTCGCCAAATTCTTCTTAGTAGCCCCGTGGATAACAGCAAAGAAGGTGATCAGCGCCGTAGATTTGAGATTCATCCCAAAGATTATATGCGTGCCGAACAGTTTGCTTTGCTCCATGATACGACGCTTTTGGGGGTGTATCATTCTCACCCTGAGCACCCAGCCATTCCCTCAGAGCACGATTTAAAGCAGGCATTGCCTTATTTCTCTTACATCATCATTTCGGTCAAAAGCAGACTTGCAGAGGATATGCGCTCTTGGAGATTAAATGAAGAAAAACAATTTATAGAAGAGCTTATTAACGAATAAATTTTATTAAACCTTATATTATTTTAAATACAACAAAAAATGGCAAAAGTAATTATTCCAACACCTTTGAGAAAATTCGCAGCAGATCAGGCTTCTTTTGTAGCCCAGGGAAATACTGTAGGCGAAAACATCCAAAACCTGACTGAGAAATTTCCCGGACTCAAAGAACATCTGCTCGATGAAGAAGGTAAGCTGAGGCAATTTATCAAGGTTTATGTGGCTGATGAAGATATAGAAGCTCTTGATAATGAGCAAACTGCTGTGAATGAAGACACCATCATTAGTATCATTCCAGCAATTGCGGGGGGAAGTTTTTAGTTTTCAATTCATTAAATTCAAATCAATATTTGATTCAAAATATATGGAACAAATTCAGTTTAGTAAAGAAGAGCTTGAGCGATACAGCCGTCATTTGATCATTCCTGAGTTTAACATCGAGGGGCAACGCAAGCTCAAAGCAGCCAAAGTACTCGTAGTAGGTTCGGGAGGTTTAGGCAGTCCGCTTTTGTTGTACCTGGCCGCTGCGGGCGTAGGCACTTTGGGAATTGTAGATTTTGACGTGGTGGATGATTCCAATTTACAAAGGCAAGTGCTTTTTACAGTAGATGATGTAGGGCAGCCCAAGGTAGAAGTTGCCAAAAGACGCATTCAGGCACTCAATCCATACATTCAGGTAAATACCTACAATACACCGCTAACTTCTGAAAATGCCCTAGAAATCATCAAAGATTATGATGTAGTGGCCGATGGCACAGATAACTTCCCGACGCGCTATCTGGTCAATGATGCGTGTGTGTTGCTGGATAAGACCAATGTATATGCCTCTATCTTTCGTTTTGAGGGGCAGGCTTCGGTATTTAATTTCAGAGATAAAGACGGTAATCTGGGGCCTAATTATCGGGATTTGTATCCAACGCCTCCACCACCTGATTTGGTACCTAGCTGTGCCGAAGGGGGTGTGATAGGCGTTTTGCCCGGCATCATGGGTACACTACAAGCCAATGAAGTGATCAAAGTAATTACCGGAGTGGGAGAAACCCTGTCAGGAAGATTTTTTGTGTTTGATGCGGCCAGTTTTGAGACCCGTGTGCTGAAAATTCGACGAAATCCCAAAAACCCAATCAACGGCGAAAATCCGACGATTACAGCCCTGATTGATTACCAGGATTTTTGCGAAATCCCTCAAAAAAATGCAGAAGACAAGGCCAAGGTCAAATCCCTAACCGTAAAAGAACTTCAAAAAATGATGGAACAAAAAGCTGATTTCCAGTTGATTGATGTTCGTGAAAATTATGAATATGACATTGCGAACCTACACGGGGAGTTGATTCCTCTGGGAACCATCGCCAGTCAGGTACATAAAATTGCTTCGGATAAAAAAGTAGTGCTGCATTGCCGCAGTGGTAAGCGGAGTGCAGATGCTATTCGATTGTTGGAGGAGAAGTATGGTTTTAGCAATCTTTATAATTTGGAGGGTGGTATTCTAGCTTGGGCTGATGAAATCGACCCTTCTATTCCTAAATATTAAATACAATATGATAGATATAATTGCTGCTCTTTCAGTCTGGAAAGCCCTCAGAAATAAATTCTGAGGGCTTTTTGATTTGCTTAGTCCTTATTTTCCAAGAATCAGCTCATCCCTTTAGGTTTTAAAATGTCATTCATTTCTAAAAATATTTTACACGTAATAAAACTTAATAAAAAGAAAGCGTTGTCATGTATTATCCCCCAAAGAACTCGTATATTGGAGAAGTTATTGCTATGTAAGTAAACTGCGTACTGCATAAACATCTGAATTCTTCACCAATTTTTTTGAAACTATGGATCGCTAGAGAAATGAATGTAAATTAACTATGTCAAATGTAAATTTGTACCAGTTTGGTGTTTATGAATCAGCATCGGGTGGAGGAGTAAATGAATATCTTTACCAAAATGCCCAACTCCTCAAAGGAGATATCAATATCCATTTCCTGAACTTTGACTTGGATGACCCGAATGCGTATGAGCATAAAATTGTAGATGAAAATATTACCATTCACCGCTTTGGGCGGCTCAAATACAAAGGTTTGGTATTTCCCGAAATTTTTAAGGAATGGTTGGCTCAATTAAGCTCCCAGGAAAATACGATCTTTCACCTACACAGCGTATTTTTACTCAGTAATTTTGCCTTGGCCAGGCTGCTTTGTAGCAATAAAATTCCTTATATTTTTACGCCTCATGACTCTTATAGCCCCGAAAGCCTTAGAACTAAATTTCTGTTAAAATATTTATTCCTAAAAAGTACCGAAAAGTTTATTATGGATCATGCCCAAGCTGTACACGCCATTACTGACAAGGGCGCAAAAGATATAGCCTCTTATACCAAAAATAAAATTAAAATAATCACAAATTTTGTCCCTGACCGTGTGGGTGACACCTTTAATCCTCCATTGACCAATCACGTTTGTTTTATTGGGCGTTTTGATGTGTATCAAAAAGGGATAGATCTAAATTTGAAGGCATTCCAAATCTTCAAAAAACGCACTTTCAAACCTACCAAATTCATGATGATAGGTTTGAAAAAGCCTAAACAAGCAATAGCCGTTGATAAAATTTGCAAAGAACTGCATCTAGAGATAGGCAAGGATGTAATATTCATGGGTAAAGTATCTGATGCAGAAAAATATGATACCCTCAAAGATTCAAGGGTTTATTTGCAACTGTCTCGTTTTGAGGGTTTTGGCTTGAGTATCGTAGAAGCCTTGACTTGTGGCAAACCCGTCATTATTTCAGATAAAGTTCCGATTTATCACCTTATTAGGAAGTATCGAGCAGGATGGGTGGTATCTAATGCCGAAGAAGCTGCGGAAGCACTCATTGAAGTTTATAAGCTTGATTCAGAGGCTTATAAAGAACTGTCTTATCAGGCACGCAGATGTTATGAAGAATCTTTTCATCCCTCGATCATCAAACCTGAACTGATTCGGATGTACGAAGATAAACTGCTGGTTCTAGCCTGACTGTTTTGCCATCTAAGCCTCCATACTATTTTTATTTCCTGATAAACTCTCGTGTTTTACCAGGAATCAATTAACTTTGCGATTCACTATTGTATAATTTTACAAATTTATTTCGCATGGGAAAAGGTGATATTAAAACAAAAAAAGGTAAAATTTCCAACGGATCTTATGGAAAAAAACGCCTGAGAAAAAAATACAAAAATAGACCTGTTAAAAAAAGAGAGGGTTCAGAAGCTTAAGCCAAAGAAGAATGAAGAATTAAAATTGTAATTTATTTTCTTCATTCTTCAAACAGTCTTAGAAAATTTTCTTTTAAAATAACATGAAATTAGGCATTTAAAAGCTTTAGGCCATGTTATTAAGTTTTTTTAGAAAAAAACAGCTAAAAATTTGATTATTAAATAATTAGGTGTTTCATTTGAATAAACAATCAGGTCATGAATTATTCTTTTTTGAACTTTTCTCAAGTCTAAAAACAATCATCCTGTTTTGTTTTTTATCAAATTCGGGAAAATACAAGAAGAACACCTACAGCATGGGAGAATTAAGACACGCCGGATCATATCAATTTATGGAGCCGTCTTATAAGGCCGAAGACACCTTTTTTCCAAAAGATCACGTAAAGACATTTTGGGAAGATGAGCTCCTGCAATTTGCTGTCCGTTCAAGTATCAAAAAACTTGTTCAAAAAAAACAAAAAGAAAATAAGCGTTTACGCATTTTAGAGTTCGGCTCTAAACTCGGAGAGGGATATGATGTTTTGACTAAAATCAAAAAAGATCATGCCTGCTTACAGCTTCAGGTAGAGTATATTTTATCTGAGGATTCTATTGAGTTATTTCTTGGCCTCGATACGGATCACCAACGTATTGAAAAAGCGAACGAACTTACCCGCCATAAAAAACACGCACGATTTATCAGAACGGACTATTCCGAAGGGATGGGCTTGTTCAAAGAGGTGGAAGCACCTTTTGATATTTATTTCTCAAGAGAAGGTGCTATCTCAGAACTGACCATCTATGAGCTGAGAGACCTGATGAAAGATATGATTGAGCACGCTGCCTCCGATAGCTTGTTGATTCTGGATTTTAAGGGCAAATATGCCATTTTACATAGTTTTTTATTGGATCATTCAGAATTTACTTTCTGGACAGGTACAGAGATACAACAGTTTTTTAAGTCTCTCGAGGAAGAAACTGGCGTTCAGCTAGAAATACTCAGATTGATGGATCGCTCCATTCTGATTGCATCTTCGCAGGAAAACCGCCAATACGGGCATTTATTCAAGCATATTCGACAAGCCGTAAACAGCTTGTTTGAATTTAATATACGTACAGATCTTCAAAAATTAATTTTGAAGCCCGAAATGTTTCCTAATACTTCGCAAGCTAAAATTGATCACTTTTTTCAGGAATTGATTTCCTGGTGGAATCTGATCATCCAATATGCCATCAAGCGGTTTGAGCAACCGCTGCCCCCCAAAGAGTTACGCGAGTGGGATAATTTCCCACAAGCAATACAATTTGGCTTGCTGACCTTAGACCGCTTGATCAAAGACAATGAATGGATTGCTTACGGAGACGTACGAGCCAACTTGCTCGAGCCCCACATTGGATATATGCTCCGTAGCCTTGAGTTTGAATTGCAGCAAGGACTCGGATGTGGTCAAAATTTAAGTGTGATCGTTCAATTGAAAAAATAAAAATTTATATTTACACCTCTGTAAAAAATTAAAGCCTGAAGTTAAATTAGGGCTTTTTTGATAATAAAAAGGAACACACAATGATTGATATACAAAAGGTATCCAAGAAATATCCAGGGGGAATCGCCGTTGAAGATGTTTCGTTTCAGGTAGCAACCGGAGAAAAACTGGTACTTCTGGGTACAAGTGGAAGTGGAAAAACCACCATGCTCAAAATGATCAATCGACTCATAGAACCTAGTTCAGGGAAAATTTTTATCAATCAAGAAAATATCCTAGACCAGAAGCCAGAAACCCTCCGCAAGAAAATCGGTTATGTCATTCAAGATTCGGGGCTATTTCCGCATTATACCGTTGCTCAGAATGTAGCCATTGTACCCAATCTGCTAAACTGGAACCGGGAAGAGATCATCCAAACTACAAAACGGCTTCTTGATTTACTCAGCCTTCCTTATACCGAATATGCCCATCGATACCCGCACGAACTAAGCGGCGGGCAAAAACAACGCGTGGGTATTGCCAGGGCATTGGCTGTTGACCCGCCTCTGATGCTATTAGATGAACCTTTTGGCGCGCTTGACCCCATTACCCGAAGTCAGATACAAAAAGAATTTAAAACCATAGAAAGCCTAAAAAATAAAACCATGGTGATGGTTACCCACGATGTATTTGAAGCAATCGCACTGGGTAACAAAATATGCTTATTAGATCAAGGAAAAGTACAACAAATCGGTAACCCACGCGAATTGATTTTTAATCCTAAAAACAACTTTGTGGAAAGCTTTTTCCAGGCGCATCGCTTCCAACTCGAGCTCAAAGTGACCCAACTCAAAGACATCCTGCCTCAACTCAATGCCCTGGAAATATCTCCTGATCATCTACACCAATTTGAAATAGAAACAGACCTGCTTGAAGTGCTGGAAAGTAAAAACGGAGAACCAGCAGACCGGAGTTTTATCCAAATCAATGATCATAAGCAACAAAAAATACTCATTACACATCACCAAGAAATCCTGGAAGCCTTTTATAAAGTCAGATAATTCTTACTAAATTGTATTGATTATAAATTAGCCCCAAAACTACCCGCTTATTTTGCAATCCCGGAATAATGCCCTAATTTTATAAGAGTTAAACTTAATTATGTTACAATAAACCTTACCGAGATATGGCAATCATGATTACTGATGAATGCATCAATTGTGGTGCATGCGAGCCGGAATGCCCCAATACGGCAATTTATGAAGGTGGCGTGGAATGGACCTGGGGCGGTGGCAATAATTTAACCGAAGTTACGCTCGAAGATGGATCTGTAATCCCGGCGACTACCCCAATGGATCCGATTTCCGATGAATTTTATTACATCGTGAGCGGTAAATGTACCGAGTGCATGGGCTTCCATGAAGAACCGCAGTGTGCAGCCGTTTGTCCCGTAGATTGTTGCGTGGATGACCCTGACCACCGCGAATCCGAAGAAGAATTACTTGCTAAAAAAGATAAAATGCACCTCTAAACACCTCTCGTTTTCAGATTTTTAACTTATCTCACCTTCTTAAAAGCTAAAAATCTACCTGACACAAGGAGATTTTTAGCTTTTTTTGTTGAAAAACTTTTAAATCTACAAAAAAAGTACTTACTTTGCATTCCCAACAGATCACTGGCCTCGTAGCTCAACTGAATAGAGCATCAGATTACGGCTCTGAAGGTTTCAGGTTTGAATCCTGACGAGGTCACAAAAAACGTCTAAGCCTGGAAATATAGCATTTCCGGGCTTTTTTTATGCCCTTCCTCCTCAAAAACAGATCAATTATTTACGTTCTCAGCACAAGAGTCTAAACTAGAACAAAATTTTTGAATTCATCTACTAATCCTTCAGATGTATGCAAAAAAAAATCGCTTCTAAGAATCCAAAGCTTGCCATGAGAACATTCACCTTTTGCCCTGCACACATAAACCCTCGATTTATTCCTCTGTTATTTTCCTTTATGAATGCTTTTTGGGATTATATTTGAAATTCTTTATCAAAACTGTTTTTTTAATGAATCTAAATTATTTATGATGATTCTCATCACAGGCGGTGCACGCAGCGGCAAAAGCCGTTTTGCCCAGCAAACCGCCCTCAAACTAAGTAAAAACCCAGTCTATGTCGCTACGGCAAAGATTTGGGATGCTGATTTTCAGAAAAGGGTCGAAAGGCATCAATCCGAAAGAGGTATTGAATGGACTGCCTACGAAGCTGAAAAGGATTTGTGGAAGTTGCCTCTTCAGGATCAAGTAGTGGTCATTGATTGTGTTACGCTTTGGCTTACCAACTACTTTGTATTGTTTAAGCAGGATATAGACCTTTGTCTCAAGGCCTTTCGAGAGGAAATAAACCTTTTAAAAGAAAAACAAGCTACTTACCTCATCGTCACGAATGAAATCGGCATGGGCTTGCACCCCGATTCAGAAATCGGAAGAAAATTTGCCGATCTTCAGGGTTGGGCTAATCAATTTGTCGCCGCCGAAGCAGAGGAAGTAGTGCTGATGGTCGCCGGAATCCCACTTTACGTTAAAAAACCAACCATACCATGACAATACCTGAAATCCCTTCGCTCGACAAATCCTTAAAACCTACCTTGCAGGAAAAAATAGACCGCAAAACCAAACCGACGGGAGCTTTGGGTAGGCTGGAGGAAATAGCCCTGCAAGTTGGGTTGATTCAGCAAAGCTTAGAACCAACGCTCAAAAATCCGCAAATCGTGGTATTTGCGGCTGATCACGGCATAACACAGGAAGGTGTAAGTGCTTATCCTGCTGAGGTAACCCGACAAATGGTACTCAATTTTATACAGGGAGGAGCTGCCATCAATGTATTTTGTAGGCAGCATCGATTGGGTCTACAAATTGTAGATGCCGGAGTGCAGGCAGATTTTGATGAATCTCTGCCCATTCTCAGAAAAAAAGTCAACTATGGCACCCGGAATTTCCTTCACCAAAAAGCCATGAACCATTCAGAACTCGTACAATGTCTCCACTCTGGTGCAGACATCGTGGGCGATCTCTACCAAAAAGGCACTCAAATCATAGGTTTTGGAGAAATGGGCATTGGGAATACCTCTTCGGCAGCCTTGTTGATGCACAAACTGAGCAGCATTCCTCTAGAATATTGTGTAGGACGCGGCACAGGGCTCAACGAGGCGCAATTCCAACAAAAGCTGGTAGTTCTTCAAAAAGCAGCCGCTTTTCATCAGTATATTTCCCAAGATACCGAAGAAGTTTTGCAGACTTTCGGAGGCTTTGAAATTGCCATGATTTGTGGGGCAATGCTCAAAGCCGCTTCCCTCAACATGATCATCCTTGTAGACGGTTTTATTGCTTCAGCGGCTTTTTTAGCGGCTTTTTCTCTGCAAAAAAATATCCGAGAATATGCCCTTGCCTGCCATCTTTCCAATGAACAGGGGCATCAGCGATTGCTGGATTTTCTGGAAATGAAGCCGCTTTTGTCACTGGGGATGCACCTGGGAGAAGGCACAGGTTGTGCCCTGGCTTTTCCGATTTTGCAAAGTGCGGTTAGTTTTCTACAAGAAATGGCTAGTTTTGAAAGTGCTGGTGTAAGTACAAAAATATGAGAGAAGAAATCAGGATATTTTTTACGGCCTTGATGTTTTATACCCGGATTCCCTGTCCGGTCTGGGTCGATCATAGCCCTGAATATATCAACAAAGCCACCCGCTATTTCCCGCTGATCGGTTGGATTGTAGGCGGAGCTTCGGCTTTGGTATTCCTGGGAGCGGCTTTTTTGTGGAACACTCCTATCGGACTTGTTATTGCTATGGGGGCTTCGGTCTGGATCACGGGGGCATTTCATGAAGATGGTTTTGCAGACGTATGCGATGGCTTTGGGGGCGGCTGGACAAAAGAGCGTATTCTTGAGATCATGAAAGACAGCCGATTGGGGGCTTATGGTACGGTCGGACTTTTTTTTATTTTCATTCTCAAGTTTTTTTTATTGTTGCAAATCCTAACTGATTTCTCCCAACAGCCTTTTTTAATTTTGATCATTTTTATCTCAGCACACAGCCTAAGTCGTTTTGTGGCGGCTACTTTTATTTTTAGTCATCCATACGCCCGGGACGATGCTCAGAGTAAGATCAAACCTGTGGCTGTAAAACCTGCTATTTTAAACCTTTGGATAGCTGCTTTTGGGGCGGCTGTGCCACTCTTGGCTTTGGCCTGGTGGATGCAGTCAGTTTGGGTCTTAGGGCTTTTGTTTCCAGTTTATGGTATTAAAATGTATCTGGCCGCTTATTTTACCAAAAAAATAGGTGGCTATACCGGAGATTGCCTTGGAGCTACCCAACAAATGTGTGAGGTTGTATTTTATATGAATTTAATGCTCTTATGTAAATTTACCTGATCGGGCAAAGTCATAAGTTGGAAGATTTTGGAGGGCTGATGGGTGTAAAATAGTAACAAACACTTGTTGCGCAGGGATGAGTTATTACTACTTCGGGGGGTGTTTACCCACTTCTGCCAGCAATTGCCTCAAATTTCTGAGTTCTGGTCTATTAAGTCTGAGTATATCTACTGTGACTCGCCCTGCTGAAGTCTTGCCTAAAATATCCACGACATCGGCACTCCAAAAAAAATTATCCTCCCATTTTTGCTCTCTTGGATTAAATAGCTTAGTTTCTTCACTTGTAATACTATCTATACCGTTAGTTTTGTTATATTTATAGCTGTTACATCCTTGACAAGAGAGTGCCAGATTTTCTAAGATGGTTTTCCCTCCCTTACTTTGTGGGATAATATGTTCTACTACGAAAGCTTGTGAAGAAATATTTGCTGGGCTTTTACAATATTCACATAATCCATCAGCTCGCTCATAAATCAGCACTTTAAGTTTCTTAGGCGACATACAAACGAGGTTTTATCTGGAGATCGGTAATGATTTCGTCAAGAGTTTGATTTCGCAGCCTTGCGAGTTCCAAGAGATGTTTTAAACGCTGGGCATCGTGGTTTTCAGTATAAGATGTCAGTTCCAGAAGTTCATCATATTCTGTTGGGCTAAGGGCTTCTTGATGACGTTTTTTAATTAAAAAATTATAGCGTTTTTGAATGGATGAAGGAAGTCCACGATTAATTTTTTTGAGAAGTTCGGTTTCATTTTGGCTAAGCACTGTAGGGAGCTTTTGCCTTCTGAGATGTAGAATTTGGGTCATTAATTCTTCTAGCTCCCTTACATTTAATCCCTGTAATGACTGATAAATTTCTTGAAATGATTGCTTGGGCGTATTTTCCATACCGAGTTTATTTATCAACTATGTATTCAAAGATAGATTTTTTTGATAAGTTTTACAAAGATTTTTGGTTGTCTGACAAATTTTGTGGATAATACATATTTAATTTTGATGAGATTTCATATACACTAAAAGCTTGAAGAAATTACTTGCCAAGAATACACTGATAAATATAATTATTCGTGTATTCCTAGCAAAATTTCAACATGGTAGATACACTTATTGTGAAAATTTACCTGATCGGGCAAAGTCATAAGTTGGAAGATGCCGCAGATCATACAGAAGACCCAAATGGTTTTCAGGAAGATGCCGCAGATCATACAGAAGACCCAAATGGTCTTCAGGAAGATGCCACAGATCATACAGAAGACCCAAATGGTTTTCAGGAAGATGCCACAGATCATACAGAAGACCCAAATGGTCTTCAGGAAGATGCCGCAGATCATACAGACGACCCAAATGGTCTTCAGGAAGATGCCACAAGTCATACAGAAGACTCAAGTGGTCTTCAGGAAGATGCCTCAGATCATACAGAAGACCCAAATGGTTTTCAGGAAGATGCCTCAGATCATACAGAAGACCCAAATGGTCTTCAGGAAGATGCCACAGATCATACAGAAGACCCAAATGGTCTTCAGGAAAACGCACGATCTCTCACCGACCAGGAAACTGGTTGGAAACAAATCGATTATTTAAATTAATTCTCTTATGGAAATTTACCTGATCAGACACACCCGCCCCGAAGTATCCAAAGACTTGATCTATGGGCAGATGAACGTACCCCTCTCTCAGGATTTTGAGGAAGAAGTCGGCAAAATATTAGCCCAATTGCCTGATTGGGTAGATATGCTTTTTACAAGTCCTCTTGAGCGATGTAAAGTCATGGCTGAAAGAATACCCGCTAGGCAAATGTTTGTGGACGAACGCCTAAAAGAACTTCATTTCGGCGAATGGGAAGGACACTATTGGAGCGAAATCCCCGAAACTGAGCTGAATTCCTGGATGCAAGATTTTGTAAATCAGCCTCCTCCCGGCGGAGAAACCCTCCTGGATATGCAAAAAAGAGTCTTGGCGTTTTGGGAAGAAAATCAGGATAGTTTTAAGAATAAAAAAATTGTCATCGTTACACACGCAGGCGTGATTCGGGTATTGAGGGCTTATTGGCAGGCAATCCCCTTGCATCGAATTTTTGATATATCAGTGGCTTATGGAGAAGTCTATAAACATACTTTTTAAATAAATTTTACACAAAAAGGCTTATATTGCCCCAATTTTCACACTAAGATTTGACAGAAATGAAATTTTTGATCATCCATACTTTCCTTATTCTATGGTGGGCTGCATCTTCCTTACAAGCGCAGGAAGTTTTTACCATCGATGACACCCTTCGGGGGAGCATTACACCCGAACGAGTCTGGTGGGATTTGACTTATTATGACCTGCAAGTAAAAGTAAATCCCAGCGAAAAGTTTATCCAAGGCAGTACGCACGTATTTTATAAAGTCTTGAATCCCGCCAAAGTCATGCAGATTGACCTACAGCCACCTCTAATCGTAGAGAAGGTGCTTCAGGATGGCAAAGAGCTTTCTTTTCAAAAAAAAGGCAAAAACGCCTACTTCATTCAATTAAATAAACCTCAGCAAAAAGGAAAAGCAGAATCTATCACGGTGTTTTATTCTGGCAAACCCAAAGAAGCCACCCGCCCACCCTGGGATGGAGGTTTTCAATGGACTAAGGACAGCGAAGGCAATGACTTTATAGCCACTTCCTGCCAGGGTTTAGGGGCAAGTGTCTGGTGGCCTTGCAAAGATCACATGTATGATGAGCCAGATAGTATGCTTATCAGCGTGACTGTACCCAAACCCTTACAAAATATTTCTAATGGAAGACTGCGTAAAATCACAGATAATCAGGATAATACCCAAACTTTTACTTGGTTTGTAAGCAATCCTATCAACAATTACGGGGTAAACGTGAATATTGGCAATTATGCACATTTTTCAGATACCCTTCAAGGAGAAAAAGGTGTCCTAGACCTGGAATATTATGTACTTTCTTATAATCTTGAGAAAGCCAAAGAACAATTCAAACAGGTAAAACCAATGCTCAGAGCATTTGAATATTGGTTTGGACCTTACCCGTTTTATGAAGACAGCTACAAACTTGTAGAAGTGCCTTATCTGGGCATGGAGCATCAAAGCTCTGTGACTTATGGCAATCAATATAAAAATGGGTATCTTGGAAGGGATTTATCTGGCACAGGCTGGGGACTCAAGTGGGATTTTATCATCATTCATGAATCCGGGCACGAATGGTTTGCCAATAATATCACTTATAAAGACATTGCCGATATGTGGATTCACGAAAGCTTTACCAATTATTCCGAAAACCTCTTTACAGAATATATGTTCGGTAAAAAAGCCGGAGCGGAGTATGTCATCGGTACCCGAAAAGGCATCCGAAATACCAAACCTATCATCGGGATTTATCATCTCAACTCCGAAGGCTCTGGCGATATGTATTCCAAAGGCGGTAATATGCTCCATACCATCCGCCAGATTGTGGATAATGACGAAAAATGGCGACAGATTCTCCGAGGACTCAACCAAACGTTCTACCACCAGACCGTAGACAGCAAGCAGATTGAGGCTTATATCATAGATAAGTCCAACAAAAAACTGGATAAAGTTTTTGATCAATACCTGAGAGATATTAGAATCCCCGTACTTGAATATAAAATTGTGCAAGACCAACTACAATACCGATGGAATAATTGCGTACCCAATTTTGACATGCCCGTGAAAGTCTCCTGGATGGATGAAAAATATGAATTTATTTACCCGAAAACAACTTGGCAAAGCAAAAAAATCAGCAACCTTGCCGATATTCAAATAGACAAAAATTTTTATATAGAATCTAAAAAAATAACGGAATAATCAAAGAAGTACCCTTTAAAATTTGATTTGTGTTTGGTGTCGGAACTAAGCTTCTGTCACCTCTTTTTTTAGTTTTGGAAGAAAAAGCTCCCCCTACTTTGGATTTCATACCTATTTCCACCAATTATGCGTTAATTGTAAAGATTTTAAACCTAAAAACTCATACTATGCAAAGCAAATTCATGTACTACACCCTGATTTTTATCTGTACGCTTTTTAGTCCATTCTTTTTACAAGCCCAAAACTGTGTGATGTACTTCCCAGCTCAGGAAGGCAATGAAATGGAGCTAACCAACTACGACGCAAAAAATAAAGTAAGTGGAGTGGTTCACCACAAAATATTAAGCAAAAGCGTCTCCGGAAGCAATGTCACCATAAAAGCATCTTTTGAAAATTATAAAGATGAGAAAAAAGAAGAATTAATCACCAGTGGCGATTATGAAGTGAAATGTGAAAACGGCGTGTTTAAATTTCAATTCGGCACCCTTAGCCTGCCCCAATCCGGTGGAGGTATGCCCGAAGGAATGAAAATGGAACTTACCGGCGATTTTATTGAAATTCCCTCCAATCCGCAGCCCGGCCAAACCCTCAACGGGGGTACCATGAACCTCAAAGGAACCATGGAAGGCAATCCGCTCGGCTTTAAAATGTCAGCCACTATGAGCAATCGCAAAGTAGAAGGCAAGGAATCCGTAACGACCAAAGCAGGCACTTTTGAATGCTTTAAATTTACGTATGACGTAGAAACCAAAGTTCTGATCAAATTTCAAAGCAAGGTTACCGAATGGTACTCTCCGGAGGTCGGACTCGTGAAATCAGAGTCTTACAGCAACAAAGGCAAATTGGTAGGACGCACAGAACTAACCATGATCAAAAGATAAATTTTTCAGGTATTGGGTCTTGGCAAATACCCAATACCTAAACCCAAATCCCTATGAAAATATACCAAATTGATGCTTTTACCGATCGTTTGTTTGCTGGGAATCCTGCGGCGGTTTGTATTTTAGAAGAATGGTTATCCGACGACCTGATGCAATCTATTGCCGCAGAAAATAATTTGGCCGAAACAGCTTTCGTCATCCCCTATCAGGATAATTTTGCGATTCGTTGGTTTACGCCGACCTTAGAAGTAGCTTTGTGCGGACACGCTACGCTGGCTTCTGCTTATGTATTGTTCCATGTATTACACTATCCCCAAAAGGAAGTAATTTTTCAATCCCTCCAAAGCGGTGAGTTAAGCGTAAGCCAATCGGATGATCTGCTTTTTTTAAATTTCCCAACAGATACATTGGTACAGGTAGACGCTTTTGATCTACTAGGTGCGTGTATCGGCATTACTCCTAAGGAAACTTACAAAGGCAAAACGGATTACATCGCCGTACTTCCTCAGGAGTCTAATGTCTCTGAACTGCTCCCGGATTTTGGAAAAATAGCCCAATTAGATGCAAGAGGGCTTATCGTAACTGCTCCAGGCAAGGAAGTAGATTTTGTGTCTCGGTTTTTTGCTCCTCAATCTGGCGTTGATGAAGACCCGGTCACGGGTTCGGCACATACTTCGCTGATACCACTTTGGGCAAAAAAATTGGGCAAAGACGAAATGAAAGCCAAACAACTCTCAAAAAGAGGGGGCGAAATAATTTGTAAGTATCAAGCTAGCAGATGTTTGATCGGTGGAAAAGCCAAATTGTATTTGGTGGGAGATATTTGGATCAAATGAAAAATTTTTATCACAGCTTGTGCGTCAAAGTACTTTATTTTTTGAAATAATATGCTTAACTTCCTGAAAAAAATTAACCCTTATGAAACGCATAGATTTTACTACTTCTTTGATTTTATCGCTGTGTTTTTTAGGAATCTGCCCACTGAAAGCTCAAAATCAAAACCCAGGAATTGAGTTTAAAATAAACTACGTACATACAATCCCCGTGGGGCGGGCAGCCGTCAACATAAATCCAGGAGGCGGTTTGGCCTTTGAAACTATTTACAAGCCTGAAAACTCACGCTTTGCTTACGGAATGGATTTGGGGATGATAGAATACGGATTACACAAAGAAGATGTAAAATATCCCATTGATGCCCAAAACCAAATTGATGCGGAGATGGCCGTGATGAATTGCCAAGCATTCTTAAACCTCATCGGCAGGCTGAATCTGACCCAATCAAGCCAGGTCAAACCTTATCTACAGACCAAACTCGGGTTGAATTATTTTTGGACACCCCTCAGAATCTACGATCCTGAATCTTCTAATCAGGATGATTGTCAGAATACCCTGGAAAAAGCAATTTTAGCCAAAGACATACTACCTAGTGGAAGCATAGGCATGGGCGTAAGTGCAGATTTATCCTTCTTGTTTAAGTCTAGCTGTAATCGCTCAGGAGTCCTCCATTTGGATGTGCAGGCAAACTATACACACGGACCCTCCTTCAGGCACATGAATGTTAAAAATGCCTATATTCCGGTCAATAACCCCAGTACAACAAAATCCGGTCTCAATAATTCAGGAAAAAAACAAGAAGTAATCCACGAATATTATCAAGGCAATTCTTACCTGAGTCCTTTAAGAATGATAGATTTTAGAATGGGATTAAGCTGGTTGTTTAATTAAGAAACACAAAAATATTTTAAAATTATATTTTCACCCAACGAAATATTGGTGGTGTTAAACAAGTAATGCTGTGTATTCAAAAAAGGGTTTTGTGAGGACACAAAGCCGGGCGTTTTTTTATTTCAGCATTACATCTTGAATACTACCAATTAGGGTATATCATGTCTGTGGTTAGGCAATATCAATACATGATACAATATTCTTTTTGTGATTTATAGCAGTTCTTATTTATTGGGTTGGGTGATTATGCATTTGTTTGCTCCCAAAATGGAAAAGGTAAATATATAATTTTTAAATAAAAGCAAAAAATACCGGAGTACTGGAAAATTGCTCTTTCCTTACTCCGGTACTTAATCTTTAAACTGACTGTTTCTCAGATAGGCACGTTATGGTCATACATCTAGCTTAAATATTCTGAATATCAATTTTCTTAGAACGATTGTTAAAATCTGATTTAAAAGGTGCAAATACCGTCAAAACTTTTTCATCAAAAGTAGCCTCAATTCCTTCCACATCTACATTTTGCGGGATGGGGAAAGACCTGATAAAGGTTGGAATCAATAACTTATTGCCCTCATCCGTATACCTCACAAAATCATTGCTTAGTGTCGTATAGACAGTCAACAGATTTTGATTTACTTCTACGTGATAATTATCTCCTGTAAAAGCAGGGTTATGAAATTTAGCCCAATAACCCTCTTTGGTTTGAGACAATTCCATCGTGGTCATTGTAGTACCACCAGTGATGGTATTACCCAGATCGATTTGTTTTCCCAATCCAGCTAGAATATTTTCTTTTAATTTCATAAATTAATTCATTGATTGGTTTATTAATTTATTTACAAAGCTTATACCATGCTTTAAGTGAGAAATATTTAAGCTAAAAAGAAGCCATTTTGGCACGAAAAGAGAGAATAACAGCCAGCAAACAAGTCAGTATGGCAGCACTTCAGAAAGAATATGACAAAAAAAGGGAAAAAACTTCCCTTTTTGAATATGCCATATTTATAAGTAATAACTATTTAACGATTAATTTTGTTTGATAAATTTTTTGATCTCCTGACAAACGCAGCAAATAAGCTCCCTGTGGAAGCTGATTTATCTTTTGATTGAGTTGTTTATTGACATTCTCCAAATCTCCTTGTACACTGAAAAGTGCCACTCCGTTGACATCTGTGAGAATGAGTGTAAAATCGGAAATTCCACTTGGATTGCTCAAATTCAGGCTCACTTCTTCCTGTGTAGGGTTCGGATAAAGATAGAAACCATCCGAAGTGCCGTCGCTTGGTACAAAAATCACCGGACCGTACGTAGTCCGATCATCAAATCCGATTTGTTTAAGACGATAATAAGCTGCTTCTTGGGCATCAATATCTAAATAGCGGTATTTTTTCAGCCCAGAAGTTGTACCTGCTCCTTCTAGGGTAGCAATAGACTGATAATTCCGTGTGTTGGGGCTTTTTTGCAATTCGAAGCTTTTATTATTGATTTCAGCACTGGTATGCCACTCAATGAGTACCTCCTGAGGGCTTTGTCTCTGAGCCTCAAAAGACAAAAGCCGAACTGGTAAAGGCAAACTTTCCAAACCAGCAGTCCAACTAGAGAAATGCACTATATTGCCTAAACTGATTACATTGGCTGTTGTATTGACTGTGGAGCCTTCCGGGGATTCCCAGGTTATCCCATTAAATCTATACAGGATTAAGCCGATTTCTAATGCAGCCAAATTTGCCAATTCAGCGTCAAAATATTCAAAATCTAAGCTTGCTCCCAGATTATCCACAGGGCTTCCGATGAGATCAATGTTATAGAATCGTTCAATCCCTTCATTAAAATCACCCTGACGTGCGTGTCCACGGCGAATCATTATTCCCGTGACTCCGGTTGTGACAGGGAGTGTAATTTTGGCACCCAGGTTTCCGGGTTCAGTACCTGCTGTAAGAGCCGCCAATAAGCCAGGTGTATTTGCAATGTTTTTGGTAGAAACAATAGAGCCGAAAGCTCCCTGAACTCGACTGGTTTCCGATTCATTGACTATCATCCCAGTTTCTTTCAGGTTGATTTCTCTTCCGTTGAGATATAAGTGTCCCTGGGTCATATCCAAATCTCCGCAGACTTGAATATTGCCCAGCAATGTCACATATTGAGGATTATCAATGGTTAGGTTGGTAAAATCATTCACAGAAGCAGGAATATCCTGTGGGTTGATCCCTCTGAAACGCACCGTTCCGGCCAAAATCAAATTTCCGGCATTTGTAATGGTTTTTGTGATATTTAATGCTCCTCCAACATCAACAATCATCGTCGCTCCGTTTTCAATTTCAATATTACCAACCGTAAAATCATTTCCTGACTTGATTACTGGATACAAAGGATTGGGAATCAGTAAAGGCTCAATGATTACATCGTGTGTACTCGAGTCGGGTACGATGGTAGGAGACCAGTTATTGGGGTCATTCCAATCATCTGAATTTGCGGCAGCAGTCCAAATAAACGGCACAGTAAATACTTCTGTTGAGGGAGTGGGATGATTTCCTGGTACCGGGTTTCGGGGTTTGATCAGGGTAATAAAACCGGTTTGTGCGAGATTTGGCACTGTTGCACGAATACGGCTATTATTCACGATGGTAAAGACAGCTGGTACTCCATTAAATAACACCTCACTGACTCCTCTGAACTCGGCTCCGTTGATAGTCACCAAAGTGCCTACTCTTCCTTCGGTCGGTGTAAAGTTATTGATCACAGCGGGTAAAGGCTCAAGGATTTCAAAATCGGGCGTACTTGCCGAGTCCAGACTAGCAGTCTTGACCACCACAGTAGCTTGCCCCAAATCAACCCCATCAGGTACTTCTACCGATACAGCACCATCGTGCAACACAGTAAAAGTTGCAAGAACCCCGTCAAAAGTAATGGTATCGCTTGTACTTAGATTCGTACCATTGATTGTAACAAGCGAACTAATTTGACCTTGATTGGGATTGATATTCGTAATGGTTGGGGGGTCAGGCAAGACTACAAAATCTGTGATACTTTGCACACCTCCTCCGTCATTTGTAATGCGAATTTTGCCCGTGGTAGCTCCTGGAGGCAGTATCACTGTCAGTTGTGTATCGCTTTGGATATTGATTGTTGCAGCGTTTACCCCATTAAAGCTAACCGTTACGGGAGCGATAAAATTAGTGCCTTGAATGGTAATGCTTGTTCCTACGGGTGCTTGAGTAGGACTAAATGAAGTGATTGTTGGATTAGGAATATATAAAAAATTAGTCGCTGAAACTCCTTTTTGATTGACAGCATCATTGTTATTAATCACTTCAATCGGGCCACTGGCACCGCCTCCTACTACGGCAGTCACACGGGTATTATTAATTTTGTTAAAACTAGCAGCCGCTAGACCTCCAATAGTCACATTTGACAAATCACTTAGATTCGCCCCATTGATCGTAATCGTAGCACCTGTACCTCCCTGGGCAGGTGTAAAATTAAAGATGCTGGGCACTACGGTAAAATTACCCACGGTATCTACTCCCCCATACGTGGTCAGCACCAAAAGACCAGTACTTGCATTTTCTGCCAATTCAACATACACGGTATCTAAAGTCCCACTGGAATCGACCTCAAATTCACCTACTCTTTGCCCGCCAAACTCTAGGTATCGGGTCTCGAATAAATTATTCCCATAGATTTTGATCAAAGTACCCGCATCGCCGATAGTCGGCGTAAATCCAATACCTACCGGAGGAGGTACGAAGGTAAATATTTCCTGACTTGTAGCAGTACCATCCGTATTGACTACCTCTATAAACCCAGTAGCACCTGTACCTACAGCTGCTTTGACTAAATTAGAGCTTTCACGAATGATGCTAGTAGCAGGGACACCCCCAAAAGTCACATTGGTAGGATTGGTAGAACCCACAAGATTAGTTCCTATAATATTGATCACTGATCCATTCCCTCCCTTTTCCTCAAAGAATCCTACAATAGTTGGGATGACAGTAAAATCTGTGTCTGTCGAATCACTTCCTGCAGGGTTGATCAGTTTTATTCTCCCTGTGGTTGCTTCAAAAGGTACGACTACCAACAATGAATCCCCACCTTGGGTGATAAAAAAGTCAGTGGTCGGTGCACCATTAAATTCTACCGATGTGACATCCACCAAGTTAATCCCTGTAAGGGTCACTACTGCACCAGCCGTGTCAGCAGGTGGATTAAAACCATTAATTGTTGGGGGAGGGATAATGGTAAATAATTCTGTTCCGCTATCAATGTTGAAGGTATCTACTACCATCATGATGGGAGCCGCTCCAACTGGAGTTCCGGGCGTAACGAAGGCACTTACCAAGGTACTATCGGCAATCAATCCGTAAGCAGAAGTATTGATAAATTTTACATCTGTGGTGTTGCCCAGTTTGGTTCCGGTGATAACTACCTCAGTGTCATCTCCTCCCTTATCAGGTGTGAAAGAGAGAATTCCGGGATACACATAAAAATCATCTTCACTCACTGCTGTACCTCCATTGGTGCTAATGCTAATCGGCCCATCTGAGGCGATTTCGGGCAAGGTAGCCAGGATTGTATCGGAGCTTATTATTGTAAATTCAAAAGCATCCAAATTATTAAATTTGACATCAAAAGCTCCTAGAAAATCAGACCCGACAATGGTTACCACTGTACCTGCGCCGCCTTCATCAGGTGTAAATGAACTGATGGTTGGCGGAGGGATATTCACTGTAAAATCTTCCACACTTCCTCCTACTCCAAAAGGTGTTACAATGGTGATTTTGCCTGTTGTGGCATCATCAGGGACAGTAGCTATAATTGTATTATCATCAATGACAAAGAAGGTGGGCGTAAATTTATTGTTAAAAGCAACTGCTGTAGCACCGTTGAAGCCTTCCCCTTGGATAGTAACTATAGCCCGCAATGGTCCTGTGATGGGGCTAAAATCGGAAATGACCGGAGGAGCATTAAAGGGTGCGCCAAATTCATAGGCACCTATATCGCGAATGCCTTCAGCTGCCAGTCCTCGCTGATCGCTTGTGGGTGCGCTTAATACGGACGGATTGTCAATGGCTATGCTTTCATCAGCAAGGGGCATGGTAGCAGTAGGTCCACCATTTGCTCCCAAAGGCAATAAAAGCGGATCAGCTGTAGAAGCTGTATCAGGAGCAAAAGAATCAATAGTACCTGTATAGCGTCTTTTGGGATAAAGAATATTAGCTGCGCCGCTGAAATTGGCTGGTCCTGCCAACTGATGCCCCTCAAACTCAAATTCTGAAGTATTTTGGGAAAAAATATTATTACTTACTGTAATGTTATTATCTGAAGAGCCAAAAACCGCCCCTGCAAAGTGCGCAGAAGCATTGTTGGCAAATGTATTGTTACGAACTAAAAAATCACCGCCGTACCCAGCAGAAGAAATAGCCAATGCTCCCCCCAGAGAAGCCCCGGAACGGGTCACCCGATTACCTTCAAAAGTACAGTTTTCGATCAAAGCACCTCCCCCGGTAATCGTCCAGATGGCACCTCCTTGTCGCTGACAAGAATTATCATTAAAAGTGGAGTTGGTGATGATTAAATTTTCGGTAGGGTCATTGCTGTCGTTTTGATAATCGTCCTCCACGTGGAATACAGCCCCTCCGTTTCCATTCACGGTGCTTATCAGGCGATTATTGCTGAAAGTAGACCGATCTATTTCAAACAGGTTTCGTTTTGAATCTGAAATTGCGGCATAAATAGCCCCCCCCTCGTGTTTGGCTTCATTTCCGCTAAAATTAGTACCACAAATGGTAAAAGCGTGATTTTCAGTGTTGGTCAAATCCCATAAATCTATCCCATCTACATAAATTGCTCCTCCTATACCTGAGAGAAATCCCTCGGGTCCGGCTGCATCATTGTTGGTAAAATCACTGTTAATAAGAGTCAATTGACTTCCTATTCCACCGATAGCCCCTCCCACATTGGCAGAATTCCCACTAAAAGTACAAGCAGATACCACAAAATTACGGAGACGATAGGTATAAACTGCTCCTCCTCCTCTTTCGGCCGTATTGAGATTGGTGATGCTGTTATTGACAAAATTTGAATTAATCAACTTCAATTCTCCACCGCCATTTCCAGTAATACCACTCCCCACTAAGATTGCGCCGCCACTTTCAGCAAATAAGCCCCCGCTTCCCGGAGCTCTGCCTTGAGTAAGGGTGATATTTTGCAGTGTGAAATCGACTCCTTCATTAACACGAATAATCCGTGTTGTATTATTTCCATTCAAGGTAATTAATCCTCCACCATCCAGAATGGTATTATTTACGGTGACTCGAAGTTCGCTGCTAAGATTGAAGGTTAGAGGATTTGCACCGCAATTACAAATAATACGCCCTCCATTGTTTAGGGCAGATTGTAATACTTCAGGTGTGCAACTTTGTGGAGTACCGTTTCCTACGATGATATTAGGATTGGTCATGATTACAGGTTGGTTGCCGGCGGTGTTACAAGCACGGTCTGAGAAAGTAGTCGTACCTGAAAGGTTACTCCATACCTCACTATTGCCCCCTTCAGCCCTTATGCGATAATAATACGTAGTGTTTGGTATAAGCTCTTCGTCCTGAAAAGAAGTTACATTGGGCGTAGTAATGATTACATCCTCAAAATTGAAGGGATTTCCTATTGATCTTTGCAGCAAAAACCCGGTTTCATTGTTAGAATTATCTACCCAACTAATGCTGATTGTATTTTGATTAATAGCGATTGCTTGCAAATTAGCGGGTGTATTGACAGCTACCCCGGCTGTACTCAACTCAAAAGCTCCAATGTCGCAGGTAATCCCTGAAGCACTTAAATCTCCTCTGACTACACCTCGGGCATCTGTTGCGGTGATGGGGTCAGCCAGGCAGGTGGGCACTGCATCTATGGCAGGGCTACCCGAAAGAAGCCCTACAGTTTGAGTAGGTCCTCCATTATCCTGTAGAGTTCCTAGTTTGGGTTCCTGAATGATGACATTATTGGAGCAAATATTAAAAACAGGGCCTATGGGCTGGGGTACAGGATATTCAATGACATTTACTCCTGCATAAGTCTCCCTGCAATTGGCATAATAACCGCCTGCGCCCACAGTATTGTAAGCGACAATAGAGTTATTCAATCCGATATTGCTGTTACTAAACACACCGCCACCTGCTCTTTGGGCAAAATTTCGGATTACAGTACAATGATTTACATTAAAAGTGCCTGTGGTATTGACCACAATCCCTCCGCCATATTCGCCTGAGGTATTATCTACAAAAGTACAATTGGCAAGCAGCCCTCTTTGCCCCTGAAGCCAGAGTCCTCCTCCTTGATTCCCGGTTTCATTGCCTTGAAACAAGCAATTCGTAATGCTGGCATTGGTGTTGGCTATGCTGCTGTTGATAGTGCCGGCTCCTACAAAAAGTCCTCCGCCAAACTGCCCGGATTGGTTATTGATAAAAGAGCATTGATCCATTTCAAGCTCTTGTGAATCATACAAAAACACATAAGCTCCCCCTCCCCCTTGGTCTTTGCCGATATTTCCCACAAAGTTATCTTCAAAATGGCAGTTTTTGATTTTGATTTTGCTGTTGGGTATCTGTGGGTTCGAGCCGTCTACAAAAATGCCGGCTCCACTTACATAAAGTGAGTTTCCGGCTACATTATTGATTGTTTGGTTACGATAAAATTGGCAATTTTCTACGGTCAGTTCTGAAAGTACATTGTAAATACATCCTCCCTCACCTCTGCCTTTATTTTCTATGAATTCGCAATTGGTAATGATGGCATTACATTGGGTGATAATATCGATGGCTGCTCCATATTGAGCCCCAGGATACCGCATTTCATTTCGGATGAACTTACAATGATCAATTCGGATTCGGGATTGAAAACGCGCCAGGATGGCTCCTCCTCCGTGGTTATTAGCCAGTCCGTTTTCAAAGGTAAGGTTATTGATATATACCTCAATTTGTTGATCAATGAATAACAGCCTGAATGCTGGGGCATTGGCAGCTCTTTCCAATTTGGCGCCATTGCCTTCAATCACCAAGATATCTCCGCTATTTTTTCGCTTGATTGCTGGTAGACCGATAGCTCCATGATTGTTGGGGGAGTTGTTTGCATAAATCTCTGTAAGCGTATACACGCCTCCGGGAGCTAATTGAATGGTATCTAGGGCATCCACATTGGAGAAAGCACCCAAAATAGCATTGCGCAAGGCTGTTATATCTCCGTTGGGGATAGGAAAAGTCTCTGCAAATGATGTATTAAATCCACAAAGACATAATAAAATCAGTAAAATTTGTTTAGTTTTTGACATGTTTGACAAAATTAGTGACGTTTGATATTCTCTTATATTGAATCAAAACATAATAAATTATCCAAAACACTCCCTTTGAAAAACCCGTCCGATTTTCAAAGACAAATACATTACATTCAGCAAACTGAATTTTATATTAAAAAAATAAACTTATGTGATGATTATCAGGGGCTGGGAATAGTTTATAAATACAATAAATCCGGTTGTTTGTCTTTTTAGAGACTACAGCTCATTAATTTAGCTTAATTTTGCGTGTTTTTGATATGATTTATGATTAAAGCTGCGTGAAGAATATAATCAATATTTGCGTTTATGTAAATTTCGTTAGCTGTATTTAAAATTTCAAGAAAAGCCGTAAATATCTTTGTGTACACAAATAAATCTGGTATTAATTAAAGAAATTATGTTATCCAAATAATTTCTTTGGTCAATTTAGTTTAATCCAAAAAACAAAGAGCGTTTATCCCATAATAGTTAAACGCTCTTTAGGTAAAAATTATTTCAATTGAATCTTACAGAAACACATTCGTAGCAGCCAAAGACATCACCCTCTGCCCACAGAGGTATAAATTCGGGCATCTTCTTCGTTAATGACTTCTCCACTCATAATCACCAGACGCTCTACCACATTGCGTAACTCACGGATATTACCTGTCCAGCTTAGTTTTTGAAGATAAGCTACCGCATTTTCTTCAATTTCTTTGACAGCAGCACCGTACTCTTCCGCAATATCTCTCAAGAATTTATCTATCAAAAGTGGAATATCCTCTCTACGTTCGCTTAAGGGAGGTACGTACATCAAAATCACGCTCAGTCGGTGGTACAAATCGAGTCGGAATTTATTTCTTTCAATTTCTTCTCTCAGGTTTTTGTTGGTAGCAGCAATGACCCTAACATCCACACTGATTTCTTTATCTCCTCCTACCCGGGTGATTTTGCCTTCCTGTAAAGCCCTGAGTACTTTGGCTTGGGCTGAAAGGCTCATATCTCCGATTTCATCCAGAAAGAGTGTGCCGCCGTTAGCCTGCTCAAATTTACCAATTCTTTGCTTGACAGCAGAGGTAAAAGAGCCTTTTTCGTGCCCAAAAAGCTCACTCTCGATGAGTTCGCTGGGGATAGCCGCACAATTGACCTCGATCAAAGGCTTGGTAGAACGATTGCTTTTGGTATGTAACCATTTGCATACCAGTTCTTTACCGGATCCATTTGGGCCAGTGATGAGTACCCTGGCATCCGTAGGGGCTACCTTTTCGATGTCTTCTTTGACACGTTTGATGGCTTCGGACTCTCCGATGATGTCGAAGGTTTTGGATACTTTTCGGCGTAAGATTTTAGTCTCAGAAACGAGGCTCGATTTATCCAGGGCGTTTCTAACACATAAAAGGAGGCGGTTCAAATCGGGGGGTTTTTGAATGAAATCAAAAGCTCCTTTTTTGGTAGCTTCCACAGCGGTTTTGATTGTACCGTGGGCAGAGATCATAATAAACTGGGTTTCTTTGCCTAGTTCCATGGCTTTTTCAAGTACTTCCAGTCCATCCATTTTGGGCATTTTGATGTCACAAAGCACGACATCATAGTCATTTTTGTTGATCATCTCATAACCTTCTTCTCCGTCACTTGCTTCTTCTACTTCATATTTTTCATATTCTAGAATATCCCGGAGGGTATAACGGATGCTTTTTTCGTCATCAATAATTAAAATTTTTGCCATAAGCCGAAAAGTGTCAATTTTGTGAATAAATGTTTACGAAAAATGCATTTCTGGGTAAACAGTCTAAATTACAAATTTTAAAATATTATTTCTTAAAAAAAACAGAAAATTATCTAAAAACCTTAAAAATATTTGATGCAAGTCTATAAGCCGGGTTCTGTTTACCCAAAAAGGGAATCTTATCATTTATCTAGGTCTGTTTTCACAAACAGACTCCATCGACCTACCCGCTGACATCAGGCGAGCCACCCTTCATCCCGCCGAGGCGGAAAACATCAGCCTATTTGGTCTTTCAACACGTAAGGTTTACCCTGCCCGGGCAGTCACCTGACCGGCGGTGGGCTCTTACCCCACCATTTCACCCTTACCCGAAGGCGGTATATTTTCTGTGGCACTATCTGTCACCTTCCCGTCGCCGGTGGGTGCCTTCCCGTTAGGAAGTACGCCGCTCTGTGTTGCCCGGACTTTCCTCTCCTTTGCCTCTAGGGGAAAAGCAGCGATAAGACAACTTGCATCAATTGACAAAATTAATAAATTTTGCTTGTAAAATGTTTCAAATCCTAAACCTTCTACGCATAAATACGGATTTATTTGTATATCATCCTGATTTCTGTTATTATTACGAGGCTATGAAGTTCTTTTGGGTAAAGATTGAAACCCAACAAACACAATGAATTCGTAAACGTTAAGGTTAATAAAAAGATGAAAATTAAAGGAAAAATAAGCCACCAAAATATCGGACCCGGTTTTTGGGGCATTATCGGGCAAGACGGGCAAGAGTGGCGACCTCTACAAATGCCCTCCGAACTCCAAAAAGAAGGGCTTTCTGTGGAAATAGAAGCCGAAGAAGCCGATGAAATGATGTCTGTATTTATGTGGGGCACTGCCATTCAAATCATTCGTTACAAAATTTTAAATTAATATCTGATGATTACAAAAATGCTGATTGAGATTTTTCAGGCGATTGTAGAAGACCCTACAATCAAAAAACTACTCGGAAACTTTGATGTAAACAATCGAAGCAATACAGATTTGGAAACTTTGATGGACGAGCTGGGTTTGAATGCCGAAGAAAGGGTTAAGTTCAGAGCAGCTTATAAAGATTATCAAAAAGACCCCTATTCCAGTTATGAGCGGTTCAAATATAAATACGAACCCAAATCCAACAATCCTTTTGATAAATTTGATGCTTACTTCCAGAAGTTTGAGGACCAGGCCGCAGCCCACGAAGAAAAATACGGCAAAGGCACAGGCAACTGGAGCCACCGACAATATGCCAAATATCGCCAGGGCAACCAATCCGGCAACACCAATCCTCCACCGCCTAATGACGAAGAGAAAAAACACTACGAAACCCTGGAGATAAAACCCGGAGCTACTTTTGAGCAAATTAAGGAAGCCTATAAAACAGCTATGAAAAAATACCATCCCGACAGATTTACGGATGCTACCAAAAAGCAATACGCCGAGCAGATTTCAAGGAAAATTAATGCAGCTTACGACTATTTTAAGAAGAAATTCAATAAATCTTAAAATTCCTTGCATCGGAACGATGAAAATTCTTGCTTATTTAAGCAATTTTTGTTAATTTGACGTTAATAAAGCAGTGCTGTCGATACAGCCCCATTTAATCTTGAAAATCTTATGTTAGCAACCCTATATCCTTTTGTTTTTATCGGTCTTTTGCTTTCCATTGTTTGGATGTTTTATAAAATCTTCAAAGACCAAAGTACCTTTCTGCCCAATATCAGCTTCTTAGGAGCTTCTGTGATGTATGCCATCACTTTGTTTTTGACAGATTTCAGCTTCTATTATAAACTGCTCACCATGCTTCCTCGCGATCTGATCGCATTTGTGGTGGTATTCCTACTAGCCAATAACCTCAAAAGTACCCGCGCTTTTTATTTTACGGCCGTAGGGATCGGTTTTGCAGGTTATTTATTATATTCCAACTTTGTCCCCAATGCTTTTGAAAATTATTTTAATTCACAAAATAATCAGGAGTCAAGCCAAGCAGAAAGCCTCGATCTGGCTTCTGACGGGGAATTGATGTTTGATATAAAAAATGAAAATTTACTCAACCTGATCCAAAATGCCTTGGAAGTGTATGACGTAACAATCACGAAGGCCTTCCCCAACCTGGTACACGAAGAATACTCCGAACTAGAAGACTATTACCTGCTTGACATTCCTAATAAGGATCAAGCAAATCTGAAAAAATTTATTGATGCACTTTACGCCACCAATGCTGTAGATTGGGTGGAAGAAAACGAAATTGTACGCCTCAGCCCAATAGAATCTCAACCCACAGACGCCCTGCGCAAACCGATTGATTATGGTATCAATGATCCCAACGTAGACCAAATGTGGGGCTTTGAGAAAATGCAGGTAGACGAATACTTCAAATACCTTCGCAAAAATAATATCCAAGCCCGTAAAAAAGCTAAAATTGCTATCCTCGACACAGGCGTGGAAGGCCTACACGAAGACCTCAAAGGCAATTATGTTTCTACCAAAGAACAATATGATATAGATAAGCAAACCCACGGTACACACTGCGCCGGAATCGCCGCCTCGGTTTCTAACAATGCACTAGGAGTAGCTTCTCTTGCGCTGAATAATAATTTTGTACAGGTAACCAGTATCAAAGTACTTAGCGACTATGGTTGGGGAACTCAAGACGACATCATCCGGGGTATCCTGGAGGCTGCTGACGGAGGTGCCGACGTGATCTCTATGTCATTGGGCGGTCCCGCAAGAGGAAGTGCCCGTACAGCTTATGAGGAAGCCATCAAATACGCCAACCGTGCCGGGGCTATCGTGGTAGTAGCCGCCGGAAACAGCAACAAAAACGCCAAAGACTACATCCCTGCCAGTTGTAAAGGGGTAATTACCGTCTCTGCGCTAGATAATACCCTCGCAAGAGCCAAATTTTCCAATACCGTAGAAGATATGAAAATGGGCATCGCCGCTCCAGGTGTAGACATCCTCTCTACTGTACCCGGTAATAAATATGCTGCCTACAGCGGTACTTCTATGGCTACACCTTATGTAGCAGGTCTGCTCGGAATTATGAAGTCTCTCAATCCTGATCTAAATACCGAAAAAGCTTACCAAATCTTAAGCAGCACCGGTATGGATACCCAAGATACCCGCCTTACTGGCAAGATGATTCATCCTTTGAAGGCAGTACAGGCAGTAAAATAAGAAATTTAACATAAGAAATTATATTTTTAAACCTATAAGCTTTCAAGAAACCTTATAGGTTTTTTTGTATAAAAAGGAAAAAATCATGCACGATTTAATTACCATTCACCCTCAGATTGTAAGCGGTACTCCGGTGTTTAAGGGCACTCGAGTTCCGATCAAAAGCCTTTTTGATTATCTTGTCACCGGACAATCCCTGGAGACTTACTTGGAAGACTTTCCTAGTGTAAATAAAGAACAGGCACTTAAAGTCCTGGATTTGTCGGGAGATGTTTTGTTGAAATTATGTGACTCTTTATCCTATGAAAGTATTATTGGATGAGAATATTCCTCGTAAACTCAAAATTCACTTGAGCGAATTTGAGACTTTTACGGTGCAGGACATGCAATGGGATAGCTATCAAAACGGCGAGCTTTTAAGAATTGCGGTGCAGAATAGTTTTGATGTTTTTATTACAACGGATAAAAACCTTCAATACCAGCAAAATACCCAAAGCATTGCTTTAAGTTTTATTGTTTTGGACATAATTCGTCTTACGTTTGAGCACATTGAGCCTTTAATCCCTGAAATCAAGGTCTTAATTCCCAATGCTGTAAAAAATCAGGTGTATGTAATTAGACATTCAAGTTGAAGGCTGAAAGGCTTTGTAGGTTTTTTTTGTATGTAATTTTTTTAAATGAGATCAATTAGGTAAATTGTTATTAAAAATGCTGATTTTATAATCTTCTAACAGCAAATTATGAATAAGCTCTTTAATCTATTAAATGATGCTTTTAATGATGGTGATCTACAAACATTTTGTTTTAAATATTTTGGAGAAGTTCATAATAACTTCGGGGAAGGACAAGATAAAGCGGTTAAAATCTGCAATTTAATAGATCATTGTCGAAAACACGACCAACTTAATTTACTCTATGAAAAAATCAAGGAAGAAAGACCAAAAATGTATGCCAAATATGAAACTAGGCTTCCTAAAGATATTTCAGGAATAAGCTCTCAAAAACCTCTTAACCAAACCTCTAATGTGGTATCCAAGTATCTCGATAACATCCCATCCATAAATTTCAATGAAGTTATTGGACGGGAAGAAAACTTGGAAGATTTGAAAACTAATTTAGATGCAAGAAATAATCCTGTGGTTATCCAAGGAATGGGAGGGATTGGGAAATCTACCCTTGCAAAAGCTTTTATCAATCGCTATCAAAACGATTATAAGCATTTACTTTGGATTGATGGCAAAAATGGCATTAGAGAAGGCTTTTCTAATAATCCAACTTTAGTCCACAATTTGAATTTAAAAGATTATATAGAAAGTTCGTCCCCTGATATAAACTCAGAAAGGGTTCTTGAGCTTATATTAAACAAATTAAAAAATCTAAATACTAATCCGGATCAGCATAATTTGCTTATTGTTGATGATGCTCAAAATGATATAGAAATTTACGCCGAAAAAATCAGTTTACAACCCTACTGGAAGGTCTTACTTACCTCTCGTAATAAACTCATAGGTTTTGAAGAATATAAATTAGATTTTTTGAGCGAAGAAAATGCCATAGATTTATTTCTCTTGTATTATCACAAAGAAGATCGAGATCAAAAAGAAATTATTCGACAAATTATCAATATTGTTGGTCTGCATACCCTTACTATCGAGTTACTGGCAAAAACTGCTCAATCCAATCGTGATTTAAGCCTAAATATTTTAAAAGACAGACTTAATGAGAAAGGGCTAAATCTTGCAGAAGCTGTAAAGGTTAAAACTACTTATGATAAAGTAAAAGTCGAAACCTATATTTTCAAATGCCTTGAAACTGCTTTCGATTTGGCCGAATTAACCCAGGATAATTTTGCAATTGATATTTTAATACAATTCTCTGTCATACCTACAAATTATATTTCTTACCCAACTTTAAAAGAATTACTTCAAATAGACTTTGATAAGTTAACTACTTTTAATGAAAAACTCAATGAACTTAGAGATAAAGGTTGGATAAGTGAGAACGAACAAGGATTCAAAATGCATGAGGTAGTACAAGATGTTCTAAGATATAAATTACAGCCTGATTTTATAAAGTGTGAAAAATTAATTCGTAGTATTCGTGATAAAATAGAACCTATTTCACAAGAAGACAATTTTTTAGAACAATTGAAGTGGATTGAATATGCCCAAAAAATAGATGATCATATAACAGAGAAAAATGATTTGATGGCAGAGATACATGCCTATCTTGCCAAACTTTATCATACCACAAATGATATTGATAGGGCCATTAAACTTAGAGAAAAAACGCTGGAGTATTTAAGTCCGAAATGCCTAGATTTATTACCTTTCCTGTCTTCAACAATGGCTGGACTGGGGATGAATTATCAAATGAAAGGATTTTTACAAAAGGCCTTAGCTCTATTTGAAAATTCCCTCCAAATTGATCAGATGATTTTTGGGGATAAACATGTAAAAATACTAAGACGTTGGATAGATATTGCTAGTATCCATCACACTTTGGGAGATTTTGATCAAGCTATTGTTATATTGGAAGGTGAGCGAAAAAGATTTGAATGTATTTTAGAGGAAGATCAACATGACTTATTTATTCTTAAGCAAAATCTGGGAGCGTGTTATTTGGATAAAGGTCAGACTGAGGATGCAAAAGGACTTCTAATTCCTTTATATAATTCCATTGATAAATATAAAGATACTCCCCTGATAATTATTCATACCCAAGAGAATATGGGTAGATTGTATATTCTACTTGAAGAATTTACCTTAGCAAAAGAATATCTTGAAGCGTCCAAACAATTACATATTGATACTTATGGTTTGGATAGTTATATTAACTCCAATGGTGAATTTTGTTTTATGTCCTTATATATGGAACAGGGTCTTTATCAAGAAGTGATAGATAATCTCAGGGATAATTTGATAACATATTGTCAAAATTTAGGTCAGCAAAGCCTTAGAGCGCAAAATATTAAGTCAAAACTAATTGAAGTTTATATGAAGCTTGGCAGAGATGAAGAAGCTGAAATTTTATTAAATGAAATATGAAACACGAAAATCAAAAATTTGAGAACAAGGAGGTCAGGTTGGATGGTAATCAATACTATAATTGTGAATTTGTAAATTGTTTCATCACTTTTGCTGGTGGTACACCTCCTGCTTTAATTGGTTGTGGTTTTATAGATTGTGAATTTGGATTCAAAGGGGCTGGGGAAAGAACTTTAAAATTCCTTGATGCTATATACCATGGGTTTGGAGATTTTGGTAAGACTCTAGTTGAAGGAACTTTTCAAAATATTCGGGAAAATAAATATAATTTTCAAGAACCTTCTCAGAAAAAAGATTAATTGTTATAGTCAGTAGTGGCTTTCTCCCCTCCATATCTTGAAATATAAATTAAAAAAAATACAAGCTACGCTGGTGCTTCTTTTCTGTCTTTGCGAAAGATAGCCATGATGACCCCTTAGAACGATCTGTCAAAATGGCTATCTTGAAGCAATCCCGGCCTGAGTATGCAGTGGATATCATCCAAGCCAAGCCGGGATTGCTTCTTCGCTCCTCATCGCAAAAACAGTTCTATGGGTTTGGATTTTAGCCAATAAAATACGTCAAAAACTTCACTTGAAAGCACCTATCAAATCTATTTAAAAACCCTAGGCGAAAACCACCCAAATACCCAGCAGTCCAAAAAGAACCTAGAAATATACCTCGGATAGGTGAATATCCTGAAAAGTAACCCTTTTAAGGGTTTAGCCAATCCATATACTCAGTATAAACGATTTCAGCCAATTTTTACAAAAGAGCCTAAATTTATATACAAACGAACTACCTTTGCACAAAAAAAAATGACAAAAGTCTTTAATTTTCAGGAAGGTGAAGTGCTGTTGGTTGATAAGCCCTTACATTGGACATCCTTCCAGGTAGTCAAAAAAATCCGCAACTTAGTCACCAAAAAAGCTCCCAAAAATACCAAAGTAGGGCACGCTGGCACACTAGACCCCCTGGCTACTGGTCTGCTTATTGTCTGTACCGGCAAAAAAACCAAAGAAATTGACCTATATCAGGGAATGGAAAAAGAATACACTGGTGAACTATTACTCGGAAAAACAACCCCCTCCTACGACGGCGAAACGGAAGTAGACCGCGAATACGACATCAGCCACATCAACGAAACACTCCTTCAAGAAACTACCCAAAAATTTATGGGCGAAATTGAGCAATTTCCACCCATTTTTTCGGCCGTCAAAGTAGAGGGCAAACGCTCCTACGACCTAGCACGACAGGGTAAGGAGGTAGAAGTAAAAATTAGAACGATTACAATCCGTGAATTTGAAATTACTTCCGTAGTATTGCCCAAAGTTTATTTTCGGGTGACTTGCTCCAAAGGTACCTACATCCGGAGTCTCGCACACGATTTTGGGCAGGCACTGGGGGCTGGAGCTTATCTGACAGGGCTGGTACGCACCCGCATCGGCGAATTCAGCCTCGAAAATGCATATACCCTAGAAGACTTGACGATTGCCATTCGGGGAGAAGCCCGATAAAACCAACTCTGAAGAAATTCTTGATGCAGAATACGTATATTTGCGGGCAAATACCGATTAATTTATGAAGATATATCACGGTTTGGATTCCTTTGAGAAGCCTGCATTTGCCGTAGTGACCAGTGGTACTTTTGATGGAGTACACCTCGGACACCAAAAAATCATCACTCGTCTTCGGGAAATCTGCCGAAAAAATGCAGGGGAAAGTGTGGTCATTACCTTCTGGCCGCACCCGCGCATGGTACTTTCCAAAGGAAATACCGATCTAAAGCTACTCTCAGGTATCGAGGAAAAAGCCGAATTGCTGGAAAAGGCAGGCGTAGACCATCTCTTGGTATTGCCTTTTACGGCCGAGTTCTCCCAACTCAGTCCCGAAGAATTTATCCAAAAAATATACATCCAAGGAGTAGGCACCCGCAAACTAGTCATCGGCTATGACCACCGCTTCGGTAAAAACCGAGAAGGAGGATTTGAATATCTTACCCAAAATAGTGCAAATTACCCCTTTACGGTAGAAGAAATCCCCCGCCAAGATATTGATGATGTAGGCATCAGCTCCACCAAAATACGCCAGGCCTTGCAGGAAGGCAATATTTCACTCGCCAATCAATACCTGGGTTATGCCTATGGGCTGAGGGGAGAGGTCGTTCACGGAGATAAATTAGGGCGTACGATTGGTTTTCCTACGGCTAACCTTCGCATTGCAGAAGATTACAAACTCATCCCAGCAGAGGGAATCTACGCCGTCAGGGTATTTCTGGAAGCTGAAGAGCACCAAGGAATGCTTTACATCGGCAATCGCCCTACGCTGGTCGGTTTGCACGAAACCAGAATCGAGGTCAATATCCTGGATTTTAACCGTGATATCTACGGCGCAGAAATCCGCCTGAGCCTAATTGAGAAAATCCGCAGCGATGCCAAGTTTGAAAGCCTCGATGCAATGAAAACACAATTGAAAAAGGACGAGTTGAGGAGTAGAGAGGTGTTGGGTTAGTAATTGGAAAGAGGTAAAGCCTGGGTTACTTCCTGAAGATATGCTAGACCTTCACAGAGGATAGGATGATATTCACTTGTAAATCGCTTAACCCCAGGGATATCATAAGCATTGTATTTCCTTTCAAAAAAATAAAACTTTGCCTTTGAATTCTCTTAACAACCATCCAATTTTTTTCATCCCCCTCTCTCATATTTCCAAACCCAAACTGTACCCGAGTTTTAAGCCGGAATGAACCAGAAAAATCAGTCGTCTCTATATAAAAAGAAAAACCCTTCCAAATCTTGAGGATTTGGAAAGGTTTGTTTGCCAAGGCACTATATCTAGCACTAAAACTTAGAATACTCCGAACGTTCGCATTCGTAGTGTTCGATGAGGTAGTTGTCGAGTTCGTCGGCTTTTTCGGCGAAGTGCGCAATTTTATTTTGGATTTCTTCTTTGAAAGAGCTGTTTAGATCGCTCATGTGTACACGATAGGAGAGGTAGATCATGCCCTTCCAGATACCAAAGCTGAATGGAGGCACCGGATTACTCAGAATATAGCGATATACAAGCTCTAGATTTTGCTTAGGGAGCTTCACCAAGGGGCTTGTCGTATACAGATAATTTTTGTTGTAAATAAAGATACGCACCATAGAGCTTCCCTGATGGAATTCCCAGTAATCATAGCCGTTTCGGGCTATTACAGGGTCAATGCCCAATTCGGTATGGAGTGCAGACTCTACAAATACCGCCAATGGACTTAAAATCGGCTCATCAAACAAGGTATCTTGATCGATCGTCTGACCACAGTTGTAGCAATATTCTACCTTTTCAAACAATAAACTGCTACAAGAAGGGCATTTTACAGAGAATTGCATATCTACATTCTCGGCAAAAGACTCAAGGTCGTGCATCAGGTCTTCTACCGGAATGGCAAAACCCACGTTGTCGGCTTCGGTGAATTTACTAGTTGTTACGCCCACAATTTCTCCACGTAGATTGACCAACGGTCCTCCACTATTACCAGGGTTTACGGCGGCATCGGTTTGGATGTAGTGTCGCCCATCCATCAATTGTTTGGCAGAAGATACGATACCATCGGTCACCGTAAAAGGCATTCCATAGGGGAAGCCCAACACAGCCACCCTGTCCATATTTTGCAAAGTACCTGCTGGCTGGAAAAATATTTCAGGGAGGTTATCCAAGGGTTTTGAGGGGAGCAAGAAAGCTAAATCCACAATTGGGTTCAGAAATACCACTTTGGCGGTGATACGCTCTTTGTCTTGGGTCTCGATAGAAACCATTTTGTGGTTGCCAACTACGTGATTGTTTGTAACAACAATGCCGTTTTTCCTAAGGAAAAAACCACTGCCACTGCCTGAAGAAGTACCAATTTTCACGACGCAGGGCATAATATCTTTGATAGAACTTGTATCGGTGTTAACGCTCATAGGAATAAAATTTTTTGGAGTTAATTATACTCAAATAAAAGTTTTATAAGTATTTTAAGATCAGGACTATTTCTGAGCAGGTCCCCTGCTATGGGTTTTAAATATCTCTGATGCCGTAGCGATTGGTGCTTTTCTGGCTTTGACCCATCACACTTCCATAGACCCCCCAAAGGGTACTGGCTGAGTCGCCCCAGGGTTTATCGCTGGATTTGGCAAGCCCTTCTACAATCATGGTAAGCGTGGTTTGTGGGATGACGTAATAATACAGCAAACCATAAAGCCCAGTGAGCATCGTCAGGGTAGCACCGATATAATCCTTTTTATCCATCTCGTCTTTGGCAGTGTTGTAGCTTTTATTCAAATAGTTTTGAATACCAGATACGTCAAAAGATGGTTTCTCGGAGATAAACTGTCGAGACATATACATAGATTCAGAAAATTTTTCTTTGTCCAATTTCAAGAAACGATCTGCTACGGTGCGGGCTTTTTGAACCTTCTCATTAAAGGGAATATTGGCATTGAGATCTTTGACCGCCTTTTCCAATTCCGACTTGAGTACACCCTGTGGTCTCAGATAATAATCAATCTTGGTGAATGCGATGTAATAGGCATCCCAACCGAACATCTCCCATCTCTTACTCACAAAATAATCGTGATAAGCCATTGCATCACGAAGATACTGCTGGAATTTATCCCAGGCCAAGTTCATCTGATCTGGAGTAAAATAATCTACCTGCATTTCGGAGAATCGCTGGGCACCAAATTTATCGATGAACAAGTCATCATTAGAATCTGCCTGGATACATATTTCCTCAATCACCCGATAAAGTTTATAAGGTTCGCACAATTCCAGAGGCATGTCATAGCGAAAATAAATATCATTGCCCTCAAGAACGATCTGTGCCAGCACCAAAGTCCCAAAGTTGATTTCAGCTACTTGGCGCATCAACGGGATCAGGTATTTGGCCGGGATTTTCAAAAAAGGCGCGTTGATATACAAGCGATCTTCCTTGATTTCAAGGTTTACAATGATAGATCCGTGGGGAAACGCATAAAGGCTTTTTTGATCATCTAAGGCCTTCCCGGACAGCCCCTCCTGGATGTAATCCAATACAGCGTGTACCGTAGCTTTGTAATCTTTGTCTTCGTAGGTTTTCATCACAGTACCCCAATAGTTGGAGTTCAGCAGACTCATCATCGGAGAGAGGAATGACTTGTCGAAAGTAGGCGCATTATTCATAGAGTAAAGAGATTTTGGTTGTATATAAACAAAAATATCTAAAAATAAAACTATTCATTTCTATGGGTTAATCCAATGATTGACCTATTATTTTTCAAATATACTATTTTATTTGGCGTAAAAAATCCTTTTTACACGCTCACTTACATTAGTAAGTATCTCATAAGAAATAGTACCCAATTTGGCGGCCATTTCCTGGATAGGATGCCTACGATCAAATATAATGACTTCGTCTCCTTCTTCCACTTCTATCCCAGTGACATCGATCATAGTCATGTCCATGCATACATTTCCAATGACGGGGGCTACCTGTCCTCTGACAAGTACCGTACCAACCCCGTTGCTGAGTTTGCGACTAAACCCATCGGCATATCCGATGGCAATGGTAGCAATTTTGGTATCTTGTACTGCGATTCCTTTTCGTCCATAACCGATGGTCTGGCCTTGGGGTATATACTTGATTTGTGAGATGGAGGTTTTGAGGGTACCGATGGGTTCTAATTTGTGTTGGTATCGTTGATTGGCTTCAATTCCATACAGCCCGATTCCAAGCCTTACCATATCCAGATGTGCTTCCGGGAATCTAAGGATACCAGGGGAGTTCAGGATGTGTTTTAAAAAGGAATAACCCAGCGTTTCTTCTATTTTCAGGGTGCATCGCTTGAAAATACGGATTTGTTCTTGTGAAAAATCGTTGTGGGTATCTTCATCTGCCCCAGATAAATGGCTAAAAACCGAGACTACCCGCACTTGTGATGGCAATTTATCTTTTAAAAAAACGCAAAGTGCGGGTATTTCATTTTCTTCAAAGCCCAGCCGGTGCATTCCGCTGTCTATTTTCAGATGTATATTGATGGTGGGGTGATTGTTTTTTTGGGATTTTATAAAATGCACAAATTCTTCTAAAATCTTAAAACTGTACAGTTCAGGCTCAAGCCCATAGCGCAAAATCTGGTCAAAAGAAGCCACATTTGGATTCATCACCATGATCGGCAATTGGATGCCGTTTTCCCGCAAGAAAGCCCCCTCATCGGTATATGCTACCGCCAGATAATCTACCCGATGAAATTGTAGCAAAGAAGCTACCTCAGCACTTCCGCTGCCATAAGCAAAGGCTTTGACCATAATCATCATTTTGGTATTCGGTTGGAGGCAAGATTTATAAAAATTAAGGTTATGCACCAAAGCATCAAGATCAATCTCCAGAACAGTGCCATGGCTACGCTGCTGGAGCTTTGCTACAATTCGCTCAAAACCGAATACACGTGCACCTTTGATCAGCAAAATCGCTTCCGAAAGCTGATACAATAAAGAACTATCTAAAAAATCTTCTGTGGAAGTAAAGAAGTTTTTTTTGAGCTTAAAAAAATGCCGGTTTCGTGTTATAATATCCCCGATGCCCATGAGTTCGTGAATGCCCTTTTCCTCGAGCAATCTTGCAATTTGTGCGTACAAGACCTTTTCTTCCATACCGGATTCCAGAAGGTCGGAAAGAATCGCAATTTTTTTGGGTTTTTGTTTCTGTGCATTTAAAAAATCTAGGGCAATTTCAAGCCCAGCCAAATCATTGTTGTAGCTATCATCCACCAGATACGTTTGTTGGATGCCCTGCTTGAGGCTTAGACGCATTTCAACAGGCTCGATGCGATGAAGCCCTTCCTGAATTTGAGGAAATTCAAGCCCCAAAAAAAGGCTCAGACCGATACAGTGCATCAGATTTTCAAGAGAAGCTTCATCGGCAAACGAACTATGCAGGCGATACATAGTATCCCGAAATACAATCTCGAGCGAAGTACCCGAAGATTCGGTGTGTATGTCTTTAAGGTATAAAGCTGCCTTGGGGTTTTCCCTAGACCAGCCGAAAAGCTTCGGATCGTTACCATACATTTTATGCATCATCTGGTGAATCTCTGTATGATCCTGGCAGTAAAAAATTCGTTCGCAGTGGGCAAAAAGCCTTAGTTTTTCCCTGATTTTATCTGCTCGATGAGCAAAACCTTCATCGTGTGCCGGGCCGATATTGGTAATCAGCCCTATACTTGGTTTGATAATTTCCTCTAAACGAGCCATTTCTCCCATTTGCGAAATGCCGGCCTCAAAAATAGCCAATTCGTGATTGGCTTGCATTTGCCAGACCGAAAGCGGCACACCCACCTGAGAATTATAACTTTTAGGGCTTCGGACGATGTTGAAGCTTTTGGTCAGCATCTGAGTCAGCCATTCTTTGACAATTGTTTTGCCATTACTGCCTGTAATAGCAATCACTGGATAACCAAAACGAAGCCGATGAACGGATGCAATTTTCTGGAGAGCTTCTATGCTATTTTCCACTTGTATTATGTTAGCTTCGGGGAATCTCTCAAGGGCAGCGGGAGGATATTCAATGACAAAACTTCTGAGCCCTTTCAGGTATAATTCCTCGAGAAAATCGTGCCCATCGTGGCGTTCTCCCCGAATAGCAAAAAAAAGAGAATGTTGTGGATAGGCAATTTTGCGGCTATCGATCAATAAATGATGGATATGGAAGTCAAAGGGACTGATTTGTAAAACCCTGGCCTGGGTGATTTCAATGATTTGTGCCAGTCTGAGCATACTTTGTACTTGCTTGAGTTAAATTGCGGGTAAAAATACGTGAATTGACAAAACAACCGATGTGTTTATCGCAATTTATCGTCAGGAAACAACATAAAATCTATTATGAAAGTAAATCTAGGTCGTTGAGCAAGTAGACTAAGGAACCACTTTCTTTGATCTCGACATCAAAAACCCCTCTTGAGTGAAGTCGCTCCAGCAGATGCTGTGCTTCTTCTATGGAGATATTTCCTTTGACACACAAAGAAACCGGAGATATTCTGCCGCCGGATTCCAAAGCGATACTAATCACCTCACTATCAGAGAGTTTGAAAGAGATTAAGCGCAGGGGTGGTTCAGCTTCGTGGCTTTGCTCCAGAGCTCTTTTGACTACATTACTCAGTGAAAATACCGGAAGATAATTGTCGTCATATTCATAACGGAATACTCCTTCGGAGAGCATCAAATAAAGCTTTCGGCTGGCTTCATTGCGGCTGAGTTCGGTTCTCTCGCTCAAAAGTTGTGGAGTAAGCTTTCCATTGTTTTCTTGAGCTAGTTTTACGACTTCACTGTTTGATATTTTCATTTTTACCACAGCGTTTTTTTCGCTTTCCTGATAATACAGGTATATGCCTCCACTACAGGCTAGAATAAAAGCGAATATGATTAAGAAAGTCACCATTGGGGTCCCATTGTTTTGTAGCTAAATATAGTTTAATCTGATGAAAATTAAAAGCAATTGCCCGGACATTTTCATATCAAAAGTACTAAGTCTAAAAATAAATACGGGTATTGGGCAAAATTGCAGCAATTTTTCTTCTTTCTGCCAGGGAAAGCGGGTTACTCATCACATTCAATTTACGAAGATTGGGCAATTGTGCCATTTCATCGGGGATGGTCATGAGCTGATTTCTGAATAAATTGATTTCCTGAAGCTTGGGCAAATTGCCGATGCCTGGAGGCAACTCACTGATCTGATTGCCGTTGACTCGGAGAACGGTCAGGTTTTGCAATTTGTCGATTGATTCGGGAAGTTTTCTGACCTGGTTATTTTCCAGATTGAGTGTCTGAAGCATTCGAAGATTGACTACTTCATCGGGCAATGCTTTCAGACGGTTTCTAAGCAGGTTCAAATTTCGGAGATTTTCAAGCTGTCCGATTTCAGCAGGGATAGATTGAATGTTGTTATTTTCCAGATCAAGTTTTTTTAATTTTTTCAAAAAGCCTATTTCCACAGGAAGAGCGGTCAATTTATTATTTCCTAATTCCAGATACTCCAGATTTTCAAGTTTGGCCAAGGCAGCAGGCAATATTCTGATCTGATTGGAGTGCATATTGGCAACTTCTAGGTTTTGTAATTCAAAAAAACCTTCGGGTAATTCCTCAATCTGGGTTCGGTTGCAGTGCAAATGCCTGAGTAAAGACAAAACCCGGATATGATCGGGCAATTTTCGGAGCGGGTTTTGGCTGAGAGAAAGCACCGAAAGATTGGTCAACTCTAAAACCACCTCCGGGAAATCCTTGAGCTGATTGCTATACAGGTTGAGCTCTTCCAACTGATGAAGTTTGACCAGATTTTGGGGCAAATCACGCAGTTCTTTTTTGGGGAGTTCAAGCCTTTTTAATATCAATAAGGGTTCAAGAATATCAAAATGAAGGCATTTTAAAATAAACTGAGTCAGTGGTTCATATAAATCCTGAGAAACCCCTCGCCCTTTGATGATCTGGAAAGCCAAATCGATATTGGCTTCCTCTCGGCTATTGAGTAATTTTTTTAATTGTTGATTAATTTGATAATCTTCTTCCTGAGAGTCCATAATCTAGGCCTTTGGCAAAACAAATTCTTCAAAAAAACAAAATAAATTTTATAAATACTATCCTTTAATCAAATCTGTGGCAATCTTGGCTGAGAGCAAACACAAAGGAATACCTCCACCAGGATGCACACTTCCTCCGCAAAAGTATAGATTTTTGATTCGGGAGGAAAAATTGGCGTGCCTCAGAAAAGCTGCATATCGATTATTGGAGCTATTGCCATACAAGGCTCCCTGGGTGCTGTATGTGCGGCTTTCGATGCTTCTGGGATCCAACACAGCTTCTTCCCTGATCAGGGGTTCAATGGCTTTTCCTAGGATTCGGCTGAGCTTATCAAAAATGTTTTGGCGCGTACTCGCAATGATTTTATCCCAATCCTGCCCCTGATTATTGGGGGCATTGACCATCGTGAACCAATTTTCGCCATTTGCAGGGGCATCTTCAGGAGCTTCTTTGGATGAAATATTGAGATACACCGTTGGGTCATCGAGAATTTCCTTTTTATAAAATAAAGTATCAAATTCTTTTTTATAATCCTGACTAAAAAAAATATTGTGCAGTTCCAACTCTGGGAAATTGCCCTGAATGCCCCAATAAAAAATCAGCGCGGAGCTGGATTTAGGCTGATTGAGCAGTTTTTCGGGAGGAGCAATCCCTGGTAAAAGTTTACGATAGGTATTGACAATGTCCATATTGCTGATCACCAAGTCAAAGTTAAGGCTGTGTGGAGTGCCTGTCTTGGGGTTTAGTCTGAGTGCCTGCGCCTTTTTACCTGCCAGCATAATCTCCTCAACCTGTGTGTTAAAGTGAAACCTAACTCCCAAATCTTTGGCAAGTCTGAAGAGGCTTTGTGTAATCTGATACATACCTCCTTTGGGGAAAAAAGCCCCAAAACCAAATTCCAGGTGCGGAATCACGTTCATAATCCCTGGAGTCTCATAAGGATTAGAGCCGTTGTAGGTGGCATAGCGGTTAAAAAACTGCACCATTTTTGGGTCTTCAAACCAGGCACGGTTGACCTGATCCAGACTACGAAACACATCGAGCCGGTACATATTCAAAATACCTCGAAGGGTGCTTTTCCTGAAATAATTCTGCAATCGGTGAAGCGAACTTTTCAAAAATACCTCTTCGGTCAGTTCATACTTGAGCTTACTTTTTTGCATAAAAGCCTTTAGCCGCTTGGGTGAGGTCTTTGTTTTTTGGGCGATCTCGGCAGCAAATTTTTCAGGATCGGCAAAAGACCGAAGAACCAGCCCATCTTCATAGAAGTATTTTGCCATCATTTCGAGCTTAGAATAATCAAAATAATCCCTGGGATTTTTGCCGGAAAGTTCAAAAAGCTCATCCACAAAATGGGGCATAGTAAATAAAGACGGACCCGCATCAAAGCGATACTCCCCCAAACGAATTTCGGATAATTTTCCTCCGGGATAAGGATTGGATTCAAAAATATCTACCTCGAATCCTTTGCAAGCCATCCGAATAGCAGCCGCTATACCCGCAATACCTGCACCTACAATGGCACAAGTTGAATGTTTTTTATTCATCTTCAAATTAAAATATCATTTCAGAGAATTAAGAGATTTTTTGGTATAAAAAATAATGGTTCTCTGACAATTTATGTGGGAATGATTCATGCAAGTATTTTCAAACAATAATTCTATAAAAAATAAGTGCATTCAATTTCCTCTCTTGATGATCAATTTTGCCACGAATGCACGAATAAACGCCCTTATTCGTGCA
>JANRIC010000072.1:0-17070 GCA_033765345.1 Microscillaceae bacterium
TCGTTTGAGTAGATTTATCTTCAAGTAAAATCATAAAGAACCACCTTGACTGCCAGGAAGGAAGCATCCATCCTGGCAGTTTTTATGGCAACGACGGGGTCGCTTTAAGCGACCCCGTCGTTTGAGTAGATTTATCTTCAAGTAAAATCATAAAGAACCACCTTGACTGCCAGGAAGGAAGCATCCATCCTGGCAGTTTTTATTGCTAAACCCTTGAAAAATTCATCTTTCTTTAACCTCGGTTCTTTGATATTCCACACACTTTGTCTTTACTTTGAATAAAGCCAAACACAAGCCGTCTGACATGGATCAAGAAGAAAAAACAAATTTCCAAGCTCAAACCCTTCTAGCCGCACTCAGAAAAGGAGATGAGCAAGCCTTTCAGCAGATTTATCTGCATTATTGGAAGGAATTATTCGCTTATGCTTTTAATATTTTAAGAAATCAAGCCCTGTGCGAAGACGTAATTCAGGATGTATTTATTGCTGTATGGATCAACCGACAGGATACTCAGATACTCAACCTCAAAGCCTATCTCTATCATGCCGTCAGAAATAAAGCCCTTTCTCAGCTTCGTAAAGTAAAACTTACGGGCTTGCAGCAAGAGGTCATCGAAAAACTTAGCCTGAATGAATCTGCTGACCAAGCACTTCATCTAAAGGATATTGAGCAATCTATCCGGCAAGCGGCTGATAAGCTTGCGCCTCGTTGCCGAGAAATTTTTTTTCTGAGTCGCTTCGACCGACTTTCCAATCAAGAAATTGCACAAAAATTAAGTATCTCCCTTCGTTCGGTTGAAAACCAACTTTCCATCGCACTTAAGTATTTACGTGAACAGGTGAATGATCCCAGGGTATCCCTGTTCATCATACTCCATTTTATTAAATAGTAATCTTTGGAGATTACAGGCATTCCAAATCATCGTAAGTCCTAAAGACTCGCCAATATTACCCGTATGTTAAATCTGATTTTCTTTCTGAGTACTTGTGTGAGAATGCTCCCCCTAAAGAGTCTTATGATTGAACAACAGATACTATGAAACAAGAAGACTTTTTAAAATTAGTGGATAAATACAATGCAGGCAAGTGTACACCTGTTGAGGAGGCTTTGATCCTTCGTTTTTGTGAGGAGGTTCAGAAAGAAGACCTGAGCAGCCATTGGAATTTGCAGCAGGAAAAGGCACTTAGAGATCAGATGCTGTATACAATTAATCAAAAAATCAAACAAGCTCAGATCAAATCTAAGCCTGCTATTCAGAGGCGATTGAGCATTTATGGGCAATTAGCCGCTTCTGTTTTGCTGATAGTAGCTTTGACTTGGATGCTGCTGATTTTTTTCAAAAACAATACTGAGCCAAACAAGCCCTACCTGACACGCAACACTTCCCAAGGAGAAAGAATTACGATCGCCTTGAGTGATGGCTCCACGGTACGACTTAATTCGGAGAGTACACTTCGTTATCCAGAAACTTTTGACGGAAACCAAAGGGAAGTACAACTGGTTGGGGAAGCATATTTTGCCATAAAACACGATACGAATCATCCTTTTGTGGTGCATACCCAACAAACAAGCACGAGGGTTTTGGGTACGCAATTTAATATAAAAGCAAAAGATTCTCTGACAAAGGTATCACTCGTGCAAGGATCCGTAGAGGTAAGCCTGCACCCGAAGGCAAATGCCGAATCCGAATCTGTGGTTCTAAAACCCAAACAAGAATTCGTATGGAACAAAAACAGCAAGCAAGTTGCTGTCAGAGAGTTTGATTTGTACGCCGTGGTTGGTTGGAAGGATAATATTTTTAATTTTCAAAAGACCGATCTGGGCGGAGTGGCCGATCAACTACAAGCACATTTTGGTACAGAAATCAGATTTGCTGATGAAAACTTAAAGCAATACCGTACGCGTGGGGTATTCAAAGGAGCATCAGCGCAGGAGGTATTGAAATCTATATTTTCTATCTCTCCTGAGGATTGTATGGAAGTAGAAGCGCAGGAGGAGGGACTATTCATCAAAAAAACTTACTGCCATTAAAACCAATCAATCAGTACACTTAAAAATCTTATACACAAATCATCCAATGGTAAAACCCAAAAACATACAAAATATGCATAAAAACAGACAAGACTAAATCCTAGAAATTAATTCATATAACATGATGTAAGAAATGTTTAATAAAACAAACCGCCCGTCTAAAGCATTTGGCGATGGATAGACGGAACGGCTGCTTAGTGTCAAACAAAATCAATTTTAACTTTATTCGATCAATACAAATTTATGAAAAAATCACTGTTGAAAAAAATTTTACTTATGAGTTCCTATATTTTATGGACCATCAGGATAGCGACCATCCCTTTGTTGATCGCCACGGGTACAGCCCTGGCGGACGGTCAAAACCTCAGAAACGTAAAAGTGAGCCTCAAGGCAAATCATATCCCCCTGGATGAAGCTTTGGATATCCTTGAGCAAAAGACGAATTTTCGTTTTTATTATTACGGCAATATACCAGTAGATAAAAAGATCTGCGTACACGCCAAGAGTCTAAGCTTGCGGGATGTCTTGAAGCAGATTTGCGGGCAAGCACACGTAGACTTTCAGCGCGTAGATAACGTGATATATGTACGCAAAAGCAAAGAAATCCAAAATACTATCCTTACGACAAGTCAGGAGGAATCAGTCACTCAAAATGATCGCGAAATCACCGGAAAGGTGAGCGATGCGAAGACAGGGGAGCCTCTCGCAGGAGCTACAATCCAGGTAAAAGGAACAACCAAAGGCACTGTCACAGACGCAGACGGTACGTTTACACTTTCTGTGCCGGAAAATGCCGAAGTATTGATAGTAAGCTTTTTGGGCTATCTGAAAACAGAAATTCCTTTGGGCAGCCAGACTAGTTTTGAGGTTTACTTGGAGCAGAACTCCGCAACACTTGATGATATAGTGGTGGTGGGGTATGGGACGCAGAAAAAAACAGATATTACTTCATCTATTGTAAGTATAAGTTCAGAGGATTTAGGAAATCAGTCGGTAGTAAGTATAGATCAAGCACTAGTTGGAAAAGTTGCTGGAGTACAGGTAATTCAAAATAGCGGATCTCCAAGTGGGGGCATTCAAATTAGAGTACGTGGGATTGGTTCAATCAGTGCAGGAAATGATCCTTTATATGTTGTAGATGGCGTTCCGATCTCAAGGCAATCTAGTTTTGCTACCGGGGCCAATATCGATCCCTCTGCTGTGGGTTCTACGTCTCGTTATGAGCAGCCCTTTAATCCATTAAATACCATAAATGTCAATGATATAGAATCTATTGAGATACTTAAAGATGCAGCGGCGGCGGCAATCTATGGATCCAGGGGTGCTAAGGGAGTTGTACTTATAACCACCAAAAAGGGACAGTTGGGGAAAGCAAAGATTACTATTGACTCATACTACGGGGTACAAAAATTATTAGATAAAGTAGATGTATTGGATGCCTATCAGTATGCCGAATTATCTCAAGAAGCCAGGAATACAACCTATTTGGAGCGTATAAATGGTGCCGATATTAATGATACAAATGAAGAAAGGTTGGCAAAAGGGGCTACCAACAGTATGCTTATAGCTGATATTTTTCGACCTTATCTTAATGGCCAACCTGGTTTGACCAATACAGATTGGCAAGATGAAATCTTTCGGACTGCTGCGATCCAGAGTCATACCCTATCAGCCGCTGGGGGTACTGATAGAGTCAATTACTTTATTTCAGCGAATTACTTTAAACAAGAAGGGATTCTTATTGGAACCGAATTGGCAAGATACAGTGGCCGGTTCAACATAGAAGTAAAGGCTTCTGACAAATTAAAGTTTGGCGTAAACCTCAATCCGTCAGTAGCCAACCATCAACTTACCAATGCTGAAGGACCGTGGTTTGACCAGGGGGTCATTGGGTCAGCCTTATTTATGGCACCAGTAAATAAAGTAAGAGAAGAAGACGGATCATTCGCCCAACCTGATTTGTCATCATTGAATGGAAACGATGTAAATGACCATTTCAATCCAGTAGCCTATGCTACACTAAATAGGGACGAATTGGGACATAGAAGGATTTTAGGGAATCTTTTTGCTGAATATGAAATCATCAAAAACTTAAAATATCGTCTTTCATTCGGTACAGATATTAACGATTTTCGCCGAGATTATTTCCGAAGTTCAGAAATTCCCTTTCTCATTAGTTCCGATCCTAAAGCTACTTCAAGTACAGAAACGACGATAAACTGGCTAGTCGAGCATACAATTTCCTATGATTTTGAAGGCAATGGCCACAATTTAAACATTCTTGGCGGATTTACTGCTCAAAAAGAAAAAATTGAATCCAATCGCCTGCTGGCAAGCAATTTTCCTAATGATTTAGTGACTTCGCTTAATGCAGGTACTGTAACTGGAGGTAGCTCTAGGCTAGATGATTGGTCGTTGTTGTCATTGATTGGTAGAGTACAGTATAATTACAAAGGTAAATATTTTGCGGCTGCTTCTTTGAGATCAGACGGATCTTCCCGATTTGGTTCTGGTAATCGTTGGGGCGTATTTCCATCCTTTTCTGTTGGGTGGCGAGTGTCTGATGAATCTTTTCTTGCGGACAATAAAATACTTAGCGATCTGAAAGTCAGAGGAAGTTATGGGGTTACCGGAAATTTTGATATACCCAACTATGGATCAATCGGCTTAATTTCAAGTGCTAATTATGTGACCGGAGAGGGTACAGGTAGCATTGTAAATGGACTCGCCCCAATCACTCCTTCAAACGAAAGCTTGACTTGGGAAAGAACGGAAACATTCGATGTAGGTCTGGATATAGGTCTCTTTGAAGATAAGATGTATCTACAGGCAGACTACTTCGTAAGCAACACCTCTGATTTATTGCTTAACGTACCATTACCACAAGCCTCAGGATTCTCCAGCGCGCTGCAAAACATCGGTAAAGTGCAGAATAAAGGTTTTGAGTTGGTAGTAGGCGTTCAAAACAAATTTGGGGGGTTGGAATGGGATTTAAATGCCAACTTCTCCACCATTGAAAATGAAGTAAAAGCACTTGGCGTAGAAAATGAACCCATTATAGTCAACGGAAACCCAAGTAGCATATCCTGGATAACTAAAGTTGGTGGAGAGATAGGTGCTTATTATCTCCCTATTGCTGATGGTGTTTTCTTAAATCAAGAGCAGATAAATACCCAACCGCACCGATCCGACGCACGTCCTGGTGATCTGCAATACATAGATGTAAATGGCGATGGAGAAATCAATTTTGCGAATGATCGAGCCGTTGTGGGTAGCGTTATTCCTGATTACAGCTTTGGTATTTCTACATCCTTGAAATATAAGGGGGTAGACTTAACAATTTCTTTTCAAGGAGTGCAGGGCTTTGAAGTATTAAATACACTTCGTAGGTACGTTGGGGTGAATGAGAGTTTTGGTAATGCTTTAACGGATGTTTATGTAAACCGATGGCAGTCTGAAAGTAATCCTGGCAATGGACAAACGCCCAGAGCCAATAGAATACAATCAGGCGGACAATCTCAAATTTCCACATGGCACGTAGAAGATGGTTCTTATATTAGACTAAGAAACATTACTTTGGGCTATACACTACCTAAATCGTGGATGCAAGCAGTGCGTTTGGAGAATGCAAGATTTTACCTAAGTATTCAGAATCCCTTCCAATGGACTGATTATTCCCTTTATAATCCCGAAGTAAATAACCGACCCAACCAGGCCTTGGCACCCGGAGAAGATTACGGGAGTTACCCATTGGCGACTATTTATACATTTGGAACATCTATCACATTTTAAAACACAATATCATGAAATTAATTAAACTTAATCATATAATTGCCTTCGTACTTATCTGGGTGATTTGTGGATGTAGTGACTTTTTAGACCTATCACCTCAATCAGAGGCAAATGTGGAAAATTTCTATCGAGACGCAGAAGATTTTGAAAATGCTGTTTTGGCTGCTTATAGTGCTCTACAGAGCGGCTCACAATATGGTAGTTCCGGCACTGACGAATTTGGAGGTAATTTTTACGCAATTATGGAAGTCAGAGGGGATGATACTTCGGACGGTTCGCTTGGGGCTGGGAATGGAATTGCAACTGCTGAACTGGATCTGTTTATTGAAAGTGCGGGAAATATAATTCTGGCTCAAACTTGGGGAAGCTTGTATCAAGGCATCAACCGATGTAATATTGTTTTAAATCGGATTGACGGAGTTTCAATGGATCAAGATATTCGCAATCAATTAAAAGGTGAAGTAAGCTTCATAAGAGCACTTTCATACTTCAATTTAGTGCGAATTTGGGGGGATGTTCCCTTAGTATTAACTGAGGTGTCGGTTGAAGATGCTAGGAATACAATCAGGAATCCGGTTGGCGAAGTATATGAGGCTATTATTGCGGACTTGACTTTTGCCCAGTCTACCCTTCCTAATTTTTATGGCACATCCAAACTGGGTCGTGCTACTAGCCAGGCAGCCAGTGCTTTATTGGGAAAAGTATATCTGACTCTAAAACGATATAATGAAGCATCTACCGTTTTAAAAGCCGTGATAAACTCAGGAGTTCACTCTTTGTTAGATGATATAACTGACGTGTTTGCTCCCACTAACAAAGGTAATAACGAAATCATTTTTAGCGTCCGATTCCTCAAAGGTGGATCTGGGGAAGGCAACTCTGGTTTTGGTACACCGAATGTGCAAAATTTGGTACCCTTTTATGACCCGAATGATCTCCGATTAGCCCTGCTGGATACGATAGAAGACCCAAATTCTGTCTCAAAACGTTTTCTCAGAAAGTTTTTTGATCCGGCATCCTCCGCAGGTGACCGAGCTCCCGATTTTCCAGTACTGAGATATGCCGATGTACTGCTGATGGCAGCTGAAGCATTAAATGAAGAATCATACACTCCTGATGGTGAGGCTTTTAATTATATAAATCAAGTGAGAACCAGAGCCGGAGTTAATACGTATACTTCTGCCGATCTTGCTGACCAGGCTAGTTTTCGAGAAGCAGTCCTGTCAGAAAGAAAAATAGAATTTCCACTTGAACTTCAAAGATGGTTTGATCTGATTCGCACAGAAAGAGCAATTGACGCTATTGGAAGCATTGGCATTACCATCAATAGCAATCGCCTACTTTTCCCAATACCTCAGCGAGAAATTGATGTGTACAATAATCCGATAGGTTTTCCACAAAATCCAGGGTATTAAGGGCTGAATAGTATTTTGAAAATAAATAATCAGCCCTGGCTTAACGAAAAGCTATGGCTGATCTCAAACAGATAATTTACTGCGTCTTGATTTCAAACTTTGAAATATCTCCAAAAAACATCGGGATACCTATTTTAAAATCTAATCTCTTGTAAATGATGTGCCACACACCTGTTAAATACCGAAAGTATTTAGGAAAAACCTTGTTGATGATTTTGATTTTGCTCTGGCTTAGTGCTTTTATTGCTTTTCAACAATGCCCCTTATTCAGAAAACGTTCGTCTGTTATGGTCATTGCACACCGCGGCGACTGGCAGAATGCACCGGAAAATTCTCTCCTTGCCATTAAAAATTGCATAAAGATGGGTGTAGATATGGTAGAGTTTGACTTGGCTATGAGCAAAGACAGCGTACTTGTTTTGATGCACGATCATACCCTTGAGCGAACCACCAATGGTACTGGTGAGATTAAGCACCGGACCTATGACTCTCTCAGGGCTTTGTCGCTCAAAGACAAAAACGGTCATTTGACTGATCAGAAAATACCTTCATTTCAAGAAGCTATGGAAGTATGCCGGGATAAAATTCTGGTCTTTGTAGACAAAGGACTTGATTATGTACCCCAGGCTTATGAAATACTCAAAAAAACCAAAACCCTGAAACAAGCCTTTTTTATGGGAGGATTGGATCAATCCGGGTTAAAGGCTAAAATCGGCATATTCAAAAATAAAATACTATATATGCCTCTTGTGCTGAATAATAAAAGCACGAATGATCTGCTGAAATCATTCGAGAATGACCATCGTGCCAAAATCTATCTGTTTTCATTTACCAAGGATGATGAAGAGTATTTTAAATACGCCGCTGCTTTGAAATCTCGCGGTCTTATCGCAATGGCCACCACCCAAGTAGACTATTATTGTGGAGGGCACACGGATAGCGTCTCACTACAAAACCCACACCTGGGATGGGGATTTTTGCTGCAAAAAGGCTTTAATGCCATTTGTACGGATCATCCCCAAGAACTTTTAGACTATTTACGCCGGGAAGGATTGCACCCCTGAAAGCCTGGGATGATCTCAGGGTATAACTATGCCTTATTTTAGGTGTATAAAGATTTTTATAATTTACTTAATTTTAATTGTTATGACACAAAAAATGTATTATTACTTTTTCTATGGCTTACTGTGTGCCTTATTTGTCAGTAGCAACCTTCACGCACAAGTCTGGGATTACCAGACTGGAAGTGTGACCGTACCCTCACAAGATGGCGTGATCACTTTAAGATCAAAAGTGGCCACTAGCAACAGTCCGTACACTACGGCAGATATGATAAGCTTGGATTTCGGGAAGGTATTTAAAAGTCTTGAAAAACCGGCCGGTTTTATCAATACTATGGCTAATCAGGGGTATGTAAAGCTATCCGTATTCTCTTATTCCGAAACCGCCAGCGACCGCAAAGGCCCGCTAGTGTTTGGAATAAAATCTACCCAGAATGGCAAATATGCAGGGGATACCTGGAATTATGCTTTTAATATTGTAGGAAACCCCACTGATAGGCCGGAATATGTAACTATCCAGGTAAAGAGTGATCAAATTAAAATGCTTTCCCAAGGACAGCAAGTTTATTCAACGGAAGGATGTAGAGAATATGCTATTTCTTTGCAAAATTTGATTACAGGCCTCGGAAATGTCTTTTTTGGCACAATTGCCTTTGTCAGTAGTTGGGGGCAACTAGATGTAAAAGCACCTTTAAAATGCAGTGAGGCTTGGCAAGGTAAACAACCCGTCATCGTGGAATTAGAGATTAAAGATGCCACCGTGGCCAGTGTTTCTATCCCCGGAATTGGCGAGCTGCTTCCTACTACTCTGTTTCTAAACCGAGACTCTCGAAACAAGATCAGAGACCTGTTTTTGAATCCTACTAAATATCCGGATTACACAATGGTATCCTTTCATAGAGGGCTTTGGCAGAATTATCCCGAAAATTCCCTGGAAGCTTTACAGGAAGCAGCTGACAATGGTGCTCAAATTATCGAGCTGGATGTGAAAGTGTCCAGTGATAATGTACCCTATTTAATGCACGACGATTATATCTATCGAACTACCAACGCAAATACTGCCGATGGTAAAGGGCGTTATGATCAGTACACAGTTGCTGAAATAAAAGACTTAAAATTAAAAGACAAAAATGGGAATGTTACCGAGTATACTGTGCCTACACTGGAAGATGTTTTGAAGCATTTTGCGACATCGAATGTTTTATTGGCTCTGGACCCCGGGAATCACGGGGAATTGGTCGAGAACTTTCTCGAGCAATCAGTGGCTTTAGATGATCAATACCAAACCCTCGATTATGTAATCTTCAAATCAAAATTGAGTGTAGCTGATTTTATGGCCGGGCCGCTGTCTAAGGTGCCTGCCGTCAAGCAATCCAGATTATTATACGTTCCTATCTGCTCATCAGACGACGCTACAGTTCTGGATTTTTATAATTTATGGAAAAATCAATCTTATGCAAGGGCGTTTGAACTGAGCCAAAAAAATAATAGTGACTATCCTAACTCGATGACAGTTACAAACCTGGTAAAAGCTTCAGACAAACGTGTCCAAATGTTTTCTACCTGGCCGGAGGCTTGTCGTGGCCGATATGACGGACGTGAGCCCATAAATTGGTGCTGCAATGATGTAGATGGAGACTTGAAGGGAGACTGGAACTTCCTTACTCAAACCGTAGGGGCTACCTTAATTATTTCTGATAGACCCTACTTACTCAATCAATATTTGTATGCCGTCGGTCAGAGGCCTGATTAATAAGCCCTTAAAATTTCAAATTCAAGATAAAAATGAGAAAATTTATAAAAAAGCTATTACCAATCTGGCTTTATCTGGGAATGGTGTTCATGCTCATCATATCTACAGAACAGATTGCCACGGCACAAGGGAATTACCCCTCTCCGATTCGCAACTATCCCCTAAGCCAAATAGACGGAATAAAGGACATTTCAAGTAGTGGAAAAAGCGGCCTATCCATGAGTTCAGTAAGTTTTAATTCTTCGATCCAAGACCGATTCGGACAAAGTAATCAGGTGGCTTATTTTTCTTCTACTTTTTCCAACATCAAAACCCCAAATTTCTTTGAAGAAGCCAATATTAGCAACGGCTACACCATTTCGTTTTGGTTTTATATTAGTCAAGCTGAGTCCAATTGGACTGGTTATCCGCCTCAATACCTAGATACTGAGCAGTTTTTCTTCATTCAAAAAGATGAAAAAGAACTTTTTGGGCTAAAGAAGTACAAAAACCGAATAGGTAATAACCGTTACGCCCACCAGACAGATCAGCCCTGGATTTTATGGCTCGAGAACCCGCAGATATTATCCCAAGCCGGTTGGTATCAGGTTGTTCTGGTACAGAAGCCTGAATCGCTCAGGTGTTGGTTGATTCCCCCTGACGGAAACCTGGATTGTACCTATACTTTGTACATACAGCAAGATTTGTCAAGTGCAAATACTTTTGGGATAGGCACTACCCTAAATAAGGCTTTCCCTTACATCGATGATTTCCAGGTATTTGATACCCCTCTTTCCTCCGACCAGGTTTATAGACTTCATGCTGATCAGAGCAAAAAGCCTTACATAGATTTGTATGTCAACGACCAATTCAAGCGAACTTATTATCCTAATCAGGATTATGAGGAAAATGACCTCTATTTGGGGCAGAAGGTTGAGTTTCGGGCTTACAACATCAACGACATCCAAAATACCGAATTTAAAGGATTGCCTTACGCCTGGCTATCAAACTTTGGACGAATGGCTGCTTATGAAGTAGAATCCAACAGCCAACCTGGAGAATATGCACCGTTCATCCCGTTCAATTACACCGCTCATCATATAAATTTTTATAAAAGGTTGCCCAGTCAACCCGTCAAACTTCAGGACTGGGTTCAGAATGCCGACGGTTCGTGGTCGTATATTTATTACGCTCAGGTTCGAATGGATGCCAAGCTAAATACCTATACACCTCCCTATGTGTGGCCTAAAGGCCAACCCGATGTGTCTGAAAAAGGTATGAGTGCCAATTCTTCGCGAAGATATGCTCAATATCAGGGCTATGCTATTGAATTCCTAGCAGATTATTTTAAAGGACTTTCTTCAGATTTCTCCAACTTTAACCAATCCAAGTATCTGCTTTGGAATGACCGGGATGAACGCTTAATCATAGAAGATGCTAATACCCTAAAGCTGTATAAGAAAGATTTCTTTACTGACAGCCAGGGGTATGTCTTAAAATTTCAGCATCTGTATGAGGATATCGAGAAGGGTAGTAATGTGGCGATTGATGACAATCGAGCGCTCACTTACTTTATGAATGCCTATCGCCAAAACCGCTATAACGGCACGCTCCAAGATAAATATAAATACCAGGGCTGGCCGATGATGGATAAAAATACTGATGCTACCCACCCCTTTGGTATTTTTGATGCCAACAATGATGGCTCGGTTACCAATGCTACTGATGATTACGCAACTGCTCCCGGACAGGTAGAGTTTATCGGGGGAAATGGAGAAGTAGTTCGCTTTAAATTTAATGTCAGCTCCCCTTTTCAAACTGATTTGGGCTTTTATGGCCACATTCAAGGCCGAAGAATTGGATGGAAGAGCCAACAGGACTACACCATTACTAAGCTGACGTTCAAAGATTCAAATTATCAGCCCCAAGTATTTGTCAGAACCTATACCCCCGGCGTAGAATTTAGCACGCAGCCGGTAGAGAATGATTATCAATTGTTTCCAAATCCTGATCCGAGGCTGGAACATATTGATTTTATTAATGGTAATTGGATATTGCATTTGCCCGAAGAAGACTACCGCGCCCGAGCCATAACCCTCTGTGTGGCGGCACCGGGAGGCGATATGGTTATGGTGGGTGGATTGCCCCGAGAAAACATGAATACTTCTTTCAGAGCAGGGCACGTGTCAGTGGCTGATGCTGACGGCCCATTCGACCGAAGCAACATCGCCCCAGGATCATTTGAACTGGATGAGGGCGTAGGCACTGAAATTGGCTTTTATAGAAGAGATATCAATCTACCTCCCTATGAGACCTACTTTCCATACTATGAGAACATGAAGACTAACCTGGGAATCATTAGTTCCAAAAATTATTCATTTAAAAAAGACACCAAAGTGTCTTTTGGAGCCCTCGATCCCAGACCCGAATTTAGCTTCCAGAGTTATGCCTTTGACTTTTCACTAGGCAGCGAAGCTCTGGCTCGGGTACTCCCTTTTGCATCTTATGGATCGGACATTCATTGGGAGCTCAATCAATTTGATAAAAACAATAGCACTGGGACGTTAGGAAGCCTGGTAACTTCCCAAACGGGTACTACCTTTAATTACACTTTTAATACCGAAGGTGATTTTATGCTGACGGTTTATTACGGAGTATCTACTAATAACCCGGTCCGAACCTATATCCACGTATCAAATAGCTACGGAGAGGCGACCCAGGCTGGCAGTACCAAGGGCAATATTGAAGTCAGAAATCTGACCAATGATGAAAAGGGATGGCTAGGTCTGGATATGGATGTTAATAATTATAAAATAGCCCAGGTTACAAATGTATGGAGTGAATATAAATTTGTTAAAGGACCCAGAAATACCGAAGTGACTAATGATCGTTGGGGACCATTTAATAATTATAGCTCCAGATACGCTTGGTATCATCGAGTCGACGGAGTGGATAATCCTGTAATGCCTTATCTAAGTGCCTCGGATTTTAAAAATGCTGAAATGGCAGCCTTAGATACTTGGTTTCCTAAAGCTTGGGTATTACACTACTCTTCTTCTTTAGGAGATACACCCCCTTCAAGCATTGATCATCCGCGTAACCCGGTTTGGAATCCTTCCACGAATCAATTTTTGGAAGCCAAGATAGCCAACAACTCTAGTGATCCGATCAATACCGCTGCCAGTACTATCGAGAATTTTTCGGCTAGTTATTCTTTCAATGAAGATGACTACGAAATGAATTTCTACTGGCTTTCTCCTACTGTTACTTACGGATGGATTGTACCTTCCTACTACAAATCCATACTAAAACTCCATAAGGTATTTGACAATAGCACCGGAGTTTTTGCCAGTACAGCTCCGGCGCATCCGAGTTCAGCTGGGAATGGCTACGATCCCCGGTTTTTTGAAAATTATGATGCCGTAGCAGGTGAATATCATTTTTATAATGATTTGCGCTTTGGCCGCGCCGTAATTCTGAATGCTAATGAATCCATTCAGGATATAGTGGTTAAAAACCAAAACGGTGATTTTATCGCCGGACCAACCAATGTATTGAATTATACTGCTACTATGGATAAACTTGATGTCAATCCCCTAATAGGGAGGGAGGCAAAAGCCGAAGAACCGGAAGGCTTTAAGCTTTATCCCAATCCGATTGATCATAACGAGCTGATCCTAAATTTCTACCTAAATGAATCCCAACCCATCGAGATTTCCATAGTGGATGTGCTCGGAAAAATACTCTATCAAAAAGCGTTTTCTAATTTAAAAGCCCAAGCATTTAACCAAATTAAAATTTCTGAAATGCACACGTTTTTGAATCCAGGTACTTATCTGATTAAAGTAGTTTGCAAAGAATTTTCAAAAGAAGAAAGAATCATATTTATCCAATAGTTTCTAACTTACAAAATTTAAAACAATCTAAAAAATGAAATCTCAAAATAAATTATCCCTTTGGAACGACCTATTTCTTTTATTTGCCTATATGACCCAAGAATTTTTAAAATTCTATAATTCAACCATAATAAGACAAATCGCCATAGTTTTTTTCATATTATTTATGGTTGTAGGTACCGCTTTTGCCCAAACTTTTCCTACAAGTCCGGATCTTAAGTCAATATCGGAGGCTGGTTACATATTAAATAATGACAATACAAATGTTGCATCATTTCTTCGCTTGAACAACAGAAACTCTGGATGGAATATCATAAGCTGGAATGGTACGAATAATCTTGCTTTTAACTGGGCATCTACAAACGGAAGTATTTGGCAGGATCAAGGAACAAATTTCTTTACATTCACAAACAACGGTAAATTGGGCATTAACACCTCTCCCAGTGCTAATTTGGATGTAGTTGGCAATATGAGACTTACGAATGATTTACGTTTTACCAACACGGGCGATATGAAAGGCTTGGTTTGGGGAGGAAATACCTGGGCATCCTACTTCAGTAGAATCGACGATTATAATGGACAGTTAAACATTCTAACTGATGATAATCTTTACTTTGGTGGTATAGATCAAAACACTGGGCTGCCTACCGTGGATAAAACCATGTATATGAACATGGGTAACAAAAGAGTGGGGATTAACAACACATCGCCCGCCTCCACACTTGATGTCAGTGGTAATGTAAAAATCACTAACCAACCGTCCAGTGCAACAAGCACGAATGCCATCATTGTTGATCCTATCAATCCAAATCCTGCCACTCAGGCTTTGCAGGTCTTTGGTAATTCAAGTGGAAATGACGGAATCACCGTAGAAAATCTTGGCACTGGTAACCCTCAACTGAGGTTTCTTAACGCCGGAGCAGAGAAAGCAGCGATAACGCTCGCCAAAGGAAGCCCTAATAACACGGTCTACCATTTTATAGACGGAAACAATATTATGGCGATTACCAAAGATAATGTTCAAATCAACCCCAATACTGGCTCTGCTATGTATATGCAGGGCGGCAGATACTCGACAGGGACAGGTTTTACAAATAGTGAAGGCGCTTTTTCATTTGATCTTCCCGGAACGGGAATCGTAAGCTTTTCTGACAATGTTGTTTTTAATGGCGGAAATGTAGGAATCAATAAAGGGAGTGCTATGCCTACGGCTAAACTGGATATTGTTGGAAACATCAAGATGACCAACAACGGAGCAAATTCTTTCCAACTTCTCAGTGGAGCAAGCACAAACAACACAAGTTTAGGCATCGGGCGAACCGCTACCGATTTGGAATTTGGTGTTGCTGTTAATAATGGAAATTTTGCGTCAAATGCAGTTGCCGGAGATGTGATCATTCGTCAAAATAATTCAAGCAACAAACTTTTATTCAATGTCGGTTCTGGTGCTTCCACTTTAGCACTTACAAACAATTCCGTCATTCTTACAGGTAGCCTGACTACCAGCGGTACTCTGACTGCGGGTAGCATCACCACGGCTGGAAGTCTTACTGTTGGCAGCATCAATACCAGTGGAAGCCTCACAGCGAGCAACCTGACGGCAAGCGGTACGCTGACCGTAGGCACCATGGTTCTTAGTGGAATAAATGACAATTTAACCCTGGGTCGTAGTATTAATTATAGCTCCACCACAGGTATTTCTAATACAAGCGTAGGAAGCAACGCTGGTAAAAATATTACTTCAGGATACCATAACGACAACTTTGGTGCATTTGCCGGTCCTTCTATCACCACCGGATATCAGAATAATAACTTTGGTGGTGCCTCAGGTTATTATATTACAACTGGTTATCAGAATAATAACTATGGCTACTCTGCCGGTAATGAAAACGTATCTGGCTTTTTGAATTCAAATTTCGGTCATCAGGCAGGCAAAAGCTTAACCGGAAACGGTAATGTTACATTAGGGGCAAATGCCGGTATGGCTAATGCTAATTTAAATTATAGTGTTTTGATAGGGTATAACGCCGGGTATGATGCGGATGCTTCAACTTCCGATATTAAATCAACAAAGCCGTTCTTTATGGTTAATAACTCGGCCAGCAACGAAAATCCACTCTTGTTTGGATATTTTGTAGATACAGATGATTACAACAGTACCGCAGATCCTAATGCAAGCCGATATGGAACAGGTTCAATAAGAATGGCGCAACTGGGAATAAATACCCACGAGTTGGTAGATAGTTGTGCCTTGACTGTAGGAGGTGCCGTGCATATCGGTCCGAAAGACAACGATGCTAATACCAGTTTTTCAGCAGCCAACACTAAGTATTATAAAGACTACCTTCTTTGGGTAGAAAAAGGAATCGTGAGTGAGGATTACGCCATTGTCCCTAAGGCTGATTGGGCTGATGCCCCTGCTGACGGGGATGGAAGCATCATACAAATGAGTGAAGACAGATGGGGAGATTTTGTTTTTGGAGATAATTATGACCTCATTTCCCTCAAAGAATTAGAGGAATTTATTAACAAAAACAAACACCTGCCTGGCATCCCTTCGGCAGAGGAGATCGTTAAGCAAGGCTATAGTCTGTCTAAGATGAATAAAAACTTCATCGTCAAAATAGAAGAACTCACCCTCTACACCATCGAGCAGGATAAAAAAATCAAAGCCCTTGAGCTACAACTCACCCAGTATGAATCACTGGCCAAAGAAGTAGAAGCTTTGAAAAAACAAATGAAAGGCAAGAAGAAATAAGTAGATATTTCAATCCTATAAGGTTTCTAAACCTTATAGGATTTTCATGCCTCACCCCCGAAGAAAAAGCCTTTATCCGTTGGGCGATTGAATACCTGGTTTCCGAAAACTCCGTCCATATCAACCCCGAAGGCAGATTCTTTTTCCGTAAAAAGTTTTTTGAGGAGATGGAAGCGCAGAAAGCCTGCTTAAATGAGCAGGGGAAGGCATATTATCTGTCTATACGGTATAAAATAGTTTGTATCCGACTTTTCGCACCCTAGCGAAATATTTATATGAAATATAACTATTCTTATAAAACTTACATGCTATATTTTATCAAAACCCATATTTTGCGATATTTTATAGAGTTTTAGAAGAAAACTTACAAAAAAACTCAAAAAAA